>CAYTHO010000066.1:0-33941 GCA_964437595.1 uncultured Anaerolineaceae bacterium
ACCAGATCTACACCGCAGGCGAACAGCTCGGGGGTGAAAGTCAGCCCGCCCAGGGTGGAATAGCCGCCAAAGCTGCCGCCCATCACCGCCACTTTGCGCGGGTCGGCGATGCCCTGTTGAATGGCCCAATGCACGGCGTCCACCTGGTCTTCCATGATTTTGCCGCCCCATTCCTTATCCCCGGCGTTGGTGAAGGCCTTGCCCAGGCCAGTTGAGGAGCGAAAATTAACGCAAAGCACGGCATAACCGCGGTTGGCGAGCCACTGGTGCCAGGTATCCAGGCCCCAGTTGTCGCGCCCCCACGGGCCGCCATGGGGCACCAACACCATCGGCAGCGGCTGGTCGGGGATGCCGTCGGTGTTGCTGTCTGCGCCGACCGGCAGGGAATAATAGGCCAGCAGGTCCAGCCCATCGCGCGATTTAATCACCATCGGGTACATTTTCGCCAGGGGATAATCTTCCAGGTCTTTGCGGTTGGAGAAGAGGAAAGCTGCCGTGCGGGTTGTGCGGTCGTACAGGTAGAAGCGGGCCGGGTGCGTGTCGCTGACAAAGATAACCACCCAGTAGCGGTCGTCCAGCGTGCGGCTGGCGATTTCGATTTCCCCATCAGCCACGCTGCGCAGCACGGCCAGGTCGGCCTCGACGGCGGGATCAAAGACCTGCCACTGCTTGCGGTCGTAAGTGAAAGAAACGGCCTGGAGGGTTTTTTCGGTAGGGTGCAGGAGGATATTGCCTACGTCGGCGCGCGAATCTTCGGCGAGCAGGCGGGCTTTTTTCGAAGACAGGTTCTTGAGGAACAGCGCGGCGGTGTTGCGCCCGCGGCTGTCGGAAAGGTAGAGGTTTTGGCCGGTTTTATCGAAACCGTTGATGTTGGTGGTCATCATATCGGCCTGCCCGATCGATTCCCATCGCTCCCAGCCCTCAGCAGCGGACTTTCGCAAGATCTCCGCGCCGCCGTCCGGGGTCATCTGCAGAGCGGCGACCACCTGGTAGTCATCGTTGATGACATACTGCATGAAGCGATCATTGGTTTCGAGCAGGGTCAGTTCGCCGCTGACCAGATCCAGGCGGTAGACATCGTGCCACTGCGGGTCGCGGTTGTTGATGCCAACGATGACTTCCTGCGGGTATTTGTGGCTGCTGGCAAATATCTGGGCCTGCATACCCTCAAAGGGGGTCAGATCCCTGGTTTCCAGCGTGCGAACATCGACGGAATACAGGCGCCAGTTCTCGTCGCCGTTTCTATCCTGAATAAAGAGAATGTGCTCGCTGGTGTAAGCCCAGCCATAGAAACGGATGCCGCGCCCGGTGTCGGCAGTGATGGGGCGGGCGGCGGCGCCGGTAGAACTGGCGGCGAGGTCATCGCGCGGCGCGACCCACACGTTGAGCACGCCGTTGCGCGGAGCCAGGTACGATATTTGGGCGCCATCGGGGCTGATCTGTACCGAGGCTTTATCGGGGTTGCCGAACAATACTTTACGAGGAATGAGCGGGGTGGACATAGGGGAATCCTTTGAGGGGTGATCGTTGTCAGAAAACCGTTGAGTGTTTTGTCGCAGCAGATTGTAGAAATTCTCCGGGTGAGATCGATGGGGTAGCACGGAAGAACGTTTTGTGGAGAACCGGTTGTCAAAAACTAAAAGGCGATATAAAGTACCCACATTCCGCACCTTCCAGATATATCCTCGGAATTTTCGCATAACTTGTTGCCGAAATACCTGGTTTACTACGGTTTAGGAGTACTGGCGATAAATAGATCAGAGGTCGGATGTGGATCAATCGTTGGATTGATAACAAACCCATCACTGGTGATCAAAACGCGATCCTGATTAACAACTACAGGACCGCCTCGTTTTTTATCGAAAGCAACGACAGCAACCAGGTATTCACTTTCCGATGGGAAGGTAACCGTCGAATGGAAATCCTGACTTTGATCTGCAACTGCATCATAGTCCCAACTGGCTGGCTCACCAAAAGTGGCAGGAGCGGACGCTTGCAAAGCGATTAAAAGGTCTGGATAATCGACTGTGGAACTGATCTTAACCGTAACATCAATCGGTTGGTTAAGAACTACCGGATGTGAAACGGTAATTTCGGCGCAGACGTCTAGCTTGCAGGTTATCTCTGCCCCGGGATCGGAAGATCGTCCATCCCAATCGACGCAAGATGACAACAAGGAAAGCATAACGAGCCAGATTGTTGCAAACCTGAGCTTTTTCATCTTTTGCTCCTCTGAAACGCTTCTCCTACATTCCCAGTCCCACGACCAATCTTACTCAGCAACTCCCGGTCAGGGGCCGAACAAATAACAACGATGAACATGAGGACCAAACAGCTCGATAATCTGCTGATGAACGGGTCGCAAGTTCAATACCTGTCGAGCGGTCTGTTGTTCGTTGACCCAAATCGATAGAATGTCAATCCCCTCAAAGATTTGAAACACCCAACGAATAGTTGGCGTTGAAGTCAGTTTCCCCTTCTGATCGGGGATCTTTTCATTGCTATTCTCCAACGCCAGGCGAAGTTGGCGTTCCGCTAGTGCATAGATGAGCAGCGCCAACCCCATAATCATCATCAACGCCATGATGCGCTCGGGTTTCTTGAGAAACAGACTATCAGCGAAGAAAAGCGGATCTTTGAGAAAGCGAAAACCACGTTCGACTGATACGCCCTGGTCGGTATAGTTCTCCAGTATTTGTATGGGGGATAATTTCTGAGGGTCGAGTTCATTGGTGGCGATGATGAACTTGCCCAAAGTGCGTTTCGCTGCTTCAACCCGCTCTGGATCAGCGGAGATGCTCCCTTTCAAACTGTAGCCCACAATCTCCGGCTTATCTTCAGTCGAGGGACGTCCTCGCCGGGCGTATTGGGTGATTGGGGCAGCTTCCGCGACTGCCTGGTGGAACTTCCAGCTCTGGGTGAACTGTTTTGCGGCGGTTTCGGCGTCTTCCTGGCAGTTGAACGTCTGCAAACCCAGTTTGTGCCACTGCTTCTCAGCCGCTTGACGTTCTTTCTCCTGCTTTTTGGTCAGGGTATGCAGTTCGCGATCATAAGCAGCCTGGGAGAAAACCACTAACCAACGCTGGGGGATCTCACCATAGGTTACAGGAACCTCTTTGCCCCAGTAACCCTCTGCCAACAGCTGCATTTCCGCCTTTTCACTCTCCCGTACCAGCCGTTTGGCTTCGGCCAACGTCTCCGGCACCCGCATCAACCACAGCATGCCCTTCAATGTCTTCAGGTTGTCCGCTGCATATCCCGCGCTGTCCATGACATAGTATGGCGTTTCACTCTCTCCAAGCTGATGGTTGTAGGCTTCCACACTGAGGGGAAAGGTCTCTTTATCACTGCTGTTGCCGCTCAACACTTCCAACCATACCGGCAGCGCAGACTTCTGACTGGTGATCAACTGCACCACCACCTGCTTGAGATCCGGACGGTGATCCCGCGAGTAGCCTTCCGTGATCGTGATCGCTTCCCTGTTCGGCTCTTCGATCTCATATTGCCCATGCAAGTGAAAAGAACTGCTGTCCACATGCACGAAACGGTGTTCAATCCCGTACACCCGCAAGGCTCGCGCTGCTACCTGGGCAAATACCTCGGTCACTCCTTTGGCGTACAGTGCCTCCAGGCTGCGTCCCAGGCTGTCATCGTTGAAATCTTCGGCAACCAGACCTGGACCAATCAGTAACTCCACCGGTTTATTGTGCAGATAGTCCGGCATCAAATACAACGCCCGGCTGCTGAAGCCCAGAGCGTTCAGTATCATTGCCTGCGTTCCCTGCCCAACACTCACCTTTTGTTCGCTGGGTCCAACTTGCCGGTCGATTTCTTCGATCAGCCCGATCTCCTGGCAGATCCCAGCCACAATCCCCAGGTGATCCATCCGGTGTGTTTCATATCGCGTTTCAGGGTTCATCTCCCAAGATTACCCGATATTCCCAAAATCCGCTATTCCAAGGTGCGGAATGTGGGAAAGTATAAACGATTCAATGCATTTATGTCCACAGGTGAAACAGGCAATGAATATGACCAACGATAACGAACTGGATCCCAACGCGATCATTGCCCGCTACCTGGATGGGCCGCGGTTGATCGAGGAGGCGCTGAGCGGGCTGTCCGCGGAAGCGTTGGATGCCGCGCCGGACGCGGAGAACTGGACTACCCGCCAGATCGTCCATCACCTGGCAGATGGGGACGCGATCTGGGCAATGGCCGTGCGCACAGCGTTGATGGGCGGGGAACCGATTTTCGATCTAAGCTGGTATTTTACGCTATCCCAGAAACAGTGGTCGCGGAACTGGGCCTACGCCAGCCGCGAGATCCGCCCCGCGCTGGACCTGCTGGCCGCCAGCCGCAGGTTGATCGTAGAGCTGGTTCAGGCGGTGCCGGGTGCCTGGGACTGCGCCGTATGGGTGCCATGGCCGAACCAGGAGCCAGGACGCATAAGCGTGGGCGAGATCCTCGCCATGCAAGGAAGGCATGTGTGTGGACACGTGGAGGAGATCCGACGGATTCGCGGAAATCCGCACATCCGAGGCCGTTGTTTTTTTGCACCATGATCAGAAAGTCAACTACCGCCCGCTAAAGGCGGGCGGCTTGTAGCTGCGGGCGGTATACAGGCCAATGGCTGGGATGCCGCAAAATCGGTGAAAGTTCGGCATGCCGAACTTACGGCTTCATCACGCGCTACGATTGGCGGGTTGACGAAGGAACGAAGTTCCGTTCCAGCGAACTCCGTTCGCACGGCCGCCCGGCGGCCAATATTGACCGCCGCGATATGGTCAGCCAGGCCAGCGAACCCGCAAACCATACAGGAGAACTTGGATTGAGACGGACGATTGGCCTTATCGATATGACCACAGACCGGACAGGTGCGGCTGGTGTTACGAGGGTCCACCAGAAATACGGGCACGCCTGCCCGTTTGGCTTTGTAGGTCACGAAGGCACGAAGCTGGTAGAACGCCCAGCTATGAAAGGTTGCCCGCTGAGAGCGACGAACCGTGATCCTCTTGCGGATGCCCGAAAGGTCTTCCAGGGCAATCGCTCGATTTGTGTCTTTCGCTTTGGCAACCAGTTTCTTGCTGATGCAATGGTTGGTATCTCTGGCAAAACGGCGTTCTTTGCCAGAAAGCCGCTTGAGTTTGCGTTTTGCGCTGCGCGTGCCTTTGGCTTGCAGTTTGGCCCGCAAACGGCGATGGCGATGGCGCACGTGGTTGATATGGCTTCCCGGATGGATCTGCCCGTCGCTGTCTACCGCAATATTCACCACCCCCAGATCGACCCCCAGCGCGCCTTCCGCCACCATGGGCGGTGGTTCGGCTACCTCCACGGTGGCCGCCAGGAAAAACGTGTCTTTGCGCAGCAGCAGGTCGCTTTCTCCCTGGCGGGCCTGCAGCAGCTTCTGCTGCGGCGTGCCACAGGCAAAGGGGATACGGATGCGCCCCTGTACGGTCCAGATCGAGACCGTTCGCCCCGCCAGGCACCAGGACAGGATGCGGTCATCATAGGCCATCGCACCGCTCGCTTTGAAGGTGCGCTGGCGTTTCCGGTCCAGCTGGTAGGCCTGCGCCACTTTGGCAATCACGCGCACGGCCAGCTGTGCCGAGAGCCCGAACCGTTCGCGGATGTCCCGATAGCACCGGTGGTGCAGGTCGTACTGGCGAAAGGTGTGCTGCTCCCAGGCGATATGGCTGACCCACTGGCAGGCGGCATTGGCCTGCTGCAGGGTTTGGCGGAGCGCGGCAGCTTGCGGTGGGGTGGGGAGCAGTTGGATCTGGGCGGTGAGCTTCATCGCTGTTATTGTAAAACATATGTTCTAATAGATCAAGGCGTTCATTTCCGACATTTTTGCAAAGGAGGCGCGCTTTCCTCCCCCAGCTGAAGCAGGGGGTCTCCAGCGCGTATATTTTATGAAAAGTCGTTCCGCGGATATCACGACGAACCTTTGGACGAGCAGAACAGCAGGCATTCGCTTTTTCGGCTAGATTTCTGGAAAGAATTTCTCTAGAAATTCTGCCGGGCTATACACCGCCAGACCCTTCTCAATCACCGGAGCAAAGTGACGCGGATTGCCAGTCACCAATGCCTGAGCATTTACCGCGAGAAACACCTCCACGAAGGGTAGATCGTCCCGGTCGGGAAAGCCTTCGGATGGCAGCGGCGAGGCGTCAATGTAACAGCCTGTCAGCTCAATCAAGGCAATCACCGCCCTGGCATGGGGCGGGTGGATGTGCAACTCGGGGCGCGCCAGGACGTCTTCATGCTCTCCCAGGATCCGGTCATCATAAGCCACCTGGAATCGTCCTTCGAGCGCCAGATCGATGATGCGCCCAGGCATTCCCGCACCGTTCAACAGCCCGCTCACAAGCACGTTCGTATCCAGCACCACCAGCATGCCTATCTTCGCTACCGGCGGGTTTTTTGGATGATTTCATCAACCTGGCTATCCACCAGTTGATCCAAACCGTCCCGCCGGGCCTGGCTGCGGATCGCGCGGGCGGCGATCTGCGCACGCAGCCTGGATACCATCAACAAGATATCTTCCAGCTTATCATTTTCCGGCAGGTCGATCAGGATAGCAAACGGTTTCCCATCCACCGTCACGACCAATTGACCTTCGGCTTCCAGTTTCTGGCGAAGGGCCGCGGGTTCGTTTCGCAAAAGTCGATATGGCACAAATTCCATCATGAACTCCGTGTAGCAAAATTTGCTACAATAATTATACACCACGTGGGTGGGCATTCAATAGGCATTTTCAATTTGCCTGCCCCTTTTCCTACTCGCCACCAGGCGATACCCTCCTCTGCCTATATCATCTTTTAATGCTATCCGGTGGATTCGCGGATATCCGCATACTGGAAGCCATTGTATTTTGCACCGTTATCGATAACGGAAATTGCTATAATAGAGCATAAACATTATCAATCAGAAAAGGAGCGGAACCCGATGATCAATCTAAAGCAGTTTGAAGTGTGGTTTGTAACCGGCAGCCAGCATTTATACGGCCCGGAAACCCTCCAGCAGGTGGCAGCGCACTCACAGGAGATGGCCCGGGCGCTGGACCAGTCGGCGCAGATCCCGGTGCGGGTGGTGTTCAAGCCGGTGCTGACCACGCCGGACGCGATCCGCGCGCTGTGCCTGGAAGCCAACGCCGCCGAGAACTGCGTGGGCCTGATCACCTGGATGCACACTTTCTCGCCGGCCAAGATGTGGATCGCCGGGCTGACCCAGCTCAAGAAGCCCTTGCTGCACCTGCACACCCAGTACAACCGCGAGATCCCCTGGGGTGAGATCGACATGGATTTCATGAACCTCAACCAGTCGGCCCACGGCGACCGCGAGTTTGGCTTTATCGGCACGCGCCTGCGCCTGGAGCGCAAGGTGGTGGTCGGGTACTGGCAGGACGCGGAGGTGCAGCAGCAGCTGGCGACCTGGATGCGCGCGGCCTGCGGCTGGCATGAAACCCAGCATCTGAAGGTGGCCCGTTTTGGCGATAATATGCGCGAGGTGGCGGTGACCGAGGGTGACAAGGTCGCGGCGCAGGTGCAGTTTGGCTATTCGGTGTCCGGCTACGGCGTGGGCGATTTGGTCGACTGCGTCCAGCAGGTCAGTGAGCGTGAGATCGATAAACTGGTTGCGGCCTATGATGATGAATACGTGGTGGCGGAATCGCTGCGCGCGGGCGGGCCGCAGCGCGGGGCGCTCAAAGAAGCAGCGCGGATCGAGCTGGGCATGCGCGCTTTCCTGGAGGACGGCGGGTTCGGGGCCTTTACCACCACCTTTGAAGACCTGCACGGCCTGGTGCAGCTGCCCGGGCTGGCGGTGCAGCGCCTGATGGCAGACGGCTACGGCTTTGGCGCAGAAGGCGACTGGAAAACCTCGGCGCTGGTGCGCGCAATGGTGGTGATGGGCGCGGGGCTGCAGGGCGGCACTTCCTTTATGGAGGATTACACTTACCACTTCGCCGGGCAGAAATCCAAAGTGCTGGGCGCGCATATGCTGGAGGTGTGCCCGACCATTGCCAACGAAAAGCCGCGCCTGGAAATGCACCCGCTGGGCATTGGCGGCAAGGAAGATCCGGCCCGGCTGGTGTTCAACGTGCCCAACGGGCCTGCGGTCAACGCCTCGCTGATCGATCTGGGTAACCGCTTCCGCCTGATTATTATTGAAGTGGAAGTGGTGCCTCCGGACGCGCCGCTGCCCAAGCTGCCCGTGGCGCGAGTGGTGTGGGTGCCCAAGCCCAACCTGCAAACCGCCGCGGCGGCCTGGATCTATGCGGGCGGGGCGCACCACACCGGCTTCAGCCAGGTGGTGACGGCGGAACACCTGCGCGATTACGCCGATATGGCCGGGATCGAGTGCGTGACGATCGATGATCAGACGAAGCTGGCGGAGTTCCGCAAGGAGCTGCGCTGGAATGAGGCGTACTACGCGCTGGCCAGGGGGTTGGGCAGGTAGTGGGGCAGGCGACGGCGCGGCGGAACGGATGGCTGAAAAGACGTCCGTCGCGATCCGGTCGCTTCTCACGAAAGGGGCAATACTGGCAATAGAAGAAAAAGGAACGGTGCGAAAGCCGTTCCTTTTTTGATCACCCAACCTTCCATAACGCATGGGGCAACCCCTTCGCCGCCGCTGGCCCTGGCTGGAAGAACAAAACCTGCCTGGCGCTGCTCAAGCAGCAGCCACACCTTTTTGATGCAGTCCGCTGGTGCTACCTCTTCCTCAGCGCTGTATCAGAGGCAGCGAGGTTTTGAATAAAACGCTTCCGGTATATACAGCGGAGAAGGGTGACGTTCCTACGCCGGTCTTTGTGCTGGTTGCGGTCAGGAACGGGTACGCCAGGCTGGTCAGGGTGAGGGTAAAGCCGCCGCTGCTGTTGGCCGTTGCGCTGCCCAGGTAGTATTTCCCTTCGCCGCCCGCGGTAGGCGCGCCTGCCTCAGGCGAAGCGAAGACCTCGACCGCGCAGCTCGCACAGGCCGTGCCCTGCAGGTGGATCAAAAGGCCCGCGCGGGTCTGGAGGGTGATGACCGGGGCCGCCAGGCTGCCATGCGCGCCGGCGCTCAGTTGAATGCCCGGCCCGCTGTTGGCGTCGATACTGTTGCGGGTGATGGTATTTGCCAGGGTGGCGGCGCCATCCGCACGAACGCCGGCAGCGCCGTTGTAGTAGATGCGGTTGTCTGGCCCAATGATGTTGTCTTGACTGCCGGCGAATAACTGGACGCCGTTGGCGCTGTTGCCCAGGTTCAGCGCGCCGGTCGCATCGGTGCCAATGGCATTGCCGGAGATGGCATTGCCGGCGGCGTTGTTGATGGCGATGCCATCCCCACCGTTGAAGGCGATCACGTTGCGCTGCCCGGGTGTCTCCCCCCCGATCGTGTTGTTCTGCGCCAGGTTGATGGTGATGCCGTTTTGCAAATTACCCAGGGCTGAGACCCCATCGGCCTGGGTACCGATAAAATTCCCGGCGACGAGGTTGCCATCCGTACCCCCATCAGTAATCAGGATGCCCTCCGCGCCGTTGCCGGAAATGATGTTGCCGTCTGTCGCGCCATCCTCTCCGCCGATGATATTATTCTGCGCGCCCTCCGCGATCAATATCCCACCCAATTGATTGGCCAGCGCCGTGCTGCCTCCCTGGGCGAGGCCTAGATAGTTACCAGAGATGGTGTTGTTCATCGTACCAGTTTTGTTAATTTTGATGCCATATCCCATATTGCCGGAGATGATATTGCGCTCATCATGAACATCGCCACCAATGAGATTATTCTGCGCCCCGTCTATGATCTGCACGCCGTTCTCTGCATTCGAGATCGGGGCTGTGCCTGCGGCGGTGGTGCCAATAACATTGCCAGAGACGATGTTGCCACGGGTGTTTGTCCCCGCAAGATGCACCCCGTTTACGCCGTTCCCGGAAATGACATTGCGCTCGCCATCCGTATCCCCGCCCACCGTGTTGTTCTGCGCCCCTCCATAGACCCGCACCCCGTAATAGGTATTGCCCAGGGCCGCCATGCCGCTGGATGAAGTACCCATAAAATTGCCCATGATCGTGTTGCCGGTGGTGCCGCTGCCGTGGATTTCCGCGCCCGACCAGCTGTTGCCAGAGAGGATGTTTCGTTCAGACGCTTCATCACCGCCCACGATATTGTTCTTCGCGCCCAGGCCAATTGCAACCCCGTTGCGCCCGTTTCCGCGGTCGATCATCCCACTTGGGTCGCAGCCCAGATGGTTGCCCGCGATCAGGTTGCCTGTGGCGGTTTCGAGACCAATGGTAATCCCATCAACAGGAAAACGATTGATCGCCAGCCCGCGGATGGTGTTGTTCGCTGAGGACACGATGATCCCACTGGCATTGGTGGTGGCGGACCCGTCAATCTGGATCAAGATTTTCGTGGAAGGCGCCGCATTTTGAGAGAACCCATCGATGGTGGTGCCGTGAACTTCTGCAGCCGCTAAAGCGGCGCAGCTTCTCGGCTTTGGGGCCGAGCCACTTGCGCGGGTTCCCCGCGACTACGGAACCGTAATCGATTTGAAATCATCGCAAACGGTTTCCGATACTTGATTGTGCCAGGGGGTGATTGCCCTGGTTTCCCAAACAGCTGGACTGAGCGAATATTGGCCGCCCCCACAGCATCTCGGTGAGATCGAAAACCGCAAGCCGGGCAGCGATACACGCGCCCCCTGGGTTTGTATCGTTCCCCGCAGTTGGGACAGGTTTGGGATGTATATGCTTCACTCACCAACTCGACAGTGATGCCCTTCGCTGCCGCTTTATACGCAAGATAGGTTCTCAGCTTACCGTGGGTCCAGTTGGCAATCTTCTGGTTGGCCTGCTGCCCCAGGTTCACCCCATCAGCGATATCACGCACATCGCCTACCGCCAGCTGACCGACCTGCCGCTCGACCGCCCAGTCCACCACCGCCCGGCTCACCTTGTGTTCGATGTCCCGTTTGCGCCGTTTCTGCTGGGCCAGGAAGCGGTTCTTGCGCCGCTGCAGGCGCTGCCAGCGTTTGGAGCCTTTGACTTTGCGTGACTGCAGCTGCTGCAGGGTGGCCAAGCGTTTATTCGTGTACTGCGCCAGCGCGCGCAACTGCCGAGCGGTAAACACGACCGATTCGACCCCATCCGAAACCGCCGCTGGATGGATCTCCCCCAGATCCACCCCAGCCACATTCGGCCCGGGCGCCTCCGCTGGCAAGGCGCCATCCTCAATGACGGCATGCCATTGGTAGTGCCGCCCGGCGCGGTCCCACACCAGGCGCATCTCCACAAACGCTTCGTTCGGCAGCGCGCGCAGCGGTGCTGGCAAGACCACCCGGATTGGGGCATTGCCCCGGGCCAGGGCAAGCAGGAGGACACTGCCCTGTTTGCGAATGCCCGTATTTTTCCAAATCGTGCTTCTCCAGGCTTTGCGTTTATGGGGGTAGCGCGTGTTCAACCCGGCGGCCTGGCAGGCCCGCGCGGTTTTGCACGCCTTGGCAAAACCTTGCTGGGCAGCATCCCGCGAATGGGCATGCAGTAGGGTGGGGCCGCCAAGGAAATCGTTTAGTTTCTCATCGGCTTTGGGGGAGAGCCAGTGGCTGGTGTGACGGTAGACGCGGTAGTGTTCGATCAGGGTGGTGGTATAGATGCGCCCGCTCTCGCGGTTGAGGGCATCGGCGGTGGTTTTGGGCAGGGCGCAAGCAAAGACCTGGGTGGTGATCATCACTTCTATCATAAAACAAATGTTCTAAAAACACAAGGGGCTAAAAGGATCTAACCAAAAACCGGCTAAAGCCGGGGAAGAAACCCGCCGCAAGCCCCGGGGCTTGCGGCGGGTTTCAATCGGTCATCGGTGAGTGCGGGCAGCGCCGTCAGCGGCGTAATGGTATGCACGCCGTCCCCTGGGATGTTGAATGGGATGGTATCCGCTCCAGCATGGTCGTTGGCCTGGTTGATGGCCCAGCGTAGCGAGCCCGTTCCGCTGTCATTGGTGTTGGTAACGGTATATGTCGCTGCCGATGCACGCCTGGCAGGCAGCAGCGCCAGAAACAGCACCAGGAGGGAAAAAATCGCCAGAATACGAGTGGTTTTCATTTTGGTCCTCCCCATCGTCGGCGCCGGGCCGCGCGCTTGCACCGCCGCCGGATATATTCCGAATAGCAAGCAATTGCGCGGAATTGTTTATAGCATAGCGTATTTCTGGAAAAAGGCAAAAGGCAAAAACGCCCCGGTGAATATCAGAGATCCACAGCACCGGCGGCGATAAAATCCGCACTGCTGCCGGATATCGCGGCGCGACAGGCGGAAAAATGATTAATCCAGGGCTTTTGTTTTGATCGCGGCGGCGAGAAAGCGTTGGGATCTTTTGCGCACCTGCCCGTATAATTAATGTGTCGTGATCATCCAATCTATTGAAACCTTCACGCCTCGGTGTTGCTGTCCGCTCGAATCATTCTGGTGAGGTGAAATTTATGGGAGAAGATTTCAACACGGTTTCAGACACCCATACATTTAAATATAAAGCGTGGGTATTCTGGCTGAACCTGTTTTCACTGGTGTTCGTATGCATGGTGCTTGGCATACCGATCGCGGCGTTGATCGCTCTGCTTGTATCCACGCCGGGGAATGAACCGTCTCCCCTACCGGTGCTCGCGCCCGTGCTCATTGTGTTTATTCCCCTGGTGATTGGGTTTGGCATCGTACTTCTTCTGCAGGTCTTCAACCTTGTGGTGACGTTTTTTACCTATTTGCGCTTCACGCCAGAGGGGATCGAGCACAAAGCCTGGCCGTACCAGCACCTGCGGGTGCGCTGGTCTGAGGTGGACCGGCTGGACAAGATCCTGTACTATGATGCGCTCTTTCTGAAATCGTACGAAATCATTGGCCTGTCCATCTCGCGTGCCTGGCCCTGGAAGCATTTTCAATTGGCCCCGACTTCCATTCCCATTGGCATGTACAACGGCTGGCCGGATGGTCCCCTGGCTGAAGATTTAAAGCGTTATGCTCCAAAGCTATTTGAACCCCGCGCGACCGCAGCCGCGACGCAACCGCCTGTGCACACTCCAGGCGAACAAGGGCTGAATCAGGAGCAGCGGCTGCTGGCGGCCTTGTGCCATGCTTCGGTTTTGTTTGCCGGGGCGGGCTTTTTTGTGCCCTTGGTGATCTATATAACGCAAAGGCAGAAATCGGCATACCTTGCCTTCCAGGCCTTACAGGCGTTGATTTATCAACTGGTCGGGGCCGTATTCAGCATCCTCTTCCCGTTTTGCATGGTGTGGGCATTCTTTGTTCCAGCAGTGGCGGCCGTTTTGTCGGGGGAAAATGCAATTGAGCCGATCATGGGAGGGATCATTCTCTTCATCGCGCTTGTCTTTCCGATGATCTTGGTGTTTTTCGTCCTCGCTTTTGCTCTGTATGGCGTGGTGGGGGCCATTCAGTCTTACCAGGGAAAAGATTTCCGATACATCATCATTGGAAAGCAGGTATCTAAAGGCAGCCGCCCTCATGGGTCATAAACTTGCCATCGACTTTGGCACTACCAATTCCGTTATTGCTGTCTATGATGAGGCGACCGCCGTTGGGAAATCCGTCCCTGTCCCGGGTATAAGCATTCCAGCCAGCGAGGGCGCCCACCTGATCCCCACCCTGCTGTACGTGGAGGATGGTCGCAGCGGTCAGGTGCGCATCGGCGCGGCGGCGGGCGCAGCAGGGACTGGCCCGGCGTACGAGGGACGGTTGTTTCGCAATTTCAAGCGCTCGATCGGCGCTGACCGCAGTGAGGCGCGGCTGATTGACGGCGCGCCGTGGACGGAAATGGACGCCGGGCGGGCCTTCCTGGGCCAGCTTATTTCCGCCCAACCCTACCTGGTGGAGGAGATTGACCAGCTGGTGGTGACCGTGCCGGTGGCGATGTTTGAGGGCTACACCGCCTGGCTGCAGCGCGCCTTTGCCGGTTTTCCAGCCAACCGCATGCGGGTGGTGGATGAGTCGACTGCCGCGGCGCTGGGCTATGCCATTACCGAGCCGGGCGCGGTGGTGCTGGTGATCGACTTTGGCGGGGGCACGCTGGATCTTTCGCTGGTGCGCCTGCCGGAGAGCCGTGAGAAGACGGGCAAGATCCTGTTCACCGCGCAGCCAGAGCGCGGCACAACTGCCAGCGTGATTGCCAAGGTCGGGATGGCGCTGGGCGGCAGCGATATCGACCAGTGGCTTGTGGAATACCTGCTGTCGCGGCTGGGCTTGTCCGCTGATCAGCTGGGGACCAATACCGCCGCTCTGCTGGCGGCTTGCGAGCAAGCCAAGATTGCCCTGTCTACCCAAGATGCGGTAGAAGTG
Source organism: uncultured Anaerolineaceae bacterium (assembly GCA_964437595.1). Classification (GTDB taxonomy): domain Bacteria; phylum Chloroflexota; class Anaerolineae; order Anaerolineales; family Anaerolineaceae; genus DSYU01. The sequence goes on from CAYTHO010000066.1 coordinate 14,321, forward strand.
TATTTCAACCTGGAAGATGGCGGCGAGCAGCGGATTACGATCACCCGCGCGGAGCTGGAAGCGGCGATGGAGCAGCACGGCTTTTACCAGGCTCTGCGCGGGGCGCTGGATAAAGTGATGGGGCTGGCGCACCAGAAGGGCGTCTTCCGCGAGGACATCGGGCACGTGGTGCTGGTGGGCGGCACCTCGCTGATCCCATCCGTGCAGCAGGCGCTGGATGGCTATTTCCGCTCCATCACCCAACGGCACAAGCGCCTGTTCGATATCCCCGAATGGCCCGCCCTGACCTGGAAGGTGGACACCACTACCATCCGGGTGGACAAACCCTTCACCGCGGTGGTCGAGGGGGCGCTGCAGGTGTCGGCCGGGTTTGGGCTGGAGGATCACCTGGCGCACGGCTACGGGCTGCGCTACCTGGACCCGCAGTCTGGCGAACTGCGCTATGAGGAGATTATCCCCACGGGCAGCAAGTATCCCAGTCCGAAGCCGGTATCGATCATTCTCAGCGCTGCGCACGCGAGCCAGGCGGAAATCGACCTGGTGGTGGGGCAAATCCACACCGGAGCGATCACCGCCGTGGAAGTGCAGCATCCGGGCGGGCAAGCGGTGTTCGTGGCGCGCGCGGAGGCGGGCGGCATCGAGGTGGTGCCCCTCAACGAACGCGCGCCGCTGCGGGTGACCCTCGATCCGCCGGGCCAGGCGGGCAAAGAGCGGCTGCGGGCTGAATTTACCGTCGATGCAAGACGGGCGCTGCGCGTTACTGTCACCGATCGCAAAACGCGCCGGGTGCTGGCAGCGGACGCACTGGTCAGCCGGTTGGGGGAGGGTGAATCCCAGGCAGCGGATGCAGATGAGTCCGCTGGCGCGCAGTCGGCGGGAGTGGAAACGGCCCCGGCGCTGGCCCACGCGCAGCCGGGCGCCTTCCGGCTGCCGCTGCACCGGCTGACCTCGCTGTTTGAGATGCTGCCCGGCGAGCAGATGGGCGCGGAGGTGCTGGCGGCTGCGCTGCGCTCGGACGACTGCATGATCCGTTTCAGCGCCGCCGAAACCCTGGCGCGGCGCGGCGACCGCGAGGCGCGGGAGCTGTTCGCGGATATCCTGAACCACGGCCTGCCGCACCAGCGGGCCAGCGCTGCGCAGCACATTTACCATTTTTCGTGGTTTGCCGCCAGCCCGCTGTTTGAGCTGGCCCTGCGCGACTCCGACCCGCGCACGCGCGAAGCGGCGGTGTTTGCCCTGTGCCGGATGCGCCTGCCGGAGGCCTACCGGCGGGTGCTGGAAATCTTGCAGGCGGGCAGCGAGTCCATGCGCATGGCGGCGGTGTGGGGCCTGCAGAGCCACCCCGACGCGGCGGCAGTGCCGGTGCTGGCCCTGGCGGCCCAGGCCGGGCGCGGGGATATCCGCGTGCAGGCGATGGAGGTGCTGGGTGCAACGGAGTCGGATGATGCCATCCCGGTGGTGCGGCGCGGGGCGGCGGATCTCAGCCCGGAGGTGAAATACGCCGCGGTGCTGTCCTGGGTGGAGTTGGCAGGCGTGGGGAGCTTGGCGCCCCTGGCGGAGATGATCGAAAATACCACGGGGCTGGACCGGCGCGCGATATTGCACGGGCTGTTTCACGCCACCAATTACATGGGCATCGACTGTGGGGGCGCGCCTTCAGCGGACCGACTGATCGATGCGCTGGAGAAGGCCCTCGGTGATGGGCTGCCCGCCGCGCGCCTGGCGGCATCGATGCAGCTGGCCTGGATGCGCAATGCGAGGGCAGAGGCGGTGCTGGTGGAAGGGTTTGAGCGGGAAACAGACAGCAGCACGCGCGCGCAGATGCTGGCGAATGTGGTGAATTTAATGTCGCCGGTGGGCAAGCGGCTGCTGGAGGAGAGTCTGCGCTCGGAGGATGCGGTTGTGCGGCAGACGGCGGAGTATCTGTGTGGACAGAATGGATACCGGGCGGCTGGAAAATCATCCGCTTAGAAGTTACAACCATCCACGTTTCTTCCACCGATCCATTAACGAAGATCGCGAGCCGTATTTGCTGGCTAAAACGCGGACGTTTGAAAAGAAGGTATCCCGCGTGTCTTGAAAATCCGCCAGCTGCTTTAACTTCTCCAGCAAACCAGTGGCTTCATCATAAACGGAAGCAATTTTTCGGCCGTTCTCTAAAAGGTCATCCACCTGTTTCCAAACCTGCGCTTCTCTTTGTGCTAACGCTTTCATTTCGGCGATATGTTTCTTGCGAGCCTCTTGCGCTTTCCGTTCTTTTTCAGCCTTCTCAAGTTCTTCCGCGCGTATCCGCAGCTTTTGCAGTGGACGAGCTTTGGCCGTTTGCGCCTTTTTTCTCGGTACGAAATCATTCAGCCGCTTGCGGAGAGATAGCCTGACCCCAGCATCTCCTTCTGCCAGGCGAATCAGGAAATCATCTGCTTCTGAACGCGACAGGCGAGATACCAAATCACGGTAATGGATCGACTGGGAAACCTGCGGATTCGGGCTGTTTTCAGCAGCAGCCTGCACCAGGAAAGGATCGATATCAAATGCCTGAATAAAATGCTGCAATGCCGGTGAAAGTTTTTGGAGGCCCGGAGGAACAGGCGGTTCCAGGTCGTACTCGTCACACTCCTCATCCTCAAAGCCGGTGGCTTCATATGTCATGGCTTTAAGCCATGCCAGATAGAGTGACTACTCTGCCAGAGCTAAAAGCCCCGCAGCTTCTACCGGGGGAGACCGGAAGCTCGCTAGTCCACGAGCCAGGATATTCAATGCCGCGTTTCGATCGCGGCTGAGTTTCAAGCCACAATGAGGGCAATCATGTTGTCGGGTGTCGAGGTTTTTGGGAACCATCTGGCCGCAACCGCTGCACATTTGGGTGGTGTTCTTGGGATCAACGCGTACCACATCACGACCAGCGCCTTCCGCCTTGTACGTGGTGAACTGCACGAACTGATTCCAAGCCACATCCGCGATACCCCGGTTGATGTTGGCATTTCCCTGCGACTGCATCCCCACAATATTGAGATCCTCAAATGCGATGAACTGATAGGTATTGACCAGCTTACGGCTTTCTTGATGCGCGAAATTCTTCCGCCGGTTGGTTTGGCGCTGGTAGGCATGTTGCAGCGCATGGACGACTTTCTTGCGCTGCAGGCTGCCTTTCGCAAACTTCTCTTTCTTGCGCTGCAAGCGGGCGAGATCTTTCGCATCGCGATCCATCCACCGCTGGCGCTGGATTTCGTTGCCATCCGAAATAACGGCAAATGTGGTCAGCCCCAGGTCAACGCCAACCACCCGATTACTCGGTGGGAGAGGACATGCAGTGACTTCGCAGGAAAAGGAGGCAAACCAATTCCCAACGCTGTCGCGCCGGATGGTCAGGGTCTTGATTTTCCCTTCCACCGGGCGATGCTGTACCATTTTCACCACGCCTATTTTCGAAAGGAGCAACCCGTTTTCGAGCCGTTGGAAACCCGATTGTTTGAACGTGAAGCTGTCGTAGCGCCGGAAACCTTTGAACCGTGGGTAGCCCGGATCTTTTTCGCCAGTCTTGACCCGGCGAAAGAAGGCTTTGAATGCCAGATCGACACGCTCCTGCGCGTTCTGAAGCACCTGCGAATGTGCCTGCCCCAACTCAGGCTTGCCTGCTTTCCAGCCGGTCAGGAGCTTATTCGTGTCGTACAGGGACAGCGATTTCTTCTCCTGTTCCCAGGCGCCCTTTCGAACCGCCAACGTCTCGTTATAGACCCATCGACACGCTTCCAGCGTTTGCCCAAGCAATGTTCGCTGGCGCTCCGTTGGACGAAGACGATACTGGAAGGATATTCGCATAGAACAATTGTACTACTATCTTGCTCAAGAAACAACCAGCGAAAGGCGGAAATCTATGGCTTTTTCAAAGATACTGTTGGCAAACTACCAAAAATGAGGCGTCCGCCCAAAATATAGCCAAAAAGGCTGCCAAAGTGGGAGGTATGCCTCAAGATGATGGCAATTTTAAGGGTGCAATCCCGCAAAAAACTAGTTTGCCAACAGCATCTTTGGAAAAGCCATAGGCGGAAATCGCTAGCAATCGCACTAAAATTTTTAACCTCCATATCTTGGCATTTTTGCTCCCATCGAGCAAGATATGGGGCGTCACTTTTTCTTCACCGCCACATTTGTCCGTTTTAAGTGCCGATCCCCCATATACGACTTTGGTGCAATCGCCCTGCGGAAATCGCTTGCCCGACGGTAGTTGGGACATCCACTGCCGCTGAAGCGGCGGAAGATTGCGCATGAACTTCGCCTGGCGAAGTTACCGCAACTCTCGCTTTCGCGGGCTAAAGCCAATAAGAGGTAAAGTACGAAAGATCCCCTTCCTCATCCTTTATCCAACCGCCACCATCGTCTGGATTGAAATCAATATCCAACACGTAACTGCTCAGGCGGGTAGTGAATCGAGAGCACATCATTGGTTTTCTAATAATGGGCCCATATTTTTTTGAGAGGCGATCCTAGTACGGTTTCTAGTTGGTCTATCCGCGCATCAGCAACATCCATACCAGGATTACGAACCTCGATCAAGAACTGGGCAAAGCCCGCTGGCCAATCGTAAATAAGGTCATTTAGAGTTGTTTCTATGCCACAACAGGGGACTTTTACGACTAAGTTTTGAAACTCATTTACGAAGGCATTATCCATCGAGTTTTGCCACCATCCTGGATCAAGGGTTTTATTACAGCATGGACAGACTACTCGTTTCCAGTTCGCACCCTGATCGATAAACCGAGGTGAAGCACTAATCTGAATACGAACCATATCGGGAGCGGGGAAATCTTCTTTGAGCAGCAAGATAGCTTTGTCAATCGCGTTTTTATCAGGTACGAACTCTGGTGAAGACGGGATAAGTCGTAAATAATTATCAGACATAACAAGTTATTCCGTAGCGGTTTAGGCAGGCAAAGAGACGAAAGGAGGACAGTAGGGTTTTCCGTCCAAGGCGAAGCGAAGAACAGCAAGCATCCGCTGACCATTCTTACGAGCCGTGGAGAGGTAAGTGCGAACCGCGCAGAATACCTCAGCACCTTGGGCGGAACGGAACCCACCGGACACTTTCATTTTGACTTTCATCATGCGCAGATCGCGTTCCGCCTGATTATTGTCAAACGGCACTTTAAAATCGTACATAAACGCGAGCACCGCATCTTTGTGGTCGCGCAGCCGCTCCAACAGATTTCTGGGTGGGCTTTTGGCCGTTCGCCCCCGTTTTTTCGGTAATTGCGGATCTGCCTCCGGTAATGGGTTAGCCTGGAAGCCTTGCTCGATTAGCCGATCGTAACGCTGTTCAAAATCGGCCAACTGCGTTTGAGACAGTTCCGGCTGCTGATTACGCACTTGATCGACGCTTTCCTTGATCTCCAGGAGCAGATCTAACAAGCCTTGTTCCCAACCTTGCGGATAGCGTTCCATCAGGAAGAGCAGTTCACGCAGGTGGTGAGCGTTGCACAGCCCGTGCAGGATGGCGAGATAGTGGAAGTAGGATTTCCACCCGTCGTGCATGGCCCGACCGTGCAAGTTAGGCAGAATGCCAATGGCATCGGTGGCTTCCTGCCCCCGTTTCGGGTGACAGGCATAGTAGGTGAGCGAGGCGGTACTAGCCGAATGAAACCAATTCAGCTTCCCATTGATGTGCGTCCCGGTTTCATCAAAATGCACTACGTCTTCCTGATCGGTCAGGTGTTTCTTGATCGCTTCGTTGACTGGAACTGCTTGTTCAGCCACCGCCTGTCCGGCCTCGAAGATGGTGCCTTCCGCCAAAGGGTGTTCAAACACATCGGCAAAGGTCTCCCGCACGCGCTCGAGCGGCAGCATCTGGTACTGGTTCAGGTACACGGCCAGGGCGCGGATCTGCGGCCCATACTGCACCGGCTGCGTCACACTTTTCGGAAAGCACGCTCGGTTCTCGGTGCCACAATTTGGACAGCGCTTGATCTCCACCTGATGTTCGGTGACTTCTACTCGTGGATGAGGCAAATCAAACACCTGTCGCTTTTCCATGCCACTAGTCGTCACGCCTTCTAGGCACGCCTGGCAGTGGTGGCACTGTTTGACTCGATGAAAGGTGATGTGATCGGGATGCGCGACCGCTTTCAGCGTGTTGCCTTCGTGACCTGGTTGTCCACCGCTTTTCTTCCCATGCCGTTTCCGTAGACTTTTCGGAGCCGGTTTGGCTAATCCATCACTGGAGGGCGGCCTGCCACTGTTGCGACTGTTTTTGGATACCCGGTCTTCCAACGCTTGAACTCTGGCCGCTAACAGTCCGACCGTGTGATGAAACAGAGCAACCACGGCTTCTTTGCCTTCATCATAAGCTGCGCCAATTTCCTCATCACTGGGTAACTGGAACGATTCCATTGTCTAATTGTGCTTGCGTTTTGTAATTTTGACAATGTTATTACTCAGTTGCATTTACGCCTGAGCAGTTACTCCAACACCTGATATTGGCCAATGGTTTCGAAAGAGACAAAGTCACCAACACAATACGGGCTGATCTCCTCTGGATTGAGGATGCCTTTTGGAAAACGGAACATCAGGCGCCGACTGCCCCAGTTGGCCAGGTAGAAATAGGCATCAAAGCATTGGAGGAGTACCTCTTTCGGGTCATGCTTAAAATCGCCCCAGTTATAGGTGACCACAGCCCGGCTGGGACTGACATCGATGTGGCTGGACAGCTGGTCTACAGCGGCCTGTTCGTCTGGCGTTAACAGCCGGTCGATGGTTTGCCATTCGTGGTACTGATACTCGCTCATCGTTCGTTACTCCTTATCCGCCTAATACGGCGGTTCGGCGGGGCCGTCATAACCGCACATGCCCATCCTGGGCGAGTTATAGACCCCCATCGGCTCGCCATAAGCTTCATGGGGATGTTCCTCAACATGCTCTTCGCAAAGATACCCTGTTCCTTCTTCCTCGTAGATGCATTCGATGCATAGCCAACTTGCTGGCTGGCCGCACACCTGGCAGAGGGCATCGGGTTGGATGTTGCGCGCCAGCAGGGTAATGGGGTGCTTACTGAGCATTTTGCCGTCCCGGGCGCCTAATACGCGGATATCCGTTTCCGAGGTGGTGCCGAAATCGTAGAGGTGGCGCAGGACCGGGCCCGCTCCAAAGATGGCATCTGCCTTGCGAGCTTTGCCGATATCCATGCCACTCCAGCCGCCAATGGTGAATTTGCTCAAATGCCCGCAGCATTCCAGCCATATGGCGCGCAGGTACTTATCCAGTTTATCGAGGGTGGCTGAACCGGCCATCTCCAGTTCCAGCCAGTAGTCTTTGTTATAGGCGTCTTGAACACGCAGGCGCCAGAGCGTTTCCGTCGGGCGGCTGCTGGTTTCGGCTGCCTGGAGATGTTCTAACCATTTGGGGCATTTTTCCAGGTGCTTACCTACGCCGCGCTTGGTAACGATTTCACCACAGAATGCACAGGTTGCACGGGATTCGGGACTGCGGGGCATGATTTCCTCCTGTTCGAAGGTGGTGCATTTGAAAGAAAAAGGCAAGCTGATCGATTGTTTTCATGATGTTTTGATCGCTTTGGATAGTGCCTCAATGTGTGGACGGCTCGAATAGAAGATCTGATTCTTTTTTGCGAAATCGACCGCTTCATTCGTAAAACCGGCCTGTGAAATATACCAGGGTTGACCGTCTAATAATTGCGCCTTTTGTAGAAGTTTTTGTATCTCTTTCAAGCCGGTCTGTTTATTGCGCCATTTGATCTCGACCACCCAGCGAAAGCCCTCTCCCTCCGCCAGCGCGTCGACCTCAACCTGGCCATCTGGGGATAAATAGGGTGAAACGCGATCAAAAGCCGGTAAGCGAAGCTGGCCTGTGCTCCCAAAAAAGGCACCGTCCACCTCCTGCGCATCGAACTGTTGTAACAGTTCGCGTACCTGGCTTTCTTTTGCCAGCCCCAGTTCATTGGCGGCCCGCTCATACTTTTCCATCAGTTCTGAAACCAGATTGCTCAGCACTTTTTGACTGGGCAAACCGGTCAGTTCAACTCCGGAATAATAATAGGCCACCCAAATCTGTAACACGGGATCCCGAAAAACATAGGTTTTGTCGTCCCGCTGTTCCAGCAAATCCACCTCCTGCAGCCAGTTCATCACCTGGTGGATGGCGCCGGTTGGTCGTTTCAAACGGCTGGCAATCTCTGATAGATTCAAACCTGCCGTTTCCTTCGCAATGGTTTGCAGAATCGCCTGCGGCATGGTTTCACCACGCACGTCTTTCAAAGATTGTTCCAGCACATAGCGACACAGGCTGTAAATTCTGCCGGTGGTGGTCAACGTCTCCAGGGTGAACTACCGCCAGCTAAAGGCGGCCTCTGGCTTCAGCGAGGACAGCCGCTGTTTCCAGCGGACTTATCGCCTCTCCACCAGCGTTAATTTGGGTCGTTCCAACCCTATTCAAAGCTTCATTTTTGAGATTAATGGCCGCATTTACATCACGGTCATGATGCGCGCCACAGTGGGGACAGTCCCAAACCCGCACCGCAAGCGGTAGTTCCGGCAGTACCAGACCACAATTGGAACAGGTGCGGCTGGAGGGATAAAACCGATCGATGACCACCACTTGTGTGCCGTACCATGCGCCCTTGTAAGCCAGCTGCCGGCGCAACTCGCCCCAGCCCGCATCCGAAATCGCCCGCGCCAGCTTGCGGTTACGAACCATGCCCTTCACATTCAGGTTTTCGATGCCGATCAGCCCATAGTGCTTCACCAGCCAGCGGCTGGTCTGGTGCAGGAAGTTATTGCGCTGGTTGGCCACGCGCTCATGCTGCCGGGCCATGCGCTTGCGGGCTTTTTCCCGCCCCGCCGATCCCGGCTGCCGTCGGGACAACCTCCGCTGCAGGCGCGCCAGCCGCTTTTGCGCCTTCAGAAGGTAGTGAGGAGCGGGAATGGACGCGCCATCCGAAGTCACCAGGAACGACTTCAGCCCCACATCGACACCCACGGCGCCTGCTGCGCTCAGGGGAGGTTCAGGCACATCCACTTCCACCTGCACGCTGGCAAAGTAACGTCCGGACTTGGTTTTCGTCACCGTGACGTTTTTGATCTTGCCTGTGCAGGGGCGGTGGATCACCGCCCGGATCTTGCCAATTTTGGGCAGAATGATACAGGTGTCCCCGACATGCACCCCTTGCGGATAGCGGATCGACTGCTTCCCGTTCTTTTTGTGAAAGCGCGGAAACGCCGATCGTTTGGCAAAGAAGTTTTGATAGGCCCGATCCAGATCTTTGAGCGACTGCTGCAAGACTTGCGAGTGTGCTTCTTTCAACCAGGCGTACTCGGGGGCTTGCTTCAGATATTTGAGCTGGCGGGTTGTATCGAAGTAGCTCAATCCGCGCTTTTCAGAATGATCTTTGTGCTCCGCATAATAGTGCTTGCGTTCGGCTAAAAAGTGGTTGTACAGGAACCTGGCACAGCCGAAGTTCCTGGCCAACGCCTCGGATTGCGCCCAATTGGGATAGAGCCGGTAGCTATAGGCTTTGCGAATAAGCATCACATCTAGATTTTAGAACAGATGTTCCATTTAGAACATTGGATCGTGCGCCTTTGGCGCACCCTTCTTTCATCCAGAAGTTCGCAAGGCGAACTTACTGCTAAGAGCAGGCGGCATTCAGATAGATTTTCTATATACCATTAAAGAAGATATCCAAGGTATTGAACGGCAAAAGCCTCAGGGGTAAAGGCCAGGCGAGGCAGAGCAAGATAAGCAACCTGAACAGGAGCATCTTTTATCGGCTGGCTGCGCCGTAGAAATTCTTTCATGGCAAGGCTTTTGCCCACCCTGCGGAAACCCGTGAGCGCCAAATGCTTGCGAACACCCTGTTGCAATAAGGACCGGCTCAGATCAAATAACGCCAAAATGTGGTTGCGATTCGCGAAAAAAAGCTGCTCTTCTTCGGGGTAAATCGTTTCCAGTATGATCCCTCTGCTTTTTGGAATACTAGCCATTTAGCATACTAGCTATTTGGCTAGTATGCCGTAATAAGCAAGTAAATCAATCTCATTGGGATGTTTCCAAGTCGCGCAGCACTTCTTCCAGCTGCTGGCCGCTCCCAGAGGCTACCTGGACGGTGAACAACTCGTCTCCCAGCGTTTTTTGCAGGTAGGCGCGGGATTGTTCGATCTCGCGGCGGTCGGCGGGCCACCAGTCCATGTTCAGGGAGGCGATGAAGGCCTGGGCGAAGCCGAGCAGGCGCGCGGCGGGCATGATGCGGCCCTGAACGGCCAGCACATCGGCCAGCCCGGCCAGGCACTCGGCCATGCCGCGCTGGATGCCCAGCTGGCGGTAGAGGCCCATGCTCTGGCGGAAGAGGCTCTCGGCCAGGCGGGTATCGCCGCGGCGCAGGGCCACGTAGGCCTGGTTGTGCAGGGTACGGGCCAGGTCGCCCTGGGCGTTGATGCGGTGGAACAGCGCGCCGCTTTCATCGTACAGCTCCCCAGCGCGGTTGTAGTCACCCTGGAAGCGGGCGATCTCGCCCTGACTGCTGATGGCGGCGGGCAGCAGCCAGTGATCGCCGATGGTGCGGGCAATGGCGGCGGTCTCGGCCAGCAGGCGGCGGGCGCGCTCCGGCTGGCCCTGGGTCATGATCCCGTTGGCCAGGTGCATCAGGCACACCGCGCTGAAGAAGCGCTGGCCCAGCGCGCGGAACAGTTCCAGCGCTTCCTCCAGGTCCGGCAGCGCTTCCGTTTCGCGGCCTTCATTGAGGGCGATCATGCCGCGGTTCATCAGCGCCTGGGAGAGCTCCTGCCGGTCGCCAGCTCGGCGTAAGAAGGGGATGCTTTCATCTAAAAGGCGGCGCGCAGCAGTAGGGTCGCCCAGCCAGTTGGCCATCACCCCCGCGCCGGTCAGCACCCCGGCGTAGGCGGGCGTGTTTTGGGCGGTGCCCGACTGGATAAAGCGCTGGTACCAGGCCTGGCCCTCCAGGATGTGGCCGCGCAGGTACCAGAACCAGAACAGGTCGTTGGCCAGCCGGGCGCCCAACTCCACTGACCCGCCCGGCGAAAGGCTCCACTCCAGCGCGGCGCGCAGGTTCTCGATCTCACCCTCCAGGCGATCCAACCAGAGGGGAGCGTCATCGGTGGTCGAGTAGCGGATGGCTTGCTCGGCCAGCGCGAGATAGGTGCGCGCATGGCGTTCCTGGAGAGCTGCCCGCTCGCCGTTTTCCTCCAGCCGCTCAAGGGCATATTCGCGCAGAGTCTCCAACAGGCTGAAGCGCAGCGCGCCCTGATCGTCCAGCGCGCGCTGGAGCAGGCTCTGCTCGACCAGCGCGGTGACACCCTCTAATACATCCGTGCTTTGCAACGCATCGCCATCTTGCGCGCCGCAGACAGCCTCAATGGCCTCCAGTGTACCGCCGCCGCGAAAGGCGGCCAGGCGGGCGAACAGGTTTTGCTCGGCGGGCTGGAGCAGCTGGTAGCTCCAGTCGATGGCCGCGCGCAGGGTCTGCTGGCGGGCGGGCAGGTCCTGCGCGCCGCCGGAGAGCAGTTTGAGCCGCTCGCTGAGACGTTCCAGCAGGTTGGCAGGGGGCAGCACCCGGGCGCGGGCCGCGGCCAGTTCAATGGCCAGCGGCAGGCCATCCACGTGCTGGCAGATGGCGGCAATGAGAGGTGCGGTCTCGGCGGTCAGGGACAGGCTGGCCCCGGCCCGGTCGAGGAACAGCTGCACGGCTTCGCTCTGGGCAACCGCCTCCAGGCTGGGATGGGCCGCATTGGGCAGCGAGAGGGGCGGGACGGGGAACTCGATCTCGCCGCGCACGCGCAGCACGGCGCGGGTGGTGGCCAGTACTTTCAGCTCGGGCGCTGCGCTGAGCAAATCTACCACCAGCGGCGCGGCGGAGACAATCTGTTCCAGATTATCCAAGACCAGCAGCAGCTTGCGGCTGCGCAGGCGGGCTTTGAGCTTCTCCTGGATATGCTGCCCGGCGCCCTCGGACTCGCTCAGCGCGGCGGCGATGGCGGACAGCAGCAGCCCTTCATCGCAGACGGCGGAAAGGTCGACGAAAAACACGCCGCCGGGAAAATGCTCCAGCGCGGCGGAGGCGGTGCGCAGCGCCAGTCGGGTTTTACCCACCCCGCCCGGGCCGGTCAGGGAGACCAGGCGGTTTTCTTCCTGGAGCAGCAGGCGGCGGATGGCCTCCACCTGGATCTCGCGCCCGACAAAGCGGTTGACCTCGGCGGGCAGGTTGGTGGGGGGACCGCTGAACGCCGCCAGCCCATTTCCGTGTTGCGCGCGCTCGAACTGCTCGGAGAGCAGCAGGGCCAGGTCGTTTTCGACCAAATCGGCCAGTTCCTGGGGGGTGGAAAAGTATTTATAGGAGATGCGGTCCTCGGCTTTGATGCGCGCCAGGAGCGCCTTCAGCCCTTCTTCACGCTCCGGCGCGGGGGTCTTGACGTAGATCAGGCGCGGCATACTGGCCGACAGGCGGTACTCATCCTCCAGCCCGGAGACCTCCTCGCCAGGGGTGACCACGCCGTACTGCTGCCAGTAGATGCCGATAAAGATGTGGCTCTGGGATAGATAAGCGCGGTACAGCTCGCGGGCCGGGTGGGCGCGCGCGCCGGACTCAAACAGCACCGGAGTAAGCCGCAGGCGGGCGATGGCCTGGCGGGCGGCGCTGCGCTCCGCGGAAAGCTCTTTGAGGGTCGAGCTGATAAAGACGCGCAGGCGCTGGTCGGGGGTTCGGATAGGAGGGGAAGGATCCATCGGGCTCCTGGATAAGCGCAAGGATGATCAAAATTGTATGGTTATTATAGGTGGTCTTGGTGGGGTTTGCTGGTGGATTTGATGGGTTTTGGAGACGGATTTCATGGCTCAATCCCCTGTTGCTAAACCCCGCCAACGAACATAATGTCTTCCCTCTCGCTTTCATACTGGAAAGTATTATACTTTTAAGTATAATCCGAACGATCTCCTTTTCGAATAGCGGGCATTTCTATATTAAATTGGTTTGCTTTTGCCATCGTTGACACATCCATCTGAAATTCGGGATGCAAGCAACGATCGCATTGAGAGTCACGTGGCGTTCCCACTTCCGATGTTTACACGAACAGCCAGATCTTTACCGATAATTAACAGATTTGTTATTTCAAATTCATGCCCTGGGTCGTATAAATAAATCATTCAAAACAGTGGCCTGAACATGGATTGCCTTGCAAAACCCGCCCCCTGAAACCATATCCGGCAGGTAAATTTTGCGAATATGGAAAATTCGTTATTAATATGAACGAATTTGCAATTATAATATGTCCAGACCACAGCAATTTTGATAGAAAAATTTGCATACGGCAGCATCCTTGTACCTTTCAACGCGCCTGCCGCTTGCCAGGGAACGTTTTCTGGAAGCCGCGCTCATAGTGGTACGCATGTAGGAATGTCGTAATGGCGGAGCGTTCCCCGGTGAGGAATGCGATATGTGCGGAATTGATGTGGGGCCTGGTTTAATAGGAACAGAGAAGTTGCCGCCCGCTGTCTAGCGCCAATTGGCTGTTTCGATAACCTTCAAGGGAGTCTCGGGGGAGAGAAATCATGCAGGAAGTTGATAGCCAGTCATTATCAGGGGATGTATCCATTCCGATCCAGGAATGGCTCGATGCCTTCGCGCGCCGCGCCCTGGACATTCTAGCCTCCGGCATAGGCCTGCTGCTGCTTTCGCCCTTCTTCGCTGCCCTGGCTATATCTATCAAACGCGACTCGCCCGGCCCGGTCTTCTACCGCGGACCGCGCCTGGGCAAGAACGGGCGCCCCTTTGGCATCCTTAAGTTTCGCACCATGTTCGAGCGCCCCGAATCCTACGCTGGGCCGCGCATTACCGCCGCCGGGGATGACCGCATCACCCCTCTGGGCAAATGGCTGCGCGACACCAAGATCAACGAGCTGCCCCAACTGTGGAACGTGCTGGTGGGCGAGATGAGCCTGGTGGGACCTCGGCCCGAGGACCCCGAGATCGCCCAGGCCTGGCCGGAGGAACTGCGCGAGCGGCTGCTCTCGGTGCGGCCCGGCATCACCTCTCCGGCCACGGTGATCTTCCGCGGAGAGGAGAAGATGCTGCAGTCGGGCAACGTGCTCAACGACTACCTGCGTGCCATTCTGCCCAACAAGCTGCGCATCGACAGCCAGTACCTGCGCAGCCGCAACCTGATCACCGACCTGGACGTGTTGTTCATGACCCTGGCGCTGCTGCTGCCGCGTATCCGCTCAGCGCAGGTGCCCGAGACGCTGCTGCTGTGGGGGCCGATGACGCAGTTCGTCAGCCGTTACCTGAACTGGTTCGCGATAGACACGCTGGTGGCCTTTGGGGCGGTGGGAGCGGCAGGGGTGATCTGGCGCATGGATGCGCCGCTGGACCTGGGGATGGGACCGGCGCTGCTGATTGCCATGGGGGTGAGCCTGTGCTTCAGTCTGACCAATGCCCTGCTGAAGCTGAACCAGGTGCACTGGCGGAGGGCGCCGTTCGATGAAATCTTCCCCCTGAGTTTCTCGACGATCCTGGCAACCGGGCTGCTGCTGGCAGTAGACCAGATTTTCCTGCGCGGCGCGGCGCCTAACCATGACGGGCTGCCGGTGGGAATGCTGGCGCTGGCTGGGGTTCTGGCGTTTAGTGGATTTGTGTTCTTCCGCTACCGCGAGCGGCTGTTGAGCGGGTTAGCAGCGTCCTGGCTGCGGCTGCGCGGTCGGGACGGGGGGATGGGAGAGCGGGTGCTGATCGTGGGAGCGGGGGTGAACGCGCAGTTTGCCACCTGGCTGCTGACGCACTCGGACCTGAGCCGGGTGTTCAGCGTGGTGGGTATGGCGGACGATGATCCGCGCAAGCAGCACATGTACTTCGATGGTTACCCGGTGCTTGGATCGAGCCGCGACCTGCCGGAACTGATCCGGCGGGACAACATCGGGCTGGTGCTGTTTACCATTTCGAATATCACCGAGGCGGAGCGGCAGCGCATCCTGCATCTTTGCCAGGGGACGGCGGCGCGGGTGGTGATCTTCCCGGAAGTGATCGAGGAGCTCTCGGCGCATTTTTTGAAAATAACCCAACCGCAGGCGTGCAGCCAGGCTGCGCAAGCAGATTAGCGTTTTCGGCAAGGATGTTGCACCGTGATAGATCGGGCATGCGGTAATTCCCTGTTGGAAAACGAGGTAATTAAAGCACGTTTTGGGCTTCCCGTTGCAAAGCTGTAAACAATATGCAATTTAGGGATGATATAATCGGAATGTTCCGAGTGATAGAAAGTTTTTTGTTGGTAACCAACCAAGAACGATTAGACGTATAGATGTTCCAGAAGTTATGACAATCTTGGAAAGATGTGTTGAGATGTCGGAAGGGCGGAGCCTGGGCTTACCCGGTACCTTGATAATCAATCCATAGGAAGAAATAGACCATGACCAATTTAGAAAATCCGAACGCTTTATTCGCTGAAGAAGACGAGTCGATTGATTTTCGCCGGTACCTGGGACTGCTGCGCCGCTGGTGGTGGCTGTTTATCCTTGCGGCGGGGCTGGCCGGAGCGGCGGGGTATTACTATTCGCTAACGCTGACGCCCGTTTACCAGACATCGACAACCATGATGATTAGCGAAGCACCCACCTCGGCCCGGGCTACCGACCTAACATCGATTACCACCAGTGAGCGCCTGGCGCGTACCTATGCGACCATGATCACCAAACGCCCGATGCTTGAGAAGGTAATCCAGCGCCTGGGGGCGAATGTGGATGCTGGCGAAGTCATGAACATGGTCAGTGTGAGCCAGGTGAGCAACAGCCAGCTGCTGGTGATCACGGTAAAGGGTCCAGATGCAAATTTCGCCGCCGCGGTGGCCAATGCACTGGTGATGGTGTTCTCGGAGCAGTTAGGCGAGCAGCAATCGACGCGCTACGCCGCCTCGAAGAAGAGCCTGGAAGACCGCGTGGCGGAGATCGAAAAGCAGCTCACCGAGCTGGAAGAACAGGTGGCGGTGCAGCGCAGCATCGTGGAGCGCAAAACGCTGGCAGCGGAGGCCAATAATACCGCTCTGCTCAGCACGGACAATGATGTGGCAGAGCTGGACCGTATGGAAGGCCGCTTGAACCAGTTTGAGTCGATACGCACCAACCTGGTGCTGAGTTACGAGCAGGTTCGCCTGGCGGAAGCGCAGAGCTATTCCAATGTGGTGCAGATTGAGCCGGCGACCGCTCCCACAAATCCCATTTCGCCCGATATTATGCAAAACACCATGCTTGCGGCGATGGTGGGCCTGATGCTTTCGGCTGGCGGTGTGTTTGTTGCTGATCTGCTGGATGACACGATTAAAAATCCGGATGAAGTTCGCCGGAAGACCAACCTGACCATCCTAGGTACCATTGCCAATTACAAAGAGCCGGAAGATGGCCAGCTAATTACGGTCGACCAGCCGCGTTCACCGGTGACCGAGTCCTTCCGCTCGCTGCGAACGAATATCCAGTATGCATCGGTTTCCTCACCGGTGCGCACGCTGCTGGTGACCAGTCCGGCCCCGGCGGATGGAAAGACCACGGTGGTGGCGAACCTGGCGATGGTGATCGCGCACAGCGGCCGCAAAGTGACGGTAGTGGACGCCGATTTGCACCGGCCCAGAGTTCATTCGGTGTTCGGACTGAGCCTGCTGCCGGGCCTGAGCAGCCTGTTTATCCGGCCCGTGGTGCATTTGAACGGCTCAGTGCAGGCGACTTCGTCGGACCGGTTAAAGGTGATTACGGCTGGCGAACTGCCGCCCAATCCTTCTGAACTGCTGGGGTCGAATAAGATGCGCGAAATCCTGGATGCCGTTCAGGAAACCGCCGATATGGTCATTGTGGATTCGCCGCCGGTGCTTTCGGTGACGGATGCCGTGGTGATGGCCCCTACGGTGGATGGGGTGATGATCGTGGTGCGGCCTGGGGTGACGAAGATGAATGCGTTGAAGTATGCGGTGGAGCAGCTCCGTTATGTGGGCGCGAATATTCTGGGGGTGGTGATTAACCGGGTTAATGACCGCAGCGCGCGGTACGGGTACTACTATAAGAGCTATTATTACAAGCAATATAAATATTATTCTTCGAATGGGAAGCCGGTCAAACGGAGCGGCGCGGACCGCAAAAAGGCAGGGATCGAGCAGCCAACGGAACCGCGTTTGAAAAGCTGATAGACCGTTTTATTGATGGAAACGATTTCAAACTTAAATCAAGCATCGCCAAAGGATGATGATTGGGACCTGATCATCCGGCCCCAGCGCAGTCTGTTTGACCTGCGCCTGAGCGACCTGTGGCACTACCGTGACCTGGTGATGCTGTTTGTGTGGCGTGACTTTGTCTCGGTGTACAAGCAGACCATCCTTGGCCCGTTGTGGTATTTAGTCCAGCCACTGCTTACCACCCTCACCTTCACGGTGATCTTTGGTAACATCGCCCAGCTGCCTACCGACGGCCTGCCGCAGTTCCTCTTCTATATGTCCGGCACGGTGATCTGGACGTACTTTGCCGAGTGCCTGACCAAGACCTCCAACACCTTTGTGCATAATGCCCACCTGTTTGGCAAGGTGTACTTCCCGCGCCTGGCTGTGCCAGTCTCTATTCTTTTTTCGAACCTGATTACCTTTGGCATCCAGTTCGCATTTTTATTGCTTTTCATGGCTTTCTTTGCTTTTGGTGGTGCTGACATCCGTCCAAATCTGTGGATTCTCTTGTCCCCAGTCCTATTGCTGATGATGGCTGGGCTGGGACTGGGCTTTGGCATCGTTATCTCCTCACTCACTACCAAGTATCGTGACTTGCGCTTCCTGGTGCAGTTTGGCGTGCAGCTTCTTATGTATGCTACACCGGTCATTTACCCGGTTTCTTCTATTCCTGAGCGGTTTCAGTTTTTGATCAAGCTCAATCCCATGACGCCTATTGTTGAAACCTTCCGCTATGCGTTCCTGGGGGCCGGGTCGGTGCATCCGTTGAATCTGTTCTACAGCTTCGGCTTCATGCTGGTGATTGTGGTGGTTGGAGCAGTAATGTTCAATCGGGTCGAAGCTACGTTTATGGATTCAGTGTAGGAGTGATGAATATGGAAGATGTTTGTTTGGTAATTATTTTCAATCATAGATATGAGAATAATATTTCAAAGCTTAACAAATTCTATGGGCATCGCTTCAATAATATTAAAATTTTGATGCCTTTTTACAAGAATAAGAATGATGAAAAGATTATTACTGTATATGAAAATTCTGTAAATTTTCAAGGTTATATAGCCCAGGCGTATTCCGAACTCACCATGAATCGTTGTAAGTATTACGTATTTATTGGCGATGATTGTCTATTAAATTCGGAAATAAATCAAAATAATATTATTGAACTCTTGAATTTAGATGAGAACAGTAGTTTTATTTCTGGTATTCAGCCTCTTGCAGAAACCTCTTTGTGGTGGCCACATTTTTCCGAGAAGAACTTTGGGTTTCTGACCCCAGGGGTGGAATACAAAAAAGAAATTCCCGATAAAGAGACTGCTCTCAAAATGATTAGAAAGCACGAATTATTTGAGAATTTGTTGGAGAGCGATTTTCTTGTATATAAAACTGTAAATGGTTTTTTTAAGCTAACACAATCTATTTATGAAAAACTATATCGAAAAGTATTTCATAAACGCAAAAGAGTATCACTAAAGAGTTTTCCTAAAACAAATAAAATACTGCCGTTTCCTCTGATAATGGGTTATTCTGATTTTTTTATCGTAAACAATGAAGCTTTGGATTATTTTACCCATTTATGTGGCGTCTTTTCATCTATGCGGATGTTTGTAGAAATTGCAATCCCAACATCCCTCACACTGGCAAGCGAAAAATTAGTTACTTTAGATAAGACTAACTTCAAAGCTGAAGCATTTTGGGGAGATTCTAGAAAAGATAAGCTGGAAATTATAAAAAATGAATGCAGTGGTAATGCTAACCATTTGTTCTTAGGCGAAAGACGGAATATCCTTTACTTCCATCCTATTAAGCTATCATCATGGGAGGTTAAATAGTGCAACACATAGTTCTTACAACGATTAATCATCCGAATGATGTTTATAGTAACTTTGTTCAAAAACCTAACGTTCAATGTGTAGTAATTGGTGATAAGAAAACTCCTTCTAATTGGTATTATCCTGGAACAACCTTCATTGGCATTGAGGAGCAAGCACATCTTGGTTATTGTGTAGAAAAGTATTTACCAATTTCTCATTATTCGAGGAAGAATATTGGTTATGTTTACTCAAAACGCAACGGAGCTGAAAGTATTGTAGATACGGATGATGATAATTTCCCCGCTTCAAAATGGGGGTATCCTATAAAATCGAAAAGTTATTTAATTGCCAACGAGGATCAAGGATTTATTAATATCTATGAGTATTTTCAGAATGCTGATTGTTGGCCAAGAGGTTTTCCTCTTGAGGAAATTATCCCCTCAAAGGGGAAAATGCACTCTTTGTTATTGGAAAAAAGTAATAAAATTCCTGCTGTAGGGATTTGGCAGGGATTAGTAAATGGTGATCCGGATGTAGACGCCATTTTTCGATTAACACATGATGAAAAAGAAATTTTCTTTTCTGAAAATGCGCCGATTGTTCTTA
>CAYTHO010000067.1:0-32559 GCA_964437595.1 uncultured Anaerolineaceae bacterium
GGCCCCATGATCATGGGGCCGCGCATCCCTGATAACCCTGAAAAGCGTGGATTTAGCCGTACAGTTGTTTGTGGACGATGCTGAGGGCGCGGACCTGGTCGGCGGCGTGGTAGGAGGAGCGCACGAGGGGGCCGCTTTCGACCCATTGGAAGCCAATGCCGAGGCCGAATTCTTTGAGTTCGGCAAATTCATCGAGGGTATAGTAGCGCTCGATGGGCAGGTGCTGGCGCGAGGGCTGGAGGTACTGGCCGATGGTGAGGATGCTGACGCCCCAGGATCGCAGGTCGCGCATCACATCCTTGACCTCGTCCATGGTTTCGCCCAGGCCAACCATAATGCCGGACTTGGTCAGCACCTGGGGGTCGATCTTTTTGGCGTTGGTGAGGGTGGCGCGGGTCCACTCGTAGCGGTCCTGCGGCTGGACTTTTTTGAACAGGCGGGGTACGGTTTCCACGTTGTGGTTGAGGATTTCGGGCCGGGCAGCGACCACGATGCGCAGGGCTTCGACCGAACCCTTGAAATCGGGGATGAGCACTTCGATGGAGCAGCCGGGGTGGATTTCGCGGATGCGGCTGATCACCATGGCGAAGATCGGCGCGCCGCCGTCTTTGCGCTCATCGCGGTTGACCGAGGTGATGACGGCGTGCTTGAGGTCCATGGCTCTGACGGCCTGGGCCACGCGCTCGGGCTCGAGGAAATCCATCACGGCGGGGCGGCCATGCTTGACGTCGCAGAAACCGCAGGTGCGGGTGCAGATATCGCCCATCATCAGGAATGTGGCGGTGCCTGCTCCCCAGCACTCGCCCATATTGGGGCAACCGGCCTCTTCGCAGACGGTGTGCAGCGCCTTCTGGCGCATCAGCTTTTGAAGCTGCTCAAAGGTCTCGCCGGATGGGGCGCGCACGCGAATCCAGGATGGGCGGCGGATGGGCGAGGTGTCGGTTTTTTCAGGGTCGACCCGGTCTCGGGTAGGCTGCATGAGATGACTCCCTTAATAACGATAATTTGAAGTGATTCTACCCCACTTTGCAGCGGGGTTCAAATGAGGAGCGGCGATGTATAAGTATTGGCTATGATTGGTCGGAAGGGGGCGTATCGACTTTGCGCACGCGGATGCGGAGATTGTCGAGCGCCACGACTTCGACGCGGCTGCCTTTGGAAACGGGGGAGGAGGCATCCTCAATCTCCGCGGTCCACAGCTCGGAGCCAAGCTGGACGGTGCCGACTGGATTGAGCGGGGTGGTGGCATAACCCACCTGCCCGACCAGGGTCAGGGCGCCCATGCGGATGGGGGCTTTTTGGGCGCGCAGGGCAAACCCGACGATGACGAAGAAGAGCAGGCCAATGGTGAGGCCGGTGCCGACTACCAGGGGAACCGAGACGCGCTGGAAGCTAGGCACGTTGGGCGAATTAAACAATACCAGCCCGCCGACGATGAAGGATATCACCCCGGCGGTGGTCAGCGCGCCGTGGGTGGGCGTTTTTACTTCCAGGACAAACAGGGCAAAGGCCACGGCGAGGAACAGCAGGCCAAACCAGTTAACCGGGAGGAGGCCCATGCCGTAGGTTGCGAGCAGGAGGCAGACCACGCCGACGAAACCGGCCACCCAGCCGCCGGGGGAGGAAATTTCGATCAGGATGGCCTGCACGCCGATGGCCAGCAGCAGGAAGGCGATGTTGGGGTTGGCCAGCACCATGAGGATTTCTTCCATGAAGGTGAGCGGCACCTCGGAGACCTCCGCGCCCGCGGTGCGCAGGATGAACGGCTGGCCATCGATCTCCACTTCGCGGCCATCAAGTTGGGTGAGCAGGTCGAACAGGTTGTTGGCCTTGATATCGATCAGGCCGACTTCCAGCGCCTCATCGACCGAAACCGCGCGGGCGCTGTCGATCATCGACTCGGCCAGGCGAACGGCCTCGGGCGGGCGGTTGGCGCTGAGGGTGCGGGCGTTGGCCTTGAGCATCTCTTTGATCTTGCTCTGCATGGTTTCGCCGATATCTTCGCCGCTGCCGCCCACCGGGCTGGCGGCGCCAATGGTGGTTTCGGGGGCCATGGCGGCGATGTGCCCGGCCAGGGTGAGGATGGTTCCGGCGCTGCCAGCCATAGCGCCGCGCGGGGCAACGTAGACAATCACCGGGACCGAACTGCCGCGCATGCGCTCGACGATCTGGTTCATCAACTGGATTTCGCCGCCGGGGGTATCCAGCTCGAGGACAATGGCCTGGGCGCCCTGGTTATCGGCGATCTGCTGGGCGCGCTTGAGGTGCTCAAGCATGGCGGGGTGCAGGGCGCCTTCGAAGCGCAGGGTCACGATCACTTGGGGCGCGGGGTCGGCAAGCCGACCTTGGCCGCTGCTAAGCGCAGCGGGGTCGGCAAGCCGACCGAGACCACTGGTAGTTCGCGGCTCATCATCATTTCTATATGGAACCAGCAAACTGCCGCGAACTTCGAACGCAGTGGGGTCGGCAAGCTGACCTTGGGCGGCCTGCGCGGGGAAAAATGAGGCGAGAAGAGCCGTCAGCAAGATAAGCCAAAAGATTACGCGGAATCGCATGATCGTCTCCTTGTCACCTTGATTATACCCTGTAGAGACGATATGCATCCTTCTGATGTTTTTCGTATATTCCGTTAATGGTTCTCTTGCATTTGCTGGCTATGATCTAAGAGACAAAGAAAATTTCCATGGTTGGGTTATGGAAATGGTTTGAAGCAGAGTCTTTTTTTTGAATGTTTGTGTAGAAGGAGTGAGATATGGCTAAAATTATCGGTATCGACCTCGGTACAACCAACAGTGTGGTGGCCGTGATGGAAGGCGGCGAGCCGGTGGTGATCACCTCCGCGGAAGGATCGCGGCTTGTGCCATCGGTGGTGGCCTTTGCCAAGAACGGCGAGCGGCTGGTGGGCCAGACGGCCAAACGCCAGGCGGTTGTGAACTCTGAGAATACCGTTTACTCGATCAAGCGCTTTATGGGCCGCCGCTATGAAGACGTGGAACAAGAGCGCAAGATGGTGCCGTACCAGGTTACCCAGGGGCCGGCGGGCGACGCGCGGGTGAAGATCCCGGCGACGGGCAAAGATTACACGCCGCAAGAAATTTCGGCCATGATCCTGGGCAAGCTCAAAGCAGACGCGGAAGCGTACCTGGGCGAGCCAGTGAAGCAGGCGGTGATTACCGTACCGGCGTATTTCAACGACTCGCAGCGCCAGGCCACCAAAGACGCCGGCAAGATTGCCGGGCTGGAGGTGCTGCGCATCATCAACGAGCCGACGGCTTCGGCGCTGGCCTACGGGCTGGATAAGAAATCGAACGAGCGCATCCTGGTCTTCGATCTGGGCGGCGGCACGTTTGACGTGAGCCTGCTGGAAGTTGGCGAGAATGTGGTGGAAGTGCTGTCGACTTCGGGCGATACGCACCTGGGCGGCGACGATTGGGACCAGGTGGTCACCAATTGGGCGGCGGACGAATTCAAGAAGGAGCAGGGCATCGACCTGCGCGGCGACCGCCAGGCGCTTCAGCGGCTGCGCGAGGCAGCGGAAAAGGCCAAGATCGAACTGTCTTCGATGATGGAGACGGAGATCAACCTGCCGTATATCACCGCTGACGCGACGGGACCCAAGCACCTGCAACTGCGCCTGACGCGGGCCAGGTTCGAGCAGATGTCGCAGCAACTGGTTGAGCGGCTGAAAGGGCCCTTCGAGGCGGCGCTGAAAGATGCCAACCTGAAGGCAACCGAGGTAAACGAAGTTGTGCTGGTAGGCGGCGCGACGCGCATGCCGATGGTGCAGGATTACGTGCGCAAGCAGATTAATAAAGAGCCGAACAAGGGCGTCAACCCGGATGAAGTGGTGGCGATTGGCGCGGCGGTGCAGGCGGGCGTGCTGGGCGGCGAGGTGAAAGACGTGCTGCTGCTGGACGTGACGCCGCTTTCGCTGGGCGTGGAAACGCTGGGCGGGGTGATGACGCCGCTGATCCCGCGCAACAGCACCATCCCAATCCGCAAGTCGGAGACGTTCTCGACCGCCGAGGATAACCAGACCGCCGTGGACGTACACGTACTGCAAGGCGAGCGCCCGATGGCTGGCGATAACATGAGCCTGGGGCGCTTCCGGCTGGAGGGCATTGCCCCCGCGCCGCGCGGGCTGCCACAGGTAGAGGTAACCTTTGACA
Source organism: uncultured Anaerolineaceae bacterium (assembly GCA_964437595.1). GTDB lineage: Bacteria > Chloroflexota > Anaerolineae > Anaerolineales > Anaerolineaceae > DSYU01. The sequence goes on from CAYTHO010000067.1 coordinate 4,170, forward strand.
TCGACGCAAACGGCATCATCAACGTGTCGGCGAGGGATAAGGCGACCGGCAAGGAGCAGCGGGTGACGATCACGGCCTCGACCAACCTGAATAAGGGCGACATCGAGCGCATGGTGAATGAGGCTAAATCGAATGAGGCCGCGGACCAGCGCCGCCGCGAGCTGGTGGAGGCGCGCAATACCGCCGACCAGACCGCTTACCAGGTGGAGAATCTGATGAACGAGCTTGGGATGCAGGTACCCGGCGAGGTACGCGGCGACATGGAACGGCGCATCAGCGATCTGCGCCAGGCGGTGAACGGCGACGATACCCAGCGTATCCGCCAGATGACGGAAGCGCTGCAGCAGGCGGCTAACCAGATGGGCCAGATGGCCCAACAGCAGGCGCAGCCCCAGGGCGGCCCGCAGCCGCAAGGACGGCCTTCCAGTGATGGCGACTATGTGGATGGGGAATTTAAGGAAGAGTAAAGGGTAAAGATCCTCACCCTCCGGCTTCCTCTCCGAAATTTGAAAAATTTCGGAGAGGAAGTGCCTTTTTAAAGACGAATGGTGATGCCGCATTTGTGAAGGGTGGTGTTTTTGGAGCAAAAATTTTGCTTTGAAAATGTATTGGCGCGAGCCTGGGCCGGGTGAAAAGTGCTGTTTTTTTTCCTGGTATAATTTCTTTCATATGAAACTTTGGCAAAAATTCATCCTGGCTGTGGTGATCGTTTTTGTGCTGGGGGGCTTATTGATGCTGTTCCCGCCCATTCAGGAGCGGGTGATGTGGCGGGTGGACCAGCTGCGTTTGCGCGCCTTTTACATGCTCAACCCGCCGGAGGAACAGGTCTTTGAGCCGGGGCAGCCGGCGCAGGTGGAAGCAGTGGTAAAGGCCACGTTGACGCAGATTGTGCTGGAGACGCCAACGCCCACCCTCGCGGTGACCGCGATGCCAACGCCCCTGCCAGACGCTCCAACGGCAGCGCCTACGGAGACGCCCATCCCGCTGCCGCGGTCGGCGCTGGTGGAAAATATGCCTTACGTAGACCAGCATTACGGCTTCAACAACTGCGCCCCGGCCAACCTGACCATGGCGCTGCAGTACTGGGGCTGGCCCGGCGCGCGAGAAGATGTTTCGGATTATGTGAAGCCGTTCCCGCGCGATAAGAATGTGATGCCGTACGAACTGGTCGATTACGTGAACAACCTGACCGGGCTGCGGGCGCTATCGCGCCTGGGCGGCACCACGGATATCCTCAAACGGCTGATCGCCAACGGGTTCCCGGTGCTGGTGGAGCGCGGGGTGTACCTGCGCGACCTGACCGGTAAGGTCTCGTGGATGGGGCATTACCAGATGGTGTATGGCTACGATGACGATACAAAAATCTACCAGGTGAAAGATTCGTACGAACAGGGCGGCGAGCACTTTACCGAGACGTACGATGAGATGATCATCGGGTGGCGGTCGTTTAACTATACGTTTATCGTGGTGTACCCGCCGGAACGCGAGGGCGAGGTGCTGGCGCTGCTGGGGCCGCACGCGAATGAAGGCGATGCTGTTTACTTCGCCGCGCAGAAGGCGTCGGAGGAGGCTTTGAGCCTGCTGGGGCAGGACCAGTTCTTCGCCATGTACAACCGCGGGTCGGCGCTGGTAACCATGCAGGATTACCAGGGCGCGGCGGAAGCGTACGATGAGGCGTTCCGGCTGTATGCCTCGCTGCCCGGCGATGAGCGCCCGTGGCGGGCGGTGTGGTACCAGACCGGGCCGTATTTCGCGTATTTCAACACCGGGCGGATGCAGGATGTGATCAACCTGGCGGATAAGACGATCAAGGCCGCCAGCGAGCCGTATATCGAAGAGAGCTTTTACTGGCGGGCGCGGGCCAAGGCGCAGTTGGGCGATGTGGATGGGGCGATCAAGGATTTGAACCAGAGCCTGGAGTACCATCCCGACTTTAGCCCATCGGTGGCGCTGCTGCAGGCGTTGGGGGTTACGCCGTAAGAAGAAGAGAGAATAACCATAAAGGCGCTGGGATTGCACTGTAAGAAGAGAGAATAACTACGAAGGCGCGAAGAGAACGAAGGGAAGAATAAGGGTTTTTTTTGACGAGGATTTTGCATTTTGCGGACGCGCATATCGATATCGCGGCGCACGGACGGCATGACCCGCAGAGCGGGCTGCCCGTGCGCACGCAGGATTTTCTGAAGGCGCTGGACACGATCGTGGACACGGCTATCGACGAGCGCGTGGATATGGTTTTGTTTGCCGGGGACGCGTATAAGGATCGTACGCCGGTGCCGACCTTCCAGCGGGAATGGGGAAGGCGGATTGTGCGGCTGAGCCAGGCGGGCATCCCGACGCTGCTGCTGGTGGGCAACCATGATATTTCGCCAGCGAGCGGGCGGGCGCACGCCATGCAGGAGTTTGAGACGATCCCTGTGCCGCACGTGCGGGTGCTGTCGAAACCCACCTTCCTTGGACCAGACGAGCTGGAAGGCCTGCCGCTGCAGGTGATCGGGCTGCCGTGGGTGGCGCGCTCGGGGATGATGGCGATGCTGGAATTGAGCGGGGCCGAACCCGGCAAGGTGTACGAGGAACTGGAAGTGCGCCTGACCCAACTGGTGAACCTGTGGCTGGAAGAGAATCGCGACCCAAGCATACCGATGGTTCTCGCCGCGCACGCCTCGGTGCAGGGGGCGGAGTACGGCGCGGAACGCAGCGTGATGCTGGGGAGCGACCTGGTGCTGCCGGGATCGCTGGTGCGCGACCCGCGCCTGAGCTATGTGGCGCTGGGACACATCCACAAGCCGCAGGACCTGAACCCTGAGCGCCAGCCGCCGGTGATTTACCCCGGATCGATCGAGCGGGTGGATTTTGGCGAGATCGATGATGAGAAGGGGTTCGTTATCGCCGAGGTAGAGGCGGGGAAAGATACGCGCGTGGAACGGCGGCGGCTGCCAGGGCGGCGGTTCATCGACCGCCGGGCGCGGCTGGTGTCGGCGGAGGAGATCGAGGCGGGGCTGCTGGCCTCGCTGCCAACGGGGGAAGAGATGGAGGGGGCCATCGTGCGGTATGTGGTGGAATACCCGGTGGAGTGGGAAGCGATGATCAACGAGAGCGAGCTGCGCAAGCGGGCTGAAGGGTGTTTTGAGTTCCACCTGGTGCGCCGCCCGCAGCGCGAGGTGCGCCTGCGCCTGCCCAACGATACCACGATCAGCAGCCTGACGCCGCTGGATTTGCTGGAAAAATACTGGCGCTCGCTGGACCATGACACCCTGGAGAGCCAGGAACTGCAAACCCTGGCCCGCGAGATCATCAACGCGGTCTCTGGTGGGGGATCGTAAGCCATGCGATAGGCGCGGGGGAGCCGCAGGATACGAATCTGATGTCTGATTTCTTCGGTCAATTTTTTATCATTTTTATCCTCGTGATTGCCAATGGGATCTTCTCCATGGCGGAACTGGCGATCGTTTCATCGCGCAAGGTGCGCCTGATGCAGCGGGCTGAGGACGGCGATGAAGGTGCGAAAACCGCGCTGGCGCTGGCTGATTCGCCTAACCGCTTTCTCTCCACGGTGCAGATCGGCATTACCCTGATCGGCACGCTGGCGGGGGCATTGGGCGGCGCAAGCCTGACGGATGACCTGGAAGCGGTGATCGCGCAGCAGCCGCTGCTGGCGCCGTACGCGCATACGCTGGCGCTGGGCACGATAGTGCTGCTGGTGACCTATCTGTCGCTGGTAATTGGCGAACTGGTGCCCAAGCGGCTGGCGATGTCGAACCCGGAAGGGATCGCCGCGGCGGTGTCGAGGCCGATGCGTTTTCTATCGGTACTGGTGAGACCGCTGATCTGGCTGCTGAGCATCTCTACCGAAGGGGTGCTGCGCCTGCTGCGCGTAAAAAATACGAACAACGCGCTGGTAACTCCGGAGGAAATTACCGGGTTGATGGAACAGGGCGAAGTTACGGGAATGTTTGAAGAGACGGAAACCGATATTGTCGAATCGGTTTTCCGGCTGGGCGACCTGCGCGCCGGGGCGTTGATGACGCCGCGCACGGACATCGATTGGGTGGACCTTGAGGAGCCGTTTGAGGTGAACCTGCAGCGGATGATGGACAGCCCGCATACGCACTTCCCAACCGCAAACGGCAGCCTGGATAATGTGGTGGGGATTCTGCGCGGAAAAGATGTGCTGGCCCGGGTGACTGATGAGGTGACTGTGCAACTGCGCGAGTTGATCCAACCGGCAGTGTTTATCCCCGAAAGCATGCCGGCGTTTGAGGTGCTGGAACTGCTCAAGGGCGCAAACGGCAACCTGGTGCTGGTGATCGATGAATACGGCGGGATGCTGGGGATGGTGACGCTGTTCGACGTGATGGAAGCCATTGTGGGCGGCATCTCGGAGCGGGGCGAGCCGGTGGTGCCCGAAGCGCAGCAGCGCGAAGACGGCTCCTGGCTGGTGGAAGGGATGATGCGCATCGACGAATTTAAGAAGCTGTTCGACATCGACGAACTGCCTGAGGAAGCGCGCGCCGGTTACCAGACGGTGGGCGGGTTCGTGATGACGATGATTGGGTCGGTACCCCAGGCCGGGCAGACGTTCGAGTGCTGCGGGTGGAAGTACGAGGTGCTGGATATGGACGGGATGCGGGTGGATAAGGTGCTGGTGAGTAAAGGATAATATGGATTGACCAGCCAGATGCGGAGAGCAAGCGCGTCGATCCCCGCGAATATTGCTGAGGGGTGCGGTAGAGATGGAGATGCCGAGTTTCACCGGTTTTTACTGATTGCAATGGATTCAGCCAGCGAGCTGGAATATCACCTTATCCTGGCGCATGATCTGCACTACCTTTCTGATGAGTCTTATCAGGCGCTCGACCTCCAACTGACGGAGGTAAAGAAGATGCTAAATGCTTTGATCCAAAAGTTGGGACGGAAATAGCTTATAGTTGTTCGCTGAGAGCCTGAAGGGTAGGAACCACTGGCGGTTGAGCCAAAAGCTAACAACTAACAGCTAAGAGCTATGAACGAACAGCTAAAAAAGGAGACAAGGATGTCATTTATTACCATTACCGGGGCGACCGGGCAGTTGGGTGGTTTGGTGGTGCAGGGCCTGTTGAAGCGCGGGCTGCATCCGGGGGAAATCCGCGCCAGCGTTCGGGATGTGGCAAAGGCAGGCGAGCTTCAGGTGCGGGGCGTGGATGTGCGGCGGGGGGATTTTGATGATCCCCAGGCGTTGAAGAAGGCGTTCGCGGATACGGACGTCTTGATGATTATCTCCACGGACCGCATTGGCGCACGGGTAGAGCAGCACCGCCGGGCGGTGGAAGCCGCGGTGAAGGCCGGGGTGAACCGTATTGTATATACCAGCGTGGTCAGCATGCAGGGCGGCGAGGGCGCCAGCCCGATTGCAGCCGATCACCGCGCCACGGAGCAGATTATCCGCGAGGCGGGCGTGCCGTATACCTTTCTGCGCAACAGCTTCTATGCCGAGTACATGCTGGCGCCGGTGATCCAGGGGCTGGCGATGGGAGTGTTCGTAACCTCGGCGGGTGAGGCAAAGCTGGGCGCGGCGGCGCGGACGGATATGGCCGAAGCGGCGGCAGTGGTGGTGAGCACGGAAGGGCACGAAAACAAAATTTATGAAGTTACCTATCCGCGCGTGTGGGACTACCGCGAAGCCGTGGATGTGGTGGGCAGGGTGAGCGGCAGGCCGCTGGAGTTGCGCAACGTGGTGGATGAGGAGCTGGTTCAGATCTTGAGAGGGGCTGGGCTGCCGGAATCGTCCGTGCAGATGGTCGTGGGGATGAACCGCATGCAGCGGGAGGGCGATTTATCGAAGACCAGTGGGGATTTGGAACGCCTGATGGGGCGCCCGGTGACATCGCTGGAAGAACTGGCAAAAAGGATGCTGGCAGAGCAAGCGGCCAGGCCGCGTTAATTTTTCTGGCCGCGATCCGCGCGGGGGCTGCACTACTGGTTCAGCTTTTTGTATTGAGCGGGCGGAATGCCCACAAAGCGTTTGAAGAAGCGGGTGAAATGGCTCTGGTCATGGAAGCCGAGCATCTGGGCAGTTTCGATGACGCTTTTACCCTCCAGGAGGAGTTTCTGCGCCTTGCGAATGCGCGCCTGGAGCAAGTAGACGTGCGGGGGCAGGCCGACTTCTTGCTGAAAACGGCGGCTGACGGTGAATTTGCTGTAAGCGGCCCGGCGGCCTAACCCGTCTAAGGTTAAGCGGTCATCGAATGATTCGTCCAGCACCTGTTTCACCTGCTGGACGGCGGGGGTGAGGGCGTCTTCGGCGGGGAGCAGATAGCGAGCGCGCAGGTCGGAGAACAAATCTTCCAAAACGGCCTGCCGGGCAGCGTACGACATGGGGGATTCCAGGGCGCGGAAGCAGCGCTGAAGCGCCCCGCGGATCTTTGGATCGGTCGATACAGCGCGCCGCTCCTGGAGCGGGTCTTTCCAGCGCAGTTTTTCTTCCAGGTGAAAGGCGGGCAGCGCGAGGCACAGCGCGCGGTACGTCTGCCGGTTCGGGCTTACCGCGCGGCAGGCATGGATTTCACCGGGCAATACCAGATATACCTGGCCTGGGCCCAACTGGAATGCGGCATCGCTGTACAGCATCTCACGGATGCCCGAGCAGACCCGCCCAATGACCAGGGAGCGGTGCAAATGCAGAGGGAATTCGTGCGCCAGATGCTGGCTGTAGACGGTGGTGAGGTTGTGGCCGGGATAGGCCTTCACGCGCACCGCCTGAGCGGTCGTTTTCGGCATTGAAATGATTGTAGCACAGGCGGCGGGCATCTCCCGCAGCAGGGCGCGCATTTCCTTCTCTGGCGGGGCTACAAGAGCGGCGGGCAGAAGGTAGCCAGCAGGGCCAGCCCATCCGCTCCGGCCTGGACGCAGTGGTCGAAGCCCTGGGGGATGGCCGCGATACAGCCAGGGCGGTAGTCGATGCGCTGCTCGCCGACCGTGCACAGGCCGCTGCCCTGGAGCACCTGATGCGTTTCCCACTGGGTGGCATGAACATGATGGTCCAGAACGCAGCCCGGGTCGACGCGCACCAGGTGAATGCTGAACTGCCCGTTGGTATCGGCGGCGGTGATGAGATGGCGCAGGGCAACGCCAGGAAATTTGGGGTGCGGGTTCCAGGGAAGATCCCCGGCAGCGCGAAAACCGGCGGGGAGATAGATTTCCAGGTCGGGTGTGGTGTTTTCTAGTGTTTTCATGGTCAGCTCCTTGAATGATTTTTGTTCAAGGATACGCCTGCATGCCCGGTGGGTCTTGTATTTTCTTGCTTAATTCTGAGCGGCCAATTTCCAAGTTGGCTCCGTGTTATACCAGGGATGGGCGCGAGAAAAATCATTTTCGATTACAATTAGCCCGCCATGATTCCGATACGCATGCATTTGGCGGGTTTCCTGTCGTACCAGGACCCGGTGGAGCTGGATTTTACGTCCTTTGACCTGGCCTGTATCAGCGGGTCGAACGGGGCGGGGAAGTCGTCGCTGCTGGACGCGATGACGTGGGCGCTGTTTGGGCGCGCGCGGCGGCGCGATGATGCGATTATCAACAGCCACGCGCAGATCGCGGAGGTGATCTTCGACTTCCGCTACGAGAATAACCTGTACCGGGTGCAGCGCCTGAAGCCGCGCGACAAGACCAGCATGCTGGAATTCTTTATCTGCGCGGAGCAGGGCGAGTGGCGCGCGCTGACCGAAAAATCAGTGCGGGAGACGGAGAACCGGGTGCAGTCGACGCTGCGCATGGATTTCGAGACGTTTACCAACGCTTCGTTCTTTTTGCAGGGGCGCGCGGACCAGTTCGCGCAGCAGGGCCCGGCGGAGCGCAAGAAGGTGCTTTCGAATATTTTGGGGCTGGAAGTGTGGGAGCAGTACCGCGCCGACGCCGGCGAGCGGCGCAAGACGCTGGAGGCGGACGGGAAAGGCGTGGACGCGCAGATTGAGGATATCGACGCGGAACTGGCGCAGGAAGCGGCGCGCAAGCAGCACCTGAAGGAAGTCGAGACGAAGCTGAAATATACCAGCGAGCAGCGCAAGGATAAAGAGAAAAACCTGGAACTGGTACGCCGCCAGGCGGCCCGGCTGGAGGATGACCGCCGGATACTGGCGGTGCTGGAGAAGAACGCCCAGGAGGCGCGCCAGCGCTTCGAGAACAGCCAGGTGGAGATGAACCGGCTGCACCAGGAGCAGGCCGCATACCAGGATATTCTGGCAAACGAGGCGGCGGTGGTAGCGGCTTACCAGCGCTGGCAGGACCTGCGCGTGGAGCTGGAACGCTGGGATGGGGTAGCGGCCAACTTTCGCGAGATCGAAGCGCGCCGCGCCGCACCGGTGAATACCATTACCGCCGAAGAGTCGCGCCTGGACGAGGAACGCCGGTCGCTGTACGCGCAGGATGCGGCGCTGCTGCAGGAACAGTCGCGGCTGCCTGAACTGGATGGGCAGCGGGCTGAACTGGCGGCGGGTATCGCGCGCCTGGAAGCCGCGCTGGCGGGGCGCGCCGAACTGGACGCGGCCCTGCAAGCTACCCAGGGAAGCGCGGCGGAAGCGCAGGTGGAAAACCGCACGCTGCGCGACGCGATGAAGGCTTTGAAGGAGCGCATCGACCGGCTGAACCACGTTGAAGGCGCGGTGTGCCCGCTGTGCGGACAGCCACTCAGCGCGGAAGACCGGGAGCGCTTGATCGCGGAACTGGAAGCCGAGGGTAAAGAGATGGGCGACCACTACCGCGCCAATCAGGACGTGCAGGCCCAGGCGGATGGAAAGGTGCGCGAAATTCAGGCGCAGATTATGGGGCTGGCGCGCTACGAAGAGGAACTGAGAACGCAGGCCCGCCAACACGACCGGTTGGATGCGGAGCGCGAGCGCATCCGCCAGGCGGTGGAAGCGTGGGCGGCGGGGGGCGCGCTGCGGCTGGCCGAGGTACGCCGCATGCTGGATGAGAAAGATTTTGCATTGGAGGCGCGCGCGGCCCTGTCGGAGATCGATGCGAAATCGCGCGAGCTGGGATACGATGCCGCCGCGCATGATGAAGTGCGCCGGGCGGAGATGGAAGGCCGTTCGACCGAGGCAGATATGCGCGCTTTAGAAGCGGCGCGTTCTTCGCTGGCCCCGGTGGAACGGCAAATCGCCGCGCAGGAGACCAAGCTGTCTGAGGAGGCCGCGCAACTGGCCAGGCATGAGGATGATTATTTTGCCAAGCTCGACCGCTATAACGCGGACCAGGCTCAGGCGCCAGATGTGAACGCAGCGGAGAAAGAGGTATTCGAGATCCAGTCTGAGGAGAATCGGCTGCGCATGGAGTTGGGCATGGCGCGCCAGTCGGTGGCGGTGCTGGACAACCAGCGCGACCGGCGGGTGAAGCTGACAACGCAGCGCGATGCGCTGAATAAAAATATTGCCCGGCTGAAGACGCTGGAACGGGCCTTTTCGAAGGACGGCGTGCCGGCGCTGTTGATCGAGCAGGCGCTGCCGGAAATCGAGATGCAGGCTAATGAGCTGCTGGATCGCTTATCGAACGGGGCGATGTCGGTGCGGTTTGCCACGCAGCGGCAGTACAAGGATAAGAACCGCGACGACCGGCGGGAGACGCTGGATATCATCATCAGCGACGCGGCGGGCGAGCGCGAATACGAGCTGTTTTCGGGAGGAGAGGCGTTCCGGGTAAACTTTGCCATCCGGCTGGCGCTTTCGCGGGTGCTGGCAAAACGGGCCGGGGCGCGCCTGCAAACACTGGTGATCGATGAAGGCTTTGGCTCGCAGGATGCCGAGGGCCGCCAGCGGCTGATCGAGGCGATCAACCTGGTGCGGCAGGACTTCCAGAAGATTCTGGTGATCACGCACCTGGAGGAGTTGAAAGAGGCCTTCCCGGCGAGGATTGAAGTGGAGAAAACGAGCAGAGGGTCGAGAGTAAGTGTGATCGCGTAGATTTGCAGAAATGGTAGTTGTTATGGCTGGCTTTTTATCGCTGATTACGCTGATTGGACTGATTTCGCTGATAAGAGGATTATTGTTGGGGAATTTGTGACGGTACAGATTAATCTACAGCGCAATCCGCGGTAATCAATGCGTTTCTTATTTTTCCCATCTCAAGAACAATGATGTCTCACATTATCCCGTTTCGGCTTGGCTTGCAGCAGAGAGTATTCCCGGCGTACCGGGCGCCGTTCTTTGACGCGCTGGCGCAGTCGTGCGCGGGGGGGCTATCGGTATTCTCTGGGGACCCGATGCAGGATGAAGCGCTGGGGAAACCGGGGGTGCTGCGGCACGCACAGCACGTATTTGCGAACAATCTGTACGTGGGGGCGGGGCCGCTGCTGTTCGTCTGGCAGTTGAAGCTGCTGGACTGGCTGGAGAAATGGAGCCCGGATGTACTGGTGCTGGAGTCGAACCCGCGTAACGTGTCGCTGAACGCGGCGATGCGGTGGATGCACGCGCGGGGGAGGCCGGTGATCGGGTGGGGGCTGGGGGCGCCGCCGCTGCACGGCGCGCTGCAGCGGGTGTTTGGCGCATCACGGCGGGGCTTTCTGCGGCAGTTTGACGCATTGATTTCGTATAGTCAGAAGGGGGCAGAGCAGTTTATGGCGTGCGGGATCCCGGCGGAGCGGGTGTTTGTGGCGCCCAACGCGGCTACGCCGCGCCCCACGCAGCCGCCAGGAGAACGCCCGGCTGAATTTGCGGGGGGAAAGCCGGTGGTGCTGTTCGTGGGACGGCTGCAGGCGCGCAAGCGGGTGGATGCGCTGCTGCGGGCCTGCGCGGCGCTGCCGGAGGCGATTCAGCCGCGGCTGGTGATCGTGGGGGATGGACCGGCGCGTGAGGACTTCGAGGCGGTGGCGAGGCAGGTGTACCCGAGCGCGGAGTTCGTCGGGGCGCGGCATGATGGGGAGCTGGCGCCATACTTTGCGGCGGCGGACTTGTTCGTGCTGCCGGGCACGGGCGGGCTGGCGGTGCAGCAGGCGATGAGCCACGGGCTGCCGGTGATGGTGGCGGAGGCGGACGGTACGCAGTCGGACCTGGTGCGGGCGGAGAACGGCTGGGTGCTTCCGCCGAACGATGATGCGGCGCTGGAACGGTCGCTGGCGGAGGCGCTGGGGGATGTGGCGCGGCTGAGAAGAATGGGGAGGGAGTCTTACAGGGTGGTGGTGGAAGAGGTGAACCTGGAGAAGATGGTGGAGGTGTTCGCAGGGGTGGTGGAAAGCGTGAAGAAGGGAAGAGAATAACCGAAAAGACGCAAAGGGCGCAAAGGAAGAGCAAAGAAAGATGCTTTTGAAGAGAAGAGAATGGGAGTTGTTTGGTTGCAGTGGGTTGTGATGCGGTGGAGAAGGACGCAAAGGAAGTAAAAGAGGATTGTGAGAAGGTGTAGTTGTTACGAAACTGTACTGGTGCGGCGTAGATTTGGGCGTAGTGTTTGAGGGTGGTTTTTGGATATTTGTGCGAGAATAATATAGAATTCGGATACTGTGTTTTCTGTTTATAACGGATTATTCTTTTTGAGTATTGTATATGGATGAGAATGCGTTTTCCAAGCTGATAATTGGAGCTGCGATTGAGGTGCACCGGCAGCTTGGACCGGGTTTGTTGGAAAATGCTTATCAGGCGGCAATGGAATGCGAACTGGCTCTACCCAACATTCCATATGAGAGGCAAAAAACAATACCCGTGTTCTATAAGGGCAACGCGTTGAATGTGGATTATCGCTTAGATTTTCTGGTTGGCGAGCGGGTGGTGGTTGAGCTAAAGGCAGTTGAAAAGGTTGAAGATATTCACCTGGCTCAGCTCCTTACGTACCTGAAGCTTATCGATTGTAAGCTGGGCCTGCTTCTAAATTTCAACGTAACCCTGATGCAAAAAGGTATCCATCGCGTGGTCCGTAATTTGCCAGAGCCGCGCCCAGTGCATAGGAAGGCTGAAATTTTTCTTCCAGGTCATGAGTAAATCTTTGCGTTTTTCTTTGCGTCCGCGCAACTCCGTTGCGTTAGCATCTTTGCGGTTGATTTCCTATGCGAATCTTGCTGATTGCTGACGGTCGGTCTCCTACCACCCGGCGATGGGTGAAGATGGTGGTGTCATTGGGTTATGAAGTGACGCTGGCGTCGACGTATCCGTGCGAGCCGGTGGAGGGGGTGGAGGCGGATGTGTGCCTGCCGGTGGCGTTCGCGGGGCTGGTGGGGTCGGGGAAGGGCGATGGCAGGGGCGGCGGGGCAGTGGGAACGGCAGGGCCTGACCCGGCGAGACCCAATCTGGCGAAGAAATTGGTATCGTCGTTCCGCTCGGCGTTCCTGGCAGGGCGGTATTTGCTGGGGCCGCTGACGCTGCGTCACTACGGCTCGAAGCTGCGCTGGCTGGCGGAGCGCATTCAGCCGGATGTGATCCACGCGCTGCGCATCCCGTTTGAGGGGATGCTGGCAACCTACGCGCCCGACCGGATTCCGCTGGTGGTTTCAATCTGGGGCAATGACCTGACGCTGCATGCAACGGGGTCGGCGCAGATGGCGGCGATGACGCGTAAGACGCTGCAGCGGGCGGATGGCCTGCTGGCGGATACGCAGCGCGATGTGGGGCTGGCGCGCCGCTGGGGGTTCGCGGAAGGCAACCCTGGGCTGGTGGTGCCGGGCAGCGGCGGGGTGGATATCGCGGAGCTGAATGCGGTGCGCAGCGTGGGGGAGCGGGTGGGCAGCTCGTTCGATCACCTGTTTCCGCCGGATAAGGCGCTGGTGATCAACCCGCGCGGTTTCCGCACGGGGTCGGTGCGCCAGGATACTTTTTTTGCGGCGGTGCCGTTTATCCTGGAGCGCAGGGCGGAGGTGTCTTTTGCCTGCGCGGCGATGGCGGGCGAGCGCGAGGCGCTCCGCCTTGTGGAGCAGCATCACCTGCAAAACAAAGTGACTCTGCTGCCCAAACTGGCCCAGCCGGATCTGTGGGGACTGTTCGCGCGGGCGGAGGTGACGGTTTCGGTGAGCCAGCACGACGGCACGCCTAACTCGCTGCTGGAGGCAATGTCGCTGGGGGCATTCCCGGTGGCGGGGGATATCGAGTCGATTCGCGAGTGGATTACCCCGGGGGTCAACGGGCTGCTGGTGGAACCCGGCAAACCGCAGTCGCTGGCGGAGGCGGTGCTGCTGGCGCTGGAACATGCGGACCTGCGGGCGCGGGCGGCGGAGAGCAACAAGCAATTGGTGGCAGAGCGCGCCTCGGCGGAGATGGTGCGAGAGAAAGTGCGGATCTTCTATGAGGGAGTAGCGGCGAGCCGGGAGATTCCGGTATAATCAGCGGCATGAAAACAATGAAGGCTTGCATTCTTAATCTTGGGAAACTGGCGCTGCGAATCGCGTAGGCCCAACGACCTTGTCGCCTCTACCTTCCTCCGTTATAATAGAACCAGATCAAAACGTGATGACCGGGAAGCGTACCCACAACCGCGCCAACAGGGAGGGCAGCCCGTGACTGTGAGGCGGCCCAGGCGGCGGACGGGGAATACCACCCGCGAGCGGAGGAGCGAACTCCTTCCGGGCTGCCCCGTTACCGGCAAATTGAGATGGCATCAGTTTTGATGTGCTGATGTGAAAATGGGTGGAACCGCGTGTCATGATTACTCGCCCCAGGAATGGGGCGAGTGTTTTTTAAGGAGGAAGCGATGTCCAGTTTTCAACAGGAACGATATGAAGATACGCTGCTGTACCGCATCCGGCACTCGGCGGCGCATATTATGGCGCAGGCGGTGCTGGAGAAGTTCCCAGGCGGCAAGGTAGCCATTGGCCCGGCCATCGAGGATGGCTTTTATTATGATTTCGAGTTGCCGCGCCCTGTGACCCAGGAAGACCTGGCGGAGATTGAGAAGCGCATGCGCGGGATTATCCAGGGCAAGCACCCATTTGAGCGGCGCGAGCTTTCGGCGGATGAGGCGCGCCAGTTGTTCTCGGACCAGCCGTATAAGATCGAACTGATCGAAGGGCTGGAAAAGGGCGGGATGGATGAGCATGGCAACCCGCTGGACGAAAAACCGGTCATCTCAACCTACACCCACGCTTCTTTCACTGATCTGTGCCGCGGCCCGCATGTGGAGAACACCGGGCAAATCAACCCGCAGGCGATTAAGCTGATGAATGTTTCTGGGGCATACTGGCGGGGCGATGAGCACAATGCCATGCTTCAGCGCATTTATGGGACGGCATGGTATTCGCCGAAAGAGCTGGAGGAATACCTGTGGCGGCTGGAAGAGGCCAAGAAGCGCGATCACCGCAAGCTGGGCAAAGAGCTGGAAATTTATACCTTCGAGGATGAGGTTGGGCCGGGGCTGCCGCTGTGGCTGCCGCGCGGCGGGGCGATGATCGAGGAGATCGAGAAGCTGGCGAAGGAGATGGAGTTCAAGCACGGTTATGAGCGGGTGCGCACGCCGCACCTGACCAAAGAAGACCTGTTCCTGCGCTCGGGTCACCTGCCGTACTATGCGGAGAGCATGTACCCGCCGATGGAAATGGAAGGGGTGAAATATTACATCAAGCCGATGAACTGCCCCATGCACCACAAGATCTATGCTGCCAAGCCGCGCTCGTACCGCGACCTGCCGCTGCGCCTGGCCGAGTACGGCACCTGCTACCGCTTCGAAAAGTCGGGCGAGCTGTTTGGACTGATGCGCGTGCGGTCGATGCAGATGAACGACTCTCACATTTACTGCACCGAGCGGCAGTTTGAAGACGAGTTCACCGGGGTGATTCACCTGTACCTGGAATACTTCAAGCTGTTCGGCATCACCGATTATGTGATGCGCCTGTCGACGCACCACGCGCGCGGGCTGGGCAAGAAGTACGTGAACAACCCCGAGATGTGGCTGAAGACGGAGGAGATGGTGCGCAACGCGATGATCAAGCACAACATCCCCTTCGTGGAAGTGGCCGATGAAGCGGCTTTCTACGGGCCGAAGATCGACGTGCAGGTGAGGAGCGTGATTGGGCGGGAGTTCTCGCTGGCGACCAACCAGGTGGATTTTGCCCAGTCGGAGCGATTTGACCTGAACTTTATCAACGAGTCGGGCCAGGAGGAGCGCCCGGTGATCATCCACCGCGCGCCGCTTTCCACGCACGAACGGCTAATCGGCTTCCTGCTGGAGCAGTACGCGGGAGCGTTCCCGGTGTGGCTGTCGCCGGAGCAGGTGCGCATCATCCCGATCACTGATGAGCAGGCCCCGGCGGCCCAGGCGCTGTACGACCTACTGCACGCGCAGGGCGTCCGCGCGGAGCTGGACCTGGATTCGGACCGCATGAATGCCAAGATCCGCAAGGCGCAGTTGATGAAGGTGCCGTATATGGCGGTGCTGGGCAAGCGCGAAGTGGAAAGCAACGCCGTGGCCCTGCGCAAGCGAGACGGCTCGCAGGCGGTGCTGCCAGTGGAGGAATTTGTCGCACTGGTGGCGGAGAAGATAAAGACGCGGGACGCGGAACTTTAAATTAGCATAACAATGGGCTGGCCCGCACAGGCCAGCCCATTGTTATGAATACTGCTTATGATCTGCGGCGGAAGATGAGGCTAAGGAGGGCGAAGACGGCCCCAAATGCCGCGCCAAAGGCGATGGCCTGTTTGGTATCGAGCAGGACGCGGGTGCCTTCTTCCAGGGTGGTTTCGCTGGATAACAGCACGCCAACGTAGCTGTTCTTGACAGCCGCCTGGTTGGTCATCAGCATGCCGGCGCCGCCGTTCGCCAGGTCGAGGTTGCCGCCGACGGGCATGATCCACCCGCCGCCGTTGACGATTTCGGCATTGCCGCCGACCGGGATGACAAACGCCCCGCCGTTGACGAGGTTAAGATCGCGGCCCACGGGGATCGCCATGGCTCCACCATCCACCACGCTGGCGTCTTTCCCGGCGGAGATCACCACCGCGGCGCCTTTCGACATGCTGACGTTTTCCTGCGCGTTGATCGTTCCGGCAAACCCAGGGCCAAAGACGATTTCCTGCCCGGTTACTGTATCGGTTATGGTGAAGGGCTGATCGGATTCGTCATACGAAGCGCCCATTTCGTTTTCATTCATTTCTTCTTCCATTTTTTTTGTTCTCCATAGTTTTGTTCAGAGGTTGGTGATAACCGCAAACGGCATGCGGTCGTGTTTATTTCTCGACGGGGCGGAAGCTCATTGTGACATCGGCGATTTGCGCGCCAATCACGCATGCTCCTGCTGGGATGAAGATCGGCGGCTGGCCTCAGTCGATGATGACAAATACGGAAGTGGCGATGATTAACTCGGGATGCTCGGTGGTTTGCACGCGGATGGTCCAGGCGCTGCCTACCGCGGCGTTGTTGGGAAAGGTGATGTTGACGGTGGCTTTTCCGTTTTCATCCGTGCGGCCATCGCGGACCGCGTAATATGGCTCGCCCTCGCGGCTTAAGAGGAAATCAATATCCGTGTCTGGTGGAAAGTCGATCACCTGCACCTGCACGGACTGGCCGGGTTTTACCGTTTCTTGAGAAAGGAAGATGCGCGGGCCGGAAAAATTACCCGGCAGGCGCAGCACCTGGCCGAGGTAAATGATACGGGGGTTGAGGATGTCGGGGTTGAGGCGCAGCAGTTCTCTCACGGTGGTGTTGTAGCGCTCGGCAATTTCGCTTAAGGTGTCGCCGGAGACAACGGTATGCGTGTCTGGCAGGGGCACGATTACGGCGTTGATGATGATTTTGAGGAGCTGCCCGGGGTAAATTAAATCGGCATTGGCGATTTCAGGGTTGGCATCCAGCAGTTCGAGCAGGGTGATGCCGCATTTGCGGGCGATGCCGCCCATGGAGTCGCCGCGGCGGACGATGTAGGTATCGCCGCAGGGGGCGGCAAGCTGTCCGAGGCCGCTGCGTCCAGCAGCGGGGACAGTTAGCTGGGCAGCCGCCAGGACGGCGGCGATGAGGGCAATTAGCAATGGCTTCACTGCGTTCCTCCTAAGGGGCCTGGCGGGCGGGCTTATTTCCAGGCTTCTTCGTTGATCTGCAGGCGCTTGAGCAGCGGGCGCCACCAATCTTCATTTTCCCGGTACCACTGCACCGTCTCATGAAAGCCTGTTTCGAAATCTACCTGGGGTTCCCAACCCAGCTCCTGGCGGATCTTGGTCGAATCGAGCAGGTAGCGGCGGTCGTGGCCCGGGCGGTCGGGGACATAGGTTTTGTATTCCGGCCCTAACCCAAATTCGGCCAGCAAACGGTCGGCGATGGCGTCTACGTCCAGTTCGAGGCCCGAGCCAATATTGTAGGTTTCTCCCACCACACCGCCTTTCAGGATCAGGTCGATGGCGCGGCAGTGATCGAGGACGTGCAGCCATTCGCGGCGATTCTTGCTGGAGGTGTACAGGGTCATGTTCTGACCATCGATCAGGCGGATGATGAAGTGGGGAATGAGTTTTTCGGGGAACTGGTACAGGCCGTAGTTGTTGGAACAGTTGGAAATGGTGGCGGGCAGGCCAAAGGTTTCCACGTAGGCGCGCACGGCCATGTCAGCGGCGGCTTTCGAGGCATTGTAGGGTGTGCGCGGGCGGTAAGGCGACTGCTCGGTGAAGCGATCGTTTGAATCCAGGGGCAGGTCGCCGTAGACCTCGCAGGTGGAGATGTGATGGAAGCGCGGCACGCCGGCATCCAGCGCGGCCTGGAGAAGCTGCTGGGTGCCGAGAACGTTGGTCTGGAAGAAAATCTCCGGGTGGATCACGGCCCGGCTGTTGTGCGATTCGGCGGCGAAATTGACCACCCAATCGGGGCTGTAGGTTTCGAACAGATGGCGGGCTAACTGGTGGTTGCCGATATCCCCCTGAACAAAGTTATAACGGTCGCGGTACTGATCTTCCACATCGTGGAGGCTGTCCAGGTTGCCGGCATAGGTCAGCAGGTCGTAATTAATCACCCGATCATCCGGATAGGTGTTCAGCCAGTAGCGGACGAAATTCGAGCCGATAAAACCAGCTCCGCCGGTGACAAAAACGGTAGGCATCGGGGCATCCTTTGGTGTAGTGTAGTTTTGATCATTGTACTTCAAAATAAACTAAAATTATGAGATGGAACGAAATCTTCACTTACGCTTGAGCGGCATTATTCTTTCTGCCGGCGCGGTTTTTGGTTTGATCCTCAGCCTGGTGTGCCTGGTGTGGCTGTGGGTGGGCAAAGATGGCGTGACGGGGCAGGTTAGCGGCGCGGCGGCGCTGTTCGGCAGCGGGCTTGAGGCCGCGCACGAGCTGGCTTCCGCGGCTGGCAAACCGCTGGATGAGGCAGCCAGGGACATGGAAACGGTCCATACCATGCTGGACAACATCAGCGGGACGCTGGAGGAATCCAGCGGGGTGTTTGATTCGGCATCGGCCCTGATTGGCGGGGATATGGTGGATTCGGTCAGCCATACGCAAAGCGCGCTGGCCTCGGTGGAGAACAGCGCGCGGGCGGTGGACAGCATTTTGAACAAGATCAACTCCATCCCGCTGCTTGGGCCGTGGATGGGCGGCGGTGTTTACGACCCGGAGCTGCCGCTGCAGGCCAGCGTGGCGGATGTTTCGCGCAGCATGAACGCGCTGCCTGACGCGCTGACGAAGATCAGCCGCGACCTGGATGTATCTTCCGCCAATATCGCCACGATTCGGGCAGAGGTGGAGGTGCTGGGCGAGCAGGTAGGGGCGATCCGGGGCGGCCTGGCAGAGGCGCAGGGCGCGGTGGAGCAGTATCAGGCGCGGCTCAAGGATATGCAGGCGCGCTACGATGCGTTTGAAAAACGGCTGCCGGGGATGATTGACGGGGTGTATGCGGTGCTGACGCTGGCACTGGTGTGGATGCTGATGGTTTCGGCGGGGATGGGGAGCTATGGGGTGTATTTGCTGCGGTAAGAGAAAAGAAGATATAAACCGGGAAGGCGCGAAGGGAACGAAGGAAGAGGATATAACCGCAAAGACGCTGACGCAACGGAGTTGCGCGAACGCAAAGGAAGAGCAAAGGAAGAAGAAAGCTGCAGTAAGAGAGAAGAAGATATAAACCACGAAGGTGCGAAGGGAACGAAGAAAGAGAAGAAAGAGAAGAAAGAGAAGAATGTGGGGCTTTAGAGGACTTGCACCAGTAGGATGCCGCGCTCGTAGCAGAGGGTGGCGACGGGGGTGAGGTGGCCGGGGTGCAGGACGAGTACGCGCCTGCCGCGTTCGGGAATTTCAAAGAAAACATCGGTACTGCCAGCGTGGATGGGGATATCGCCGTTGATGCGGAAGTAGATTTTGCCCTGCCCGGCGGCGGCGTGTTTTAAGATCCATTCTTCGAGCGGGGACTGGCTGTGGATGCTTTCCATTGGCTGTGCACTCCTGGTTTAAGGAATCGGCAGTGTAATTTGACTGATACTTTATTATTGAACATTTGTTCTTATTTTTCAAGTGGGAAATGAAAAATACCTGCCGTTTGGCTCCAATTACCTACCCAGTATTACCCGGTAGCGCGACCTGCGGCTGCTGGTTGTACAGGCGGGCGTAGAGGCCGCCGCGGGCGATTAGCTCGGCGTGGGTGCCCTGCTCGTCGATGCCGCGGTCGGTGAGGACGATGATGTTCTTGGCGCCGCGGATGGTGGACAGGCGGTGGGCGATGACGAAGGTGGTGCGGTTTTGGGCCAGGGTCTCTAAGGAGTCCTGGACGATTTTTTCGCTTTCGTAATCGAGCGAGCTGGTGGCTTCGTCGAAGATGAGCACGGGCGGGTCTTTGAGGAAGACGCGGGCAATGCTGAGGCGCTGTTTTTGCCCGCCGGAGAGCCTGACCCCGCGCTGTCCGATATCGGTGTGGTAGCCGTTGGGAAGCTCCATGATAAAGTCGTGGGCGTTGGCTTTTTTGGCGGCGGCGATCACTTCTTCTTGGCTGGCGCCGGGTTTGCCATAGCGGATATTTTCGATGACGGTCCCGGCAAACAGGTAGACATCCTGCTGGACGACGCCGATGGACTGGCGCAGGATGGGCAGGGGGATGTGCTGGATGTTGACGCCGTCGAGCAGGATCTGGCCTTCGGTGACGTCGTAGAAGCGGGGGATGAGCGAGCAGAGAGTGGTTTTGCCCACACCAGAGGTGCCGACCAGGGCCACGTAATCACCGGCTTTCACATCGAGGGAGATATTTTTGAGGATGTGGGTGCGGT
The DNA here is from genome assembly GCA_964437595.1 of uncultured Anaerolineaceae bacterium. Classification (GTDB taxonomy): domain Bacteria; phylum Chloroflexota; class Anaerolineae; order Anaerolineales; family Anaerolineaceae; genus DSYU01. The sequence goes on from CAYTHO010000067.1 coordinate 24,286, forward strand.
TTTCGTTGTATTTGAAACCGACGTTCTGGAAGGTGATGTGCCCGCGGACGGCGGATGGCTCGACGATGGGAGACGCGGCCTGGAGCTCGGGGGGGATCTCGAGGATTTCCATAAAGCGCTCGAAGCCGGTGACGCCCTGCTGGAACTGCTCGGTCATGTGGGTGAGCTTTTGGATTGGCTCGATGAGGCTGCCGATGTAGAGCAGAAAGGTGATCAGGTCGGGCAGGTCGAGCGCGGCGCGGACGATGCTGGCTCCGCCGAAAACGATGATGGTGGTGGTAATGAGTTGGGTCAGCAGGCTGACGCCCTGCCAGAGATACGACTCCATCTTATAGGTGTTTTTGCGGCTTTCGAGGAAGCGGTTATTTTCGCGGGCGAATTTTTCGATTTCCACTTGCTCGTTGGCGAAGGATTTCACCACACGGATACCGGAAAGATTATCTTCCACCTGGGCGTTGACATCGCCAATGCGCTGGCGGTTGGTCCGGTAGGCGGCGTGCAGGCGTTTGTTCAGCAGCAGGGAGAACACCGCCAGGATGGGGAGGAAAATGAAGACCGCCAGGGTGAGCTGGAGGTTGATGTTGATGAGGATGATAAAGGCGCCGATGAACTTTACCGAGTAGATCAGGTAATCTTCGGGGGCGTGGTGGTAGAACTCGGCCAGGTTCAACAGGTCGTTGGTGACACGGGACATGAGCTGCCCGGTGCGCTGTTCATCATAGAAGCGGAAGGGCAGTTTTTGGAGATGGGCGAACAGCTCGGCGCGCAGGTCGCTTTCCATCATGGCGCCCATGGCGTGGCCGCGGTAATCAACGTAGAAGTTGCAGGCGGTGTGGAGGAGGGCGAGGAGGAGCATCAGCGCGCCGACGCGGTAGATTTCGGGCAGGGCGTTGGGGAGGCCGCCTTCCAGCACGGTTTTGGTGATGTAGCGGGTGAGGATGGGGAAGACGAGGGTGAGTGCGGCGACGAAGAAGGTGCAAAGCATGACGGAGATGAACAGGCCGAGATAGGGCCGGTAGTAGGAGAGGAATTTTTTGAAGCGAGAAGGCATAGAATAAGGCTCCAAGAGGAGATATCACATAATGATAACAAAAACCACGGCGCGCGGGTCATCGCGCAGCCGTGGTCAGGCAGGGGTTTCACAGCGGACCGGGAAACAAAAAGCCACGGGGTTGAGCGCGCCCGCGGCCAGGGAAACCGAATAAAAGGAAGTGGCAGGAAATGGGTGCACTCACATAACAGGCGATATTCGGTTCAACTGGGCTGTCATGTGGATGCACCTCCTTTGAATGAATGTCCGATGATATTCCGAACGGAATAATCTATTTAGGTGATAATTTAATGGAAAAGATAGGGACTGTCAAGAGGGCAATATTTTCCCGGGCATTACGTGTAGCTTTGTGTTTGCAGGGAGAGTTTCTCTAGCAAGCCAAGCAAATTTGATTAGTCAAAGTTGTAAGAACCCTTTAAGCGAAGGATTTTAGCACTTCAGGGCTCTGTTAATAAAAGGGGAACATTTACCATGGAGGATAACCTGGGAACCACTGTTGTAACTGAAAGATTCCGAGCGGGTTTACACTCGGAATTTTCCTTCTTTGTGGTGTTCGCAGATTTTGCCGTTTGTGTCAAGTATTAGTTCATTACTGCTGCCAAATAGACCTTATTTTCCACGATCACTATGCTCCCATTCTGCCGCTCGATGGTTCCCTGAATGGCTGAAAGCTCAAAATCGCGACCATAAGGATCGTGGAAGCGTACGCCTGCCAAAACCAAGGGTGACGTGTGTACGATGGAACTTTGAAGCATTTGCAATGTAATGGTTGCCAGTACGCCTGTTCCGTTGATACTGGCACTCCGCCCAATTGAAATCTTCAAACTGCCATCGCTGCTGTATTGATACTGCAAAGGTGATGCATTTGCCAAACCGGTGCTTGTAACCCCCACCACTTTTGCGACCAGACGAGGATCGAGCGTGATGATAAAGTCGCCACCAGCCCAATTCTGCAGGTTCTTTCCCCGAAGTGTTATGGCTACTGTTGATCCCGAATTGCCTGAGACGTTATCCAGGGTCACTTTCGCGACAGGGGTGGCACTTTGGGTCACTTGCAGATAAGCGCTCCCATTACTTGGGGGGATCGGCCAGGCTGCATGGGCGGCGTAGTAAAGGATCATAGTAACATCTGCTGAATTGATCACACCGTCACCGTTCACATCGGCTGCATATTTTTGTTTGGATGTTGGAACTACTTTGTCCACTGAAATTTGAAGAGCCAGGTAAGCATCTGCTGAATTAACAGTCCCATCGTTGGTGACATCGCCTAATTTACCAGTGGATTCCACGTAGAAAGTGCCACTGTTGAGAATGAGGGGCACTTCGACTGGCATCCCATCTCCCGGATCGGAATAAATAGAGGATCCGCCCACTGCGCTCACAAATGGTTTGAGAGTCAGGGCCGATGTGGTTCCTGCTTGACCAATCACATTGAAAGTCAGCCAAAAGAGCGACCCGTCTCCCATGACCGCCTTGGGAGGGCTAGCGAATGTGGAGATTTTAACCAGACCTGGTGTAGAACAGTTGAACTCCCATTGGAATTCAACACTCATGGGTGTATTGGCTACATCGATACATGTCAAAACATCCGGGTCGTATTCAAGCCACAGATCTGCGCTGGCGATTTGTAGCCCGGTGGCATTGCGAATGTTAATTGGGATGATGACATTAGCATCCCCAGGGATACCAAAGATATCGGGTATCCAAAGGTTGGTCTGCCCAAAAATGGCGCATACTGGAGAAGATGATGCCACAACACTTCCAGATGCTAATGCCTCGACTTTATAGCAGTAGTTCCGATCTTGCGCAAGGCCAGCTGCATCGAAGTGATATAAATTAGCTGTCGTGGTGATAACTGTGTAGTTGTCTTGGGCAGTTGGACTGGCTCTTTGTACCCGGTAACCCGTAACAGTCGCGTAGTTAACAGGCTCCCAGCTAACATGAATACTGTTGAACCCTGAAACGGCTTTTACCGGAATGCTTTCATTGGCAGCGCCGACAAAATTCTTGCCACTTGCATTCGGTCCTACCAAAACGTTGATAGTGGAGGGCGTGAAGGTGTATCCGCTTTTGGACGGAATGAGAGTGTAGTTCCCAGCCGGAACAGTGGAAATGGTGTAATAACCGTTTTCGTTCGTAAGGGCGCTGTAGCCCGTCCCGGCGGAGACCGTTACCCCAGACAGCCCATTGTTCGTACCAGAGATGGACACCTGCCCGGAAATGGAATAGCTTTCGGTTATCTCCCCAGGTGTGTATTCCTCAACCGTTCCGACAACCTCCGTATTATGACCGCCAACGGCGTAAATTTTACCATTGGCGACAGCTACACCCGAGCATATTCTTTCGCCCAGCAACATATTGGCCTTCATTGTCCAGGTGTCGGTTACTGGATCATACTCTGCCAGCGCAGGTCCCAACCACTGTCCACCCACCACGTAAACTTTTCCATTCAAACTCGCGACCCCAATATTCCATCGCGGGATCAACATGTCAGATTTCTTTGTCCAGGTATCCGTTACAGGATCGTATTCCTCCACTGTGGAATATCCATCCCCTCCAATCGCATAGATCTTGCCATTACTAGTCGCAGCCACACCTACTGGCCATCGCGCAGTGGGCATACTGGCGCATGTGGTCCAGGTATTTGTGGCTGGGTCATACGCTTCCACGGTAGAAAGACTGCCCGTGCTGTTCATCCCACCGATGGCATATATTTTGCCATTACTGTAGGCAGATCCAAACCAACCCCGGGGCGTAGGCATGTTGGCCTTGGTTGTCCAGGTGTTAGTGGCAGGGTCGTATTCCTCCACAGTATTAAAAGCAGAGGCTGGATCATGATGAATTTCGCCCCCAATTGCATAAACCTTGCCGTTGCTTGCTGCAGTTACGCTCAGATTTTGGCGCGGGGTAGGCATGTTAGCCTTAGTAGTCCAGGTGTTTGTGGCCGGGTCATACTCTTCCACTGTGCCAAGCTCATTCGAGTTGTTTTTACCACCAATAGCATAAATCTTACCGTTGGTAGCGGTTGCCACGCCCAGTAAAGTACGCGCTGTGGGCATACTGGCTACGATCCGCCAGCTATCTCCACTTGTCGATGCCTGCCCAGGTTTATAAGAAAATAAACTCAAAAGCAATACCATCGTCACAAACAGATTTACACAAGGTTTTGTGGGTTTCATAACATACCTCTTCGTTATCTCAATGTGGAGAACTTCGCGATGTTAGCAGAAGACCCCCTGGCTTAACCTCTACAAATGGTATAGCACATTCAAAAGAACAACGTCATTACAGGTACATTACAAAGGTATGAGGAAATAAGTGAAACCTAGCCAGTTTTTGGTACAAAACAGAGAGAAGTTGACAAATTACCCGTGGCAATAATCCGATCCTGTCCAAGATCGACCAGGTGCAAGACGATGAGCATCTGCACCAAATGATCCGCAAGGACTTTGCCAAATGTCTTACAGGATAAAACATTTTTATTGTTATAAAATATCTATGGTGATTTCTTTTTTCTCACAACTTTCCCTTTCTCGCTTCGTACATAGTTTAATGATTGAACCAGGTTTCAAATTCTGGTACCCTATAACCGAACCTTTTACCTGGAGGAAATAAATGACTGAATCTTATACCAACACACCGGGCCAGCGCCTGGATATCCCCGATCCGAATGTGGCCCTGACGGGTACCACGGTGGGCGGCGCGCCGTTCAAGATCGTCGGATCGGTGATGCAGAGCCTGATGATCCAGATCAACCGCGGGCAGGATTTTTACTCGGAGAGCGGGTCGCTCTCGTGGATGACGGACGCGGTGCGGATGGAGACGAACCTGGGCGCGAAGGGCCTTGGGGGGATCCTCTCGCGGGTGGTGACGGGCGAGTCGCTGTTTGTGGTGAACTTTGGCGCGGACCGCGACCAGCAGTTGATTACGTTCTCCTCGGATTTCCCCGGCAAGATCATCCCCATCCACCTGACACAGGGACAGTCGATGATCGCGCAGAAGGATACGCTGCTGGTGGCGGAGAAGAGTGTGAATATGAGCATCGCGCTGCAAAAGCGGCTGGGCGCGGGGCTGTTCGGCGGGGAGGGTTTTATCCTGCAGCGCTTCGATGGGCCGGGGACGTTCTTCGGCGCGTTTGATGGCGAGATCGTGGAGTACACGCTCCAGCCGGGCCAGCGCCTGCTGGTGGATACGGGGCATGTGGCGATGTTCGAGCCGTCGGTGAGCTACGATATCCAGATGGTGAAGGGGATTAAGAACTTCCTGTTCGGCGGCGAAGGGCTGTTCTTTGTTTCGCTGACGGGGCCGGGGCGCATCTGGCTGCAGACGATGCCGATGAGCAAGCTGGCGGGGGCGATCCGCCAGTATATGCCGAAGGCGGAAGGCAGCGGGGAGTCGGGGATAAATTTGAAATTGGGGTAGAAACCTCTCTTCCCGGCCCTCTCTCCAGTATCGCGAAGACCACGCGATACTGGAGAGAGGGAGTCGTTAACATAGGGCGCTCGTTAATGCGTACGTGTTGAACGGCATTGGTGGCAGCGCCGCCGCGCGGTCTTGCGTATTGCAAGGAGCGTGTGACACTGGAGAGAGAGAGAAATTCGTTATCCACTCCAGATTGCGTGCACTCACTAGAAGGAACAATGAAACGTTATTGGCCATTCGCGATGATCCTTTTGGGAATGGCTATCGCCGGAGTGGGATTTGTGTATGATGTGTTGTTTGCAGGGATACCCTATCAAGATCCCACTCCCGCGATGGTGGCCCGTTACAATTTCCACTCTCAAATTGCATCTACCCTTTGTTGGGGCGGGGTGGGTATCTTTTTCATGGGTGGCGCGGCAGCGATCGTTCGAAAGTTACTGCGAAAGGGTCGTGTTATCTCGTAAGAGGCGGACGGCGCCGGTAGTGATGCCGCCGTCGACGAGGAGGGTTTGACCGGTGACGTAGCGGCTGGACTCGGAGGCGAGGAAGAGCAGGGCGCCGTCGAGGTCGCCGGGCTGGCCGGGGCGCTTGAGGGGGATGCGGTCCTTGAGGTAGGCGACCCATTCTTCGTCCTCGTAGAGGGCGGCGGTCTGGGCGGTTTTGAACCAGCCGGGGGCCAGGGCGTTGACGGTGATGCCGTAGCGGCCCCAGTCGTCGGCCAGGCACATGGTCATCTGCTTAACGCCGCCGCGCGAGGAAGAGTAGGCGACGATGCCGGTCATGCCGAAGACGCTGGTGACGGAACTGATGTTGATGATGCGCCCGTAACCGCGAGGGATCATTTTGCGCGCCACGGCCTGGGCGACGAAGAATGCGCCGCGCAGGTTGGTCTCGTGGATGGTGTTCCAGTCGTCCCAGGTGACATCGAGGGCGCGCTGGCGGATGTTGCAGCCGGCGTTGTTGACGAGGATGTCGATTTTGCCGAGCTGCTGGTGGCATTGCTCGACGGCATGCTGGATGCTGTCATAGCTGCGGACGTCGAGGGCGATGGGCACGCAGCGGCGGCCAAGGGATTCGACGGCGCGGCGGGTGGGTTCAAGGGAGGCCAGGCTGCGGCTGGTGATGGCGACATCAGCGCCAGCGGAGGCCAGCACGGCGGCGAAGCCTTCGCCCAATCCGCGGCTGGCGCCGGTGACCAGGGCGCATTGGCCGGTGAGATCGAAGAGGGGGGCGGTGGGGGACATGGGAAATCTCCTTTAGGATTTGGGTGGTAGAGAGATTGTACAGCCGATTGAAGGGAAACGGCAGGACGCAGAGCGTCCTGAAGAGGGCGCTTACGGGGATCGCAGGCGCCAGAAGACCTCTCTCCCCGGCTCTCTCTCCATTGTCAAAAGCGTGACAATGGAGAGAGGGAGTCGCGAGTCAGGCGGACTGGGAGAAGCCACGGCGAACTAGGGGAAACCAGAGAATGCGCCAAAGAAGGCGCAGCGCGGTGGTTCCCGGATATATAGGTTGATTGTCACGCTGCGCTCTTGCCGGTGGGGTTTATAAGAGAGAGCCTTGAGCCCGGCCTATTCTGGTTGGAAATCGGGGTACTGCGCCCACATGGACAGGATGGTGGGGATATCGGGGGCGGTGAGCCAGAGGGTTTGGGTGGGCTGGGTGATGACGCATGTGGCCTGGCGGGTGTTTTCCCAGCAGCTTGCGCCGGCCTGTTCGACCGCGCCGTCTGGATAGCGGGCTTCGAGATGTTTTTTCAGGGCTGTCTCGTATTCGGTGGCATCCCTTTCGCGGTCCCAGGCCCACTGCACAGCGAGGGCCGACTTATTGGCAGATGGGCTGTAAAAGGCCTGGTAGTGGTCGCCGCCCCAGCCGCCCGCGGCTTTGGCGGCTACTTCGGAGGGCAGCCGGGCAAGGGCGTCCGCGCCGTGCGAGAGGAGCAAAGAGCTGGCCCATTCGCCCAGGGTGTTATCGGCGATGATGTGCCAGTCGCCGCCCAGAGCCGAGAGAACATCCGGGGCAGTCACCAGGATAGGCTCTTCTCCGGCGCTGTATTTCTCGGGATGGAGGATTTGCTCGGTGCTGGCGGGCGGGTTCTGGTAGGCGCGGTTGACGCCGGTCCAGCCCGCGCGGCGGTGGAGATAGGTGATGAACTCCAGGCCTTGAACGTAGGGAAAATTCATTTCCTGGGCCAGGTAATCGGGCACGGGTTGGTCTGACAGGGCGGTGAGCGGCGGGCGGTAGTTGAGGAAATCGTAGTAATCCTGGGGGGTGGCGTATTTTTGAACCCATTGAAGCATCAGGAACTGCGCGTCGCCTTCGACCAGCGCTTTTATTGCCTGGCAGCGCTGATCATCGCCGGGGCAGGTCTGCATTTTCGAAAGATCGAAGGCCTGGTCAACGAGGGCATGATCGAACTCGTGCGAATACACCCAGTGCTCCATGCCGCCAAAACGAAGCTGGGCCAGCACAAACAGCTCTTTTTTCTCGGGCAGGTAAAAACCGCCGATGTTATCCACGGCCTGGTTGAGGGCCACATCGACCAGATCGTAACTGGGGTCGACCAGCCCGAGGACCGTCAGGGTGCGCTGCTGGTTTTCGAGCTCGGTAAGGGTGACTTCGTTGATCATCAGGTTGTTCAGCAGCTCTGCGGCCTGGGGTTTGGTGATGATGTAACTGGTCACCTCCGGCTGGACGTCCAAACCGCGCAGGGTAACCACTTCCTGCTGGATGCGCTTCATCTGGGCGACCATGCCCGGGCCGAGGACCATGTAGGTGGCAGTGGGGGTTGGGGTGCGGGT
>CAYTHO010000068.1:0-32466 GCA_964437595.1 uncultured Anaerolineaceae bacterium
GTACCGCGCGTGGCGACGCCACGCGCGGTACCCCAAACCCCAGAAAGCGCAGATAATTTGCAAATGACCGTGGGGCGCAAAAGGCGGGCACGGATCTTGGAACATAGAATGTGACCAAGAATAACGTGACCGCGGCGGTTTCATTTACTTTTGTTCTTTTTTTACTTGCTATTTTATGGTTACTTAAGGTACTATCATAAAAATATGAATGGCGACCCCTCTTTTCCTCCTCCACCACCACCGCGGCGCGCGCGGCAGGCCAATATGCTGGCGAATGAAGCCATCAGCGGTTCGGCTCCATCCGGCCAGGCGCGGGCCCAGCGGCGCCCCTCCAGTTCCTCCGGGAGATTCAGCCCCTGGAAGGCGCTGGAGACGGTATTTAGCGTTGCTTTACTGGCAGCTACATTGTTCACCCTATGGACCCCGGCCAATTTGTTTTCGAACCATTTCTTTGACGACATGTTCGAAGCCATGCAGTCGAAGCCCGAACCGTCGACGCTTCCAACGGTTACCCCTTCTCCGCGCCCGCGGATCGGAATTGTGGCCGGGCACTGGGGGAATGGCGAGGACAGCGGCGCCGTTTGCCCGGATGGTAAGACCGAGGTGGAGCTGAACCTGCAAATTGCCACCCGCGTGCAGGCCATCCTCAGCAAAGAAGGGTACGATATCGATCTGCTGAGGGAGTTCGATCCCAAACTGCAAGAGTACCGGTCCATGGCGCTGATCTCCATACATAACGACTCCTGCGACTTTATCAATGAGCAGGCCACCGGTTTTAAAGTGGCGGCAGCGAAATCCAGCCTTTTCCCCGAAAAGGCCACCCGCCTGACGGCCTGCCTGTCTGAGCGCTACCAGGCCATCACCGGGCTGCAGTTCCACTACGGGTCGGTCACCAATGATATGACCGATTACCACGCGTTTAACGAGATTCACAGCGATACAACCGCGGCTATTATCGAAACCGGCTTCATGAACCTGGATTATGAAATCCTTTTCAAACGGACGGACCAGGTCGCAGAGGGGGTGGCAAGCGGTATTCTATGTTATGTGCGGAATGAAAATCTTCCACATATCCCGACCGTTCAGCCATGAATCAAAACACACCAGGGGATGCAAAATACGCACTTCAACAAGCCGTGGAGGCCCTACGGCGCGGTGACCGCACGCAGGCCCGCCGGTGGGCATCGCATGCCGCGCGGCTGAACCCAGACAGTGAACAACCGTGGCTGATCATGGCTTCGGTTGCCTCGCCGCAGGCCAGCATTGCATATATGAAAATCGCGCTGGAGAAAAACCCTACCAGCGAGCCCGCCCGGAAGGGTATGCACTGGGCCATTGCACGCCAGCGGAACAGCCCGCAGCCGAAACCACAGCGGCAGAACCCGCCGCGCGCCATTGCAGCCGTGCCCACCGGCTTACCCACGCTGACAGCGGAGGGCATTCCGCCGGTAAAGCGCCGGCCCATTTACCGCGTTCCGGCAGGCGAATTAACCCAACCTATCCTGACACGGCTTAAGGGAACGGCACAGCCCAGCATGGGCTGGGCAGTGATTCTGTTCTTCGTCATTTTGTTAGGGCTGCTGATGGCGGGGATCACAGGGTCTTATGTGGTCATGGCGCGCAGTGCATCGGCGGAACGGGCCATGTCGATGCTGCTCAAGCCCAGCCTGACGCCAACGTTCACGCCCACCTTTACCCCAACAGCCACCGCTACGCCCACCGCGACCCCCACCGAAACGCCAACGCCTACGCCAACTGAAACGCCCGTCCCCACGGATACGCCTACCCCGCTGCCCCCGCCGCCCACTGAAGAACCTTACACGGATTACAACCCGCCCCCATCCGGGGTTGGCGATGGGGAGCGCTGGATCGATGTTGATCTGTCGCGCCAGACGCTGTATGCTTATGAGGGGGACGCGCTGGTCAATACCTTTATCGTGTCGACCGGCACCTGGCAGCACCCCACCGTCACCGGGCAGTATCATGTTTATGTAAAATACCGCTACGCGGATATGTCAGGGCCAGGCTATTACCTGGCGGATGTGCCGTACGTGATGTATTTTTACCAGGGCTACGGGCTGCACGGTACGTACTGGCACAATAACTTTGGAACACCTATGAGCCACGGCTGCGTCAATCTGGAAACTTCGAACGCCGGCTGGCTGTTCAACTGGGCATCGGTCGGAACTTTGGTAAACGTGCATTATTGAGGATGAGTAAATAAAGCAATGAACGCGCTTTTCTTCCGGGAAGCGCCGGGGGTTATCCGGCTCGATCACCTTTCTCGCCGCGAATTTCTGAAATGGACGCAGAAAGGGCTGGCCGGGTTGTTTACCCTGGCCGTGATGGATTCTCTGGTGGGGAAAGAGCGCATATTGGCCGCCGCGGCCAACAGTGACTTCCTCGAGGAAGCCTTTTTTACGGAGGGAGAAGTGCCCGAGAAAGGCCGCGTGCTGGATAACACGCTGGCTGTTTACGACAAGCCATCCTTCTCGGCCAAGCTGGTGAATATGTACTGGCGCGACCTGGTGCTGCCGATCAACGGGGTAACCATCGGCGATAAGGAGCCGGCCTATAATCGCGTCTGGTATAAAGTAAATAATAATGAGGGATACGCCCATTCCGGTAAAATGCAGCCGGTAGCGCTGCGCTACAACAAACCGGTCACCAAATTTGAAAAAGGCGGGCTGCTGGCCGAAGTGACAGTGCCTTATACAGACGCGGTGAAAGACCCGACGGTGCGGATTAAGCCCAATAAGTTCGCATGCCGGCTGTATTTCAGCACCGTCCACTGGATTCTGGACGCGATTACGGACAAAGAGGGCCAGCAGTGGTACCGCATTCGAGACGATAAGGTGAAGACGCAGTATTATGTAAACGCCGAGCACGTATGCCCAATCTCTCGCGAATCGCTGGCGCCGATCTCACCGCGTGTACCGGCCAAAGAAAAACGGTTGGAGATCCGCCTGGGCCAGCAGGTGGTGGTGGCGTATGAAGGCGGCAAGCCAGTATTTATGGCCCGGGTGGCCAGCGGCGGGCGCTTCATCGACGGCGATTACACCACCCCCACCGGGCGCTATATGACCAACCGCAAGCGGCCATCGCGGCACATGGCCAGTGGCGATATGGCCGCGCCGTCTTCGTACGATCTGCCGGGGGTACCCTGGGTCAGCTACCTGACGCTGAGCGGGATTTCGTTCCACGGCACATACTGGCATAACGATTTTGGCAAACCCCGCAGCCACGGGTGCATCAACCTGTCGCCGTCCGCTGCGCGCTTCATTTACCGCTGGACGGACCCTTCCGTGCCGTACGGCGAGCATACCTGGTCTAAAGATGAGGGCACCCAGGTAGATGTTGTAGAGTAAAAAATAAGGTAGAATGAAATTATGTCATTACAAGCGCTTTTCGGTGGTTTGGTCATCGATGAAAACGGCCAGGCGGTTGAGACCGGAATGGTTGGCGATGAAGCCGTGTATATTGTGAACGACCTCGGCTTCAGGCGGCACATCCCCGCCGAGCAGGTGGACCGGCAGGTATTAAAGATTATGACTGAGCAGATCAAGGGGCATGAAGACCTGTTGAGTGAGCAGACCGCTAAGATGCTGGGCCAGGAAGATATTTTTACCCGGGCGATGATCCAGAACCAGCTAAAAAATATCGACCAGCAGCTCGACCAGGTGATGCGGGCCGGGATTCCGGAAGAGGGCCGGGCGTATATGGGGATGATGGGTTTTAAAATCATCATTAACGTGCACGGCGAGGTGGTTGGCCTGGACCAGCCGGGAAGGATCGCTGGCGAAGAAGGCGAGGGCGACGAGTAGCATTCTCGCCTGGGCAGGCAGCGGCGCGGCGCGGCGCGACAGCGATAGCGACAGTAGCGCGATGGCGGAAAGAAAAACATATAAAATTCTGAGAAACTTTCGTTATAATTTTCATAGCAATGGGTATATGTTGTTTCGTATGAAATGAAGGTTTGGAGAACGTGATGACACCCTCTGATTTTATTGTTGATGTAACGGAATCTGATTTCGAGTACGAAGTGCTTTCGTATTCGCAAAATGTGCCGGTAGTGGTGGATTTTTGGGCGACCTGGTGCCAGCCGTGTAAAACATTGGGCCCTATGCTGGAACGATTGACCGAGGAAGCGGGCGGAAACTTCCGCCTGGCGCGCGTGGATGTAGACAGCAATCCCAACCTGGCGCTGCGCTACGGCGTGCGCAGTGTCCCCACGGTAAAGGCCATCAGCCAGGGACAGGTGGTGGGCGAATTTGCCGGAGCGCAGCCCGAGATACGGGTGCGCGAGTTCCTTGCCAAACTGGCTCCGCCCAGCGAGGCCGCCCTGGCGAAAGAGAAAGCCGACAGCCTGCTGGCGGAACACCGCTGGGCTGACGCGGAAGCCATCTACCGCGAGTTGGAAGAGCAAAACCAGAACCAGCCGCCCGTGCTTTTGGGGCTGGTTAGGGCACTGCTGGCGCAGGGCAAGAGCAGCGAGGCGCTGTTCATCATTAATTACTTCCCGCCCAGCCGCGAATATAACGCCGCCCAGTTCCTCAAGCCGCTGGCGGATGCGATGATGAAGTTCGAGAAGAACGAACTGCCCGATGAAACCGAGCTGGACGCAATGTTCCGCAACAGCATCCGCCTGGCAAAGCGCGGCAATATGCTGGCGGCCCTGGACGGGCTGCTGGATATCATCCGCCAGGACAAGCGCTACCGCAACGATAAGGCCCGGCAGGTTTTCCTGGGCATCCTGGAGCTGCTTGGCGCTGAAGACGTGGACGGAAAGCAGTACCGCAGCGAACTGACGATGCTGCTGTTCTAACTCTCATTTACAAGGAATCAAAAACGGCCCGCGGGCCGTTTTTGATTCCCTTTATTCCGGCTTGAAGTCCAGTTCTTTGCTCAGCTTCTCTACCAGGGTAGAAAGCACCTTCACCCGCGCGTAGCGTTTTTCGTTGCCCTCGACGATGGTCCAGGGCGCGGTGCGGGTGCTGGTTTTGAGCAGCATCTCGTTGACCGCTTCTTCGTAGCGGTCCCACTTTTCGCGGTTGCGCCAGTCTTCATCAGTCAATTTCCACTGGCTCAACTTATCTGCTGAACGGTCCTGGAAGCGGCGAAGCTGTTCGTCCTTGGTAATGTTGATCCAGAACTTGAACAGGATGGTGCCAAAATCGACCATCTGGTGCTCGAACTGGTTGATTTCACGGTAAGCGCGCTTCCAATCCTGCTCGGAGCAGAAGCCTTCGATGCGCTCCACCATCACCCGCCCATACCAGGAGCGGTCGAAGATGGCGATTTGCCCGGCCTCGGGCAGGCGCCGCCAGAAGCGGTACAGGTAGTGGCGAGTTTTGTCATCGCCCTGCGGAGCGGCAATGGGGTAAACCACGTAGCCGCGCGGGTCGAGTTTTTCGGTGACGCGCTTGATGGCGCCGCCCTTCCCGGCGGCATCCCAACCCTCAAACAGGATGACGACCGGGCGCTGCTGCACGTACACCTGGAAGCCTAACTGCGACAGGGCCACCTGGTTGAGCACCAGCTCCTTTTTATATTCCTCCAGGTCCAGCGAAACCGTCATATCCACTTTGGAAAGCATGGCGCACCTCCTTACCCTTTCCGCGCTGCAGAATGAACAGCGGCTTCTACCCGGGCTGGGGCAGGATCACCGTTATCGGGTACGGCATCAGTGGAGGGTAGTTCCGCAGGGGTGGACTGGTCCGCTTTGGGCGGCTGATCGCTGCCTGCACCTGCCTCGGATTGCGGCTCGATATGGAGCCGTTCTTCCAGCGCGTGGATGATCGTCTCGTACACTTTGATGTGGGTGTGGCGCCGGTCGGTGGCTTCGACAATGGTCCAGGGGGCCCATTCTGTCTCGGTGCGCTCCAGCATTTCCTCGTAGACGCGCAGCCATTTTTTATATTGTTTGTGGTTGCGCCAGTCTTCATCGGTCACGCGCCAGGCATTCAAGCGGTCGGCGGAGAGCTTTTCGAAGCGCTTGCGCTGTTCCTTCTTGCTGATGTGCAGGAAGAACTTGAGAATCAAGGCGCCGTCATCGGTGAGGTTGCGCTCGAAATCGACGATGTCGCGGTAGGCCAGCTCCCATTCCTTCTTTGGGGTAATGTTGAGCATGCGCTCGACCAGCACGCGCCCGTACCACGAGCGATCGAAGATGGCCCATTCTCCCCGGGCAGGGATCTTGAGCCAGAAGCGCCACAACCAGGGATGCTTCTTCTCATACGTGCGCGCCGCGCGGATGGGGTAGATCTTGTATCCGCGCGGGTCAATGGGATCGGTGAGCTTGTGGATGGTGGTGCCTTTCCCGGCAGCATCCCAGCCCTCAAAAAGGATGATGACAGGGATTCCGGTGGCCCAGGCGCCCTGCTGGACAAAGTACAACCGGTCAGAGAGCTCCGCCATGCGCTTCTTATAGGTGACTTTGTCCACTTCCAAAGTAAGGTCAATGTTCTCCAGCATATGCCGTGACCCTTTGGTTAAGCGTGGCGAGGATGAAATGGGAATGGTGAAAAAGAAACGAGACAACGAAAGATAAAAAAGGAACCTCTTCCATTCTAGATATATCCTCTCGAAATGGCAAGCCTGAGGAGGGATTATTCCAGGGCTGTTCGCCAGACTTTGCGAACAGCATGGTTTTCGTTTATTTGAGGTCCAGGGAAGAAATGTAGCGGCGGCTCAGGCGGATAGGCGGGGCATCGCTGAACAAATCCTGGGCCCACAGGCCGCTTTCGCTGCTGTAAACGACCCAACCATTGGTATAGGCCCAATCCAGCAGCGCGTCTTCCGAGCCTGCCAGGGTGGTAAACATGCCATACACAGTATCGTAGGCGACGAAAGTGGCTTTGGGATGGTCCAGCGGGTCGCCGGGCAAAGCCAGGAGCACGCGCCCATCGGGCAGCCACTCGATGCGGCCCGGCAGGCCCATGCCGCGCTGGGCGTAATTGGGCAGGGTCACATATTTAGCAGCGCCCGGCAGGGGCATATCGATCAGCATCAGGCTGGCGCTAGCGGCCTGTTCCGGGGAAGGGCGGCGAATGCCAATGGCTACCATATGCTGCCCATCGGGTGAGATCGATACGGCCTGCATATCATTCCAACCGGTCAGCACCTGCAAGGTGATCGGCCCGCTCACTGTCTCCCAATAGATCGAAGACACGTAGGTAGACCCAGGGTTGCCCCACGACCAGGACTCGGGCATATACACAGCCCGACCATCTGGCGACCAGACCGGGCGCGCCAACTTCGAAGGAGAAAGCATCGGGAAGTGCCCGAGCGTGAGCGTCTCCGGTTTGAAAAGGGCCAGCCTGGTGAGGTCTCCCTCATGGCGCAGCGCGGCGATGAACTGACCATCTGGCGACCAGACCGGGCAGCCGTAGGAAGGCGATACTGCCCCGGCCCGTTCACTGGGGCGCGGGAGTAAAAGACTCTGGTGGCGACCATCGGCGTTCATCCAGTAGATGCCGCGCGATTGGTCAGATGGAGCGGCGGCAAAGGTGATCTTTTTCCCATTGGGCGACCAGACCGGGCAAGCGTAATGATCCTTACCCTGCGCCAGGGTTTCTACACCGCCATCGGCATGAAAGATTTGGATGGAGCTTTCCGCCGAGGATGGCGCATCCTGACTGGCTACCAGCATCCCTTCAATAAAAGGCAGGTTCATCGCCTCAGGCGGGATGACCTCTGCGACCGGGCGGGCAGCCCGCGGATCGATTTTGAGGGAATTGCCGGTCGGGCGCACGCGAGGAACGGTCTTGAAACCGGGAGGCAGATCCAGCAGGCGCTCGAGGTCTGGCTGGGCGTAATAGCCGGTGGCCCAGGGCGGGTAGCGCGCCACGTAAATACCAGGCTCTCCGCTGGGCGCGCCGGTAGCCGGGTCCTGCAGGCGCCCGGTCACCGCCAGCCAGCGCCCGGCGTTGTTTGGCCCAATGGTCGACCAACTGGCGCGTTCCAGGTCGCTGTCCACGCACAGGCCATCGAAATCAATCGGTTCGAGCAGGTTATAGTGAAAAGCGCTGACCAGGTGAACGTTCCAGCAGCCGGTGAGGCGCGCGTCTTGCAAGGTGGCGAGGAAAGGCCCGCCGGGCATATAGCTGAGCGAGCGAAACGACATACCACCCACAATGCGGTCGATGATCTGCCCGGACTCATCAGCGAGTGCATCACGGTTATTGAGGCCAATCACCGGGGAAAGGCGAATCTGGTCGAAGCGCGGGCTGCTGGAATTCTGGCTGCCTTCACTCATTGCCAGGTAGGCCAGGCCGCCGGCGCCCATAGCCCAATCAAAGGATGCCTGGTCGGGGGCGGTCCGGGCAAGCTGGAAAATGTTTTCTTCGGTGGCGAGGCCGTACCAGCCATCAAATGTCCAGCCGTCCGCGATGTTGAAAATGCTGCCGGGGGATGCCAGCAGCGGATGGGTAGGCGCAAAGCGCAGGGCCCCTGACATACTGCGCGTGCCCGGCAGGCTGACTGGGTCCATACCGGTGAGCGAAACCAGATAGCCCCAGCGGTCGCCGTTTTGGGCAAGCCGCCGCCCGGTTATAGCAATCCATTCCCCATCCGCCGACCAGGAGAGCGGGCCTTGCCAGTCCATATTGGGATCATCCGTCAGTTGGGTAAGGCGCGTGCCAGCCACGCTGACAACGTACAGCTCGCGCTTGCCGGAGCGGTCGGAGAGGAAGGCCAGCCAGTCACCGTCCGGAGACCAGATAGGGTCGGTATCCTGGGCGGGGTGGTTGGTGAGATTCATCAGGTCGGGCTTCGAAGAACCGGAAACCTGAAGTAAAAACACCTCGGAGCTGCCGGTCTGGTCACTTTCAAACGCAATCAGGCCCTTGAAGCGGTCCACGACGGTGGGGGTGAGCGAGGGTAAGGCAGCCGTTGGGGTAAACGTGGCGCCCGGAACGGGAGCCAGAATCCGGGCGCGCAGAGGCATGGCAAACACGGCGGCGACCAGCAGCAGGCCCAACAGCGCAAAAACCGTCCGGCGGGTACGAACTGCCCGGGAAGCGCGCTGGGCCTGCACCCGGATGGGCGTATCCGGGGCGGGGCCGCCTGCTGTGCCCCAGCGCTGGACCAGCACCCGTTTTACACTGCGCGTCAAGGCCGACATGCGCGCGCGGTAGGCGCGGCATTCTGCGCAGCGTTCCAGGTGAACCTGGAGCGCTGCCCACTGCTCATCAGGCAGGCGCCGGTCTTCCGCCTCGCGGATCAGGTAGCGGGCCTGATTATGAGATATCTCAATCATCAATTATCATTATCGCACTAAATGCAAGTCTCCCCAAGTGGTTGGATCGCTCAGCTTGCGAATCGAAACGTTCGAAACCATGGACTGCTGCACGTTGCTGTTGCCATCGTCATTGTCGTTTACAGAGAGCGCGAAACCGTAATGTTTGCCACTGGCCGGGGTGGTTTCGAATACACTCCAGGGGATGGCGGCTTCGACGCGGTAAATGGTGCCTTCCAGGCGAGCGCCGATCTTGATGTTATTGCGCGCCCCGGCAACAGCGCGGGGATACCACAGATAAGCAGAACGGGTTCCATCGGGCTTGGGGTTACCCGGCGAGATGCCTAACTGAAAGTCGTCCGGGCTGAGTTCAGCGTAATAGTAATCATCGCGGATATTGGTGTCCAGCAGCAGTTCGATGCTGTCGCCTTTGTAGATATCGGCATCGGTGGCATTTTGCACGTACACATCATCGCGTACTTTGACGGCTATATACAGGTTGTTATCATCCCAGCCAATATGGAAGGACCCAGCGAGGTCATCTTCGTTGGCCCAGTTATCTTTGCCCCACACCAGCAGATTGGCCGGATATTCGGTGGTTATATTCTTCCATTCGGACCAATCGCCATCGATGGTGGGCGGCGTGTTGAGGTAATTGGCGACCACCTGGGCGCGCGGGCGAACGCTGGGGATGGTCGAGGTCTGCAGCGGGGCCAGAGTCTTGGTGGCGGTAGGGCTGGCAGAGGCGGCCTGGGTGATGGTCGGCGCGGCAGTAGCCGCGGCAGTTGCCGCGGCAGGGGACTGCGTGGCGGTGGGGCTGGCAGCGCCCGGCGAGGTGATGGTTGCCACCGGGGCCAGCGTGGCAGTGGGCTGGGCGGGCAGGGTAATGGCAAACAGGGCAGTAAGAGTCTGGTTGGGGCCAGGCAGCGGGGTGGGCTGGCCTTGCCGGACCTGGCCCGGCAGGTTGCAGGCCATCTGGATCAGCAGCAGCAGCGCCGCGACCAAGAGCAAGCGGATTTTCATCTTCATTCGTCCTCCAAAAGAAAGGGTTCCGACGATCAGCGGTGTGTCCATCAGATAGTGCGCAATAAAAGCCGATGATTTTGCCAACAGGGGTAACTGTACTGGTGATTATAATGGTGAGGCCAGCGCTGAACAAGCGATATAATCATGCTACCATGCACGGCTCCTCTATTATAAAGACGGATGCCCGGGCGATTGGTTCCCGAAGAGAAAGGTAAGGCGGCTGTTTCGCTGGTATCTATGATTAGAAACATTCAACCGCGCCACCTGTGGAAAGCATTCCTGCGCGTGCTGATCGCGCTGCTGTCGACTGCCATTCTTGGGTCGCTGTACCTGGCCTGGAATCCCGATGCACTGGCGGCTGTACTGGTGAATTACCCGGGGGTCGCGTCCTTCCCCGAGATGGGGCCGATGCCGCCCGAACCGGTGATCTCCGCGCCGCGCGGAGCGCTGCCAGGCGGCTACGTGGCTTTTACAGGGAACGCCAACGGGAGTGAATTTGCGTGCGGTTTCCTGCTGGAACTGGAGGACGGGCAGCGGGTGGGGGTCAGCTCAGCCCATGCCGCGCCGGTCCCGCCGCCTGGAGCCAGCCTGGCATTCACCACGCCTGGCAACGCGCTAACCATCCCTTTAGAGGGCCAAATCGCGCTGGGCAGCATCTTCCAAAGAAATCGCTTCACCATGGATTACGCGCTGTGGTCGGTGGCGGAGGGGGTCGATACTGAACACTTCCTGCGGCCTGATCCCCGCGGGAACGGCCAGCCGGGAGAGCGCATTGTGGTGTACGGGCGCTTCGCGGATGGCAAAGGCGGCTCAAAAAGCTGGGCAGGGACGGTGATGCTGGCGAGCGAAGAGGCAACCTTTATTCAAATGGATGAGGTTTTTCAGACTTATGGCTTCAGCGGGTGCCCGGTGGTGAGCCAGCACACGGGGCAGGTGATCGGCATGGCAGTGGCAGGGACGCGGAAAGGCCCCACCCGCATGGGCGTGCATCCCATCGGGTCACTGGTGAAAAAGGCGCGGAAAGCCATCGGCAAAGCTGGCCCTTGACCTCATCGCTACCTGAAACCCACAGGATGTCGCGCGATAAGCAGGTAAGTTTCAGCGTGCGATTTTTTTCGTCCTCGCCAGCATAGAAGATATCCGGTCTTCGCGCGAATAACGGCGTAATTCGCGCGAAGAGGATGCGCTGGTCTTTGCTCCAGCGCAAAGGGAAAACAGGGAAAATTGATGATAATGGAACATGAATAGCATGGGATATTGCAGTGGAAGACACCATCCAACAGCACAATCCATTCACAGCGTTTGGCGGAGGAAATAATGAAGCGGACCGGGATCTTTTTTCTACTGGTGGGCGTGGCTCTGTTTCTAACAGCGTGCGGCGCGACAGGCAGCAAACAGGCTGGTGGGAAGGTCAATCCGGAGCTGGCTGTGGCCGCGTTTCAAAAAGGGGGCTGTACGGCCTGTCACGTTATTCCGGGGGTGCCGGGGGCAACGGGCAAAATCGGCCCTGACCTGAGCATGATCGGCAAAGAAGCGGAGGAGCGGATTGCCTCCGGAGAATATACTGGCGAGGCCGATACGGTGGCGGAATATATGAACGAGGCCATTCTGAAGCCAGATGCTTATCTCCCAAAAGACTGCCCTTCCGGGCCGTGCACAAAGGGCATCATGCCAGCTTCGCTGGGCGAGAGCCTGACGAAGGACGAGCTAGCGGCGGCGGTCGGGTTCCTGGCGGAGCTGAAGAGTAAGGACAGCGCGGCAGCGGCTGCCACGCCCGGCGCGGGTGGAGCCCCTGCCGCACCCGCTGCCCAGGTATCCGGCAATGCGCCCGCGCTGACCGATGAGGAGTTCACCTGGGCCAAGCAGGTTTTCTTCGAGCGCTGCGCTGGCTGCCACGGCACGCTGCGCAAAGGCGCCACCGGCCCGGCGCTGACGCCAGATTTGATGCAGCCCAAAGGCACCGCCGGGCTGGCGGCCATTATTTTCAATGGAACGGCCAAAGGCATGCCGGACTGGGGCAAGCAGGGCTTTTTCACCCAGGCGCAAACGGAAATTCTGGCCAAATACCTGCAGAACGAACCGCCCCAACCGCCCGAGTTCTCGCTGGAACAGATGAAGGCCACCTGGAAGGTATTCGTGGAGCCATCCGCCCGGCCCACCAAACCCGAGACAACGCGCGATTGGGAGAACTATTTCCTGGTCACCCTGCGCGACGCGGGACAGGTGGCTGTGATCGATGGCGATACCTATGAGATCGTCAACAAGGTGGATACCGGCTACGCGGTGCACATTACGCGCATGTCGGCGACCGGGCGATACGCCTACGTGATCGGGCGGGATGGCAAGCTGGCGCTGGTGGACCTGTGGATGGAGAAGCCGGACAAGGTGGCCGAGGTGCAAACCTGCTACGATGCGCGCTCGGTGGAGGTGAGCAAATACAACGGCGAGGAAGGCGACTTCACCGATAAGTACGCCGTGGTGGGGTGCTACTGGCCGCCGCATTTCTCTATCCTGGACGGGCAAACGCTGGAGCCATTCAAGGTGGTCAGCACGCGCAGCTATACCTATGACACCGAGGAGTACCACCCCGAACCGCGGGTGGCGAGCATTCTGGCTTCGCACTATAAGCCGGAGTGGATTATCAATGTGAAGGAAACCGGGCAAATCTGGATCGTCAACTACAGCGATGCAAACAACCCGACCATCAAGATGATCGAGTCGGCGCGCTTCCTGCACGACGGCGGGCTGGACTCGACCAAGCGCTACTTCATGGTTGCCGCGAACCAGTCCAACAAAATCGCGGTGGTGGATACGCAAGAGGGCAAACTGGTAGCGCTGGTAGAGACGGAAGATATTCCGCACCCTGGGCGCGGGGCAAACTGGATCGACCCCGAGTACGGGCCGGTGTGGAGCACCTCGCACCTGGGCGAGGGAGCGATTGTCTCGATTGGCACGGACCCGGAGAAGCACCCGGATTCAGCCTGGAAGGCTGTGCGTACCACGCCGCTGCCGGGAGCCGGGTCGCTGTTTCTTAAAACGCACCCCAACAGCGATTGGATCTGGGTGGACATGACCATGAATACCGACCCGGCCATGTCGCGGACGGTGTGCGTGATCGCCAAAGCCAGGCCGGAGAAGACCGAGAAATGCTGGGAGATCGCCAGCTACGGGCGGGCGGTGCACATGGAGTACAACAAGCAGGGCAGCGAGGTATGGATCAGCGTGTGGGGCGACGCCTCGAAGCCGGGCGAGACCGGCGAGATCGTGGTGTACGATGATAAAACCCTGGCGGAGAAGGCGCGCATTAAAGATCTGAATACGCCGACCGGGAAATTCAACGTGTATAACACGGTGAGAGATATTTATTAAGCACCATTCAAAAGGCGCGCGACGCCGGCATTCAACAATATAGAGATACCCTAAAACGATCTCCTCCGGTTATTGGGAGCAACACACAACCCAATAACACCGGGGGAGATCTACCTGCTGTATTCCGCGGCTATGGATAACGGCTGACGGGGTTCCAGAAGCCGCTTTATTGGTTATTGCGCTATTGGGTTAGCGAATCGCTGTTTTTCTCTTTCAGCTTTTTGAACTCGGTTTGTAACTGCATTTCTGGCAGCGCCGATTGGATCTGCGCCTGAGAGAATGGCTTCAGCGTAGAACGGAGCACCATGACGTAGAACCCAAAGACGATTTCAGACGGTTCGAAGTTGCAGTGCCCATACCGGTTGATGGGGATCAGCGCCAGCTTACTCAGTGAGCGTTGAGCGGCAACCTTACCTGTGTAGATGATTGACTGTTCAATGGGGATGACCGGGTCGCCGGTTGTGTGCATCACCACTAACGGGCGCTTGAGCTTCCCAGAGGTTTCATAGTAAGCCCGGATCTCGGCAATTGCGCGTGGGTCGGGGTAAATACCGCGCGGATAACCATCCTTGTATTTCGGGTTGCTGTATGAATTGCCCGCCAATGGGGTTTTGGATGTTGGCTTAATATTCTCCAGGGTCAGGCCGGGCACAAACGTCATGCGCCCATCATTCGTCGCCTCTACGTTGTAATACAACAACTGGCTGATGGACAGGCCTGCGGTGGTGATCGGATCAGCGGGGTCTACCGGCACTTTGGTTTCGGTAAGCAGCGCCTGCACATAGAGCGGGTCGGCTGCCAACAATTGAGGAAGCACATACGCATCGCGATAATCTTCCCAATACTGGACAACCAGCGGGTCAATATAAATGGGTGTGGAAGGCCCAAACTGCGGGGCGGGCAGCGGCGGAGGCGGAGGCGGGACCTTTAAAGCATTGGGGAAGTATTTATCAAAGACTACCCGGAAATCACCCCAGTACTGGACCTGTTTTTGGAGGCTCCCCACAGGGCCGCAGGTTGACAACGCACCGGCAAACAGATCAGGGTATTTCTCAATCGCCAGAGCGGTGACCAGGCCACCTTCGGAGGCGCCGGTCAAGAATACCCGCTTTACACTCTGGTTTGTCGCGCGGATGTGTTTCGCCAGTTTCACCACATCGCCAACGCCCTGCTTAATGGCCAATCCGTTCTTCGAATAACTGGTTGTGCCAAAGGCATAGCCCAGGCTAAGCACCAGTTCCGGCAGGCTCGGTGTGGTAGTGTTCAACTGGTCCCAGGGAATCTGGATAGCATTCCGTGCATCCTCATAACCGTGCGCAAAAATGACCATGTCCTGGTTCCACGCTTGCGGGATCAAGACACAGGTAATGGCTCCATCCAGCCAAACCGACTCATAGGCTGCCCCCAAACCCGCGGCTACCTGGGCGCAAATTGGGTCGGCTGGTTCTTGCTGTGCGACTGCGGCGGTAGATGGCAGCAGCGCGGTTAGAAGCGCTAACACAAGAGACAGTCGCGTCAAACGTTTCATACATCCCTCCTTTATCCGGACACTGAATTCAGGCGCGCATTCCCGGCCTGAATACGAAAAAAGTACGGACAATCGTTCAAGCGACCGATAAATTTCCTTGTATGTATTTTCTTCTTGTATGTATTTTACAGATATTGTAATAAAAACCCCGCTCAATTCAGTATAGCACAGCGGTACCAAAAAACAATCTGTAGAAAGCCGCGCTCGGAATTCACCAAGCGCGGCTCAACGAAAGGATTTTGAACCCCCGCGAATGAATGCCCTCAGGATTTATCCAGCTTGAACAGGCTGATGCTCTCAATGTGATAGGTTTGGGGGAACATATCGAAGGGCTGGACGCTTTCCAGGGCATACCCGGCGGCGAGCAGGCGTTTGGCATCGCGGGCCAGGGTAGCCGGGTCGCAGGAGATGTAGGCCAGGGAAGGCGCGCCCATGCGGACGAGTGCGTCCAGGGCGGAGATGGCCAAACCAGCCCGGGGCGGGTCGACCAGGACGGCATCGGGGCGCACATCCAGGCCGGGCAGGATATCTTCCGCCGGTCCGTCGTACAGTTCCACATGGTCGAATTCATCCAGGTTGGCGGCGAAGTCTTCCACCGCCGAGGGGGCTGATTCGACCGCTGCCAGGCGGGCCACCTTTGGGGCAAGGAAAGCGCTGAACAGCCCCACCCCGGCGTACACCTCCAGCAGAAAAGCCTCCCGCGGCAGGGCCAGCCGATCGAGCAGGAAGCGCAGCATGTTCTCGGCCTGCCCGGTGTTGACCTGGAAGAATGACCCGGCTGATACGCGGAAAGGACGGCCCAGGGCTTCCATCACCAGGAAATCCTCCCCGGCGAGCACCAGGGGGGTGTTCTCGTCAAAGCCGCCTGGGCCAACGAACACGGCGCTGATGGGCAGGTCAACGGTAAACTCGGGCGGCACGGGGTCGTTCGATTCCAGCACCATCAGCAGGTCGCCGCCGGTGCCAGCGCGGAGCTGGATGCGCTCCAGGCCGGGCACCACGCCCTGCTCGGGGTCGGCAAAATCGAGGCGCGGCCAGATTTCGTCGAGGGACGGCTCGCACAGCAAGCAGTGGTCAACCGGCACAACCACATGCGAGCCGGGTTCCTGGAATCCGGGTTTGCCCTGCGGCGTCATGTGGAACTGGACGGCATTTCGGTAATGCCATTGGTTGGGCGAAGGCTGGATATCCGCCACGGGCGGGTCGGCTATCCCGGCTATGCGCACGAGCTGGTCGCGCAGGATGGCGGTTTTCCAGCGCAGTTGGGCCGCGTAAGCCATGTGCATGTAATGGCATCCGCCGCAGGCGGCAAAGTTCGGGCAAGGCGGCTCGATCCGCTCAGGAGAAGGCGACAGCACTTCCACCAGCCTGCCGCGGGCGAAATTCTTCTTTTGCTCGGTCAGGCGCACCCGCACACGCTCCCCCGGAATGGCGTAGGGAACAAACACTGCCCGGCCATCCGGCAGGCGACCCAGCGCGTCTCCGCCGTAGAGCAGGTTGAGGATTTCAATATCGAAGGTTTCTGGATCAGCCATATTACCTCAATTGACAGAAGGTTGAAGGCTATTATACAAAGAAAAGAGCCGCATTAAGGTCTATTCCTGGGTTTGAAATTTTGCCGCGCCCTGGGTTATGATTATGGTATGGCCCGTCGCGTTCTGATCCTGCTGCTGTGCGCCTGGTTCCTATCCGCATGCGGGCAGGTGGAAGCTGCCGTTCCTTATGCGACCAGCAGCCCTACCGCAACCCATAGTGCGTCTCAGACCTTGGAGTATTCCCCCTCTGCCCTACCGGCCCGCAAAACGGCAGGTCCAACGGCGCAGCCAGCGCAAACGCCAACCCTTACACGCACCCCGCGCCCGGCCCAGCCCACCGGAACCATCGAGCCGACCGCCACCCTGCCGCCCAGCGCGGAAATCAAGGGCATTTATGGCTACGGGCAGCTCCAGGCGCTTTCGTGCGAGGCGCGTTCGGCGGCGGATTGGGCGCGCCATTTTGGAGTAACCATCCACGAAATGGAGTTTATGGCGCGCCTGCCGAGATCCAACAATCCCGAGGAGGGCTTTGTCGGCAGCCCAAACGGCGGATGGGGAGCGATTCCCCCGGACGCGTACGGCGTGCATGCCGGGCCGGTGGCGCGGGTGCTGCAGAGCTACGGCGCGCAGGCCAGCGCGGTCAAGAACCTGACGTTGTACGATCTGCAGGCTGAGATCGCCGCCGGGCGTCCGGTGATTGTGTGGGTGACCGGGCATGTATGGCCGGGCGAGCGCTCTATATATTCGGTGGATGGCAAAGATATCGTTGTGGCGCGCCGGGAGCACACGGTAATTGCCATCGGCTATGATGGGAAAAACGTGAAATTCCTGGATGGGAAGAACGTCTACCAGCGCCCGGTGGATACGTTTTTACTGTCTTGGGGGGTGCTGGAAAACATGGCTATCCTCTGGGAGCCGCAGGGGGACCTGCGCACAGAGTAGCGCAAGCGCCTAAACGTCTGAAAACCAGCCGCGCACTTCTTGCTGCGTTTGCAGCGCGCCGTGCTCGTCAATGTGCAGCACCTCAAACCCGCGCGCTTCCAGCGGTGAGGCCAGCATCCAGCTGCGGTGGCAGTTGACCGGGCGCAGCTCCGCGCACATCAGCGCCAGCACCTGTCCCTGACGAACGAGCGCTTCCACCTCGCCCAGGGCTGCTTGAAATGACTCTTTTGCATACAGACGAGGCAGGTCCAGCTTACCCTCCACGTAACAATCGAGGTCGATCTTTTTACCGCCCAGCGCGTCACCCTTGAAAAGATAAGCGATGCCGGACCGCTCCAGGTGCTCCTGGAGAGCTTTTTTGCGATAGTCCGGGCGGAAGCGCGAATAGGGCAGCGAGCGCGTATCTACCAGGCAGCCTACACTGTAGCGATGGAGCAGGTCCAGAAAATCGCCAATAGGCCGGTTGCCGTAACCAATGGTGTAGATGCGCATTTGGATTGAACGCCGGGCCGCCACACTACGGGCGAAGGACCAGGATGACCATAACGACCAGAGCGATCACCAGCAGGGGGCCCAGGATGAGGCTGAGGATTCCGATGGCCTCTCTGGCGAAAGAGGAAAGCTCGCTGTTGGCCGGTTTGAGCCCGCGCGCCTGGCCTGGGCTGAGGAAAAGCAGGAGGATGCGCCGGCTCCAGTCCGCAAAGGGATAGCGAATGGAAGCTCTTTTCACTTCCAGCAGCCATCCGATATAAAAAGTTACCCCACCCAGCAGGATGCCGGTCAGAGCGGCGAGGAAGATCACCAGGCTTCCTTGTGGTGTGAGCATGGGTCCGAAAATCGAAACGGCTCCAAAAATCACAGCCAGGATGAGTTGAATGTGGGGAAGTTTCTTTTGCATCGGCACGCTCTTGAAAGGCGGATATTATGGGATAATCATATCATAGGATATACGATGAACCACCTCTTCCACCGCACCCATTCCCCCACCCGGGTAAAGGTCATCTTCAACCCTATCTCGGGTATACCGGGCGAATCGCCCATGCAGTTAATGCGCATCCTTACCGAACTGCAGGCCATCGACCTGGCGGCGGAAGTACATATCGTGCAACCTGACAGCAACCTGCGGTCTGTGATTCAAAGCGCATACCGCCGCGGCTTCCGCCTGTTCATTGCCTGCGGCGGAGATGGCACGGTGGATGCGGTGGCAAACGCGCTGGCGGGTACTCGGGCGGCAATGGGCATCATCCCCACCGGCACGCGGAATAATGTGGCGCTCAGCCTGGGTATTCCGATGAGCATCCCCGGCGCGGTGGCGCTACTGCAGGAAGGGCGCACCGTCCAGGTGGATATGGGCCTGGTGACGTGCGGCGAGGCCAGGCGGCCCTTCCTGGAAGTTTGCTCGGTGGGCCTGCTTTCGGCGCTGTTCCCCGCGGCGGACGATATCCAGCGCGGGAACCTGGCCCGAATTGGCGACCTGCTGGCGGCGCTGGTATCCTCCCCTCCCGCGGAGATGCGCCTGGTGCTGGATGGCACGCCGCTTATCTATACGCATGGCCATGTGGTGCTGGTGACCAATATGCCGTATCTCGGCCCCAACTACCCGATCGCCTCCGCCGATTCTTTCCGCAATGGACTGCTGGAAGTGTTGGTGTTTGCCAAACTATCCAAACTCGAAGTGTTTGGCGCAATGGTCAGCAGCATTGGGGGCGTTACCGAAGACCCCCGCATTCACCGCTTCCAGGTGCACAGGGCAGAGATCGAAACCAACCCGCCCATGCCGGTGATGGTCGATGGTACGTCGCTGGGAACTGGACCGGTAAAGGTTTCGATGCAGCGCGAAGCACTGACGGTGATGGTCAAGTAGCCGTTTGGGCTACTTCTTGCCCATGCTGTCTGGAAGGATTTCGTATACCTGGGTGACTGTGTTTTCTTCTTCAAACACAATCAAGTACATCTGCAGGCCGTTCTCTTTTCCGGGCAAAAAGTGGGCGCTCCTAACCTGGTTGCTGAACTGCACGCGGCTGACACAGGTCTGCGAGGCTTCATCGCACTCCATCTTTTGGCCGCGGAGATAGTCAAGATTTAAGGTCTGGTCTTCATTGATGCCTGCACGGTTGACAAGCTGGGCAATGTGAACGGGTTCTAAATTCGCGGTCGCGGAAGACATGTTGTTGAACGATTCAAAACCGACACTCAGGTGACCCGGCAGGGAAATGATAATATAGGGTCCATCAACGTACCTGGAGCCTTTCACCCAATGCGTCGCGATGCGCAGCATGTGGGTTTCATCGATGAAACTGCTGTCTTCCGGCTTCCATGTAATTTCCGATGGAACAGCCTTTGGGCCTACACAGCCAAACAGCGACAATACAAGCAAAATGCAAATGCAGTAGGATACGATGTTTTTCATTGTGATCTCTCCCCGATAAAATTATTATATATCCAGACTTGTTCGCTTTGCATAACAAAATGGTAAGCCCCAACGCAAAATGATTTGATACACAATATTCTCTCACGGCACCGTCCTAAGGCCGGAGAGCTAATGGGGTACTTCATCAGACTCTGTTCAAGGCAAAAAAGCAGGATTATAATTCCGCGCCATGTTACCCGAATCACCCTGTGTCACCTGCGGCGCGTGCTGTGCCTGGTTTCGAGTATCCTTCTACTGGCTCGAAGCCGACCCTGACTCAGAGAATCCGGTCCCAATCGAGCTGACCGAGGATCTGCCCCCCTACCTGTTGTGCATGAAAGGCACGAACCAGAACCCGCCGCGGTGTGCGGCTTTGATTGGGCAGGTTGGAAGCAGCGTATCCTGCGCCATCTATTCCAATCGACCCTCTCCCTGCCGCGAGTTCGGGGGGCAATACCAGGATGGGCGGATCATTTCGTCTAAAGAAGAGATCG
This sequence comes from uncultured Anaerolineaceae bacterium, assembly GCA_964437595.1. Taxonomy (GTDB): domain Bacteria; phylum Chloroflexota; class Anaerolineae; order Anaerolineales; family Anaerolineaceae; genus DSYU01. The sequence goes on from CAYTHO010000068.1 coordinate 20,543, forward strand.
AGCGCTGCAACCGGGTTCGGGCCCGCTGGAATTTACCGGCGCTGTCCGTGGATGATGCCCCGAAAACGTGGAATCCGAGCCAAATGAACCCGGGTGCAGATGGGACGCACGCAGTGGGGCTATGATTACAACGCATGCGCGCTCTCGCAAGGAGAAAATAAAAACCTGGACAGATTTTTGTCCAGGTTTTTTTCTGGCGGAGAGGAAGGGATTCGAACCCTTGTTACCTTGCGGTAAACGCGCTTTCCAGGCGCGCGCGTTAGGCCAGACTACGCTACCTCTCCAATTTTACATGTATGCGTTTGTTACGAGCGCAGATTATATCATAATTTTTGAGAAATTTTCTCTGGCGCATTAATATCTCGGGGCTTTCACTACTCGAGCGCATTATGTTCGCCACGAACCTCTCCGAGGTTTACCATCCGAAAAACGGGCTATCACCAGGGAGTTACCGTTTTTGTAAGGTTACATTACAGTTACAAGTGTGAAACTACCCGCTTCCCGTATTGCCTGGACCCGGCGAACAGCGTAAAATGAACGTAATCCCAATGAAACATAGCATGCTTTGAGGTAGAAATGGCGGAGTTAACCGGGCAGATATTGGGGGGGAGATACCGGGTTGAGGCATTCCTTGGCCAGGGTGGTATGGCCGATGTATATAAAGTGAGGGACTTGCAGCGGGCGGTGTTCCTGGCAATGAAAGTCCTGCACTCCGACCTGGCGGAAGACCAGGCTTTTATGCGCAACTTTGAACGCGAGGCGCAGACTCTGGAACGACTCCAGCACCCCAACATCGTCCGCTATTATGGCTTCGAGCACATTCACGATCTCTCTTTCATCCTGATGGATTTCATCGACGGCCTGACCCTGCGCCGGGAAATATTTCTATTCAAGAACGGCCTGCGCACCGGGCGCATTTTAGAGGTGATGCAGCCGGTGTGCGCCGCGCTGTTTTACGCCCACCAGTTGGGCATGATTCACTGCGATATTAAACCAGCCAACATCATCACGCACCGCAACGCCACGGTGTACCTCACTGATTTTGGTATTGCGCACCGCTCCGAAACAACCACCCAGCCGCTGATCGGGTTGGGATCGCCGGCCTATATGGCTCCTGAACAATTCGATGGACACGAGCCGACCTGCGCTGTCGACATTTACTCGCTGGGCGTGGTGTTATACGAGATGCTGACCGGCGGGCAGCGCCCCTTTACCGGTGATGCCGCTCGCGCCCAGGGCAGCACCACCCGGCGCATTATCTGGGAAAAGAAAAACATCCATCCCCAATCACCGCGAGTGCACAACCCCGATATCACCCCCGAAATGGAAGCCGTGGTGATGACGTGCCTGCAGCGCGCCCCGCGGCGGCGTTTTCGTTCGACACTGGAACTATACCAGGCGCTGGAAGCGGCGGTGCGCAGTCGCCAGCCCGAGGACGATGCACAGACGCGCACTGACCTGCCAAAGGCAGGCGCTTCCGGCAGGAAGAAAGCGCCTGAGGCGAAGGAACTGCCTGAGGCGGAAAAACTGCCTGAGGCAAGCGAACTACCTGAGGCAAAAGAACTGCTTGAGGCGAAGGAGCTGCCTGAGGCGAAGGAGCTGCCTGAGGCGAGAGAACTGCCTGAGGCGGAAAAACGGCCTGTGGTAAAAGAACGGCCTGAGGCGAAAGAACTGTCTGGGTCAACAGAACTGCCTGAGGCAGGCGTACTGCTTGAGGCGAACGAGCTGCCTATGGCGGAAGAAACTCCCGCGAAAAGCGCCTCGAGCGAAGCGGGCGACCTGGAAGCCGATCATGAGATGCCCGAGGGTAACGACTGGCTGGGCATCGAAGACCTGCATCTGGCGGACAGCCTGGCAGAGATTGCCAGCCTGCCAGTGGCAGACGTCCCGCCTACGCCCGGCAAACTGCTGCACGATCAAAAGCCCAGGCCTACAAAAAAAGCCGCTTCTCTGGCTGCCCGCGCTGCTTACAGCGCCTCATCCCTGCCAGCCCAACCCATTGCATCTACAGCGCTGGTCACCGCACCGGCGCCTAAACAAACCGAGGACCCCGCGAGCCCGCTGGCAGATCTATCTGTGGCCGAGCGGTTCGCCGCCGCCATCCGGATCGGACAGGACAGGCTGCGCAAAAAAATCGCCGCGGAACTGCGCGCCGCGCCGCGCTGGCTGCTGGTCAGCGCTGCCAGCGTAGCGCTGGTACTGGTTGCTTTTGCCATCTATAATGCCGCCGCGCAGGCCCCGAGCAGTTCGGCAACCCCCATCGCGGCAGTGGAGCCCGCATTGGCGCAGGAAACGCCTACCCCCACCCCGATATTCAACAAGACCAGCGCGCCTGCCACCCCAACGGCCCTGCCGACCTCCACAAAGCTTGCACTGCAGGCAGCCGTGCTTCCCTCCGTTCAATCAGGCGCCCTCCCTACCCCAACCGAGCCCCCGCTGCCCCAGCCGACTGTGATAGGCGGCAGCGAGCAAATCGCGTTTGCCTCGGACCGCAGCGGAGCGGTACAGGTTTGGGTGATGGAAGCCACTAACCCCGAGAACCGCCGCCAGGTGACCAATGCCACCGGTGGGGCCTGCCAGCCAGCCTGGTCGCCGGATGGCACGCAGATCGCCTACACCACCCCCTGCAAGGGACCCAGCGTCTACTTCGCTGGCGCGACGATCAAAATTGTGGACCTGGCAAACGGCGAAGTGACCGAACTGCCGGTAAAATCCGCGGGCGTCGGCGGCGCGTTTGACCCGGCCTGGGCGCCAGATGGAAAGACGCTGGCCTACACTGCCGTGCTCGGTTCAAAAACGGAAATTCGGATCATCAACCTGGAAAGCCAACAGGTGCAAACCCTGGCCAGCCAGGGCACCAAAAACGCCCAACCTGCATGGTCGAGAGACGGAAAATTTATCAGCTACATCTTCAGCAATGAGCAGAACTGGGATGCCCTGTGGTACATGCACGCCAACGGCGAATCGAAAGAGCTGCTTTCGCGTTCTGGCCAGTTCTCCGAACCGGTCTGGGCGGCGGATGGGCTGCACATCCTGGCATCCGTCAGCCAGGGAAACGGCACTCCGACCCTATCGATGCTCGACCGCACGAACCCCACCGACGGGACAGTAGAGGTGCTTGCGGACGATTACCGCATGTCGCATGCTTCCATTTCCCCTGATGGCGGCTGGCTGGTGTTCTGGACGGATAAAGTCGGCAGCAAGCCAGAAATTATGCTGGCGAGCATGGATGGCAAAGTGGTGCGCGCGCTGACGAACAATGAGCTGCGCGATTTCCACCCGGCCTGGTCCCCGAGTCCTTAGCGCCAGCCAGGCGCCGCCATGGATTTCTTTACTCGGCGTAGAAAGTGATGTGAGTTTCCCCCACAACAATCACGTCGCCATCTTTGAGCGGAACCGGCCCCTGCACCCGCGCACCGTTGAGCCGGGTGCCGTTGGCGCTTTCCAGGTCCACCAGGTAGAAGCCATCGTCGCGGTGCTCCAGGCGGGCGTGCGGGCGCGATACGGCCCGGTCCGTGAGGCGGATCTCCCAGGTGGCCTCGCGGCTGGCGCGGCCAATGGTAATCACCTCACCCCACAACGGGTACTGCTGGCCCATATCTGGCCCGCCTGAAACCACCAGATGCGCCCCTATTTCGCCCAGCGGCTCGGTCGTTCGTGGGGTTGTGGGTTCGGTCGATTCCGCCCGCACAATCTCATAATACATCAGCATCTTGCCCAGGCAGATTTCATCCCCATCGCGCAGAACGCAGGGCGTTTTCACCACCCGCTGACCATTGACAAAGGTGCCGTTTGCGCTGGAAAGATCGAGCAGCGAAAAGCCCGTGCCATTCCATCCTAACTCGGCATGATTGCGGGATATTTTTGGGTCGTCGATGACGATGTCGTTTTCGGAGGCGCGGCCCAGGCGAACGGCCTGGTCGGGGTATAAGAGGCGATCTTCCTCATTCCAACGTAAACGGGCCACGGGCGGCTGCGAGGTTACCATATTGTCACCAGTTTAGCATGAGGGCAGGCGGGTGTCAATTTTTCAAAACCGCAGAATCCAAACTCTTGCGAAACTGCCGGATCGCGAGTATAATAAATAGACATTCCGGGCGGTTAGCTCAGTTGGTTAGAGCGCTGCTTTGACATAGCAGAGGTTCGTAGGTTCGAGTCCTATACCGCCCACACATACGAAACGCACAGACCGGGACGAGTATCCGGCATGGAGCAAACAGGGAGCGAGGATCATAGACTGAGAGTCCTGGCATAACCTCCAACCAGAGAAAACCACCCGCGAGCGGTCGCCTGAAGCAAGTAAGGTTGAACGGTCGGCCCCGTTACAGGCTAACCAGAGTGGCTGGAACCCGCGTGGATCCGGCAAGCTGGGTGGCACCACGGGAGGCTTTATTAACCCCTCGCCCCAGATTTGGGCGAGGGTGTTTGTTTTAAGCTAATAGCTGTTGGCTCAGAGCTGTTAGCGAGAACCTTGGGCTAGAAGCTGCAAACTGCGACAGCCAACAGCAAAGAGCCAGGAGAAGACAAAATGGCGAAGAAACGAAATGAACGATATGAAGAATCACAGCTATTCCGCATCCGGCATTCCGCGGCGCATGTGATGGCGCAGGCGGTGCTAGAAACGTTCCCATCGGCAAAGTTTGCCATCGGGCCGGCCATTGAGGATGGCTTCTACTACGATTTCGACCTGCCCCGCGCGCTCACCCCGGACGATTTAGAGAAGATTGAACAGCGCATGCGCGAGATTATTAAAGGGAACCATGCCTTCCAGAGCCGGGTTGTTTCCGCAGAAGAAGCGCGCCAGGTATTCAAAGATCAGGCGTTCAAGCTGGAGTTGATCGAAGGGCTGGAAAAAGGCGACCCGGCGGCGTACGATGAGATTGAGGAATACGACGAGGACCAGGCCAAATTGATCCAGGCCGAAAAACCGGTCATCTCGCTGTACACGCACGACACCTTCACGGATCTGTGCCGCGGCCCGCACGTGGGGAGCACGAAAGAGATCAACCCGAACGCAGTGAAGCTGATGAACGTAGCCGGCGCGTACTGGCGCGGTGATGAACACCGGCCTATGCTCCAGCGCATCTACGGCACGGCATGGAGCACGGCTGAGGAGCTGGAAGAATACCTGTGGAAGCTGGAAGAGGCCAAAAAACGCGATCACCGCAAGCTAGGCCGCGAGCTGGACCTGTTCAGCATGAATGAGGAAGTGGGCGGTGGGCTGGTGCTGTGGCACCCCAAGGGTGGCATTATGCGCCGGCTGATCGAGAATTTCTGGAACGAACAGCATGAGCGGTCGGATTACGCATTCGTCAACAGCCCGCACATTGGGAAGGCCAGCCTGTGGGAAACCTCGGGGCACCTGGGCTTCTACAAAGACAGCATGTATGCGCCGGTGGAAATTGAGGGCCAGCAGTACTACCTGAAGCCGATGAACTGCCCGTTCCACGTGCATATTTATAAAAGCCACCTGCGCTCGTACCGCGACCTGCCCATGCGGCTGGCCGAGATGGGCACGGTGTACCGGTTTGAGCGGTCGGGGGTGCTGCACGGCCTGCTGCGCGTGCGCGGCTTCACCCAGGATGACGCGCACCATTTCTGCCGCGCTGACCAGATGCCGGATGAAATTGACTTTACACTCGATTTTTCGCTGAACATGCTGCGATCGTTTGGCCTGAGCAGTTTTGTGGCTTACTTGAGCACCAAACCGGAGCACTCGGTGGGCGAACCCGAGCACTGGGCGGCGGCAGAGGCGGCGCTGGAGGCTTCTCTACAGCGCGCAGGCCTGCCCTACGAGGTCGATGAAGGCGGCGGCGCATTCTACGGGCCAAAGATCGACATCAAAGTACGCGACGCGCTGGGCCGCGAATGGCAGCTTTCCACCATCCAGTTTGACTTCAACCTGCCCGAGCGCTTCGACCTCAGCTACATTGGCGAAGATGGGCAGCCCCACCGGCCCTATATGGTGCACCGCGCGCTGCTGGGCAGCATGGAGCGCTTCTTTGCCGTGCTGATCGAGCATTACGCCGGGGCGTTCCCGGTGTGGCTGGCGCCTGTACAAGCCATGCTGATCCCCATCGCTGACCGGCACGCGGCGTACGCCCATGAGATGGCCAAAAAGCTCAAGGCCGCCGGCCTGCGCGTGCAGGTGGATGATGGATCGGAGCGCATGCAGGCCAAAATCCGCAACGCGCAGACGCAGAAGATCCCCTATATGCTGGTGGTTGGGGATAAAGAGATCGAGCAGGGTGCGGTGGCGCTGCGCCTGCGCAGCGGCGAAAACCCCGGCGCGATGAAGGTGGAGGAATTTTTGCAGCGGGCGGCAAAGGAGATCGCGGAAAAGGTGTAGGATGTCTCTTGGAGCGATATGTTTTGATTTCCATAGCGCTTCATAGTTGACGCTGGCCTACTCTTTATGGTATCATCTACCCGATGAAGGTCCATTTTTTAATGGACAGGGTGACCCTTTTGTTTTTACTTCGCCGAGGAGAAGAAAGCTATCAGTACTTCAAATTTTAGAATCAATGAGATGATTCGGGTGCCAGAGGTTCGGTTAATTGGCCCCAACGGTGAAAATCTTGGTGTTGTTCCGACCAGTGAAGCGCTGCGGATTGCGCGCGACGCGGAAAGGGACCTGGTCGAGGTAGCCGCTGCCGCTGCCCCACCCGTCTGCCGGGTGATGGACTTTGGGAAATTCTTGTACGAGCGCACGAAGAAAGAGCGCGAGGCGAAAAAAGCCCAAACCAAGATCGAAATCAAGGAAATCCAGATCCGGCCAAAAACGAACGAGCACCACCGTTCTTTCAAAACCAATAATGCCCGCCGGTGGCTGCATGATGGCATGAAGGTGAAAGTCACCGTTCGCTTCCGGGGCCGCGAAATCGATTACCCGCAGCTGGCAATGGAAGATCTGCGTGAGATCGCCGAGGAACTGGCGGATATCAGCATGATCGAGGCGCCGCCGAAACTGGAGGGCCGCGTGATGAGCATGGTGCTCTCCCCGACCAAGCCGGCTCCAAAGAAGAAGGAAACTACCCCGGCAGCCGCTAAACCCGAAACCGTCGAAAGCGGTTCATAAATTTTGAGAACCCAGGCTACGCCAGAATGTCTTCTGGCGCAGCTTTATTTTTCGTCCACAAAACCCCCGTTTTGTTGTATAATAGACCGCTGTGCCTGTTCTACAGGTATCTTTTGCTGTTTGATTTTATAGAGAGGAGTTTCGCTGTGTCACGCAAGTCAACAAGAGTGGGTAAGTTCAAGATGAAAACCCATAAGGCAACCAGCAAGCGGTTCCGCCTGACCGGGTCCGGCATCCTGGTACGAACCAAGGGCGGCAAGAGCCATTTCCGCCGCCGCACTTCGGAGCGCACCAAGGTGCTATTGTCTGAGATGCTGCCCGTGCAGGGCAAAGGCATCATTAAACGCGTCAAAGCGCTGGCCCCGTATCTCAAGAAGACGGCCTAGCTTAACGCGTTGTATCGATTGATCCGTTTTATGTGCGGCCGTTGGGTGTTCGCAACTGGATGTACTGAGCGAAAGGCTGAGTCCGGCGCCCAGGGGTACGCAAAGGAGTAATTATGGCACGTGTAAAGAGTGTCGCATATCGCCGACACAGACGAACGTTAAAGATGACCCAGGGCTACTTTGGCACCCGTCATCGCCTGTTCCGCCGCGCAAACGAAGCGTTGATGAAGAGCATGTGGTACGCGTACCGCGACCGCCGTGTTCGCAAACGTGATCTTCGCAAGCTATGGATCACCCGCATCAACGCCGCAGCCCGGCTGCATGGCCTCAACTACAGCCGCCTGATGCACGGTCTGAAAGCGGCCGGCATCACGCTCAACCGCAAGGTTCTGGCCGACCTGGCCGTCCGCGACCCGCAGGCCTTCGCGGCTGTCGTTACCGCAGCAAAAGGCGCATAGTAACTGCCAAAGCAGCCTGGGAGTAACACCTCAGGCAGCGAAACCTCGGCAAGACCCCAAGGGTTCTCCCCTTGGGGTCTTGTTTTTTGGGTTAGAATAGAACCATGAGCACTATACATGCAACATACACTTTATCTCCCACGACGCGCTTAGAAATCGCGCAGGGCGACCTGACGCAAGCGCCAGTGGATGCGATTGTAAACGCGGCCAATGAGGAACTGAAGCACGGCGGCGGCATCGCGGCGGCGATTGTACGGGCCGGGGGGTCGATCATCCAGCAGGAGAGCAGGGATTGGGTGCGCAAGCACGGCGAGGTGACGCATGACAGCCCGGCCTATACCAGCGCGGGCAAGCTCCCCGCCCGCTACGTGATCCACGCGGTGGGCCCGATCTGGGGCAGCGGAGATGAAGACGCTAAACTGGGCAGCGCGATTCGCGGCAGCTTGCAGCGCGCCGAGGCATTGGGGCTGCAGTCGATTGCTTTTCCGGCCATCTCCACCGGCATTTTCCGCTTTCCCGTACGGCGCGCGGCGCGGATCTTTTTTGAAACCTTCAAAGCCTACCTGGCGGAAAAACAGGATGCGCACGTCACCCTGGTGCAGATGATATTGTGGGATGACGAAACGCTGCGGGTCTTTTTAGAAGAAGCGCGGCAGGTAATGGGCCGCGAGGTATAAGCCTGGCGAACCACTCCCAAAGAACGATTACGGATCAACAAATGATGCTCACTTCACCGCACAACCCCCGTTTTACGCGCGTCAGGGCGCTTCTTGAGAAAAGAAAAGCCCGCGAGGATGAACAGGCGTTTGTGGTGGAAGGCGTGCGCCTGGTAGAAGAGGCGCTGGCCTCGGGCTGGCAGTCAGAGCTGGTGCTGTATTCGGCAAAACTTGCGGAGCGCGGGCAGCAGGTGGTGGAAGGCTTCAGGCAGCAAGGTGCGGAGGTTTGGGAGATCGCCGCCAGCTTGATGGACTCGCTGACGGGAACGGAGACCGCGCCGGGCCTGCTGGCAGTGCTGCCTATGCGAATGCTTCCGCTGCCGGAGGATTTGAATTTTGTATTGGTCACCGATAACCTGCGCGACCCAGGCAACCTGGGCACCCTGCTGCGCAGCGCCGCAGCGGCAGGCGCGCAGGCGGCCCTGCTATCGCCGGGCACCACGGATGCCTTTGCGCCCAAGGTGCTGCGGGCAGGGATGGGCGCGCACTTCCGCCTCCCAATCCGGCATCTTTCCTGGGATGCGATTTCGGACTTGTGCGGGAAACCGGGCGATCCGCAAGGCAAGCCGCTGCCACCCCTGCGCGTTTTCCTGGCAGAAGCGGCGCGGGGCGAGCCGTGCTGGAACGCCGACCTGCGCCAGCCGCTGGCGTTGATGGTGGGCAGCGAAGCGGAGGGCGCCAGCGCTGAGGCGCTAAAGCTGGCAGATGCCTTCATTAACATACCGATGCCGGGGCAAAGCGAGTCGCTCAACGCGGCAGCCGCCGCCAGTATTTTATTGTTTGAAATTGTCAGGCAGAGGAGGGAATCATGAAAATCCGTTCGATAACCTGTTTCTTTGATCCACGAGCGCGGAACGCGCAGCAAACGTTCGATCGCATGGGCCAACTGCGAGAAGCAGCCTACAGCCAGTTCAGCAAAACCGGGTTCGACGTGCAAACAACGCGGCTGGCAACCGCGCCGTTCCCTTACCTGTACCCTACCGGCGAGGTCGAAAACGCTGTGCAGTTGGCGCAGGCCCTGGAAAGCGACGCCAGAGAACGCGGCTTTGATTACGTTTCGCTTGGTCCGGCGCTGACGGGCATGCCTGACAGCTACAATATGGTGACGTCGATCCTGGCAGCGACCAAAGACGTCTTTGTCAGCGGGATGCTGACCACGCCAAATGGGGAAATATCGCTGGAAGCGGTGCGAGCCTGCGCGGAGATTATCACGCAAGCGGCGGTGGTATCGCCTGACGGGTTCACCAACCTGCGCTTTGGCGCGCTGGCCAACGTGGGACCATGGGGCCCATTTTTGCCGGGGGCGTATCACCAGGGGGAGCGGCCCGCTTTCGCGCTGGCGATGGAGTGCGCGGACGTTCCGTATGCAGCGATTCGCAAAGCCAGAACACTGGAGGAGGCCCGCCAGAGCATCATCAACACCTTAGAAGCGCAGGCGGTGGCATTTACCAGCACGGCCAACCATCTGGCGCAGCAGTTCGATGTGGATTTCAAAGGCCTGGACTTCTCCTATGCCCCTTACCCGGAGCAGTGGTGCTCGCTGGGGGCGGCACTGGAATCACTGGGGCTGCCGGCGCTGGGCATGGCGGGTTCACTGGCGGCGGCGGCTTTCCTGGCCGATACCCTCAACCGCGGCTCGTGGATGAAGACGGGCTTTAATGGGATGATGATGCCGGTGCTGGAAGATTCGACCCTGGCGGCGCGCGCCGCTGATGGGACGTTTACGGTGCAGGATTTGTTGATGTATTCAGCGGTGTGCGGTACGGGGCTGGATACTGTGCCGCTGCCGGGAGACACCTCCGCTGAGCAAATCGCGGCGGTTCTGCTGGACGTAAGCGCGCTGGCGCTGCGCCTCAACAAGCCGCTGCTGGCCCGGCTGATGCCGATCCCCGGGAAGAAAGCCGGAGATCCGACAGACTTTACTTTTTCGTATTTTGCCCCCGGCGCGGTGATGGCGCCGCGCGCCGCGCCCCTTAGCGGGCTGCTGGCGGGGAAGGAAAATGTGTCGATACGAGCCAGGGGGAGTTATTAATAAAAGGCGATGCAACCGTGATTTTTGGGCTGGAGTTGCGAAGCGTATGGACAAACCACAATTGTCTTTTGAAATATCTGAATTAGGGGAATATCTCGAAGTTGTAGTGAAAGCAACCAATGGAATATTTGCAGGGACCACAACAGGTATTACCATCGTTGGAGAGCAATTAATCGAAATGGGAAACCAATTACAAGGTTTTCCGAAAAATATATGGCAAGTGATCGAGAAGACATTTGGAATTTGTTACCTGGATGAGGTCGATTACCGGGAAAATATCATTGGAACAAATACGGAAATTAATCGTAACCCTTATGTACGTTTAACATTTCGATGTATTGACAGCATGGGGCATACCGCTGTTGATGTGTTCCTCATCGAGGAGAGCGGATACGGAATCAAATTTGGAGAAAGTGAAGAATCAAGAGGGAAGGTATATTTGGAAATCCGATTTGAACCTGCGTCGCTTGACCGGTTTTCTATGGAATTATCAGAGCTTGGCAAACGTAAGGAAGGGAAAGCTGTCCTTACTGGATATAAATGACATTTACGAACCAAGTAAATATAGAAGAAGAGATTCGACAGCACAGGGAAGGATTATTGTGCTGTTGAATGCGGGATGGGGGCAGGCGCGGGATCAGCGGATCTGGCGGAAATTGACCAGGATGAGGTTCTGGGAGCAGTCTTCGGTGGTGTCGAAGTAAATTTTGCCAGAGAGGGGAACCATGGCCTGATCGTAAAGCGCCACCCAGACGGACTGCCTGGAATTTTTCGGGGCGTCTGCGATGGTGAACTCGTAGCCTGCCGGGCCGTACTGCAGGGCCGTGCCAGTGAGGCTGAGCTGGTACAGGCCTTCACCTGCCAGGCCCCCGCCCAGCATGACGGTAATGCCCTGCATGGGCGCGCCCTGCAGGTCGTAAGCCTGACCCGCTACCCACAGCTTGCATTCATCATGGTCGGGGAAGGTGGACCCGGATATCACCTTAATCTCGCCGCGCAGGATAAAGGGGTAGAGCGAGTAGATGGTGGCGGTGGGGCTGGGGCCGGTGCTGGCAACGGCGCTGGTGGTAGGGGTCGGCGCGCAGTGGGCCGGGGCGTGCAACGCGCTGAGCTTCGGCGTCTCCTATCTGGCCATCCGCGCCATCCGGGCAGACCTCAACCAGTACCCGGTGACCTTCGGCGAACCGGAACTGCGCGAGGCGATCAGCCGCAAGGTCAAACGCTACAACGGCATCGTCTGCGATCCCGCGACCG
>CAYTHO010000069.1:0-32464 GCA_964437595.1 uncultured Anaerolineaceae bacterium
CCCTATCTTACCAGACTGCTTCTCGCTCCGCCACTCGGCGCGAGTAGATACATAGAGGCATGGCTTTTAAGTCTTCCTCTAATCCGCGCAGACAAACCCCAGCGCGAAAAACCAGGCCGGCACCCGCTCTGTTCGATTATAGCGAAACGCTGCTCATCCAGCTTAAGCTGGCAGGTCTGCCTGAGCCACAGCGCGAGTATGTATTCCACCGCAAACGTAAATGGCGCTTCGACCTGGCCTGGCCGGAATTATTAATCGCCGTTGAGGTTGAGGGCGGTATCTGGATCGGCGGGCGACACGTACGTGGTGAGGGCTATGAAGCAGACTGCGAAAAGTACAATGAGGCCCAGTTGGCTGGTTGGATGGTGCTGCGCTTTACCCCGAGCATGGTTAAAAAGGGAAAAGCAGGCCAAGTCATCGAGACAGCCATTCGCCGCGCAGCAGCCGGAGAAATTTGATGCCAGGCAGTTTTCTTACTATGCGCAGCGATGGCGCAAAATGGATGAATGCATCCTCTTTTTTGCACCTTAAGAGAAACAGCTTACCTTTGGCTGTCTGGGTGGTAGTGGATATGCACAACCTGGAGAAATTCAATTGCATCACGTAGTCTTTTCTCGGCCAACGTGGCGATGCGGTCTCCTTCCCAGACGCTGGCGGTGCCATCTACGCCAATGGTGATATTCATCGCCATGTACGGACCAAAGCGGTGCGCATGAATCTCTTCGACCCTACGGATACCTGGAATTCCATACAGAATTTCGGTCACCTGCTGGTTCAGCGATTGCCCTGGAACGGTATCCATCAACTCTGATGCCGATTCCCGTAGAATCTGGATGCCCGTGCGCAGCACCACCAGCGCCACCACTGCCCCGGCCAGCGGGTCTACCCAGGTGTAACCGGCGCGCCCCATCGTAATACCCGCCAGTGCCGCCGAAGCTGAGAAAATATCATTGCGGTGGTCATAGGCAATCGCTAATACCGCTGTGCTGTTCACCGACTTTCCAATTCGCCTGGTATGGTAGAACAGAAGAATTTTCAACCCTACCGTCAGCAAAGCCACCCAAAGAGCCAGCGGGCTGGCAGCCGGCGTTTTCACCGTGCTTGTGACCTGGTCAAAGACCGTGTTAATTGCATCCCAAAAGATGGCCAAAGCCGAAGTGATCACGAAGGAGCCCACCGTCAGCGCGGCTATCGACTCAAACTGGCTGTGACCAAACGGGTGTTCAACGTCGGCTGGCTTGCGGGACAGTCGAATAAAAATTGATACAACCAGTGAGTAAGCCACATCGGATGTGGAATTGACGCCATCCGCAAGGAGCGCCGGGCTGTGCCCAATAATGCCAATAACCGTTTTAATAAGGGCCAGAAAAACATTCGCGGCAAGCCCCAGGTTAACCGCAGTGAGGCTGATTTTCGCTCGTTGGGTATCTTCAAGAATCATTTAATCTCCCCGGCAAAACAATAATGGATCAATTATACCATTTCTCAAAGCCGCTCGCCCGCCGATTTGCAGGGGGTTCCGCAAGCGCACACATGGCTATACGCTAAACATTGCATTGGAATGAAATCTTTTGATGCACTAATCCAAACCTGACCAGAAGACCAGTTGACATTTTATGTCTGCAACGCTATAGTTTAGAATATATGTACTAAAAATATAGATTTAGTCATATATTAGCAATACAAGAAAAGGAAAACCCTTTCTATGCCTGAACAACTAATCGAAAATACTGTCGGGTGGAAGAAGAAAACTGCCCTATTCTTATCCAGTCAAAGTATGTCACTGTTTGGCTCAATGCTGGTCCAGTATGCCATCATCTGGCATGTAACCCTCTCGACCGAATCCGGTGTAATCCTGACAATTTCAACGATCGCCGGATTTCTCCCCCAAATCGTCATCTCGCTGTTTGCTGGCGTTTGGGCCGACCGCTATCACCGCAAGGTGCTGATTATCGCCGCGGATGCCCTCACCGCTGCCAGCACCCTCATCCTGGCGATTTTCTTTCTGGTCGGTTATCGAGAGCTGTGGCTCATCTTCTTGGTATCGGGGATTCGCTCCATAGGAACAGGTATACAAATGCCTGCGGTAGGCGCACTCATTCCTCAAATTGTGCCTGCGGATCGTTTAATCCGCGTAAACAGTATCAACAGCACCCTCCAGCCGATGATCATGATTATTGCGCCGGTGGTCAGTGGAGCATTACTTTCATTCTCTAGGCTCGAATACATCTTTTTCATCGATGTCATCACTGCCATCATCGCGGTGGCCCTATTGATTGTCTTAAAGGTACCCATGCATCAAAGGTCTGCCGAAACGCAGTCGACTGGCTACCTGGATGAGCTAAAAGCCGGTCTGGCCTATATCGGCCAGAACAGGGCCATCAAAACCCTGTTCCTCTTCTTCACATTTATCTTCCTGCTGATCGCCCCGGTTGCGTTCCTGACGCCGCTGCTGGTAACGCGCTCTTTTGGCGATGAGGTCTGGAGGCTAACCGCCAACGAAGTGACGTTCTTTGTCGGCTCCGTTTTGGGTGGGTTTATTATGACTGCCTGGGGTGGGTTCAAAAATCATTTCAAAACAATTGGGCTCAGCAGCATCCTATGGGCAGTCTTATTTACCGGCCTGGGCCTTTCACAGGATTTCACCCTGTACTTGGTATTTATGTTCCTGTCCGGAATCCCCATGCCAATGTGGGGCGCTTCGACGACCACCTTGCTGCAGGAAATCGTTGAGCCACAGGTCCAGGGACGGGTCTTTGGCGTTCAGCAGCTTATTATGAGCACAGTCATGCCACTAGGCATGTTGATCTTCGGACCGCTCGCCGATGTTTTCACAGTCGAAACGCTGCTGATTGTATCCAGTGGATTAATGGCCGTCCCTGGGGTCTGGATCTTCTTTAATAAACAACCCAATAAGACCCAGACAGGCATGGCAGCTTCTTTAGATGCCGCAGGGGGCGAGGCCAGAAATTACGAATTGCAAATTGGAGATTAATTCATCGCTGAAGGAGATGTTCATTGGCCCCGCCGAGACCGCTGAACGGGCACATGCTCCGTACCCGTTGCTTGTAAAACGCAAAGAACGACCCCAGATGCTGGCATCTGGGGTCGTTTTACTTTACGGTTTGCTCTGTAAGACCTGAATAGTAACCTGCGTCCCGCCTTCTTGCTTGTGGAGGCGAATGTTCACCAGCCCACCCCCCTGGAGCTTGTAATTCAGGATTTGATCACCATCTCCCACCGGTTCCGCCGGAATTTCTTCCCACTGCAGGCTCGCGGATTGATCTTTATAGAACTGAGCAGCCTGCTCCGGTGCCATGGGGGTGCTGAACTGTAAAAAGCCCGGCAGCCGCAGTATACTGCTCGCATCTGGCGTTATGGGGGCGATATCTTCCACCTGCCCCACCGCGCAGCCAGCGGGTAAATCGGGCGTGCTGACCGCATTCGGTTCAGTCAGCATATATTCCCAGGTTTGCGTGCCGCTCACCCCGGGACCAAGCTGGTCGCCCTCACCGGTCATGCTCAGCGAATATTTTGTCACATACCCGCCATCCTTCGCAACCCACAGGTCGCCTTTCGCTTTCAATTCGCCCGCCCGTCCGATGGCGCTCTCGTCAAAAGTATAGTGCATGGATAGCACCCCATTTACGTTTTCCTCACCCGCAGCGCTAGCTCCGCTCACCGCCGGTAGATTATGGATCTGGAATACCTCCGGCGCATCACTCGACAGCGGCTCAGCAGGTTGGGCAGAACATGCCCCATCTGCCCCGCTCTGCTGGTAAGATACTTCGCCCACCCTGGCATACATCTGCTGGGGTTCTGCATCAATCTCGATCCAGGTAATTTCCGCGGCGGGCTGGCGGAGCACAGTACGGCGCACGCTGGTTTTGGAATGGGTCTCCGCTCCAGCAACGGTTCCATCAAAAGCCAGCACCAGTGACTGGCGGTAGCTGGTCAGGTTGTCCAGGCCCATAGAGAAATCAGCCAGGGAAAAATCGCCTGATCCGCCAGCCGGTTTTTCAGCAGCATCCGTTGCTTTCCCCGGAGCGGAAGATGCAGCGGTGGCATCCGGGACGTTCCCAGGCGCGCTAGCATTTGTCGGCTCAGTCGGGTTGGTGGAAGGAGGAGTATTTGGCTGACCAAACTGGCAGGCAGCACCAGCAGCCAGCAGCACCAGCAATACAATAGAGATAGCAAATGATCTCCTTTTCATTTCTTCTCCCTCCATACGGTAAGCGTGCCGGTCATTTCTTCGTGGCTGATTGGAATAGAGCCTGTACCATTTGCCAGTGGTACTTCCAAACCTTCCAATGCGGTCTCATTGGGGTCCCAGCCGCCCACCTGGAAAGGATAAGAAGCCATCAGGTCATTCGTTTTACAGTACAGCAGCGCGTCATTGAGCTGGATGCGCTGGAAATTGAACGAAACCGTCAGCAGATCGTGCCCAGGTCCCTGCGGATTGATCACCCCATCCGTATTAAAAACACCGCGCCCCTGGATAGCCGGTTCCAGCTTGCACACCATTGGGCCGGCCTCGCCGCCCATGGTTAAGAACACTTCACTGGCGCCGGTCTCTGTGCCGGTAAGCTGCCCGCTGATGCGAGATGCAGTGCTCTTTCCGCTGAAGTATGTATACAGCTCCATACTCTCCTGATTTTTGGTCATCTCAAGTATGAAAGAAAACTGATAATCGCCGCAGTCCGCAACATGGATGGGCACCTGCAAACCGGTGGGGAAGCCGCCGGTCTTGAACACCAGCGTATCCGTCTTCCCTGCATTTAGCGAATTATCGTGCGCTTTGTAAATGAAATTCACCGTGCCATTCGTAACCACTTTACTGGTCGGGTTCAACTCGCCGATATTTGGGTCATGGACTACGTTCACCGGGTAGCCTGCCGCGGGTACGGAATGGGCTTTGTCAAAAATAAAAATGGTAAGGGCTACCTGGTCGCCAGGGCATATGCTGGACGGCGGCGGAGACATTAACTGCGCGGTAAACTCCGGGTCGCGCAGCAAAGGTTGAGCGGCCAGTCCATGCTGGAATAAAAGGAATGCCCCCGCTAGCAGCAGGCGAAAAAATAATGAACCATTCATAGAATCTCCTTAGCGTATGAGGTTGCAATATGGTTATGGAGTTCTTATAGCGTGATTATAACATGGCTGAGGGAATGGTCGCGCGCGGTGGAATAACGTCACGTTTTGAGGTGATCTCTCGAAAAAAAAAGAGCCGTTTTCAATAACGGCTCCTGGTTTATTGGTATAACTGTGGTCACGCGCTTTCTTTATAGGGAGCGCGCTGGATGAGCCATTCATCATCGGTCAGGCTCAAGCGGATAGGGGTCAGCGATACAAACCCATGATCGATGGCCCAACGATCGCTATTTTCGTCTGGCTCAGTGAGCGGGATCGCAGAGAACCAGTAGTGCCTGCGCCCCGTGGGGTCCTGGCTCTCAACCACTTTACCGTTATAGGCTCGCACAGATTGGTGTGTCCATCGAATGCCTTGCGGGTCTTTGGGTAGATTGACATTCACCAGGCTTGGCTGCTCGCCGCTGATGAGCATCTGCAGCACCTCTGCAATGTAAGGCTTCTGCTTCTCATAGGTTGGCTCTTCGCCATTGATCACCTGGCTGAAGGCAATCCCCGGAACGCCCAACAGCACGCCTTGTTTGGCGGCTGCAACCGTGCCAGAATGCCAGATATCGCTGCCCAGGTTGCTGCCCAGGTTAATACCGCTCAATACCAGGTCAGCCCCACCCCAATGATACAACCCCATGGCAACACAGTCCGCGGGTGTCCCGTTTACCCGGTACGCTTCAAGGCCTTTCAGCAATTTCACCCGGTGGTACTGCAGCGGGCGCTGGATGGTGATCGCATGGCTCACTGCCGATTGTTCATAATCAGGCGCAAAAATCATCACCTCGCCAAACTGCCCGGCTACTTCTGCCAGAGCCACCAGGCCTGGGCTGAAAATTCCATCGTCATTACTTACAAGAATTCGCATTTACTCTCCAAGTTAATAATAACTACCTTCGATTACTTGATATTGGCTTTGCTCAATCAACCGCTCAACCTCGGGAATCACGGGAATCAACAGGATGTGGTTCTGTTCATGATTCGGGTGTGTTAGCGTCCAATAGTACATCCATGTTTCATATAAGGCGGACGGTAGAACCTGAATTGGCTCCACAACCTGCCAACCCTGGTCAATCGCGGCTAAAAGGGTTCGAAATGATGGGTGTGTCCCACTAACCGGATGTACAGGCTGCTGCAAGAGACACCAGGGATTATAGGCCGTGCTGATCTCCTCTAGCATCATGACTTCCTCCTTTTTCTTAGTGTACACTGCGAAATTGAACGACACGATAACGCCCCGTTAACAGATCGTAAAAGTTAAAATAACCGTCTTATCCTTCGAAACGATATCCCCCGCCCCGCACGGTTACAATCCGGACAGGTTGTGCGGGATCTGCCTCAATCTTCTCGCGCAGCCAGCGCACATGCACATCAACAGTACGGCTGTCACCAGTAAATGTATACTCCCAGACATTCTTCAGGATGTGCTCTCTGGAAAGAACTCTTCTCCAGTTTTGAGCAAAGAATAACAGCAGCGCGTATTCTTTTGGTTTAAGCACAAGTGGCCGTTGATCGATAGTGACCTCGTGCCGTATTTCATCAATAACAAGATTTCCGAACTCCCTCTTTTCCTGAATGGCATGATCCTCTGGATAGTCGCTCCGCACCTGCATGCGAAGCAGGCGCATCATGCGCAGGCGAGAATTCAAACGAGCAGACAACTCGCGCATACTGAAAGGTTTGGAGATATAGTCATCCCCGCCAATTTCCAACCCTACTACCCGGTCAATTTCATCGTCTCGAGCGGTGAGGAAAATAATAGGCACGCTTGTCTCCTGCCGGAGGATGCGGCACACTTCAAAACCGTCTATGCCTGGCAGCATAATATCCAGCAGTATTAAATCAGGCCTGAACTGCCGTGCGATACGAATGGCACCATTCCCATCGCCGGCAGCTTTTACTTCATACCCTTGATGTTTAAGGTGATATACCAGGGTTTCTTGCAGTGTAATCTCATCTTCCACAACTAAAATTCGGTCTTTCCCGGCGATTTCCATCGTTCCCTCTCCCGCATTATCGAAGAATGAAGCTAACTCCATTCTCAATCGGTTTCCTCTTCATCTTCTTTATCAAATTCAGTCAGCTCCCCAGTGGCAATGAACACGGTGCGCTCGCAGATATTGGTTACCCGGTCCGCCATCCGCTCGATATTGTGCGCCACCCACATCAGTTGATTGGTCCGGTCGATGGCTTCTGGGTTGGCGATCATCTGCTCTATCAGGCTGCGGTGGATCTTGTTGTACAGGGCATCCACCTGGTCATCCTCCGCTGGAATCCGGTACGCCTCCTGAGCGTTGGCGCTGATGAACGCACCCAAGGCGCGGTGCAGCATGCCGATTGCCAGATCCGCCATGCTCGAAAAGTCCCGTAGATTGATGGGCAAATCGGCATCGCCCAGGCGCATCGTAACCTTGGCAACCCCCTTGGCATAGTCGCCCATGCGCTCCAGTTCAGTAATCACCTCCAGAATGGCAGCCATTTGGCGCAGATCGCGTGCCATAGGCTGCTGCGTAGCAATCAGCGTCAGGATATGGTTCTCAATGGCGTAGCGCTTTTCATTTACAGCCTGGTCATTCTCAAAGATCCGCCGGGATGCTGCCAGATCTTTGTTTTTCAAGGCGTCCATGGCTTTTAGCATCGCCTGTTCCACGATGCTTCCTAACACCAGTACTTCTTCCTGCAAATGCTGCAGATGGCGGTCGAGTGTTTCGCGTGGCATTCGGTTCCTCTGTTCCACTTTATCCGAAGCGGCCGGTAATATAATCTTCTGTCCGCGGATCGCGGGGATTGGTAAAAATCTGTTCCGTATGTCCATATTCCACCATCAATCCAGCCCGGTCGGTGTCCATCGTAAAGAAAACGGTATGATCGGAGGCCCGCGCGGCTTGCTGCATATTATGAGTAACAATGATGATCGTGTAATTGGCGGATAGCTCGCGCATGAGTTCCTCGATCTTCAATGTGGCAATCGGGTCCAATGCTGAACAGGGTTCATCCATTAAAATCAGCTCTGGCTCCACCGCCAGCGCCCGAGCAATGCACAAGCGCTGCTGCTGTCCGCCGGAAAGGGCCAGCGCGCTTTTCTTTAGATCGTTTTTGACCTCGTCCCACAACGCGGCTTTGCGCAGCGTTTCTTCAACCAATTCATCCGTATTGCCATGGAAGCCATTGATGCGCGCGCCCCAGGCAATATTCTCATAAATGCTCTTTGGGAAAGGATTGGGCTTCTGAAAAACCATGCCAATCGCTCGGCGGATTTGCACCGGGTCAATGCGTGGATCATAGATATTCTGCTTATGAAAAAGCACCTCGCCTTCCACCCGCGCCCCAGGGATCAAATCATTCATGCGGTTGAACGAGCGCAGCACGGTGCTCTTGCCGCACCCGGATGGGCCAATGATGGCAGTGATCTTTTTACGCTCCACCCGCAGGCTCACATCTTTCACTGCGCGGAAATTGCCATAATAAAAGTTAAAGTCGCGGACTTCGATCGCATATTCGTTTTGATTCATGCGGGGTGTCTCATTCATAATGTTTTTTGATTTATTCGAAACATTTGCTATCGATATGGAACGTCCGGCCATTTGTTACCTCCGGCTGAAGCGGTTGCGCAGCAGAATCGCTGCTGCATTCAAGGACAGCAGGGTCATCATCAGCACCAGGATCGCCGCGGCGGCAATGTTGCGGAACTCCGCCTGCGGGCGGGTGGTCCAGTTATAGATCTGGATGGGCAGCGCGGTGAACTTGGAGAACGGCCCCTCTGGATCGCTAAAGATCAGCGTGGAGGCGCCAATCACAATCAGCGGCGCCGTTTCACCAATTGCCCGCGAGATCGCCAGAATGGTGCCGGTAAGGATGCCTGGCAGGGCGTATGGCAATACGTGGGACCAGATCGTCTGCCACTGCGTGGCCCCCAGCCCGTAGCTGGCCTGGCGCAGCGAGTTGGGTACGGCGCGGATAGCTTCTTGAGCATTGATGATCAGCAGCGGCAGGATCAGCAGCGCCATGGTCAGTCCGGCTGAAAGAATCGTGCGCCCATTCGAATCGGTCACGCCAAACACGGCCCCGCTGGTGAGCGGCGCCAGCGCGCGGACAAAGATCGCCAAACCCAGGATTCCATAAATGATCGATGGCACCCCAGCTAGATTGTCGATGTTGGTCTGGATGATACGGTTAATCCGGCTCTCACGGTCCGCATACTCTTCCAGGTAAATCGCCGCGCCAACACCAATGGGAAAGGCAAAGAGGATCGTGATAACAATCAGGTAAAGCGAGCCTAGTAGTGCGGTGCGCACACCCGCCAGTTCGGGCTGCGGGTTCATGGTGGCCGTGAGAAACCCTGGATGCAGCCAGGCCCGGAATTCGATCTGTGCTTTTGGATATTTTTCCCGGATTTCCGCCTCAATCGCTTTGCGATTGAACACCGAAGGCAGCAGGTGGTAGCTGGCCTGGACTTTCGGCTGCACCACAGTCTCATTGACCAACTGCGCCAACGGATCCGTTTCCATCTCCGCCAGCGGGCCGTGATCGCGCTCGATGGTGCGCACGCGGTTTCGGTTGAGGCGGGTCGTCAGAATCGCACGCAGTTCCTCGGTCGACAGCGTCTCCAGCGGACGGTCCGACAGTTCCTGCGGCGAAACCTTGTTTTCAACAGCCACCAGCCCAAAGGCCTGGTTGGCTGTGCTTGCCAGCAGCGTCACTAGTGAGACCAGAGCGATCACGGTTGATAAGAAGAAGAGGACGCGCCAGGCGCTCGCGGCCCGGTGGCGATTCTTAAGGTTTGCATCTCGTCTTTGATCTGACCCTAAACCTATTATAGGAGGTAAACTGCTCATTCGTACACCTCTCGAAACCGGCGCGAGAGCCGGCGGCTGAAGATGTTCAGCGCCAACGTAATAAAGAATAGCAAAAGGCCGATGGCAAAGATGCTGTTGTAATCCGGTGTGTCATAGCCCAGGTCACCGCCGCTGATACGCGCAATGTAGCCCGTCATTGTTTCGGCTGCTTGAAACGGGTTGAAGGTGAAACTGGGCCCTGATCCGGCGGCGACCGCCACGATCATCGTTTCGCCAACCGCTCGCGAAATGCCAATGATAAATGCGGCAATAATACCGGAAAGGGCCGCTGGCAGCACCACCTGCACAGCCGTTTCCAGCCGGGTAGCGCCTAATCCATATGCCGCCTCGCGCAGCGCGCCTGGCACAGCGCTGAGGGCATCCTCACTCATCGAACTGACGATAGGCAGGATCATAATACCCATGACCAGCCCAGCAGACAGCGTGTTATAGATGTCCACATTGCCCTGGCCAAAAATACTGCGCAGCAGTGGGGTCATAAAGGTCAGTGCGAAGTAGCCATATACCACCGTAGGAATGCCCGCCAGCACTTCGAGGATCGGCTTGAGAATGCTGCGCGCGCGTACGCTGGCGTATTCGCTGAGATAAATCGCTGCGCTCAGGCCCAACGGCAGAGCAATCAGCATGGCGAAGAAGCTGGTCATCATGGTGGCGTTGACCAGGGGCAGCACGCCAAACTGACCAATGGACGGCTGCCATTTGGTGGTGGTGAGAAACTCCAGCAAATTGACTTCCGGGCTGCCGAAAAACAACCAGGCTTCTTTGCCCAATTCATAAACAATACCCAGTGTGGTCAGGATGGACACCGCTCCGCATAAAAACAAAAAGCCCTGGATAAACCCCTCACCCAACCTGGGGCGTTTCGCCAGGTCCGGGCGAACCAGTTCGACCTTGTAGTTCTTGGCTGCTTCAGCTTTCGACATTCGATCTTCCATATTTAATCACGCTCACCGTGAATTACATCCGTTGTGTGGAACCCTTTTCATATAATCTTCCAGAACCATTTCGCGAAACAGGAGGCTGGCTTTTCCAATCCTGGAAGAACCAGCCTCCTGGTATTGCCAAGATACAACCTTACTTTGTGGCGTTCGCCAGCGCTTCGACCGACTTGGACAGGGCGTCATCACTGGCGGGGAAATAGCCTACCTCATTGATGACTTCGTTGACCCGCGCCAGGTAGAAGTTGATGAACGAGGCTACCTGGGGCTTCTCGGCCATGATTTTGGCATCCGAGTAAATGAACAGCGGGCGGGCCAGCTTGTACGATCCATCCTCGGCGCTCTGCGCATCGGGGGTCACGCCTTCCACAGAAACTGCCTTGAGCTTATCCCCCTGTTCCTGGTAGTAAGCGAACCCGAAGAAACCGATGGCATATTCGTCCCCTTCTACACCCTGAACCAGCACGTTATCATCTTCAGACTGCTGCAGGTTCTTAGCGTTCTGGAAAGCGGCCTTAGCTTTGTCAGCATCTTTATCGTACTTGGGTTGCAGAACGGCTTCGATGAAGTAATCATACGTGCCGCTGTCGGTGCCCGGCGTATAGCGCTTGATCGGCTCTGCCGGCCAGTCGGGGTTGACGTCTGCCCACGTTTCGGCCTGGTCTGAGAAGATCATCGCCAGTTGGTCCAGGGTAACATCGGTCAGGAAGTCGTTGGCCGGGTTTACCACAATGGCCAGAGCGTCCGTACCGACGCGGAACTCGATCGGCTCGCGGCCAATCGCCTTGCAGTTCTCTACCTCGCTGTCTTTGATCGCCCGCGATGCATTCGCAATATCCGTTTCTCCGGTTTTGCAGAAACGCTCGAACCCTGCCCCAGAGCCAATCGAATCGACTGTGATCTGCCCGGTGTAGCCTTCGTCTTTGAACAGCTGCACGATCGCCTCTGACAGCGGGTACACTGTAGAAGACCCCGCCGAGATGATGTTGCCCGTAACCTGGCTCGGATCGACCTCTGACGTGCTGCCCTGGTCAGCGGCTGGGGCGGTAGTGCTCGTAGGTGCAGCAGTCGGGGCGGTCGTATTAGTTGCCGCAGCAGCTGGAGCAGTTGTGTTCGTTGCCTGGGCCACCGGTACGGGGGCCTGGGTAGCTGCCTGTGGCGCGCAGGCGCTGATCAGCATGCTGAGTGCAACAATTAGTACAAAAACAGTAAATATTGAACGACGCATTGTATTTATTCTCCTTCTGTGATACTTTCTTTTTTGGTTTTCTCAAAAAGATCATATCGCAGCAGGATTAACCGCCCGGTAAGGGCATGTTAACAACATATGAACAAGTCGTAATCATCCATTAAAAACCAGCAGCGGATGGACCAGGGCATTCGCGCACGCCCCTTTGTCCATCCGCCGCTCAATTTTCCAGCAGATCAGGCGACTGGCAGGGTAAAAAAGAAACTCGATCCCTGGTTGAGGGTGCTTTCAGCCCAGATGCGCCCCCCATGCGCTTCAATAGTGTGGCGGGCAATCGACAGCCCCAACCCGGTCCCACCGCCCGAGCGGGCACGGTCAGCTTTATAAAACCGTTCAAAGATACGCGGAAGCACATCAGGGGCAATCCCTGAGCCCGTATCGCGTACCGTAAAGACCACACTGCTATTTTCTTGCCGCGCAGAAACCGCAATCTCTCCCCCTGGTGGGGTAAATTTGATCGCATTATGAACCAGATTTACCAGCACCTGTTCAATCTGCCCCGCGTCGGCATTAACCTGCGGCAGTCCAGGCGGGCATTCCAGGCGCAAAGTCAGGCCAGCCCGGTCCGCCTGCATCTGCATGCGCTCGACCGCCGGGGTTACAATTACACACGGATCAATCGGCACGCGCTGCATCGGGAAGCGGTTGGATTCAATTTTGGCCAGTTCCAGCAGTTCCTGAACCATCTGGGAAAGGTTATCGATTTCCGTTTCCATGCGCTGTAAAAACCGCCGGGCGGCAGGGGGGTCTTCCAATGCCCCTTCCTGCAGCGTTTCGGTCAAGGCTTTCAACGAAGCCAGCGGTGTTCGCAGTTCATGGGATACATTGCTGACAAAATCACGCCGGACCATCTCCAATTTCCGTAAACGGGTCAGGTCTTGAAACACCATCAGGATCATCCCCGGCAGAGCATCATCCAGCGGGGTGGCATTGCCCTGCACAAACGACCGGTCCGGCGTCGTTTCCAGGGTGATCGTCTGCGGCTCGCCCGTGCGCTGGCAGCGCCGCCACATCTCCACGAGTTGATGGTGGCGGAGCACCTCAATTACCGACTGCCCGCCAACCTCTTCATCTGGTTTATTGAACAGCCGTTGCGCAGCCGGATTGACCAGTTGGACAGTGCCCTGCGCATCCACCATCACGATCCCGTCCATCATATTGGATAGCACGGCGCTCATCTTACTGCGTTCTTCTCGCAGCGCCCTGATTTGCTCCTGCAGCCGCGACGCCATCACATGGAAAGCCTGATGGAGCTGCCCGATCTCGTCCGTACGGGAGCTGGTTGCAATATCCACCATCTGCCCATCGGCAATCCGCTGAGCAGTTTCAGTCAGGCGTTGGAGCGGGCGAACGGTATAGGAAGCTACCAGGAATGCCAATAAAACCGCCAGCAGCATGGCAATGCTTGTAGCAAGAAGCAGTGTGCGCTGCAATTCGCTAACATTGCGCTGAATAGCGCGCAGAGAAACAGCCAGGCGGGCAACGCCGGTGATCACCCCATTCTGATGAATTGGAGCAGCCGAATACAGCATGTCGTTCATCAGCGTGTTGCTGTAGCGCATTTCAGTGCTGGCCTGGTCTTGCAGTGCGCGCTGAACTTCTGGCCGGTTGAGGTGGCTTTCCATTTCTTGCGGGTCGGTATGAGACTCGCCCAAGACCGTTCCATCTTTTGCAATAACAGTCACCCGGGCATGGAGCAGTTGGGCATAAAGGTTCGCGCGCTCATTGATCGCCTCTGCTGAAGCATCTTCCTGGACCAGCGCCGAGATCCGGTCGGCGACCAGCGCAGTTTCCGCCTGAAGGTTATTTCCCAACAGATCAATATACGTACTGCGGATATACGAAGACAAATAAATGCTCAGCCCTGTCATGGTCAGGGCAAGAAGCGCGACAAACGGCAGCATCATCCGTAAAACCAAACCGTGCGGCTTTCGGGTCATCTTTACCCCTCTGTTGGTATCTGCAAACTATTGCTTTCGATAACGTACAGGCTCAACACCGGTCAGGCGTCTTTGGGTCTCCACTTTTCCCATTTTTCGATTTGGGTTTCGCTACTCAAGGCAGACCAGTGTTCAACAGGCAGCTCTAAATAAGCCATGCTGCCGGGTGACAGGCTCTCGACAGCCCCAGTCAGCTCCTGTAGCAGGCATTCCATGCCTGGATTATGCCCGATGACCAAAACGCTTTCCATCTGATCAGGCACGCTTCTCAATACTTCGCGGATCACTGGCGGCTCTGCCATATAAAGGTTGTCCAGTGCGATAAAGTGGATTTCCCCATCGCAATGATCGAGGAAAACATTGGCCGTATTCCTGGCGCGCAGTGCGGTGGACGTCAGGATCACCTGGGGAAATAGATCCTTCTCCTTTACGAGCTCCATCATCTTTTGCGCATCTTTCTCCCCTTTTTTGTTCAGCGGGCGGCGCTTATCTTCTCCGTGTTTGCTATCCTTCCAGCTCGATTTACCATGGCGCATCAGCAGCAAGATTTTCATGCCCAAATCCTCAATTCATCGGGTTTTCTCTATTATATTTCACCAGCAGGCTTGCCAACGGAATGTTAACCGTTTAATAACATTCCACGCATCAGGCGCAAAGCGAAACCGGAAGTTTCTTATCACAGAGGTTTTCATACTGAACTGCAACTGTACTGTCTCGCCTGAAGCTCTTTAAACCAAAACGCTCCTATCCAAAGATAGGGGCGCTGGGTACCTCTTGGGGTGCCTGGACGGTTTCGAACCCTCAACCTCCTCATCCACAGTGAGGCGCTCTGCCATTGAGCTACAGGCACCATACAATCTACCGGCCTGGAATTTTATCACACAGCCGGTTCTTACGCAAGTTTTTGACTCAAATATCCGGCAACGAGCGCCTGATCGAGCGTCTCCTGTGTCCTTTCCTTTAAATCTTTCACCGTTACCTGCCCGGCAGCGCGTTCATCCGGCCCGGCGATGACCACATAACGAACCCCAATGCGGTCGGCGTACTTGAACTGCTTCTGCAGTTTGGCGGCCTCCGGGTAAACGACCACCTTCAGCCCTGCCGCCCGCAGGCTGGCAGCCAAAGCAAACGAATCAAACAGGCCATCTTCATCAAACACCGTCACCAGCGTTTCTGCCGGAGTGCGCGATAAACCGGGCAGCAGGCCATATTTCTCCAGGGTGAGCATAATCATCACGTCGCCCATCGCGAAGCCAGTGCCAGGCAGCGGATCACCGCCCACCGCGCCAACCAGGTTATCGTAGTGCCCGCCGCCCAGGAGGGCCCGCCCGCCCTCGCGATCCTGTGCCTCATAGACCACACCGGTATAATAATCCAGCCCGCGGATCACCTCCGGATCATATTCCACGTAAGCCGCCATCCCCGCGCGTTCCATCAGTGCAAATATTCGCCGCAGTTCCTCAGATTCCTTCCACAGGTCTGGGTTCGACTGCATCTTCAGAATCCCCTGCACCTGCTCCGCCGACAACCCCGCGCCCAGAGCGTATGCTTCCCAATCGCTCGCGGAAAGTTTATCGCGCCGGTCGATGACACGGGTGGCCGTGCCAAGCATTTCCGTGCGGATACCCAGCGCCATAAGCTGCTCATTCATCAGCAGCCGGCTGTTGACTGCCACGCGTACCTTATCAGAACCCAATCCTAATTCCTTGAACAACGAGACAATGATCGCCAGCATCTCCGCATCGGCTTCAGGTGAATTGGCCCCAAGCAGGTCAATATTCCACTGGAAAAACTCGCGCGTGCGGCCTTTTTGCGGGCGCTCGTAGCGCCAGAAGGGGCCGAACATCCACCAGCGCGCTGGGAACACCAGCTCGTTCTGGTTCTGAGCAATCATCCGCGCCAGCGTGGGCGTCATCTCTGGGCGCAGCGTAATGCGGTCGCCGCCGCGGTCCTCGAACACATACGACTGCTGGTTCACCAGTTCATCGCCAGACTTGGCCGCATACAAATCCAGGCGTTCCAGGAATGGTCCCTCATATTCCTGGTAGCCGTACATCGAGGAAACTTTGCGAATCTTGCCGATCAGCCATGCCCGCAGCGCCATTTCCTCAGGATAAAAATCGCGAGTACCTTTCACCGATGGAACGATGGATTTCATGTTTCGAACCCCGTAAATAAGTTGGTTGGAATTTTAACATAAAATGGAAGACAAATTGATAGAATCGACGGAGAAACTGTCACATCTGCGCCGTGGAACCCAATATAATACCAGGAGAACTATGGATTCCACCCGCGCCGAATACCTCCTCCGCCTCAACCGCGTGCTCGATTACATCCACGCCAACCTCGACCAGCCCCTTTCCCTGGAAGTGCTGGCAAAAGTGGCCGGGTTCTCCCCTTTCCATTTCCATCGCCTGTTCAAAAGCATGGTAGGCGAAACTCTCAACGATTATGTCTGGCGGTCAAGGCTGGAAAAAGCCGCCAACTGGCTGCGCGGTGAACCGGACCGCTCGATCATCGAAATTTGCCTGGGATGCGGCTTTTCCAGCCCGGCAGTATTCTCTCGGGCTTTTCGAGAACGATTCCAACTTTCGCCGAGCCAATACCGCAAGCAGAGCAAAGTCGATCGCAGCCTCAGCAAAGATTCGCAGTTGGAAGATCGCTATGATGGGAAACGTAAGATCATAAAACCTATTGAAAGGATACGTTTCCCCATGAATATCGAAGTCAAGCAGTTCCCAACCATGCATGTCGCCTATGTTCGCCACCTGACCGGGTACAAGAAAGGGCAGAACTCCAGGGAGATTGGCGAAGCCTTCCAGCGGGTAACAAAGTGGGCCGCTGCCCATGACCTGATGGGCCCGCAAACACTGGTCATTGGCATCCCGTACGATAACCCCGAAATTACCCCCAATGATCGCTGCCGCTACGATGCTTGCGTCAGCATCCCGGCGGAAGTTACACAGGGCGGCGGAGAGGTTGGCGTGCAGGATATCCCCGGCGGCAAGTACGCCGTTTGCCACCTGGAAATCAGCAGCCAGGAGACCCACAAGATCGCCGAAGCGGTCGACTCCCTATACGGCGAGTGGTTGCCCTCCAGTGGTTATGGCAGCGCCGACCAGCCAGCCCTGGAAATCTACTATAACACCCCCAATAAACCCATGGGAAGCTGGATTTCAATGGATTTCTGCGTTCCCATTGAGCCGCTGTAACCCCCCCCTTTTTTTCGGAGTACCACACCGCCGGCTTATTCTTAGAACCACCAGGCCGGCGGTTTGCTTGCATATATCTCAACCAGGATGGAGGGGCTGTTTGAAACAGACATACCAAAAACTACCTTTTCCCAAAAACATTCGCAATTTTGTGAAATATATTACATTTATCTAAAGGATTATGTATGTTCAACCGGGCAATTAAAGGTAAAATTATCCTGGTGTCTCTCTAAATTATTCATTTCAACACGCTCCAGAGGGGTGCACGAAATCATACCCGTTTAAGAGTAGGCTAAAGATTTGAAATTATGAACATTCGGGAACTAATCCAAATTATTGATGGTACGCTGATCACGCCACCTGCAAACTTGAATAGAGTGATCAAAGGTGGTTTTGGCGCTGACTTGATGAGTGATGTGCTGGCTTCCATTCAACCTGAAGCTGTACTGGTCACCGGGTTGTGCAACCCTCAGGTGGTACGCACAGCGCAAATGGCAGATGTAGCCGCGATCGTACTGGTGCGTGGCAAACAGCCTCCCGTGGAAACGGTACGCCTCGCCAATGACGAGTGCGTTCCGCTCATTTCCACGCCCTACGGAATGTTCGAGATTTGCGGACGTTTGCACAAAGCAGGGCTGCCGAGTCTCGAACAGCCGATGGCCGATGGCCCTTGTGACTGTGGGTAGCAAGTTCATTTGAGGTTTCCATGGACCAGGAGAACACCAATCAGCCACGTGTAATCACCGATCAGGACGCACAAAATATAACTCGGGTGGAGGAGCTCTCCTACGAGTTGCGCGTCCAGGAAGTGATGACAAAAGACGTCAAAGCGCTGACGCCTGACCTGACCATGGCTGCGGCGCTGGACCTGTTCCGCACCGCAAAGATCTCCGGCGCGCCGGTCGTGCAGAATGGCAAGCTGGTGGGGGTCATCAGCCTGGAAGACCTCATCCGCTGTCTCACCAACGGCGAACTGAATTCTACCGTTGAAAGCTATATGTCACGTGAGATGGTGACGGTAAAAAATACGGAGCCGGTGGTCGAGGCGCTGAAACGGTTTGTCGAATCGCGCCACGGGCGCCTGCCAGTATTAGATAACGAGGGTCATCCCGTCGGCATCATCACCAAAGGCGACATTACCCTCGGCATGCTCAAAGCCCTGCAGCACGATTATCAAGCCGAGGAAGTGCGCACCTACCGCGCCAGCCACCTCTTTGAAGATATCATCTCCGACCGCACCAGCCTGATCCTGCGCTATACCATCCTCCCGGGCGATTTCACCCATGGCGGCGCGGCTTCCAGCTACATCAAGCGCGCGCTGCTGCGCCTGGGCGCAAACCCGCAGATCGCCCGCCGCCTGGGCATCGCCGCCTATGAAGCAGAGATCAACCTGATCATCCACACGACGAACGGTGGGATCATCCGGGTGGAAATTGAACCGCACCAGATCACCCTCGAAGCATATGATGATGGACCAGGCATCAAAGATGTTGACCTGGCCATGCAGCCCGGGTACTCAACCGCTACAGAAAAAATCCGCGAGCTGGGCTTCGGCGCGGGTATGGGACTGGTCAATATTCGCCGCTGTGTAGACAATATGAAGCTCGAATCCACCTGGGGCAAAGGCACCCGGTTGCGAATGAAAATCTTCCTGCAAAAACCAGAAGGTTACACCCCTGATAAGGAGAGCGCCAGTACATGAACCAGAACAATCTCACTATGGCCGAGATCGTCAAAGCTCTCGACCTGACCCTGCTGACCAAACCGCAGTCTTTTTCAGGCCTTGTTCCCAGCGCTGGTTACACCTCAGACCTGCTGAGCTGTGTGATGGCGAATGCCGTCCGGCACGGTATCTGGGTTACCTTGCAGGCCCACGCCAATATCGTCGCGGTATCTGCGCTGCTGGAACTGAGTGCAGTGATTATCACCGAGGGCGCCATGCCCGACGCATCCACCATCGAGAAAGCCAACCAGGAAGATATCGTCCTCTTCTCTACGCCCCGGCCTTCATTTTACGTAGTAGGCAAACTATGGGAGTTGGGCTTAAGAGCGGAATAATCTTGCAAACCTATCGCGCCGACCTGCACGTTCATACCGTTCTCTCGCCCTGCGCCGGTATTGAAATGATCCCCCCGCTCATCGTGCAAGAAGCGATCGAGCGGGGAATTCATTTGATCGCCATCACCGACCACAACGCCACGGCCAACATCGCCGCTGTTCAAAAAGCAGCTGAGGCGGCTGCATCTTCCGAAGGCACGCGTCTACTCGTTCTGCCGGGCATGGAACTGCAAACGCGTGAAGAAGTCCACGTGCTGTGCCTGTTCGATGATTTAGATCAGGCTGCCGCGCTGCAAAGCTGGGTAGATACGCTCCTGCCCGAAATTCCCAACAATATTGACTTTTTCGGCGAGCAGTTTGTGGTGGACGATACCGGCGATTTCATACGGCGGGAAGAGCGCCTGCTGCTGTCTTCCATCGATGCCAGCCTTCGCGAAGCCTGGGAAAAGGTAACGGAACTGGGCGGGCTGTTCATCCCCGCGCACGTCAACCGCACTGCCAATGGCCTCCTGGCGCTGCTGGGCCTGGTGCCGGATGATTTTCCTGTCGAAGCTCTGGAAATTTCCCGCCACGTTACTCCAGAAGAAGCGCCAAAGAAATTTCCTCAAATAAAAGGTTATCCGCTCATCCAGAATGGAGATGTTCACTACCTGGATGGTTTCTTGGGCTCAACAGAATGGCAGGTGGAAAAAGCAAGCATCGCGGAACTGCGCAAAGCAATACGGCGCGAAGATGGGCGCGGGTATCTGATCCAACCACCCAAATCGCCTGCCGTCAGTTAACCCAGATTACGATTTACGACAACTCTCATTGGTAATCATGACATTTGGTAATTGACCATATTTACACATGGCGAGTAAACTTTATACGATTAAGGCTTAGTGGTATTTTTCACAATCTTCCATATTTATTGGAGCGTGCAATGCTTAATCTCGTTGAGCAAGTGGCTGAAAATGATCCGGTAGCAATCCCTGAAAAACGCGAAATCATCGATCGGATCCTGGAGAAGAACAAAGATCTTCCCGGTGCAATGATGGTGATTCTGAATGAACTGCAGTCGGAGATCGGTTTTATTTCCGAACCCATGCAGCAGTACGTGGCCCGTAAAATGTTGGTTCCGGTCAGCAAAGTACATGGGGTTGTTTCGTTCTATTCCTTCTTCACCACCCAACCTCGTGGCAAGCACACCATCAAATTCTGTATGGGCACCGCCTGCTACGTAGGTGGAATGCCCCAGCTAATCGAAAAAGCCAAGCAGGTATTGGGCATTGAACCCGGGCAGACCACCAAAGATGGCGCCATCACCCTCGAAATCTGCCGCTGCGTGGGTGCATGCAGCCAGGCGCCGGTGATCGTCGTCGATGAAGAAACCCACGGTCGCGTCCGCCCGAATAAATTCCCTCAGCTCGTGCGCACCGTCCAGAACGAGGACGAGGCCAAATAAGGAATTTACGAGTCAAAACGATTGGCGCATCAACCATTTTGATGTGAACAGGATGTTGGTTTGAGAGAGCTGGCGCTACATCTTCTTGATATTGCCGAAAACTCGATCTCCGCGAAAGCTGATACGATCCGGATTCAGGTGGAAGAAAACCATGCTGCGGATCGGCTGCGGATGAGCGTGGAAGATAATGGCAAAGGCATGAGCGAGGAGATGGTAGCAAGGGTCACCGATCCCTTCGTCACCAGCCGGACGACGCGCAAGGTGGGGCTGGGCATTCCCCTGCTCAAAGCAGCCGCCGAAGCCTGTGATGGTGGCCTCACCATTCAATCCACCCTGGGCAAGGGTACGTGTGTGGACATCGAATTTAAGTTAAGCCATATTGACCGAATGCCCATGGGTGACCTGGCATCAACCATCCTGACCCTCTTGATCGGTTCGCCAGAAGTACATTGGATCTTTACCTACACGGTTGACGGCAAAACTTATGTGTTTGACGACCAACCTATAAAAGAAACGCTGGACGGTGTGCCCCTTAGCGACCCATTCATATTGGCCTACCTGCGAGAAATGCTGGAGACAGGCATCGCTGAGCTAAGAGGAACCGCGTAAATCGACAAAAACGACCATCCGGACAGGAGAAACAAACATGGTGGATAAAGTAAAAACCCTGGAAGATTTAAAAAGACTGCGTGAAGAAGCCCTGGAAAAGCGCCGGGTGAAGAGCGCTTCCGGGCAAATCCAGATTGTAGTCGGTATGGGCACGGTAGGCATCGCCGCTGGCGCGCGTGAGACCCTCAAGGCCATCCTGGAAACCATTGAAAAAGAAAACCTGAGCGATGTCATTGTCCGCCAGACCGGCAACATTGGCCTGGACTCGTGGGAACCCATTGTTCAGGTGACGGTCGGCGAAAATCCAAAGGTAACCTATGGAAAGGTGACCCCGGATGCAGCGCGCCGCATTGTAAAAGAGCACGTGATCGGCGGCCAGGTGGTCAAAGATTACGCGATCGAAGGATAATCAATAAATGGCTCGACTTGCCGCCTGGCATGGTGTTTGAGCCGTTCATCTCACACAAGCCTGAAAGGTGGAAAATGGCTTTTTTTCGTTCTCATATACTGGTATCCGTTGATCCCGAATGTCTTAAACGTGGCGCTCACGAAGTAATCGATGCCCTGCAAGATGAACTGGTCGCGCAGGGGCTGAACGAAGAAGTGCAGGTGCTGGAAACATCCCGCATCGGCGACCCGGTGCAGCATGGCCCGGATGTGATGGTTTATCCAGAAGGCGTCCATTACGCCTGCCTCACCCCGGACGATATCCCCTACCTCGTGACCGAGCAGTTCCTCAAAGGCCGCGTAGTCGAAAAGTTCCGCGCGCAGGAACGCATCATCGCCGATGAAGAGCTTGGCGCACCCAAGGCCAAAGAAGTACGCGTGGTGCTGCGCAACTGCGGTAACATCGATCCGCTTAATATCGAGGATTACATCGCCGAAGATGGCTACATGGCCTTGGCCCGCGTTCTAGGCGAACTGACCCCCGAACAGACCCTGGAAGAAATCCGCAGCTCCGGTTTGCGCGGTCGCGGCGGCGCTGGCTTCAGCGTGGCAAAGAAATGGGAGTTGGCCCGTAACGCTCCCGGCAGCCCCAAATACATCACCTGCAACGCCGATGAAGGTGACCCCGGCGCGTTCATGAACCGCCGCGTGTTGGAAGGTGATCCGCACTCAACTCTTGAAGGCATGATCATCTGCGGGTATGTGACCGGCGCGTCGCGAGGTTATATATACTGCCGCGCGGAATACCCCGTTGCGGTCAAAAACCTGAACATCGCCATCCAGCAGGCCCGCGAATTCGGCCTGTTGGGTGAAAATATCCTCGGCTCCGGTTTCTCGTTTGACCTGGAAGTCCGCCAGGGCGCAGGCGCGTTCGTCTGCGGAGAAGAGACTGCGCTGATTGCCTCCATCGAGGGCAATCGCGGCGAGCCGCGGCCCCGTCCGCCCTTCCCAGCCGTATCCGGCCTGTGGGGTAAGCCGACCAACAACAATAACGTTGAATCCTACGCAAACATCCCGCAAATTCTCCTGCGCGGGCCGGAATGGTTCGCCAGCATGGGCACCGAACGCAGCAAAGGCACCAAGACCTTTGCTCTGGCCGGAGATGTTAAGCACACCGGCCTAATCGAGGTCCCCCTGGGCATTACCCTGCGCGAGGTCATCTATGATGTCGGCGGCGGCATTAAGGATAACAAAGGTTTCAAAGCCATTCAGACCGGCGGTCCTATGGGCGGCTGTATTGCTGCCGATAACCTCGACCTGCCCATCGACTACGAATCCCTGGCCAAAGCCGGCTCCATGATGGGTTCTGGAGGCCTGGTCGTCATGGACGATGAAACTTGCATGGTCGACATCGCCCGCTTCTTCATGGATTTCATCCAGGACGAAAGCTGTGGGAAATGCAACCCCTGCCGCATTGGCACCCGCCGCATGCTGGAAATCCTGGAGCGCATCTGCGAGGGCAAAGGCGAGCCAGATGATATTGAGCGGCTGGAAGAGCTGGGCCGCAACATCAGCGCCACATCGCTGTGCGGGCTGGGCCAGGGTTCGCCAAATCCCGTTGTCAGCACGCTGCGGCTCTTCCGAGATGAATACGAAGCGCATATTTTTGAAAAGCGCTGCCCTGCAAAAGTTTGTAAAGCATTAATCCAGTACAACGTGCTCGAAAAGGCCTGTACAGGCTGCACCGTCTGCGCGCGCAACTGCCCGGTCAATGCCATCAGCGGCGAACGGCGCAGTGTTCACCACATCGATCCCGATGTGTGCGTGCGCTGCGGCATCTGCCTGCAGGTCTGTAACTTCAACGCGATTGAAATCGTCAGTTGATCCCGCTTAATGCGGCGCGATAGAATAGCCGTAAATAATTTATAGAAGAAAAAAGAGGATGATCTTTGGTTTACTGCACCAAAGATCATCCTCTTTTAATGTAATATGAATTGGCTAACACATGATGAACTTTAGCCTGCGGACTATCATTTCCCTTGGTGACAATCGACAAATGGCCCGGTGACACACAGCACTTCAAGGCATCCCTTAGAAGTGATAAAAATGTTTATGCCGTTTCAAGGTTGAAAGGGACCTTATGTATTTGCAAGCTGGCCTGACCAACACATTACGCCGCATCCCCTGGTTCGCTGATTTAACCCAGTTACAGTTAGAGTGCCTCAGCGGCATCTCTACGCTGCGCGAGCTGGAAGCAGGGGCGGTTCTATTCCATGAGGGAGATCGTGAAGATTACCTTTATGTGCTCCTCGAAGGCCAGGTTGTACTGGAGGTTGAGGTCCCTACCCGAGGACAGGTACCAGTTTACACCGCTGAAATCCTCGATATCATCGGCTGGTCCAGCATGACCCCCATCGTCCGCCAGCGAACTGCCAGCGTGCGAGCCACCAAACCCAGCCTCTTGGTGGGGCTCAACAGCAAGCTCCTCCAGCAGATGTGCGAAGAAGACCACGAATTGGGCTACGTCATTATGAAGCGTCTGGCAAATCTGGTTGCCAACCGGTTTCTGACCACCCGCCTGTGCCTGCTCGACATGATTGCCCATACCGTCTCATAGCGTTAATTCGGCTCTTGCACATAATCCGGTGTTAGACGGCCTGGATGGGCTGTCCAACACCGGATAACTTTTCTCCTTGCCCGGCGCGTGCAGTTTTGTTACAATCGATTGTTGGTTGGGGCAAAACAGAGTTTTTTTACCAATTCAGTATTATAATATAGGTAAGCCATGCACGAACTTGCCGTAACAGAGAGTATTCTCAATATCGCGCTGAAATATGCCAACCAGGCCAACGCCGCCAGGGTGAGTGATCTGCACCTGGTGATCGGCAGGCTCTCCAGCATTGTGGACGATTCCGTCCAGTTCTACTGGGAAATCCTCACCGAGGGAACGATATGCGCCGGGTCAAAGCTGCATTTCAAGCGCGTTCCCGCTCAAATAATCTGCCTGCAATGCGGCAATGAATATCTGCTAGATGCAGAACTGGAACCCTGCCCGGTTTGTGGCAGTGCAAAAGTCAAAGTTGCCTCCGGCGACCAGTTCTTTCTCGACAGCATTGAAGTGGAAACGAGTATGGAGATGGGTAAGAATACATGACAAACCAAACCAGGCGAGTGCCAATCGTAGAAAAAATCCTCAATGCCAACGACCAGATCGCGGCGGAGAACCGCGCGCTGTTGGACGCGAAGCATGCTTTTTCAATCAACATCATGGCTTCTCCAGGTGCCGGAAAAACCAGCTTTATCCTCAAAACGATTCAGGCGCTGGCGCCCACCATCCGGACAGGCGTTGTGGAAGGCGACACCGCCCCGGTAACCATCGATGCCGATAAAATCACTGCCGTGGGCATGCCCGCGGTGCAGATCAACACAGGCGGCGACTGCCACCTGGATGCCGTGATGCTCAAAGGCGGCCTGGCCCAGCTTCCCCTCGATGCGCTTGATCTGGTCATTGTCGAAAACGTTGGCAACCTCATTTGCCCGGCTGCCTTTGCCCTCGGCACGCACCTCAACGTGCTCATTGCCAGCATCCCAGAAGGCGATGATAAGCCCTACAAATATCCAGCCATCTACCGCGGCGTAGACGTGCTGATCATCAACAAAACCGACCTGCTGCCCTACGTTCGCTTCAATATGGACTACTTTCGTCAGGGCGTTGAAATGCTCAACCCCGGCCTGGTGACGTTCCCGGTCTCCTGTGTTACGGATGAAGGGATCGGTAGATGGATTGATTGGTTAAAAAGCAAGATAGAAATGGGAAAGTGATCCGTGCAACCAGAGACCAATCAACCAGGAATAATTGCCTCCTTAAGCTCTTCTTGCCGGGTTGGTTGCTCACCGATTGATGGATTACTATAAAGATTATGGAAAGCTCGACTGGCCTCAAAATTCACATCCGCGGAATCGTCCAGGGGGTAGGCTTCCGGCCTTTCATCTTTAACCTGGCCGAATCGCTGGGTTTGAAGGGTTGGGTTAAGAACACATCCAGCGGGGTAGAAATTGAGGTATCTGGATCACAAGAAACTTTACAGCGCTTTTTAGACACCATACTTACCAGCCCGCCCCCGCTGGCCCGCATCGACGAACTGCGCACCGAGCCGGTTACCGCCAATGGCTACGTCGATTTCCAGATCATCGAAAGCCTTGCCCAGCCTGGCGCTTTCCTGCCCGTTTCCCCCGATGTAGCCATCTGTGATGACTGCCGCCGCGAACTGTTCGACCCATCCGACCGGCGCTACCGCTACCCTTTTATCAACTGCACCAACTGCGGGCCGCGCTTCAGCATCATCCGCGACATCCCCTACGACCGCCCCAACACCACCATGGCGGCTTTCTCCCTCTGCCCTCACTGCCTGGCTGATTACCAAAACCCACACGACCGGCGTTTCCACGCCCAGCCAGTCGCCTGCCCGGTTTGCGGGCCGCGCGTTTGGCTGGAGTCTGGTGGGCAGGTGCTAGCCGACCACGATGCAGCCATCCAGCGCGCGCGAGATTGGTTGAAACAAGGCAGAATCCTGGCAGTCAAGGGTTTAGGCGGCTATCACCTGGCTTGTGATGCGGCCAACCCCTCCGCCGTCGATGAGCTCCGCCGCCGCAAAAAGCGCAGCGATAAGCCCTTCGCGTTGATGGCGTATGACCTGCAGGCCATCCAGAAACACTGCTTCGTTTCCCCAGAAGAAGGCGCTTTACTTGCGTCGCATACGTCCCCGGTCGTGCTGCTGGCCCGCCGCCCGGAGTCCAATATTGCCAGGCAGGCCGCACCCGGACAAAGCACGTTGGGCTTTATGCTGCCCTATACCCCGCTGCACCTGCTGCTGCTGGAAAAGGCCCCCGGCTTTCCCGAAGTGCTGGTGATGACCAGCGGCAACCTCAGCGAGGAACCCATCGCCTACCGTGACGAAGAAGCCCGTGAGCGCCTGGGCGAGCTGGCCGATGCCTTCTTGCTGCACAACCGCCCCATCCACATGCGCGTGGATGACTCGGTGGCCCGCATTGTAGGCGGTCAGGTTTACCTCACCCGCCGCGCGCGCGGCTACGCCCCCGATCCCCTGCCCCTGCCGTTGAACGTTCCGCCCATGCTGGCTGCTGGTGCGGAGCTCAAGAACACCTTCTGCCTGGCGCGCGATCAATACGCCTTCATCAGCCACCACATCGGCGACATGGAAAACTACGAAACCCTGCGCTCCTTCGAAGCGGGCATACAGCACTTCGAGCGCCTGTTCCGCGTCCACCCTGAAGTCATC
Organism: uncultured Anaerolineaceae bacterium; assembly: GCA_964437595.1. Lineage (GTDB taxonomy): Bacteria > Chloroflexota > Anaerolineae > Anaerolineales > Anaerolineaceae > DSYU01. Next base: position 27,130 of record CAYTHO010000069.1, read on the forward strand.
GCCTGTGATCTGCATCCCAACTACCTCGCCACCCGCTACGCGCAGCAGCGCACGGAAAATGAAGGCCTACCGCTGGTTGCCATTCAGCACCATCACGCCCACCTGGCTGCCTGCCTGGCCGATAACGGCTGGAATACCGCCGAACCAGCCATCGGGCTGAGCTTTGACGGCACTGGCTACGGTACCGACGGCGCTATCTGGGGCGGCGAGGTACTGGTGGGAAGTTATAGCGGTTATCAGCGCCGCTACCACCTGGCTTACGTCCCGCTGCCTGGCGGCGACCAGGCTGTGCGCAAGCCCGCCCGCATGGCGCTGGCCCACCTCTGGCAAGCCGGCATCGAATGGGAGCCGGATCTGCCGCCGGTCGTAGAGTTGTGCGCTGAAGAGCGCACCGTACTCAAGACCCAGCTCGAGCGCGGGCTTAATGCTCCACTCACCTCCAGCATGGGCCGTCTGTTTGATGCCGTCTCTGCATTAATCGGCGTTCGCCAGAAAGCCACTTATGAAGGTCAGGCCGCCATTGAGTTAGAAGCGCTCTGTGAGCCGCTGGAGACCGGTTTCTACACCTTTGGGGTTCAGGAAGATATTATCGATCCTGCACCGCTCTGGCAGGCCCTGCTGGCCGACTGGCACGCCGGTACGGCAGCGCCGGTGCTTGCTGCCCGATTCCATAACAGTGTGGTGCATCTGACGGTAGAATTATCGAACGAAATTCGCAAAGCCGACGGCATCCATACCATTGCTCTGAGCGGTGGAGTCTGGCAGAATCGTTTTTTGCTGGAGCACAGCGCCGCTGCGCTGCAAAAAGAGGGCTTCACCGTACTGCTTCACCGGCGACTTCCGCCAAATGATGGCTGCATCGCCGTCGGCCAGATAATGGTAGCCAAGAACACAGCCAAGTAGAATAATGTAGTTTGAGGAGGTTTTCATGTGCCTGGGTGTTCCCGGAAAAATTGTTGAGATTTATAACGACCGCGGCCTGTTGATGTGCAAAGTCGACTTTGGCGGCGCGGTGCGCGAAGCCTGCATCGAGACCCTGCCCGAGGCCAAGGTTGGCGATTACACCATCATCCACGCTGGGTTCGCCCTCAACCTGCTCAGCGAAAAGGAAGCCCAAACCACCCTTGACCTGCTCCGCCAGATCTCTGCCATCGAAGACGGCCTGGAGGATGAGAGCTCTTTATTAAACCTGGACCTCGGGAGCCCCTCCCAGGGCCTATGAAGAACCCTCAATGCAGTACCTTGCCCCTCAATCCCGAATGGACTGGTTGGCGAATCTCCAATCCATAATCCCTTTCCAGCAGGATAAATCATGCAGTTTGTAAACGAATTTCGTGATGGCGATCTGGTGCGTGGCGTGCTCGAAGAAATCAAGCGCACCGTCACCCGCCCGTGGACGCTGATGGAAATCTGCGGCGGTCAGACTCACGCCATCATGCGCTATGGCCTGGACCAGCTCTTGCCGCCGGAGATTGAGCTGGTGCACGGCCCGGGCTGCCCGGTTTGCGTTACCCCACTGGAGCAAATCGACCGGGCGCTGGCTATCGCCGCCCGCCCCAACGTGATCTTCACCTCCTTCGGTGATATGCTGCGCGTCCCTGGCTCGCAGCACGACCTGTTCAGCATCCGCGCTCGCGGCGGGCAGGTAAAAGTCGTTTACTCCCCCCTGGATGCCGTGCGCATCGCCCAGCAGAACCCCGATAAGCAGGTTGTCTTTTTTGCCATCGGTTTCGAAACCACCGCCCCCGCCAATGCGATGAGTGTTCTTCAGGCCCAGGCACTGGGATTGAAAAACTACTCCGTGGTTGTATCGCACGTGTGCGTGCCGCCCGCCATGCACGCCATCCTCGGTTCGCCGCTCAACCGCGTGCAAGGCTTCCTGGCTGCCGGGCACGTCTGCACCGTAATGGGCTACTGGGAATACCCACCCATCGCCAAACAGTACGGCGTGCCGATGGCGGTAACCGGCTTCGAACCGCTTGACCTCGCTCAGGGCATTCTGATGACCGTTCAGATGCTCGAAAAAAGCGAGGTGGACGTCAAAAACGCCTATACCCGCTCCGTAACCCATGAGGGCAACAAAGCCGCCCAGGGTATCATCCAGCGCGTCTTCCAACCCGTCGACCGCAACTGGCGCGGCATTGGCACCATTCCGCAGAGCGGCTGGGGCCTGCGCCCCGAGTTGATTGATTTCGACGCTGAGAAGCGTTTCGATGTTGAAAGCATTCAGACTAAAGAATCATCGGTGTGTATCGCCGGGCAAATTCTCCAGGGCCTGAAGAAACCTCACGAATGCCCCGCCTTTGGCATAGAATGCCTCCCCGAGAACCCCCTTGGGGCGCCTATGGTCTCTTCTGAAGGCGCCTGCTCCGCGTTTTATCGCTACGGCAGAAATAGATAAAGAACTACGGTGACCATAATGAAAGAAATCCCAACCTTTGAAGGCCCGGTATGCCCGGTGCCCCTCAACCACACCGAACAGATTATGATGGGTCACGGCAGCGGCGGGCACATGACACAGGAATTGATCCAGCGCGTGTTCTACCCGCACCTCAGCAGCGCCCCCCTCGCGCAGGGCAACGATTTTGCCAGTCTCTCCTTATTGGCCGAGGCCGGTTTGCAGGGTTCGTTAGCCGTCTCCACCGATTCCCACATCGTCACCCCGCTGTTCTTCCCCGGCGGCGACATCGGCAGGCTGGCCGTATGCGGTACGGTCAACGATGTAGCCATGTCAGGCGCGGAGCCCCTCTTTCTCACCGCTGGCTTTATCCTCGAAGAAGGCCTGCCCGTGGAGACCCTGGAGCGGGTAGCTGCCTCCATGCAGGCCGCCGCCCAGCAAGCCGGCGTGCAGTTCGTGGCCGGTGACACCAAGGTTGCCGAACGCGGCAAGGTAGACGGATTGTATATCAACACCACCGGCATCGGCTGGATCCCTGCCGGGCGGCAGATCGGCGGAGCCATGGCCCAACCTGGCGATGCAGTGCTCATCTCCGGCGCCATCGGCGACCACGGCATTGCTGTGCTGAGCGCGCGCGGCGAGTTGGGCTTCGAAACCGGCGTCCAGTCAGATGTAGCCCCACTGAACGGCCTCATCCGCGATGTGCTGGCGGCTGCCCCCAACGTTCATGTGCTGCGCGATCCCACGCGCGGCGGGCTGGCAACCACCCTTAATGAGATTGCCGTTCAAAGTGGCGTGGGCATCCTTCTGGATGAAAAGGCTATTCCTGTCCAGAACGCCGTCCAGGCTGCCTGCGAAATGCTGGGCTTCGACCCGCTTTACGTAGCCAACGAAGGCAAAGTCATCGTCATCGTCCCCCAAGCGCAAGCCGAGGCGGCGCTCCACGCCATGCGCCAGCACCCGTACGGGCAAAATGCCGCTCGCATTGGTGTGGTACAGGCCGAACCGGCCAAACGCGTCCTCGTCCGCACCCTCATCGGCGGCACCCGCATATTAGATGTCCTTGCGAGCGAAATGCTTCCCAGGATATGCTGACCCTTCGCCGGGCTTGCGTATGCGCGTGCGCAGGCCTTGCTACTACCCAATTGCAGGTGTGCGTATTGCAAACACCTCAAACGCTTTCTGGTATACTTACGCGGTTGTGGTTGCAGTTGCGTCGTCACCACAACCGCACCTTACACCCTCATATGCTAATCACTGATCTCTAATCTCTATTCACCAATCCCTTCCTTTACAACGAGGTTCTATGAAAATCGATTATCAGGAAACCACCAGCGATCTTCAAACCCGCATCGACATTCACGGCAAATACGGTGGCCGCGATATCGACGCCTGGATGCTCGACCTGCTCAAGCTGCAGAAAGGCGCGAAAATTCTGGACGTGGGCTGCGGGTCAGGCAAACAGTGCTTCTCCTACCACAAATACCTGGAAGGCCAGGCTGAGATCCACGGCGGCGATGTGAACATGGACCTGCTCAACCAGGCCATCGATGCCAACAAAAAGATCGGCAGCCCGCTCCACTTCCGCGAGGTAAACCTCAACCAGCCTTTCCCCTATGAAAGCGACCAGTTCGACCTGGTTTCCTGCTGCTTCGCTATCTACTACGCCGAGAACATGCCCTTTACCATCGGCGAGATGCACCGCGTTTTGAAGACCGGTGGTCGGCTGTTCACCACCGGCCCCATGCCCGCCAACAAAAAGCTGTTTTATGACATTATCAAAGAAGCCACTGGCAAGCCCATTCCCCCCATGCCGGGCTCTTCGCGCTTCGATTCGGAGATCCTCAGCACCATCCGCGCCCAGTTTGCTTCGGTCGATGTGCATATCTTCGAAAACCCGCTGACCTTTGACTCGGTCGAGCCTTTCCTGGCTTACACTCGCGCTTCGCTGGCCGAAGACCGCAAGCTGTGGGCCGGCCTCTTCTCCGGCAAGGACGATTTCAACCGCGTCATGGACCAGATCGCCGCCGTCTCTTCCCGCCGTATCCAGCAAGAAGGCAAGCTGGTGATGACCAAAGTCGTCGGTGGAATTCTTGCGACAAAATAGATCAGTAAGGATCAGGAAAACAGTGAACAGTTAATCAGGTAACAAGATTCCACCTGATCGACTATTCACTAGTCACTGATCACTGATCACTGATAACTGATCACTAACGATGAACCAAGACTTTTCATTCTACGCCAACCGCGTGCTCTTCCTCGGCGCGCACCCTGACGATATCGAGTTGGGCTGCGGCGCGCTGATCGCTCACATTATCTCGCAGTGCGAGGTGATGTGCGTGACCCTTTCAGATAACCAGAAAAACCCCGACCTCACTGACCTGCCCGCCGAGCATTATCGCAGCATGGCCGTACTGGGCGTGCCAGAAAAGAACATTGTGCTCGGGCAGTTCGAGACTCGCCGTTTCCCGGAATGCCGCCAGGAAATTCTGGAATATATGATCAAGCTGAACAAGACCTTCCGCCCGGAGATCGTTTTCGTCCACACCAAGGCCGATATCCACCAGGACCACGCCACCATCACCGAAGAAGGCCTGCGCGCTTTCCGCGGTACCACCGTACTGGGGTATGATGTGCTGCGTTCCAGCTACGGTTTCTTCCCCAACTTCCTCGTCGAAGTCAGCCAGCAGGAAGCCGAGTGCAAGATTACCGCGCTGGCAGAATACAAAACCTACGCCAGCCGCTACTACTTCGACCCCAACATCACCCGCTCCACCATGATCCGTCACGGTGCCCTGGCTGAACGCCCGTACGCGGAAGGCTTCGATATCCTGCGGATTGTCGGAATGTTTGGTAAGAAGTAACCGGATTCCTTATCTTTATCGCAAAAGAGCGGACGAAAATTGCTGCGCAGCAATTTTCGTCCGCTCTTTTGCG
>CAYTHO010000070.1:0-31549 GCA_964437595.1 uncultured Anaerolineaceae bacterium
ACCCGTAACCTACCACTTACAAGGCGGTTGCTCTGCCGATTGAGCTACGTCGGCGCAATACATTTGTTAAGTTTCTGTAATAAGCGCGTAGATTATACCAAAGGAACCCAACATTTACAAGGAAACTCTCAGTTAAAAGAACCTGCAGATACCTTTGATGAAATCAGCGGGTTGGGAGTCTATCAGAAGTCGCCTGAATCGTCAAGCAAATCCGAAATGTTTGGACATTCGCCTATGGGCTTTTGCCTGCCTTTCGATATCCTTGAGGCAAGCTGAATCGTTTTAATGTATAATCGGCAGTAAGCTGTTGGAGGATGCGTGGAAATTACCTGGTATGGATTTTCTTGTTTTAAACTGGCCGAGCGCGGCACAGCCACCGTTATTACCGATCCGTATGATGGTCGTCAGGCAGGCGTCGAACCGTTGAATTTTACCGCGGAAATTGTGACCACCAGCCATGCAGCCCCTGCGCTGATAAACCTGGACGTTGTGAAAGGTACTCCTTATATTATCACCGGGCCAGGGGAATATGAAGTTGGCGGCGTTTTTATTACTGGTATCCAAACTGGGAGACAGCAAACACCCAGCGCAACGGAGCATGACGGGCAAAATACGTTGTATATATTTGACTTTGATGCGCTCACCGTGGCTCACTTAGGGAACCTGGACCGCGTTCTGACTCAATCTGAAATTGAGGCAATTGGAACAGTCAATATCGCTCTTGTCCCGATAGGTAGCCAGCACGGCTTGAGCGCCGCCAGAGCAGCAGAAGTGATAAATCAGTTAGAGCCCAACCTGGTAATCACCATGCATTACGATGGGCCGCCGGCAAACACGCCGCTCGATCCGCTAAGCAAATTTCTAAAAGAGATGGGCGTAAGTGAAGTTGAGAAGCAGCCCTCTTTAAAGATAATCCGTTCGTCTTTACCAGAAGAAACACAGGTTATTGTCTTAGAGTATCAGCGTGGATAAAGGAGCAACCCATGAACAACTTTAAATTGATCATGACATGGGACATCGCCCCAGAACGCGAACAAGAATATTTCGAGTTCGTTGTCCGCGAGTTCATCCCTGGCGTTCAGCGCCTGGGTTTTGAGCTTACTGATGCATGGGCCACCATTTATGGCGGCCAGCCACAAATCATGGTTGGCGCCACCCTGCCTTCACTTGCCAAAGTGCAGCAGGTATTGCGCTCGTCGGAATGGCAAAGCCTGAGCAACCAACTCCAAGACTTTGTCCAAAATTATCAGCAGAAGGTTGTGGAAGCCCAGGGTGGATTTCAGTTCTAACAAATCCCAGGAAATCAACCTGACTCCGCAAGACACAGCGCGTAAGAGCACACGGAACAGCATAGCGCCAGCATTATTAGATTGGTACACCCACAATGCTCGGCGGCTTCCCTGGCGTGATGAGCCCACTCCTTACCGGGTATGGGTATCGGAAATCATGCTACAACAGACCCGGGTGGATACCGTTCTCCCCTATTTCGATCGCTGGATGCAGCGTTTCCCATCGCTCCAGGCGCTGGCCAGCGCAAGCGAACAAGAAGTACTGCATGTGTGGGAAGGGTTGGGCTACTACAGCCGGGCGCGCAATCTGCACAAGGCAGCGCGCCAGGTGATGGATGAATTCAGCGGGAATATTCCATCCGATCGGGAGCAGTTAGAGCGCTTGCCTGGCATTGGCCCTTATACCGCTGGGGCCATCGCCTCGATTGCTTTTAGCAAAGACGAACCAGCATTGGATGCAAACACCCGGCGGGTACTGGCAAGAGTGTTCAATATTGATATTCCGGCTCGTTCCCCCGAAGGTGAGCGCCTTTTATGGAATCTGGCGCGTGAAACACTGCCTTCCGGGCGCGCTGGCGATTATAACCAGGCGTTAATGGACCTGGGCGCAAGCATCTGCTCTTCTCATGCACCAACCTGCTTGTTTTGCCCAATTGCGATCCATTGTGAAGCGCGCGCGCTTGGCGTTCAAGAACAGCGCCCGCTGCTAGAAACAAAACCATCTGTCCCGCATTACATGGTTACTGCCGCTGTGATCAGCCATGCGGATACGGTATTAATCGCCCGGCGGCCTTCCAGCGGCTTGCTGGGCGGCATGTGGGAGTTCCCTGGCGGCAAACTTGAACCCGGTGAAACCATGACAGATGGGCTGCAGCGCGAGATCATGGAGGAATTGGGCGTTTCTATTGCGGTCGGCGATGCCTTCGGCGTTTACCAGCATGGTTATACTCACTTTAAAGTGACCTTACATGCATTCTGTTGCACGCTGCTAACCGGTGAACCGCGAGCACTGCATGCCAGCGAGATTCGTTGGGTTCTGCTAGATGATCTGGCCAGCTATCCAATGGGAAAAATTGATCGCCAGATTGCCCGCCGATTGGCACAGGCGGATACTTGCAAAAGACCGCCCGGCTCAACGCAAATAGATAGGTGATGCCCATGGATGATGAGGAAGCCCTCTGGAACGCCCGGCAGGCGATGGTGCGCAACCAGATCGAACAGCGTAAAATTCGCGATCCTCGCCTTCTGTCTGCCATGCTGCACATCCCACGCCACTGTTTCGTTCCACCTTCGCTGCGCGACCGCGCATATGAGGATGGTCCGCTGCCTATTGGCCTTGGACAGACCATATCGCAGCCGTATATGGTGGCAATCATGACCGATCTGCTGGAACTCCAGGGAGCAGAAAATGTTCTGGAAGTCGGCACCGGGTCAGGTTACCAGGCCGCCGTGTTGAGCAAAATGGCTGGCACCGTCCATACGATCGAATTTCACCCGCAGCTTGCCGAGAGCGCCCAGTCCCTACTGCAAAGCCTGGGACTTTCCAACGTGTTTGTTCATACCGGCGATGGCAGCTTCGGCTGGCCGCCGGCTGCGCCGTATCAGGCTATTCTGGTAACAGCCGCCGCCCCGGATGTCCCCGCTCCCCTGTTCGAACAGCTCGACGAAGGGGGCCGGTTGGTGCTCCCGGTCGGGGGACCGCACGGCCAGGAATTGGAGCGATGGCGGAAGGATCAAGGGCGTATCTATCGCGAAACGTTGTTTTCAGTTGCCTTTGTGCCGCTCCGCGGCCGGTTTGGGTGGCAAAAAAATGAATGGGAAGAAAAAACAACCCGGGAGTAATCTTCCGGGTTGTTTTTAGTCCATATCTTATTGTAAGCCATTTTAATCGTGCCAAGTAGAACGGCTTGCGTTCAAATACGCTTTATCCGTGATTGATGGAAACAAAGACCATCGGGCGGCGGCGCGTCTCGCCATAGAGATAGGTGCGCACGGTCTCCTCGACATCGTGTTTGAGGTTGCCATTTGCGCGGCTGACGGTATCGGTCACCCGGCGGCGGGTTTGTCCAATCAACTCCTCCGCTTCACGCGGCAGAATGAACCCCCGCGTGATAATTTCAGGCTCACCGAGCAGCCCGTGCCCGGTGCGATCAAGGGTCAGGTTAACCATCACAATACCGTCGCGGGCCAGCGCCTCGCGCTCGCGCATCACATCAGGGTCCACATCCCCCACCCCGGAGCCATCTACAAACACGTAGCTGGCCGGAACACGCGCACCCAGCATACGCATCTGCCCATCCTCAAACTCCACCACCTGGCCGTTCTGGATGACAGAAATGTTCTTTTCCTCAATCCCAACCAGTTGGGCTAGCCTGGCATGCTGCTTGAGCTGGCGCATCTCACCATGAATGGGAATAAAGTACTTCGGCTTCACCAGGTGGATCAACAATTTCATTTCTTCCTGGCTAGCGTGTCCAGAAACATGAACCGGTGCAATTGCTTCATAAATCACATCTGCGCCGCGCTCGAACAATCGGTTGATCGTACGGTACACATTCTCCTCATTCCCAGGAATAGGATGAGACGAGAGGACAACCGTATCGCCTTCGCGTAAATCAAACAGGCGGTTTGTACCCATCGATAACCGGCCCATGATAGAGGTCGGCTCGCCTTGCGAACCAGTGCACATAATAACCACTTCACTGGCTGGAAGGTTGATCGACTGATCGATCGGCACCAACAGGTTATCCGGAATATCCAGATATCCCAGTTTGCGCGCCATCTTGGCATTGTCGATCATGCTGGTGCCTACAAAGGTTAACTTGCGGCCATAGCGTACCGCTGCGTTAGCCACCTGCTGCATGCGCGAGACCAATGAAGCAAAGCTGGCGATAATGATTCGACCTTTGGCCTGGCTGAACACTTCCTCGAAGGCAGTATTGACCACCTTTTCAGACGGCGTCCAACCTGGGCGCTCGGAGTTCGTTGAGTCGGCCAGCAGAGCCAGCACGCCGCGGCGGGAGAACTCCGCCAGCTTGGCATAATCACTGGGCCAGTTATCCACCGGGGTATGGTCGAATTTGTAATCGCCAGTGTGCACCACCAGTCCGGCAGGGGTATCAATACCCAACCCAACTGCATCCGGAATCGAATGACAAACATGGAAGACGTCGACTTTGAACGAACCAATTTGCACTGTATCGCCCGCTTGAACTGTATGCAGGTCAACCTTGCCCATCATTCCGTTGCGCGCCAGCTTGACTTCCAATAAACCACGCGTTAGCGGGGTGGCATAAATCGGCGCGCTGATTTCCTCCAGCACATGGTGGATTGCGCCGATATGGTCTTCATGACCATGGGTGATAATAATCCCCTGGATGTTGTTTCTGTGCTCTTGAAGATAGGTGAAATCGGGAATGATGTAATCGATTCCTAACATATCATTTTCCGGAAACATGATGCCTGTGTCAACAATGAGGATTTCCCCATTGTATTCATAGATCATCATATTCCGTCCCACTTCTCCAAGTCCACCCAGTGGGATCACTCTTAAACGCTTCGAACTCATGTTTTTACTACCTCTATGTTTTTTAATCCAAAATAATTTCATTTTAAGGGGGAGCAAAAATGGCTGCTCACCCCCAACATTTATCTGTTAAATAAAGCCTCCCGGCGCCAAGCGTCAGCCGGGGGGCGTATCAAGTACCTGCAAAGCAAAGAGGGGTGCCTCTACATTTTCAGGTCAGCGGACGTCCGGCTGAGCCTCCTTTGGTGAGATACTGCCTAACATCGCAGCAATCATCACCACAAAAAAATTTTAACATATTTGCAACCAATTGTCAAAAATCTTTACGATTCTGTCTGTATTCCTCCAGATGAACCCAAGAAAACAAAGGAGAGCATTCGCAGCCCGAACCGTGCCGCAAATGCTCTCCTGATATTCAATTCACTCTACGTTTTTATGACATATCTCGGCCGTATAACTGTTCGCGGATTTGCAGCACCTGGCGGCGAATGCGGTCATCTCGTTCGATCAGATCAGCCACCTTATCACAAGCATACATCACCGTGGTATGGTCGCGCCCGCCCAGCACCTCGCCAATCTGCGGCAGAGAAGCATTCACTTCTTCACGCATCAGGTACATGGCCACCTGGCGCGGCAGCGCTACATCTCGTGAGCGGCTGCGCCCCAGCAGTTCCTCTGGCGACAGGCCAAATACATTTGCCACTGCCGCCAGCACTTGCCTTGGCTCTAGCGATCCCCGCTGTGGCAGCAAGTCTGCCAGCGCAGTTTGCACAAGCTGCGTCGACAGCGGCTGACCGCTGAGATCAGCGAAGGCCACCACCCGGGTGAGCGCGCCTTCCAGCTCGCGGATATTGGATTGAACCAGCCGCGCGATCGTTTCCAGAATTTCAACCGGCACCTGTCGCCCCTGCCGTTCCGCTTTGGAACGCAGAATGGCAATACGGGTCTCCAGGTCAGGCGGCTGAATGTCAGCAGTCAGGCCCCATTCAAAACGCGACCGTAGACGCTCTTCCAGTGTGACCATCGCCTTTGGTGGGCGGTCTGATGATATTACGATCTGCTTATCCTGCCCATGCAGCGTGTTGAAGGTATGGAAGAATTCTTCCTGGGTGGACTCTTTCCCGGCGATAAATTGAATATCGTCGATCAGCATCACGTCAATCCGCCGGTAGCGCTCGCGAAAGGCCGGGGTATTATGCGTGCGAATTGCATTAATCAGGTCGTTCGTAAACTCTTCTGACGAAACATACAGCACCTGCAACCCCTGCCGGATGGCTGTACTGCCGATGGCATGCAACAAATGTGTCTTCCCAAGGCCAACCCCGCCGTACAAGAACAGCGGATTGTAGGCCCTGGCTGGGTTTTCTGCCACAGCCATACAGGCAGCATGGGCCAGCCGGTTGCTGGCGCCTACCACGAAGTTCTCAAAGGTATAGCGCGGGTTGATTGTGCCGTTCGAACGAAGGGAGGTATCTTGCAGGTGCCCTTCTTCTTTAGCCGAGGCGCCAACTGTTTCCTCATCGTCTGCTTCGTATTCTTTGTGCCAGACCACGAACTGCACTGCCTGGGGCTTGCCCATGATCCCGGTAAGCAAACGGTTGACGGTATTAGAAAGACGACTCTCTAACCAATCGCGCGCGTATGCATTGGGTACCCCCACAGTGAATGTATCTCCCTGGTGGGATACCAATTCAGCATTGCGAACCCAGGTATCATAAGAGGCTTTGGCCATTTCCATTTGAAGCTGGCCCATGGTAGCCTGCCAGGCTTGTTGAGAATTCATTACGACGTCCCTCCCGGGCAGTGGATTTACGCGGCGTCTGGCAAACAGGATAGCAAACCGCTGCATGGTGATGCACTTGCAGCGGGCAGTTTTGACCTATTCAATTTCCAGCCTGATCCTATTTGAGCTTATCGAGCAGTTGTCATCAGCCGTATCGTCTAAAGCAGATTCTAACAAAAATCTTTGAGTCAAACAAGTAAAAAAGCCGTTTACAGCCTAAAAATTTTGGATTCTTTAAGATTTCTTATGTTAAAGAATCGTCTGGGCTATTCAACTGTTGAACTAGATTCAAGTAGCTTTAGTAAAGTTTTGTAACGGTATACTTGGCGTGTATGGCAAAATTGTGCCCCCATATATGGCGTTTAAGTCGTTTTTTTCGCAACGAATCCAACATCTGCCGCCGTTGCTTGAAAGGATTATCTGTCTTTAAAACGCTGGTTTCGTAGAGTCATGCACAAAATTTGGAGTCTCATTTTGCATGGGAATTTCAACACACAGCAGGTGAAGAATACCCAGTCCATTTCTTAACATCACAATTAAAACCATACTATTCAGCATACCAGGCAACTACCATGCTTCGAACAAACAACAAATATGCAGGTTCAGCAGACTATCTCAATTTACAGTTAATACCCATCAGCGAGCATCATCCGCGCCGCGCGGCGGCCAATTTCTACGGCGAAATTTGTACCCCGATCCCAGGGGTATACCTGGCTCATGCTGGCGAAGTATAGACCTGGAAGCGGCGTGCGAATATCCGGCACATTGCGCGAGTGGTTCACCAGCGGTATTGGCTGAGCATACGCTGTCTTCGATACCCATATCTTGCGCACCCAATCACGTTCAAATTTTGGATTAAAACGCTTAAGGCCAGGGTAAAACCGCTCGAACAGGTCTTCGTCATTTAACTGAAAATACTCATGGTCGGGGTTCAGGTAATCGCCGCAGTATACGATGTGCTCGCCGCCAAAGTTCTCCGACGAGACAAAGTTGGTATGTTCTACCAGCGCCAGAAAGGGGTATCCAGCGGACTTGGGCAGGTTGAACCAATAATATCCCTCTTCGGATAATTGGTGCTTGAGCGCAAGGATCATAACCACCGCGCCCATGCTCTGCAAACCCAGCAGTCCTTTCAGGTATCCTTCTGCCAGGTCCGGAGCCAACCGCGCCAGGAGGGCCGGAGAACTGGTTACCAGGCACCCGTCAAATACCTGGGCGCCGGTGGGCAAATCCAACTGCACTTTGTTCCCCTCCACCGGAGAAATCCGCGACACGGGGGTAGAAAGGTGAATCTGCACCCCACGTAAGCACAGGTAATCCGCCAGACGATCGCAGAACATCTGAAAGCCACCCTGGAAGGTCCCCAGGCGGGTCGACCTTGTCTTAAGCCGCGCCCACATCCAGGCCATGTTCACTTCTGGGAGGTGATCGCCAAACTTACCTGCCAGCAGTGGTTCGAGCAGGCTTTGATACACCGGCTTACCGTACCAGCGCTGCATCCATTCCGCGGCGGTATACTTTTCCAGGGATTTCCAGCCGGCAAGATAGCGCAGGTATGCAGTTACCAATCCAAAACGGATCATGCCAAACAAGTTGTAGCCCGGAAAAGTCAGCGCTGCCAGCGGGGAATCGAGCGGGTAGAATTTACCTTTGTGGTAAGCCACCGTCTTGGGGCGGGGAAAAATTACCTGGTCCCTCCAACCCAATTCATCAATTAATCCAAGCATTTTCTTATCTGTCTGGAACCAGTGGTGATAATAACGCTCAACCGACCACTTCCAGCCCGGGTCTTTGATCCCAGCCGCCAGACCGCCCACATAATCTGCCGCCTCGAAAATTTCCACCTGGTCCCCGGCTTGCAGGAAATCGTACGCCGCGGCCATACCACCTATTCCAGCTCCAACGATTGCAATTTTGCTCATCTGATCTTCTCTGTTTCAATCATTCTTCCCGATCTTTGGAAAGCGGAACGCAAATACGCTCCCCTTCCCACTCGCATCAGGGTGTCTCGGTAGGGGCTTTCTGAACGGCCTGGCTTGTCCTCCGTTCGTGTGGTGCCTGATTTACAGGTCCCGCCAGGTTATCTGGCGCGGGTAGATCCCCGGACGGCGGTTCCGTATCGCTGCGCAGCCGCTCTAGATCCTTGCCCCACCGCAGCGGCTGGCGGAAATAATAATACGCGCCCAGCAGGGTGATGGGGAACCATAGTGCGACATGAAGCACCAGCGTGTAGCTGGTAGCAACGGCCTGGGGTACATCATATGCTTGCAGCACTTTGATCCCGGGTAAATCAAATGTCCCCACGTACCCGGGCCCAGCCGGTATCGTGGTGGCCAGGTTCACAATCCCGTTCATCAGCATCAAAGTAAAGAAGCTCACTTGAAAATTAAAAGCATGCATGACGAACCAATATTTGCCCGTCTCCAGCAGCCAGATGATAACTGTAGTGAACAGAATCATCAACGCTTCAAACGGTGAGCGCAGTGACTCGAGCCCGGTAAGAAAACGCAGGCTGATATTCTGCGTTTGCAGCTTAAATTTCTGGGGAACCACACGCTGGATTGCCCAATCAACGATTTTTTCCGTAGGTTTCGGGAACATGGCAGCCAGCATAAATACCCCAAGCGCGCCGACAAAGACAACCGTGCCCAAAACGGCCAGTTGCGGAATCGAAATGCTCAGTCCGGCGATTTCCAAAGATACGCCCGTCAGGCGAGCCAGTTCCGGCAAGTTGAGGAAGACGAAGGCCAGCATCACCACCCCATCAAAAATGCGCTCAACCACTACGGTTGCCAGGGATGCTGAAATAGGTACACCCTCACGCTGCTTGAGCACAGCCGCACGCAGCACTTCACCGGCCCGGGCCGGGTAGATATTGTTACCCATATAGCCAATTGCCACAATCGGGAACATGGTTGCAGTGGGAATCTTCTTCAGCGGGCGCAACATGTAATGCCACCGCCAGGAGCGCACCCATACTCCCACAAAATACACCGCCACACCTGGGATGAGCCACCAATAATTCGCCTTCTGCAGCGCCAGCCAGAACTCGCCTAACTGCAGTTTATTGAGCGCCAGGTATAGAAATACCGCGCTGATGAGGATACCAACCCAAAATCGCCAGCTTTTCATGACAGTAATTCTACCACGTGCTGTACTTGAAACCTGACGCCTTACTGAGCCTCAATCCATCCCACTGGTTTGATAACAGTTCAGCAATTGGCTGCCAAAACGCACAACCGGCCCACTCCCCTCCTGGGTAACCTGGTATGCGTTCAAGTCCACTCCAGCCAAAGCCCATTGCGCAGCCTCCCGTCCGGGATGATATGACTGCCAGGCGCTTCGTTCCTGGTCTTCACTGCCTGCACGTAAATTCCGGCAGTACAGCACCGCGCCCAGTAGATCGCGAACCTGTTCAGGTTGCGCAGGATCATCAAATTCGCTGACCAGCGCCGGCAGCGCGTCATCTGAAAGTTCCACCAGATACTGTCCATCCAGTTCTGATCCAGCGCGCGCCCGGGCCACATTTTGCCGCACGATCAGCCCATCGATATTGATCACACCGAAAGTCAGGGCAAATCCAAACGCGGTGAACAGCAGCAGGGCGCCAAAATACTGCTCGCGGCGCACGATCTGCATCACGATGACAGCCAGCAGCAGCAGGCCCAGCCAGGGGATGAAAATATGCGTATAAACGCGCAGGTTGGTAAAGCCATAGGCGGCTTCATACAGCAGCAAGCGCTGGAAAGCCGATGCCAGGATCACCCATACCAGCCCTACCAGCAGCACCGCCAGGCCCGTGAACACCTTCGACTGAGTCGCGGTTTCCCTCCGCGTGACCGCGTTCAGGCTCAAGTACAGCAGCAAACTAACCACTGCCACAACCACCAGTTCGAAGAATCCTTTCCGGGTATACTCGGAATAGGTGTACCCAGCCGCAGTGATATTCGCCTGACCACCAAAGAAATAACGGAACTGAACGGCAACGAAAAAAGCAAACAACAGATCAACACTGCCCAGCACCACGAAGGCTTCGGTAGCTCCCAGGAACGGGCGGATCAACCCTGGCGTAGTTTCCACACGCTCATCGCCTGCCGCCCCCTGGCCTGTCTCCTCCCCACCGGCCTCCACCTGGGAACCATCCGCCATAGTGGTCGCCATCACTGCATTTTTGACCCTCATTCCCCAGCGTGTGGGGAAAATGGACTGCAGGTAAAACCCCGCGAAAACATAAGCCAGCACCACAATATAAAACAAACGGAACAGGTACTCTGGCAGGTTCGCAATATTAAATACATCGAGCAGGCCTTCCACCTGATCAGCGAATACCAGATCCGCTGAGGCCAGCATGGCTGTCAGGAAAATGACCAGCGGTAGAGCGATCAACAACCCACGCAGCAGTGGAAGCGCTTTTTTTAGCAGATTCTCCCGGCCCTCACCATTCTGCCCTGCGGGTAATAGCGCAAGCCCCGCTCCGCGGGTCATACCGACCACCATTATTTCAAATGGGGCCGCAATAAAGTCAAGTATTCGAAAGTGAACCCATCTGCCGCTGCGGAAGGTCAGCACCAACAGACCCAGCCCCCCAAGGGCAAAAAACCCGCCTAGAAAACGCGTAAACTCCTCGCTGCGTAGCACCGTCATCAATGCCAGGGCACCCACCATGCCTACCAGCAGATGGGTGGCCCAACTTGCCCGCAGCTTTTCAGTCTGGAGCAGAGCATACCCTGCTGACAGCGCTGCGATTATAAAGATAGGAAATGAGATCCCGATGGGTTTGCCCCAAAACAGAAAATCGACCAGAAAGGCAACAACGAACGCCGCTAACCAGTAGCGCTGTGAGTGCTTTGGCATACCAGACCCCTTGATTTGTGGTTTTATGGAGAATGAATGGGTGAAATTTACCAGCTAACCAGTTGAATGATCATTGAAACAATCAGAATGGCAGAAAAAACCGCAAAAACAACCTGGTTCCTGCGCAGGTTCCGCTTTTGTACATTTTCTGTCTGCTGTTTTTCACGCAATTCACGTTCTTGACGAGACATAAACGAACTTCCTTATGTTTAGGTACCTATCGTATCGACAAAATAATTCTACCCTAAAATCAACCAAAAGCCATGCACTCGAGTGCGCAATAAACTCACAATCCTGTAAAGCCCATGATATCCTATGCCAGCTGGCTTTTCAACATTTCCGCGTCAGCCTGGGTAATGCCAGGGACAGAAGTCAGCTCTTCAAGGCTGGCCTGCT
The DNA here is from genome assembly GCA_964437595.1 of uncultured Anaerolineaceae bacterium. Lineage (GTDB taxonomy): Bacteria > Chloroflexota > Anaerolineae > Anaerolineales > Anaerolineaceae > DSYU01. Next base: position 11,849 of record CAYTHO010000070.1, read on the forward strand.
TGATGGCTTCAATTGAGCCGAACTGGGTCAGCAGCCTGCGGCGTTTTATTGGGCCAATCCCCGGCACAGCGTCCAGCGTGGAGGCCAGCCCGGCCTTGCTGCGCCGGTTGCGGTGCGCGGTGATTGCAAAGCGGTGCGCTTCATCGCGGATGCGCTGCAGCAGGTAAAGACCAGCCGAATGCCGCGGCAGCATCAGTGAGGCGCTGCGAGTGGGCAGAAACAGTTCTTCCTGCTGTTTGGCCAGCCCCGCTACCGGCACTCGCCCGATCAGGCCAAATCGTTCCAGTACAGCTACCGCGCGCCCTAGCTGCCCCTTGCCGCCGTCCACGATTAACAGGTCGGGCAGGAAGGCAAAGGACTCGTCCAGTTTCGAACCGATCTTTTCCTTTTCCTCTTGCGCGGCGCGCCAGCGCTTAAACCGGCGGGTGAGCACCTCTTCCATGCTGGCAAAATCATCTGGCCCAGTGACCGACTGAATATTGAAACGCCTGTAAAGGCGTTTAGCAGGCACGCCCTGCTCAAAGACCACCATACTGCCCACCGAAGCGGTTCCTTGCGTATTGGAGATATCGTAGCACTCGATGCGGTTGGGTGGATCAGGCAGATCTAGCGCCTGCTGCAGCTCAGCCAGGGCGATGCTTTGCTTGTTCGTATCCTGTTCCCACTGAGCGCGCAGAGAAGAAAGCGTCTCGACCGCGTTCTCAGTGGCCATCTTCACCAGATCCTCGCCCTCCGTTCCCTGACGCGGAACAACCAGTTCCACTTTTTGACCACCGCGGCGGGTATGCAGCCACTGCTTGATGATCTGCACCTCTTCGATTTCGTTAGGCAGCAGCACCTGCGGGGGAATCTGGGCCGCCTCAGTGTAGAACTGTTTGAGGAATTCCGCCATTACCTCGCGGTCCGATGTATCTTCGGCCCCTTCCAGGATGAAGTAATCGCGCCCAATCAGCTTTCCCCCACGGATGAAGAAAATCTGCACACAGGCTTCACCATCTGCGCGAGCCATAGCGATTACGTCCGAGTCAATCCGCTCTGGAGAAATTACCCGCTGGCGTTCCACCACCTGCTCGATGGCATGAATTTGATCGCGGATGCTAGCGGCGCGCTCGAAATTCAGGTTCTCCGCCGCAGTCTCCATCTCCCGCTGCAACCGCGACACGATCGTATCGGTCTTACCCTCCAGGAACTGGCACAAATCGTCGATCATCTGGCGATATCCCTGCTGGTTTACCGCTCCGATGCATGGTCCAGTGCACAGCTTGATATCAAAGTACAAGCAGGGCCGGGCATCCTTCCCGGTGATCTCGCGGTCACAGGTCAGGTATGGGAAGATGCGTCGCAGCACATCCAGGGTCTGGTGAACCGCCCAGACACTGGTATACGGCCCAAAGTACCGCGAGCCATCCTTAGTCATCTGCCGGGTAACAGTGACCTTAGGGAACGGGTCTGCCCAATGAACCTTGATATAGGGATACCGCTTATCATCCTTAAGGCGGATGTTATACCGCGGGCGGTGCTTCTTGATCAGATTCATCTCCAGGATCAGCGCTTCCAGCTCGGAATCCACCACAATCCATTCGATATCGGTGATATTCCTCACCAACTGGCGCGTCTTCATATCCTGGTCGTGACCGCCATGGAAATACGAGCGCACCCGGTTGCGCAGGTTGATCGCTTTGCCTACATAAATAATGACCCCCTCGGCATTTTTCATGATGTAGCAGCCTGGCCGGGTGGGAAGCGTATCTAGTATTCCCTGCAGGTGGTCTGATAAAGACATCATCTCAATTATTTTATCATATGTTCTAGATCAATAATTGATCAAGGTTTGGGAATGGATTATTGACTTCTATAACTATTCAGATTAAATTTATGCGTAAAATATATGTAGGATTGATCCATTCGAAATGACGCAAAATACAGCAACCACAATAAGTTCCTGGACACCGCGCCGCGTGGTGGCAGCAACATTGGCAGTAATGGCAATTGCTAGCGCATTCTGGCTGCTGGTCGAGTTTCGTATGGTTTTTTTTAGCCTGTTCATTGCCATTGTGCTCAGCACCGCTGTTGAGCCGCTGATTGATTTCCTGTTCCGCCGAGGCCTTCCACGCGCGTTCAGCATTGTTTTGATTGCAGTGATTTCTTTGCTGCTTGTAATCGTGGCAATCCTGGCCATTATTCCCATGATGAGCAGTCAATGGTTCACACTCACGTTGTTAATGCGCCAGGGATATGAAAGCCTGCACACCATGCTGATGGATTCGAGCAGCATCTTATTACGCCGCATCGCGGAGCAACTGCCCTTTTATATTCCCACAACACCAACCACACCGGCCCCTGTATCTGAGCAGCCCACATTCGATATGGTTCAACGCGCCATCAGCATTGGGGGAAGTATTATCAACGGGTTGGTTCTCAGCATTTCGGTGCTGCTTTTATCCGGTCTGTGGACCCTGGAAGGCAATAACACGACCCGTTTTTTATTGATGGCTTTTCCACAGCCAAAGCGTGAGGGGATCCAGGAGTTTATCAGCGATGTTGAGCAAAAAGTTGGCGCCTATACCCGGGGTCTTGGGCTGCTGTCACTGATCATTGGCGTGATGGCTGGGGTAGCATACGCCATCATCGGTCTGCCAAATTTTCTATTTTTAGGCACATTTGCCGGCTTGATGGAAATCGTCCCCCTGGTTGGCCCGCTCCTGGGGGCTGTCCCGGCGATACTGGTAGCAGCATCCACCGCACCTGATAAGATCATCTGGGTCATAATCGCAACCATCGTGATCCAGGCAGTTGAAAACAATTTGATTGTTCCGCGCGTCATGGATCGCGCAGTGGGGGTAAATCCTGTCGCCAGCCTGCTGGCGTTTATCGCATTTGGGTCTGTCTTTGGTTTCTTTGGCGCGCTGCTCGCCATTCCCCTGGCTGCCATCGTCCAACTTATCCTCCGGCGCTTTGTTTTCAAATCCAATCCCCTGGAACAATCCCCACCGATCGGGAGAAGCAATATCAGTACTATCCGCTATGATGTGCAAAACCTGGTGATCGATGTGCGTAAGCAAATACGCGATAAGAACACTGAACTGAGCACGCGAGAGGACAGCATCGAAGACAGCATGGAGGCCATCGCTGCAGATCTGGATTCAATCCTGGCATTGACAGAGTCAGAAGAAAACAGGAAGACAGGTGAAAACGGTTCGCCGATATCAAATGGGTGGCCGACCCAATGAACATCAAACAGGTGTCAATCAATGCCTTCTTTGTAATAGGTACTTTGGTGCTGGCCTTCATTTTGTGGCAGTTCCGTGAAGCGCTGATACTATTTGTATTTTCCCTGGTGGTGGCCGCCGCTGCCCGCCCGTATATCGAGAACCTGGTCACCCGTGGGGTTTCCAGGCCGATAGCCACTACGCTCACCTTCTTGCTCTTTCTGGCGCTTATCTTTGCCATCTTTTGGGCAGTAGGACGGAACATGGTTTTGGAAATCCAGAGCCTCTCTAACAGGCTGGCAGCCACTTATGAGTTGATCTGGATAATCTGGCCGGACGGGACCGAACTGCAGCAGTTCCTGATTACCCAGCTTCCTCCACCTGAGGATCTTTATGAGAACTTTTCCCCTGAACGGGCAGGTTCGCTGTTTTCAGGCCTGATGGGTTTTACCAGCATATCGGCGAATTTCCTCGGGCAAATGGTCACTATTCTGATCTTGAGCATTTATTGGAGCATCGACCGGGTTCATTTTGAGCGGCTGTGGCTGTCTATACTGCCAGTTGACTCGCGCGCCCGAGCGCGCGATATGTGGCGCAATATCGAGCGGGATTTTGGCGCCTATATCCGCAGTGAGGTGTTACAGAGCCTGTTCGCGGGTTTGCTGTTGGGTATTGGCCTGTGGCTTCTGGGCATTCAATTTCCAATTTTACTGGCGATCTTTGCTGCACTGGCCTGGCTGATTCCCTGGCTGGGTGGCGTACTGGCTATCATCCCCATTGCACTGACCGGTTTTTCCCAGGGCCTCTGGTGGGGTGTTTTCGCTACCACATTCGCCATTAGCGTGCTCTTCTTCCTCGAGTTTTATGTTGAGCCGCGCTTTTTCCTTCGCCGGCAGCGTCAGTTCAGTTCACTGCTGTCTATTCTGCTCATCATTGCTCTCTCCAAACCATTTGGTCTGCTTGGCTTTTTGGTTGCCCCACCTCTCGCCGCAACGATCGAGTTAATTTTCCGGTATAACTTACAGAATAGAACAATCTCGGAAAGCCGGCAGGCGTCTGAACAGATTTTGATCTTGCGAAGACGGATCGCCCAAATTCGCGAGATTTTATCGCAGGGCACGGAACCGCCCGAACCTCAGATTGCCAGCCTGCTCGGGCGACTGGAAACACTGGTAGACCAGACGGATCGCGCGCTACGCCAGCAGCAGCCAGGCCAAAAAGTTCTCCAGCCGCCCGATCAATTGCGCATCTAACTGCAAAGCGGCTTCCTCGCCATCAATCGCCGGGGATCAGGTCAATCACGACCACCTCGGGTGGCGCGAGGAAACGCGCCCGGGGAGCAATTCCGCCCTCCATGCCGATTCCGCGACTTACATAAAGGGTGGTGCTGTTCACCTGGTACAGGCCCGACTCATACGTTTTCTTATAGATCGAAGCGGTAACGATGGCCCCATAAACAGGCAGGCAAATTTGCCCGCCGTGGGTATGCCCGGCCAAGTATAAATCGATCCCGCTGGCGGCGGCTGCTTGAATCGCATCAGGTGTGTGGAATAAGAGCAGACGGTAAGCGGTGTCCGGAACCCTGGCAGTCAGGCGCTGTACCATTTCCATATCATGATCCGTGCCCCAATTTGAAACTCCAATCACATGCAATTCCCCGCCCGGTAGGTGCACCTGTGTAATCTGGTCATCCAGCACAGTTACAGCGGAACCCGAAAACAGGCTCGCCATCCGTTCGGCGTTATCGACCGAACCATTGACGGCATAAACTCCGTATGGGGCATGCAGCTGAGAGATGAGTTCCTTTGCATCTCGCATGGCAGTGGCATCAGACAGATACGACAGATTCAGGTAATCGCCAGTCATAACAATCAAATCGGGATGCAAATTGTTAACCAGAGGTATCAGCGCCTTCTCGCGGACTGTCGTGCGTTCAACATGCAAATCACTGATCTGGACAATGCGTATGGGGCTGCTCAATTTGCCGGAGGGCACCTGCACTACCCGCCGGGTGGCCTGCAGTTGGAAGGGCTCAAAATAAAAGCCATACAAAACCAGCAGGGTGAGGGCCAAATTCCCCACCAGGAACAAGAACAAAGAAGGGCGGCAAGGGTGGATTTGCCCGCGCCAAATACACAAAGCGCCGAAAAGCACATAGCCGGCAGCGCGACAAATCAGCAAGAGAACCAGGCTGAACATAATTGGGCCAAAGGAAAGCCCAAGCCATGGCAGTGCTTTTAACAGCAGCGCATCCAACAAGGCAAAACCGACTGCGGCGAAAACAAGCGCCTTACCGGTGGTACGCTGTGCTTCCCCACCGCGCATGAATGCCGCCGACATCAGCAGGCTGGCTGCCAGCACAAGCACAGGTAAGGCTGCCGCCAGCACAGCCAACCATGGAACAGCAACCGCATGGAAAGCACCGCTCATTCCAGGCACACAGCACAGCCATCGGCGCGCGGGTCGCTGCCGCCCCATAAAACGCCGCTTTGCGGGTCACGGTAAATAATTTGCCCGCGTCCGAACAGGCTGCGCCGCAGCCCGCTAACTGGCCGCACCAGATGGCCTCGTTCTGCCAGTCCGGCAAGGCTGCGGAAGGGAATCCCTTCTTCCAGCGCAACTTCTCCGCCTCTTTCCAGGTCAGGCTCAATGCAGAAGCGCGGGCGGTCCAGCGCAGCCTGCGGGTCCAGGCCATCATCCGCCAGCCCAACCACTACCTGCATGTGACCCTGCGGCTGCATGAAACCGCCCATCACCCCCAGGCTGGCATACAGGCTATCATCAGCAGCACGGGTGGCCATGGCCGGGATAATGGTATGGTATGGTCGCTTGCCAGGCTCCAACGCATTGGGATGCCCGGCCTGCAAGCGGAAATTGTGTCCCCGATTCTGCAGGCTGAAGCCCCACCCGCGCGGGACAATCCCGGTTCCAAAACCCATGTAATTGCTATTAATAAACGAACAGGCATTCCCATTGCCATCTACCACACTGAAATATACCGTATCGCTGGATGCCAGTGGGGCGCCATGTTCCAGGCGGCTATTTGCCCGGCGCGGGTCGATCTGCTTGCGGCGCTCAGCCGCGTAGGCCGGGCTGAGCAGATCGGCCAGCGGCGCCGGCGCAAAAGCCGGATCGGCCACATAATGGAAGGCATCCGCGAAAGCCAGCCGCAAGGCTTCAATTTCCAGGTGCAGCCTCTCCGGCGCGAGGGGCGCCAGCGCCGCCAAATCGTACCCAGACAACAGGTTGAGCGCCAGCAGGGCGGTAAGCCCCTGCCCGTTGGGCGGGCATTCCCAAACGTGCAGATCGCGGTACGTTATGTGAATTGGCTCTTCCCATGTGCTGTGGTGCGCTGCAAGGTCGCTCTGCATTAAGCAGCCGCCGGCTTCCTGGATCACCGCCGAAATCGACTCGGCAATGGGTCCTTCATAAAAGGCGCGCTTTCCACCGCGGGCAATCTGATCGAAACTGCGCACCAGACCCAGGTTACGGAATATTTCTCCCGGATGCGGCCCGCGCCCATCAATGGTCAATTCCACTCCATTTACAGCCTGGCGAAGCTGGATTTCCGCGGCATTTTGCCAATTTAAGGCGGTTAATGGGGCTACTGGAAAACCTTCTTCGGCAAGCAGGCGGGCCGGCGCAAGCACTTCGGCCATCGAAAGATTCCCAAAGCGCTCAACAATATCGCACCAAGCCGCGCATGCCCCCGGTACAGTAATGGTATACGGGTGGTAGGGCGGCAATTGCTGACCAAACCCTTCATGCTGCAAGCGCTCTAACGTTAATGCAGCAGGAGCCCGGCCCGATCCGTTCAGGGCATACACACGACGAGTAGAAGCCTGGTAAAACAGTGCAAAAGCATCCCCGCCCAGGCCAGTCGAGGTTGGCTCTGTCACATTCAACGCCGCGGCGGTAGCAACAGCCGCATCCGCCGCTGTGCCGCCTGCCGCCAGGACCTTAATACCAGCCGCCGCCGCCAATGGCTGCGATGCTGCCACCATTCCACCCCGGCCCAGCACCGGCGACCTTCGTGATGTAAACTCTAATTCTGGTTGGTTCATAGCTTATTTCTCAGCAATGATAAATATGCGAGTCTCATCTTCGGGATCGTCCACCGGCGCGGCCAGGTCCTGCAGCCTGGCAAACCGCACACTGCGAAAGCCCGTCTCCAGCAAGCCCTCCTTCACCGCTTTCAGGTTGAAGGCGACTTCATAGGTGGTTTCCTCAAAACGCTCATACGTTCCATCACCGGTCAAGATAAATCCAGAGATCCGCGAATAGGCTTTCTGGCTGGCCTCGTCATACAGCGCCCGGTTCACCAGCATTAGCTCAGGCGTATCTTCAATCGACAGCCCGGTCCAGCGCCGCAGGCCCTTTGTAGTATTCAGGTCAAAGATGAACAGGCCGCCATCGACCAGAACCGGATAAACGGAAAGGAAACAGCCTTTCAGCGCGGTGAAGTCTGGTAAATGGTTCAGCGCGTCAAAGGTGCAGGCAGCCAGCCCAAAGCACTCGTCCATCTCAAAGTTAGATACATCCCGTTCGATAAACCGGGCCTGTCCCGCAACAATGTACGGAACCGTATTTTCGCGGGCGTAATCCAGCATGGCAGGCGAAAGGTCCAGCCCGGTTACATGATAACCATTATCCAGAAAATGCAGCGCCAGTTGGCCCGTACCGCAGCACAGATCAAGCAGGTTGCGGTTATCCTGACCCACCGAAGTTGACTCATAGTAGGCTCGCAGTCGCGGCGCGGCGTTGGTAGCAAAACCGCCCCAGCGCAGGTTGTAAATTCGCGCAAAGGCTGGATTATATGCTTGCATGCGATGCCTCACTCCACTTTTCTTGTGCTATCGTTTCCCTCCCCGCTGCTTCAACATAGGGGCGTTATGGAGTCACCTCAACCAGGATACTGTCCCCGTTCGTTGCATCTGACTCAACCACCTCGCCAACTTCCCAGGCCGGCTGGTGGATCGACTGCGCCCGGGCCAGGAACCCTTCCAACTTCTCTGGGGGCACGGCCAGCAGCAGCCCGCCGCTGGTCTGTGGATCGTAAAGCATCATCTGCTGAGTTTCATCCAGGGAGGGATCGAACAACACGCGCGACCCAAAATAAAGGCGGTTATCAGACGCCCCGCCCGGGAACATCCATTTCTCTGCGTATTTTCTCGCTCCACTTATAAACGGCAACCTGGCATATGAAAAGCGCAGGTGGATACCCCTCCCCGGCGTGCTGCTGGCCTGCGCCATTTCACAAGCATGGCCCAACAGCGCATACCCGGTGATATCCGTCCCGCCGCGCAGTCCAAATTCAACTGCGACCCGAGCCGCATCCTGGTTGAGCCGCTTCATCCACCTGGTAACTTCGACCACATCCTCAGGCGCGGCCACCTGCCCTTTGATCGCTGTAGTCGTCAGGCCAAAGCCTAAAGGCTTGGTCAGCACCAGGCGGTCGCCAGGTCGCGCGCCGGCTTTGGTGATGGATTTTTCGGGGTCCACAAACCCCACTACCACCAGCCCGTACTTCGGCTCTTTATCCTGAACAGTGTGCCCTCCGGCGATAACCACCCCACCCTCACGCGCCTTTTCTGCCCCGCCGCGAATAATCTCGCTGGATATTTCGGAGGGCAGATTGGGAGGTAGCGCGGCCACATTGAGCGCCAGCACTGGCTGCCCGCCCATGGCGTACACATCGGATAGGCTGTTAGCCGCGGCAATAGCTCCGTAGTCATATGGGTCATCCACCACCGGGGTGAAGAAATCGGTGGTCAGCACGATCGCCCGCCGCTCATCGATGCGCCACACGGCGGCATCATCCGGCGAGTCAAGGCCAACCAGCAGGTCCGGGTAATCGTGTCCGATAAAGGTTTCTTTGATCGGGCGCAGCACGTGCGCCAGCGCTTCCGCGCTTAGCTTCGATGCTCAGCCTGCGCAGTTGGATAAGCTGGTCAGGCGTATTTGTTTCCCCGATGGCGCAACGTCGCTCATAAATTATGCTACCTCCTACATGTACTAACACGTTCAGGCATCATGCCTGAACCTGATTATAACAATGAACCTGTAAAAACCCGCTGCCTTCTCCTACGCATTCCACAGGGTCTGTGATACGATTTCAGATATGGCGACTGGTACTGGTACTCTCCTCGAACTGCGGCTCGAACCTGAAGGCTTGAGCGGGAAAATCCGCTGCCCACCAGGGATGCGCCCTGCGCCCGGACAGTATCTGGTGGCTGCCGGGCCCGATCCGTATGCTCCGCTGCCAATAATATTATTTCCCGGTGGTTTTCGCATGCCTGCCTCCTCTACAACAGCAGGCGACTTGGGTATTGCGCCGCCGCTGCCTTCCTCCTGGTCGGTGGGAATGCCGCTCACACTGCGCGGACCGTTAGGGCATGGTTTTCACCTGCCGCAAACCGCACGGCGGGTTGCCTTGGCCTGCCCGGACAGTGCGCCTTACCGGCTGCTGCCATTGATCGAGCTGGCATTACGCCAGCAGGCAGCCGTAACGCTGTATGCCAGCGCCGCGCCAGATGGCCTGCCGGAGGATGTCGAAATCCTGCCGCTTGACCTGCTCCCCGAAGGGCATACCTGGGCCGATTTCATGGCGATCGATATTGAACGCTCCGGGCTGCGAGGGCTGCGTGTAATGCTGGGCCTGGTTCAGCACCAGCGGCCTGCCTGCCAGGTGGAGGTGCTGGTGCGGACCGCCATGCCTTGCGCTGGGCTGGCAGCTTGCGGCATCTGCGCGGTTACCACCCAGCATGGCTATGCAATCTCCTGTATAGACGGGCCGGTGTTTGCGTTTGACCAGTTGGAAGGATCGAAACCATGACGAAACCGGGCGATATTCACAATGCGTTGGCCGTTCAGCTGCGGGGTAACGGCATCGCGCAGGCATCCGCGGTAGAATAACCCATGTTCACTCAAGACCTGTACCTCAACCCGCCTTGTATGAATGCTGCCGGAACATTGGGTTTTGCGCCGCCAGTGAAATGGCCGTTTCCCGAGCCGGTCGGCGCGTTTGTTACCAACCCTATCAGCATTGCGCCGCGATCTCCTGCCGGTGAGCGCCTCCTGCGTGAATACCCCGGCGGCGTGCTGATGCACAGCGGGCTGCCCAATCCCGGCCTCAGCCGGGTGCTGTGCCAGTATGCCGAGCGTTGGAAGAAGACCAGCCTGCCAATTTGGGCGCATCTATTTGGCTCCAATCCTGACGAAATTCATCAGATGGTACAGCGCCTGGAGGGGCAGGAGGGTGTCGTCGCTGTTGAGGTAGAACTGCCCCCCGGCGCGCGAGACAATGCCGCGCTGGCTTTTATTGAGGCGGCCTATGGCGAACTGCCGGTGGTGATTCACCTGCCGCTGACCTGTGCATATGAGCCCTGGATAAAGGTACTGCCCAGTTTAGGCGCCAGCGCCATCAGCCTGGGCGCGCCGCGCGGCGCGCTGCCAGGGCTAACCGGCGGCGCAGTTCATGGGCGGTTATATGGCCCTGCTTTGTTCCCGCTCATCCTGGATGCTGTTCAGGCAGCCCGCCGGCTGGGATTGCCCATCATTGCTGGCGCGGGCGTCTACCGCAGGGCTGATGCTCAGGCGCTGCGCAATGCCGGCGCTTCCGCCGTCCAACTCGATACCGTTTTGTGGCGCGGGTGGATGGATTAACCTGCCCCGAGCCAGTAGTCTTTCACGCGGGCACTTCGAGCAAGATCGTCACCGGCCCATCATTATCGATCTCTACCAGCATATTTGCGCCAAATTCCCCCGTTTGTGCAGGTACGCCCTGTTCCTCCAGCAGCCGCGCAAACCGGTCGACCAGCGGGCGGGCTACCTCCGGCAGGGCGGCATCGGTAAAGGAGGGCCGCCGTCCCTTGCGCGTATCGGCATATAGGGTAAACTGGGAGACAACGATCGTGCCGCCGCCGGTTTCGCGGATCGACAGGTTCATCTTACCCTGGGCATCTTCAAAAATCCGCAGAAATGCAATCTTCTCGGCCAGGGCGCGGGCTGTTTCTTCCGTGTCGCCGTGCCCGATACCTAACAGGATCACCATTCCGGCGCCAATCTCGGCTACCGTGCGCCCATCTACACTTACCTTTCCTCGTTTTACCCGCTGCAATACAGCCCGCATGAATCACCTCGGAGTTTTGCTTAATTCATTTTATCCGAAAAGCCCCCCAAACGCGGCTCTTTCCTCTCAGATCAATGAATGAAAGGCCCCCCGATCGACAGACTGGCTACCTACTGAAGGAAATTCTATGGCACTCAACCTCTGCGAAAATGAGCTTTCCATATTTCTCCACGCGCTGCAGTACGCTGCGCGCTGCCACACCAACCAGCGCCGTAAAGGCGGCAGCCGCGCGCCGTACATCAATCACCCCATTAATGTTACCTACGAGTTGTGGCAGACCGGTGGCGTGCGCGATGTACACACGCTGGCCGCAGCTCTGCTGCATGACACCATTGAAGATACCGGAGCGAAGCCTGAGGATATTCGCGAGCAGTTCGGGGATACCGTGCTGAGCCTCGTTCTGGAAGTCACCGACAATAAAAGCCTGCCCAAAGCTGAGCGCAAGCGCCTGCAAATTGTGAACGCTCCGCACAAGTCGCCCGGCGCCCGGCAAATTAAGCTGGCGGATAAGATCAACAATGTGTCTGAAATTGCCAAAGACCCCCCAATCGACTGGTCGCTGGAACGCAGGCACGAGTACCTTGATTGGACCAAAAAGGTGGTTGATGGCCTGCGCGGACAAAACCCGGCACTGGAAAACCGCTTTGACGCTGTCCTGGCTGAAGCATACATCCTGCTTGCCGAGGATGAACAGAAGCATGCTCATATTTAATTGACAATAAAACAGGCCTATGCTACTATAAATTAATTGGCAGTCCGTCCGTGTACATGAAGTTGAATATTTCTGCTGAAGGTGGCTGGAACGCTCTGCCGGAATCATTTTCCATTAGGATAAGGAGGTTTGTACAGTCATGGCGGAGCGTGAAACTGGTACAGTCAAGTGGTTTAACGCGACGAAAGGGTATGGATTCATCACCCGCGATTCGGGTGGTGATGTCTTCGTCCACTACAGCGCCATTCAGGCCCAGGGTTATCGTTCATTAGAAGAAGGCCAGCGAGTTCAGTTCGATATTATCGAGGGCAAAAGGGGTCTTCAAGCGCAAGACGTCAGCGTCGTATCATAATATTCACTATTCCATAATGATTATGCGACGCTGGATCGACCGCGTCGCATTCTGTTTTTTTACGAGACCAATTCATGGAAAATCGGGCATTTTGGCAAAGTTTAGAACAGCTCGTCGCGCACTATGAAATCGTCATCGACCGTCCGCGCGGAACCAGTCACCCGCGTTACCCGGATTTTATCTACCCCTTCGACTACGGTTATCTCAAAGATACGCGAGCTATTGATCAAGGTGGAATTGATATTTGGGTCGGTACGCTGGCGGAGCAAACTGTTACCGCTATCATATGTACCGTTGACCTATTTAAACAGGATGCTGAGCTGAAAATTCTGCTGGGCTGCACCCCTGAAGAGGCAGCCACCATACTCAAGACGCACAATGTTGGACCGCAATCAGCCATCCTGATCATGCGACCGGGAGATAATTCACTATGAGTTTTGATATTACCAGGCCTGAACGCGCTACACCGTTCTTGAATGGCAAGCTCATTTATCTTCGCCCCGTTGATAAAGAAGATATGCCTGCCATCCGCTGTTGGGCAAACGATCCTGAAATTCGCCGGTTGACTGGGGAGGTAATGCCCATGAGCCAGGCCGGCGCGGACCAATTCCTGGAACGTATTAAAAATGATGAAAACCGTGTTTGGTTTTCGGTGGTGCAGAAGGAAACGGAGCACATCATTGGCGAGGCAGGGTTGCTGCGCATTTTTTATCCTTGGCGGACAGCCGACCTCTCGATTATCATTGGTGACAAATTTTCATGGGGCAAGGGCTACGGTCGCGAGGCTGTTTTACTGCTCCTCGATTACGCCTTTGGCGCGCTGGCACTGCACCGCATTTCGATTGGGGTGGTTGGCTTCAACCAGCGTGCCCTGCGTTTTTACGAGAAGATTGGCTTTCAGCGTGAAGGTGTACAACGCGATGGATACTTTAACAACCACCAGTTTTCAGACTTTGTGATGATGTCCATCCTTGAGGATGAATATCGCGATCTCTACCTGAAGAAGTAAAGATACTCGAAGGCAAACAAACGGAAAGAACACCTATGAATATTCTGATCATTGGAGGCACGCGCTTTTTGGGCCGGGCCCTGGTGCATGCAGCCCAGGCGCGCGGTCATTCCCTCACCCTGTTCAACCGGGGAAAGTCTAATCCGGGTTTATTTCCATCGGTCGAGCAGATCACCGGCGACCGCTCTGCCGACCTCGGGCTTTTACAGGGTCGCAAGTGGGATGCTGTTATCGATACATGCGGCTATGAGCCCGGCGTAGTGTCCCTTTCTGCGCAGCAGCTGGCCGCTTCAGTCAGCCGCTACGTGTTCATCTCCACCATCAGCGTCTATGCTGATTTCCGAGAGCCTGGAATCACCGAAGAAGCCCCAGTTGCAAAGCTTCCACCTAGCGCAAGCGAGGCCTTTGCCATGGAAAACTACGGCCCGCTCAAAGCGTTGTGCGAACAGGCTGCTGAACAGGCCCTACCTGGCCGCGTTCTGAACATCCGCCCGGGGCTGATCGTAGGCGAATACGATCCCACTGACCGCTTCAGCTACTGGCCCTGGCGGGTCGCACAGGGTGGTGATGTGCTGGCGCCTGGGCAGCCTTCCCACCCCACACAGTTCATCGATGTTCGCGATCTGGCCGAATGGACCCTCCGCATGATAGAAGATGAGTACACCGGGATCTATAACGCCACCGGTCCGCAAACGCCGCTGCCCATGGGCACCTTGCTGGAAACCTGCCGTCTAGTAAGTGGATCGAATGCGCGCATCACCTGGTTGAGCGAGGAATTTCTCCTCGCCAATCAAGTTCAACCGTGGACGGAACTGCCGCTTTGGCTGCCTGAAAGCGATCCCGAGACCGCCGGAATGGACCGTGTGTCAATCCAAAAAGCACTCAATGCCGGACTGACCTTCCGTCCTATCGAGGACACCATCCAATCAACGCTGAATTGGGTCAAAAGCCGCCCCGCCGAACACAAGTGGCGGGCAGGGCTGAGCCGTGAGAAAGAGGTTGATCTGCTAACAAAAGCAGCCATAGGACGATGAGTCACCCACGCCGCGGCTGGCCAAACATTTGGCCAGCCGCGGCGCCATCTTATCGCAATCGCATTTGACGGGCCAGCAAAATCCAGGAAATGATGAAAAGCACCAGCCCGAATCCTACCAAACCGGCCATCAGCGCCATAGGAATAGGATTCGCGCGGAACATAATTTCCTGCAGCATTTGCAAGCCATAGGTTGCAGGTACGGCAAAGGATAGGAAGCGTATCTGATCCCACAGCAGGCGAAGGTCAAGGAAAAAACCGCTAAAAAAGATGCTAAACAACAACGTCAGCATTGAAAACTGCACCGCCTGGCTGGTGGTTTCCGAGAGCAGCGAAATAACAAAGCCAACCCCTAATGAGGCAAACATCACTGCCAGCAGTACGAGAGTATAATCCTGCCACCGTCCCAACATTGGCACGCCCAGCACAAATATGACCAGCGCCGTGATAACCGCCGCCAGTACAGCGGTTACGACCGTATAGCTAAGATACTTTCCTAGCAGTGTTTCGAAGGGGGTGACCGGCGCCACGCGGAACAATTCCATCGCCCCCGAAGTCCGCTCGCGAACCAGGGAAAGCGCTGCAAAGGTGATCATCAAATGCTGGAGCAGCAGTACGATTACTCCGGGGGCAAAAAAGTCCGCCGGATCTAAGAAAAGGTTGTTCAAGCCAACCGCCCTGGATTGAAACGGGCTGACCATAACCGCCGGGTCGACTTCCTGGAAATCGGCAAGTTGCGTTTCCAACCGCGTGATATCCTGCTCGATCTGTGCCGCACGCTGCGCTTCCTCTGAGTAATTATTTTTATCGATGGGAGTATTCTCCAACTCTTTATTGTTGGTGCCGATCGAATTTAGCGTTGCACGAATCTGGTTGGCATAACTATCCTCTCCCGCGTTCTGGTTGGGCCCCATCGCCTCTTGAATACCCTGTAAAACACTCAGGCTGGCTCCCACGCCAAGGGAAACCGCATCAATCGATTTGGTCATTTTGCTACGCTGGCTCTCCGCTTCACTCACTTGTCCGCTTTCATAAGCCAGCCGCATCGCTTGTGCGGCTTCCTTTGCCATCCGCAGATCATCTCGCACCGTACTGGCCTCTTCCTGCCCCTGGGCAGCCGTTTTTTGCAGCACTCGCCGATTTAACTCATCCACATAGATCTGGCCTACATACTTAACGTAACTTGCCTGTGAGGGGTCAATCTCATGGTGATATAGTTCAATCACCGGTTGCTTGTTTTTGCGAATCGTCTCTTCTATATTCTCTGGAATCACTACAACTGTATCAACCCGATTCATGGAAAGATCCGTTAGAGCGGCCTGGCGATCTTCAACAATCCCCCGGTAATCAATTTGCGGACCAAGTGTAGTTCCATACTGCTGCACCTGCTCGTTAACTCCGGCCTGCCCTGGTGGAACAACGAACAGCGTGCGCAGCGGTCGCGCCTCATTACGGAAGCCAAGCCCAAAAATGAACAAGATCAAAAAAGGCCCCAAAACCAACGCCAGCAGCAATCGCGTTTGGCGCAGTATCTCTATCAGCTCTTTCGATATAAAGGCTGATGTACGGGTAATGAAAGTGATAAGGCTATGCATGGATTTGCTCTTCCTCTTCTTGTTTGACGATTTTCACAAACACATCATCGAACGGCGGCACGTGTTCACCGATGGATTCGATTTGCAAATTCTGGCTGCGTGCCCACTCAACTAACCTGGGGATCGCCGTATTCGCTTCATCAACCACCATTTCCAATGCGTGATTACTCGTCATCAGTGGAGAGTTCCGCACGAACGGTAACCTCTCAATCTCATCAACTACTGCGTAAGGCAAAATTGATTGGGTACTCAAGTGCACCACGTCGCCTCCAAGCGCGCGCCGGCGCAGCCCCTCCGGAGTATCCACCAGCAAGAGACGCCCCTGTGCCATCACACCCACCAGATCACAGTATGCTGCCTCGCCAACATACTGGGTGGTGACGAATAGGGTATAGCCTTCGGCCCGCAGCGCTTCAAAATAATCCCAGATTTTTCGCCGAAGCACCGGATCGATGCCTGCGGTAGGTTCATCCAGAAACAGCAGTTCCGGCTTGTGGATAAGCGTAGAAGCCAGGGCTAGGCGCCGCTGCATGCCTCCGGAAAGATTGCGGGCTAATTTGTGACGGTGCTCTGCCAGCTCAACAAACCCTAGCAGGTCCATCAGCCGTTTTGATCGCGTGAAGGAAACGCCATAAATAGATGCAGCAAAGTTCATATTCTCCCAAACCGTCAGGTCTGGATAGAGCACAAACGATTGGGGAAGGTACCCTAACCTCCGCCGGGCATCTTTGGAGAATTTTGATGGGCACCGTTGAAGCACCTGTACCTCTCCCTCGCTAGGCTTATAGATACCAGTCAACAGCCGAACGGTTGTTGTCTTACCGCAACCGCTGGGGCCAATAAACCCAAAAATCGATCCGCGTGGAATTTCAAAGTTCAAATCTTCCACTGCCGTCTGGCTACCAAAGGTTTTGGTTAACCCTCGCGCCCAGGCGATCTTATCCGCGCTGCGAATATCATTTTTTCGTGTTGAGGCAGATGCCTCCGATTCGTTTTGTATCATTCTGCTCCTAACAAAAAATAATAACGCGTCCAGCTTGCACTACCTGCTATATCCAATAAACCATTTTTGGAGTCAATTAAACATACAGAATCGGTACTTTTGACACCGGGTATAATCAAGAACAGAAGAAAGCGACAAGGAGGCAGGCACTCAATGAACCGAACCGTCCCGCGAGCCACGACCGAAGAAATAGAGCTATACAGGTCTACCCTGTACTCGCTTCTGCGGTCAACCACAGAAATCAGAATCCGCACGCTGGAAGGCACCCACGCCGGGATGAATTCCCTCATGCACCCCGGCGCTCGGGATTCTGTGCCGGATACCAGCGCATTCATATACAGCGCCATGCGCCTGCCCGCCTGTATACTGAATACCCGTCTGGTGATACTCGGACAAAATGCGAGTGTTTTCCGGCAGGGCGGGTACCCTAACGTGGAAGAATGGCAGATGGTTTCAGCCAGGGCGCGCCGGAGACGGTGCTTTTTCAATGGCACAGACACACTGGCCTGTTACATTGCCAGCCGGTCCGATATTGAAGATGTGGTTCCGGCGCTCACGGCCTACCAGATTGAGTGGAACAAAATGCACGTGCTGTTCCAGCGTTGGCCGAAGGACATGGATTTATCGGAGATCGATCAGGATGAAAAAGCCTTGATCTTACTTTCCGAGACATTAGAAATCCCCATCGATGATATCGACCGGCTGCGCACCATCTGGCGGGGAAGTTTTACCCAAACCCTGCGGTTAATACAGCAAAGAGAAGTGTCGTTTTCCATCCGCCTGCTGGGTGGTTCGCTGGCCCAATATATGCGCGCTACCCATGAGTGGTTTGAAAATATTAAGAGCAACTTTCCTGAAGTAATCCAGCGCCCGGTTTATTTTGTGTCCAGCAATCCCCACAGCATTGCGAATATCCTGACTGGTTTTGCCCTGCGAAACGAAAAAGAGCTGGCGAATTTTATTGAATCGTCCGGCGATCCCGATTTGCTATCCAAGTGGACCGATATCCAGACCGGACGGGCCCGGGCCAGCAAAGAGAACTTCCTATATTACACACTAAAGAAATACCAGGCAACAGAGCAGGGATTCGCCCTGGGGATTGAACAAGCAAAAGATGAAGTCGCCCACGGTATCCTGCGCATCCCAAGCGAGCACACCTTTGATATCGAGGCGCAGATCTTTGAGCTGCGGGCGCTAGACAGGCACGCGATCGACCCTCGCCTGATCAACAGCCTGGACCTTTCCTTTTTGTCCAAAAGTGATGCAATTGTCCTGAACATCGATTATCCATTAGGGCTGGCGGCTTATAACATCCTGTCCACCATTTCCATCCATACCGATTTACATGGAGCCTATTCCATTGGCAAGTCCGCTTCGTTGAATGCGGCCAGGGGAGATGTGATCATCCCCAATATTTGTCAGGATGAACATTCTCACAACACCTATCTTTTTAATAATATTTTTTCAGCAAGCAGCATAATGCCTTACTTAAAGTATGGCTCGGTGCTGGATAATCAGAAGGCCATTTGCGTGTTGGGCACATTCCTGCAAAATGCCCACCTGATGGATGTATTCTTTAATGAGAGTTTTAGCGATGTAGAAATGGAACTGGGCAACTTCTGCTCCGCGGTCTATGAGGCGACCCGACCAAAGCGCTACCCAATTGATGAGATTGTCAATTTGCAGGGGGCAGGGATCGACTTTGGCGTGCTGCACTACGTCTCGGACACGCCCCTGTCAAAAGGCAAAAACCTGGGTGCCGGAACGCTGAGTTACTTTGGTATGGATTCGACCTATGCCTGTTCTATTGCCGTGATGAAGCGCATTTTTGAGGTAGAACAGCAGCGGTTATCCGGTTAAATAAAAACGCACCCATGGTCGATGGGCGCGTCTTCGAATATGCGAAAGGTATTCCTACCAGCCGCGGCGTCCGCCGCCGCCACCGCCGCCGCCACGCCGGTCACGGTCACCACCAAAGCGATCGCCGCCGCCGAATCCACCTTCTCGCCGACCACCACCGCCGCCGCCGCCATATCCACCCGTTCGATGCCCACCACCACCAAAGCCTTCCTCGCGCGGACGAGCTTCGTTGATCTTCAAAGCGCGCCCCTTGAGCGGTTTCCCATTGAGATTCGTAATCGCTGCGTTGCCTTCTTCATTATTTGGCATCTCAACGAAAGCGAATCCACGAGACTGGCCAGTCTCTCGGTCCTTTATGATCGCGACGGATGAAACCGTTCCGTAAGCCGCAAAAGCCTGCCGGACATCATCTTCACTTACCGTAAAAGGTAAATTTCCAACATAGATGTTCATACAAAGATCCTCTTTCCCCGCCAATGGGGTAAATCAAAATTTCCCATCATGCAGACTTCGGTCACTCCGTCCGGCATTCGGTTCATGGTGCTGGCCTAAATTTCGCGATTTCCGACCGCAGGCTGGCCAAAACAGCTTTTTCAAAGAACACCAAACCCGAAAGACATCGACCAGCCCACCGGTGGTACATTTCCCCCAGTGGTCACAATCTGTCAGTTATGGGTGGATGCATCAGCAAAATAAGTGTATCACGGATTTGTTAAAAGTAAATATGCTTTGTTGATATTTAAAGAGGGTTAGACTCGATTTTACATCATATTCCGTTTTTCGGAATACGAACGGAA
>CAYTHO010000071.1:0-30561 GCA_964437595.1 uncultured Anaerolineaceae bacterium
TGATGTTGGGCGGCGAGCCGCCCAACATCACCTTTTATATAAATTTCCTTACTTCAAGGCCGGCGTGTTTTCCGCGAAGTACTCGTGGTTATCCGCGTTGTCGACCGCCTTATTGGGGTCGCTGATCGCCAGGCTCTTCGCCCCGGTCTGCCCGTAGACGTAGTCGTCGGTGCCCGCCACCACGTTGAAGTGGCTCATCTCGTGCACCAGCGTGCCGGCCTGCGAATCGGTGCCGGTCAGCTTGGCCTTCCAGAACACGCTGCACAGGTAGATGGTGTACGGCTGGTTGGGGTACACGTAGGCGTAATACTTCTTCTTGCAGCCGCAGTCGAACTTCACGCTGGCGGTGTCCATGGCGCTGCTGATTTTGCCAAAGTTACCCTTGGCCGTGCCGTAGCGCGAGGCCGTGTACGCGCCGAACCAGGTGGTGTAGCGCGCGCCCTGCGTGCCCGCGTTCAGGTAGCTCAGCGCGTCGGCGGCGTAAGTGCTGGCCTGGCTGCGCGCGCTGTTCAGCACGCTCTGCTGGGTGGTGGTGCATTTGTTGAAAGTCGTGCTCCCGCTCACCGCCAGCGGCGCTGCTTCTTCCAGCGCCGGCCCGGACGCGCGCCCTTCCACGTACACGCTCACCTCGTTGGAGGTCAGGTTCTGCACCTTCTTCAGCGCCCCGGGTTTCTCCGAGAACAGGTCCGGCGAGGCGGCGGCATAGCGGATGGTGTAGTCTCCGCTGGCCGAAAGATCGTAATAGGCCGCCAGGTCCACATCGAAGGTCACGCTCTCGCCCGCTTTCAGCGCCAGGTAATCGGCGCTGGCGGGGGCCGGGCGCTTGTAGATCGCGCCCAGGTATGCCACTGGCTGCCCGTCCAGCGTTACGCTGAACACCGGCTCTTCAACTTCACCGGCGGGGGTGTACCACTTCAGCACCTTCACCGCTTTCCCGCTCGGGTTGCTGATGGTCACCTGCACCACCACGCCCTCATCCGCGTTGAACGCCGCCTGCCCAACCGACAGCGCCACCATCGCGCCATCCGCCGCGCTCGCCGTCGATCCAGCTCCCATCGACGTCAGCGCCAGCACCAGCGCTAATACAATATAAAAAGCCTTTCTGGAAAACATAAAACTCTCCCTCCTTGGAGAAATGTGGAACAAGGATAAATTATATATCGCAAATCGCTGTATAGACAGCAAATAATGAAATTCCCCCGTTTTGGCTCGCGAGGCACTTGAAAATCTCAGCAAATATTTATATGATTTTCCGACCGGATATCTTGTAAAGCATTCGTAATCCAGTTATGATTGACTTCAAATCAGTTTGCCTTGTATACTTATGCACACAAGATCGATTACTTTGTGACAAACCGGGAGCGTTTTATGGAGCGGGAAACGATCATTGATAATAAATACGCAACGATGTGGTACTATCCAGACAAGAAAATCGTCGCCCACCACATCAAAAGGTTCATTTATGGCGAGGATTTTCAAAAATTCCTGCTAGCCGGTACCGAGGTAATGCGCGAGAGAAACGCGAATAAATGGCTTTCGGATGACCGCGACAGCCCGGTTCTGCGCAGGGAAGACACGGATTGGGGGGCGGCCAACTGGTTTCCGCAAACCTTAGCGGCCGGCTGGAAATACTGGGCCATCGTAAAACCGACTCAGATGATCGGCGAGATGACCGTAAAGCGGGGTCCTCGAAGATTACTATAATGCGGGCGTCACTGCCATGGTGTTCACTGACTTTGATGAGGCCTTAGCCTGGCTGGAGAGCCAGCCGGATTAACACCCCGCGCTGCGGGATCTCTAAATACCGCGTGGGATGGGGCTTCAGCAACCCCATCCCACGCGGTATTTATGTAAGGAAATAGCCGGGGGAATTCCTACATATGGTATAGAAACCCATGAGTGCCAGGCTCGCCGCCGGAACCGCGCCGGTTGCGGAGCGCCTTTTTCTCCTTCCAGGCCGCCACAGCCTCCTGGAAGGTTTTGCCCGGGTGGTCTTTGAAGAACTGGCGCATGTGCCGGTTATATTCAAACTGCGCTCCGATCTCGCTTTCTTCCTTCGGCGCTTGCTGGTGTTCGCGCCAGGCCGTGATGGCCTGGTCGAGCGTCATGCCCTGGCCGTTTTTCACCAGGTCGCGCATAAAGCCATCGAAATGGAAAGAAGACCCGATTTCCGCCTCAAAAAATCGGCGCAGTTCCTGAGAGCAGCGAAACGAAGCGTCGATCACGGTGGCGCGCGTCAGCACGGCAGGCATTTTCCCACGCGGCTTTGGCGCGCAGCTGGCAGGCGCGGCTGGTTGGTATTCCAAATAATCCCGGATGCGCGCGGCCAATTCCTGTTTGCCGCCGGTGGTGGGGAGACCCTCGGCCCGGCAAAAGGCGACCAGTTCTTCCTTCAGCCAGTAACAGGCTTCAAAATCTGCCGCGGAAATTTGCGGCGTGAGCGGCGGTCTACTCATCATTACCGCACGGGAATGATCGGGTAGATTTCGCCATCTTCCAAAAATGGGAACCCCGCCAGCGATCCCGCCGCCATGCGCCGCCCAAAGGCTTCTGGGTCAAAGCCCCACATGGCGCTGGTATAGGGGAAATCTTCCGGTTCCACGTTCAACCGGGCTAGCGGGGCGAGCTCGCCGCGGTAGATCCAGTGGGTAACGACCATGCTATACGGCCCCGCAGTGACCCCCTGCATCTCGGGGTCAGGCTCGAAGCTCTCGCCGGGCAGCAGGTACATGGCCCCCGTTCGCCACGGCTGGCGGCGCAGGTGGTTGGCCTCCAGGGCATAGTAATAGCGGCGGATAATCGCGCCAGCCGCGTCCGCCAGGCGGATTGCACCGTTGACGGTGCCCATCCAGCCGGTGCGGTCCAGCACGGCGAAAAACAGTGCCCACAGCGGGTCTTGGGTGGCGTAGATGGCGTCCTGGTTGCCGAACTCGCTGGAGTCGGAGGATTGGCGGATGGTCCGCAGCACATCGATCGAGCGCGTATTCGAGCCATGCAGCATCAGCCCGCGCGTCGCGGCGAGGTATTCGAGGAACAGGTATTTGGGATAGGGGAGCGTATAGTCAATATCCGCCGCGGGTCCGCTGGCGCAGGCGGCGTCGAACAACGCGTCAAAGGCCCGGGCCGCTTCCGGCGGCACCGCCAGGTCCGGCGGCTTCAGGCACGATTCTAGCGGGAAATGTTCCCGGATATCCTGCAGGTCTTGGGGGGTCATTTGTCTCATATATTGATTATACAATCAATTGAATTTATTATAAAATTTATCAACATACTATTTTATTCCATCCGCAGTCCGGTAGAAAGGAGACTGCTCGTGAAGACGATTTTTTCTTTCCAGAATATTCTGATTGCCCTAGGGGTGCTGGCAGCTATTCTCCTGCTGGCCATCGCGGTCTGGATGGTGATTGCCGGACCACAAACCGTTCTCCGCGTTTTACGCTACGGTGACACAAAGATCGATGATTTTCTCCACGAACCCGGTCGATACATGGCTGCGGCTCCGGTCCCTTTTGTACTCAGCTCGCCCCCAAACCGCCTGACCCTAACAGTTCCGGTTCCTTCCGGAGCCGCCACGGATCTGGATGCGCTGCTCCAGGCAAACGACACCATTGCCTTTCTCGTTCTAAAGGGTGACTGGCTGGTGATCGAGCGATATTACCAGGGCCATACCTCGACAACCCGCTCGCAGTCCTTCTCGATGGCTAAGTCATTTACTTCCATGCTGGTCGGTTTAGCCATCGAGGATGGCTATTTCACATCGGTTGACCAGCCCATCACGGACTTTGTCCCCGAACTGTCCAGCCAGGGTTTTGACAGGGTCACCCTCCGCCACCTGCTGACGATGACCTCCGGCAGCACATACGTGGAAAATGATAACCCGTTCGGTATCCACGTTATCCTCAATTACACGCCGGACTTAGAGCAGCGCATATTATCCTTTCGGATGGGGGATGAGCCCGGCGCCGTCTGGCGCTATAAATCAGGCGATAATGCTCTGCTGGGTCTGGCTGTCTCACGGGTGCTTGCCCCAAAAACCATTGCCGAATACATGCAAGAACGGGTCTGGACCCCCCTGGGAATGGCATCAGAAGGGGTTTGGAGCCTCGATCACCCTGGGGACGGCCTGGAGAAAACTTGGTGCTGTTTGGCGGCTGCCCCGCCCGATTATCTCAAGCTTGGCCGCCTGTATTTACAGGGAGGGGTCTGGGAGGGCCAGCAGGTCCTTCCAGCGGAATGGGTGCGAGAGTCCACGCAGGTGGGCGCGATCCCGGAGGCGCTTTGGGATGCGAATTATCGCCGAATTGGGGTCTGGAACTATGGTTACCAGTGGTGGCTTCTTTCAGAGGAAGACGGCAGCTACCTAGCCAACGGTAAGGACGGGCAGTATCTTTATGTAAACCCTGCTAAAGACACGGTTATTCTGCGCCTGGGGTGGGGGACCGGCAGCCTGCCCCTGAGCCAATGGATTATCTTGTTTCAACACCTGGCTGAGATGGAATAGGCGGTCCATAAATCGCCGCCCGTCCTTTTACAGAATGATAACGCGCTTATTGATTTCGCAAACATTCACTCATTTCAGTCTTGACAGAAATGAGTAACCGTTCTAGAATAGGGTAGTTGAACGTAACCGTTTCGAATTGTTTGCACAAGGAGCTTTCGTTCTGATGGATTCTGAGGAAACAGATAGCGCGGATAGTACCCCTCCGTTATCCGGAGATGCTGCCAGACTATCGCAGTTCATTGAAAATATGGGATTGCACTTTGAAGAGTACGGAGTGCCGCGTATTGGGGGCCGCATCCTGGGTTTGCTGCTGGCCTCTTCCCGCCCCGTCTCTTCGGAGGAAATATCTGAGGTGCTGGAAGCAAGCCGCAGCAGCGTGTCCACCAACCTGCGCACCCTGCTGATGACCGGGCTGGCCGACCGGGTTTCGCTCCCCGGAGAACGCAGTGACTACTACGTCTTCTCCGACGAAGCCTGGGAGACCATCCTGGAAATCCGCATGGACCGCATCGAAGCCCTGCGCGAAATGGCCGAAGACGGCCTCCTGGGCATGCACGATCACCACCCCGCCCGGGCGCGCCTGCAAGAGATCACGGACTGGACGGACATGATTAAAAAGGCTTACGAAGGCATCCTCGAAAAATGGCAGTCTCGCAAGGAGGAACCGGCTTGATCTTCCTGCTGTCCTCGCGCCCTCGGGCGTGAAGCAACCGGAATTCGATGATCTTGCGGCTGGTCCTTGCGGGCCAGCCGTTTTTTATCGAATACAGGTTAGAGAGGTGACTCCGATGGAAGAAATCTTAAACAACATCAGCCACAACCATTTTGTTGCCAACTTCGAGGAGTTGGTTGCTGAAAACCAGATCCAGACCGCAGCCGACCTGTTGATCTCGGCGGAGCCGGACGATCAGATTCTCGTCATTCAACTGGCCCAGCCCATCCTGCTGGAGCGCTTCGTTCAGGCCCTTGACCACGATGACCGCATCGAGGTGATCGATCAGCTCACCCCGGAAGCCCGCGCGAGCCTGCTGCAGGTGCTGGAAGAAGCAGAGCAGTTCAGCAGCGCCGCCGTTCCTGAAATTCAGGTGGGGGTGGTGGAGAGCGCCGCCGACCTGATCGAAGAAGCCATCGAGGAGTCCATCGAGCGCTTCTCTGAACTGGCGCCGGCTGCCGAAGAGGCGGCAACCTTACCGGCGCCGCTGCCCGGGCGCATGGACTTCACCATCGCCGACGGGCGCCTGCGCCGCTCCGCGCCGGAAGCGGCCAAGATCACCGTGTATTCCAACCCCACCAGCGCCGCCCAGCGCGATTTGCTCGAATCCCTCGGCATCGACGATCACATGCTGGAATCGGCCCTGGACCCGGATGAGCTCTCCCGCCTGGAATACGACCCGGAGGAGCAGGACGCCTTTATCGTTTTGAAGCGTCCCCACCAGGAACCTACCGGCAGGCCCGAGCTGCTCGGCATTGCTTCCATTGGCATCCTCATCCAGCCCGACCGCCTGACCATCGTCACCCCCGATGATACGCCCCTGCTGGATGAGGGCGACCGGGCGGAGTCGCTGCGCATGCTGCTGCTGCGCACCATGGCTATGATCGTGGATGAGTTCTTGATGGAACTCAAACGGGTCAAGCGCACCTCGCGCGACCTGCAGGTCAAGCTCAACCAATCCATCGAGAACCGCTATTTCCTGCGCATGTTCAGCCTGAGCGAGGGCCTCATCTATCACATCAACGCCATCGAGGGCAACGGGCGCGCCCTGCGCCGCCTGCGCCACCTGTCGCAGCGCCTGGGCTTTGGCGAGGAAGAGCTGGAGTTCCTCGATGACATCATCATCGACAACGATCAGTGCAGCCGCCAGAGCCAGATTTTTTCCACCGTTCTCGGCGGCCTGCTGGACGCGCGCGGCAACATCATCAACAACAACATGAACACCCTGCTCAAGAACCTGACCATCATCAACGTCGTTTTCCTGCCGCTGAGCGTCATCTCGGGCATTTTAGGCATGTCGGAATTCACCTTGTGGCTCGATGCGTACCACGTCGATTGGCGTTTTGGCTATCTGGCCTTTTCCGCCGCCATGGCGCTGCTCGGTTTCGTGCTCTACTGGATTGTCAGGACGGTGGCGGATAAATGGGGCGTGTCAAACGGCGACACGCACAAATCCGCCGGTGGGCGGCGGGCGGCGCGGGAACGGGAATAAAAATTCTTACTCGCTCGTCTCCGTGAACCGGTTGCGCAGCTCTTCTACCCGGTTTACCACGTAGCCCATCGGCATTTTTTCTTCGCCCATCAGCTTCAGGTACTTGATGTAGCTGTCCAGGGCTTTATCCATCGCCTTGCGCTGATAGTAGATGTCGCCCATGCCGCGCGGCGGGTCGGGGTTCTGCGGCTCGAACATGGCCGCCTGCTGGAAGTAGCTGAAGGCCGTATCGAGGTTGTCCAGGTGGAAATATGACCAGCCCAGGTTGTTGAGGTTGGCGAAATAGCGGTAATCCTGGTCCAGCTTCATGGCCTTTTCGATGTACTCGATGGCTTTGGCGTACTGTTCCTGCTGGTAGTACACGCGCCCCAGCCCGTCGACCGGGTCCAGCGCGTTGGGGTCTTTGGCCAGGCCCTGCTCGAAGCTGCGGATAGCCGCCGGGTAATCTTCTTTGCTGTAATACACCCAACCCTGCCCGGTATAGCCATCGATGTAGGCCGGGTCCAGCGTTACGGCCTGCTGGAAAAGCTCCAGCGCCCGGTCCAGCGCCCCGGCGTTGTAATACTCCCAGCCCAGCCGGGCATACCCCTCGGCGGGCTTTTCATACAGCGCTACCGCCTGGCGGATGGCCTCGGCCTCCGCCTCGCTGTTGTTAATATGGAAGTAGGCCTCTGCCATGGCCCGGTGCAGTTCGGGGCGGCTGGCATAGCTGGCGTCCACCTGCAGGGCTTTGAAATATTCCGCGATGGCCTGGTAGTACTGGCCCGCCCGCGCGTACACAAAGCCGCGCCCGTAGTAGGCGTCGCCGCTGGCCGGGTTGAGCTGCAGCACCCGGTCGAAGGTCGCCAGCGCCCGGCGCGTGTTGCCGGTAGCCTGGTAGGCCCAGCCCATCCCCTTCCATGCCTCGACCAGGTTGGGGTCCTTGCCTACCGACCGCCCGAAATAGGAGATCGCCTGGGCCGGGCGGTGGGTATCCGCGTAGGCTTTGCCCGCCAGGTAGTATGCCACAGCCGAGTCGTTATCCGATTTGAGCATGCGCTGCACGGCTCCGCTGGCCTTGCCCAGCTCGCCCATGCGCAGGTAGGCCTCGACCAGGCGGTTGTAGTTGAACAGGTGCCCGTATTCTTCGGGGTTGCTGCGGATTGCCGCCTCGATGTCGGCGGTCATTTCCAGGTACTTGCTCTGGTACAGGTACACTTCCGAACGGTCGTCGTGCCCGCGCCCCAGCGCCGGTGACAGGGCAATCTGCTGGCTGAACGCCTCCACCGCCCGGTCGTACTGGCGCTCGTGGTAGTAGGCCCAGCCCAGTGCGCTCCACGCGCTGCCGTCCATCAGTTCGGGGTTGGCCTGCTGCACTTTTTCAAAATCGGCGATGGCCGCCGGGTATTCCTTGAGCCAGTATTCGCTGAGCGCCCGCCCGGTGACGGCCTCCTGCAGCCCGCCTTCGCGCGCCAGTGCGCTCTCGAACTGCGCCTTCGCCAGCGCGTACTGCCCGGTGGAGAACAGCCACCACCCGCTCTCGATATCCGCCTGCGCACCGGGCAGGCAGGCATCTTTGCGCTCCACCCCCTGCGCGAACGGCTTCCATTCTTCCTCGCTCAGTTCGCGGTTGGCTACGTAGCAGGCCCGCGCGCGCAGGGCCGCCCCGCCCAGGTCGTGCACCAGCACCATGCCGGTGCTGTCCGCCGAGGCCAGGTAGCGGCCATCCGCGCGGAAGGCGAGCTGTTCCACGCTGCCCTTGTGCCCGGTAAGCGGCACGCCGGTTTGCAGCCCGGTTTGCGTATCCCACAAGATCACCTGCCCGCCCGCCGCGCTGTCCAGCGTGCCCGTTGCCAGCCTGCGCCCGTCCGGGCTGAACGCCAGGCTGGTCAGGTCCTGGCGGGGCAGGATGCTGCCCACCTGCTGGCCGGTGACCGCGTCCCACAGCACCACCGAGCCGTCCGAGCTGGCCGTGGCGATCCGGCTGCCATCCGGGCTGTAGGTGATGCGGGTGATATCGCTGGAATGCACCGGCAGGCTGTTGAACAGCACCTTGCCGGTCGCCACCTCCAGCACGCTGAGCGAGTCGTACACCGCAACGGCCACCTGCTCGCCGCTGGGGCTGATCGCCACCGCGTTGAGCCAACTGCCGCGCGGGTTGCCGATCTGCGAAACCACATTCAGCGCCACCCGCTGGATTTCGTAATCCCAGATCCAGATGCGGTTTTTGCGCGTCACCGTTGCGATCAGCTTCTTGGCGTTGTTGATCGAAAAGTCGTACACGCTGTCGTCCACGTCGAAGCGCGTCTCGATTTCCGACAGGCGCTTGCCTGTGCCCGGGCTCCAGGTGCGCATCTTCTGGTCGGGGGTGAATTCCACGAAGAACGCCCCGTCTGGGCTGATGGCATTGGGGCTGCGCTTGACCGGGTTGGGCGTATAGCCCTCGCCCGTGGGAATGTAGAAGCTCTCCTGGGCGCGGGGGGTCAGGTTGGCCTGGCTCACCTGCATATCCGGCGAGACGGAGTACAGCGTCTTGCCGTCTGGCGCGTAGCCCAGCCCGCTGACCGGCCCCTGGTGAAATGCCGCCGCCCAGGCGGCGCTTTCCGCGGTCAGGTCCAGCAGCGCGATCGAGCCGTCCAGCGCGTACGCGCCCAGCGTGCGGTCCTCGCTCAGCGCCAGGCTGCCCGCCCAGCGCTGGGCTCCGGGGTTGATGGTGTAGTTCACCACCCCGCTCTGGATATCGACAAAGCGCAGGCTGGAGCCGCCCTCGCTGTCGCGCACGCTGTCGCGCCGACTGCAGATCAGCAGGGTCGGATTGTAAAACGCCAGCGTGTCGCTGCCGCCGCACGCTTCGCTGCGCATCGTGCGCACCACTGGCGCCTGCAGCCGGTACACCTCAACGGTATCGCCCCCCTCGCCCTGGCTGCCGATGACGACGAACTGGTTGGTTGGGTCAAAGGCCGCGCTGAACTCGCGGAAGTCCCAGTCCTTGGCCGGCAGCAGGGCCGCCTCGATGCCTTTTTGTAGGTCGATCACGTGCAGGCGCACCTGCGCCGGGTCGGCCTGGATGGCCTCCTGCAGCAGCAGGTACTGGTTGCCCGCCGAAATCTCGCCCAGCGGCGTAATCGGCGCGCTGAACGACAGCAGCGTGGTCAGCACCATGCGCTGTTGCACCTGGGCGGTGGCGCTGTCCCACACCTCCACCTCAAAGGCATCGTTGAGCGTGACGAACATCGACAGGTCCGGCGAGAAGGTCATCCAGCGCAGGTCCTGCGGAACGACCTGGTCGCCGCCGCTGATCTTCTTGCTCTGCACGTCCAGCGTGTGCACCTTCGACCCGGCCACGAATTTGAGCGTGCCCGGGCTGGCAAAGTACAGGTGGGTGGCCTTCTCCTGCAGCGGAATATCCTGCAGCAGCCTGCCGGTGGCGATATCCCAGATTTTGATCCACTGCGGCGCTTCGTAAAAGTTAGAGGCCGCCGCCAGGGTGCGGTTTTCTGGGTCGATGGCCGCCGCCCGCACCGCGTCGCTGGTTTTGACGGTTTCATAGCTGAAATAGCGCAGCACGTTGGGATACAGGCTGAAGGTGTTGTACAGCCCGGGGTTGGCTTCCGGGGCATCGGCCAGGCGGATGGCCTGCAAATCCAGCCCCAGCGCCAGGCCGGGGTCCGCCGCGCGCACGTCCTGCGCCCGCTGCGCCAGGCGCTCCGCCGTGGAGGCTTCCAGCGCGCGCTGGATTTCTTCCTCGCGCGAGACGGGCTGCGGGTTCTCCGCCGGGCTGCCCGCCGCGGGCGTGCTGCCTGCCTCCGGAGGGGTGTTAGCCGCCTGGGTCAGGGCTTGTTCGGCTGCTGCCAGCTTCTGCTCGGCCACCACCCGCGCCACCTCGGCCTGCTGTAACTGCCCGAGCAGCTGCGCGGTATTGCCGCGCTCGCGCTGCCAGGCGACCACTGCGTAAACCGCCGCCAGCGCCGCCGCCGCCAGCCCGACCGCCAGGGCCACCGACCGCCAGCGCATGCGGTGCGCCACCTTCGTCTGCTCGTCGGCCCGCCGCCGGGCCTGGCGCAGCTCGCTCTGCTGCATGGCCTGGCTGGTCTCTATAAAGCGCTCTTCCAGCGCGTTTAATTCATCGCCGTGCGCCTCGGCCCATTCACGGGCCTCCACCAGGCGCGCGCCGCGGTACAGCAGCTCGGTATCGAGCTGGGCATGCTGCCAGGCCTCGGCTGCCTCGCTCAAGCGCCGCCGGATGTGGATGCTCTCCAGGTCTTCCTCCAGCCAGCGCCGCAGCGACGGCCATTCGCGGATCAGCGCCTCGTGCGCGATCTCCACCTGGTCTTCATGGGTGGTCACCAGCCCGGCATTTTCCAGCACGCGCAGCGTCATTTCGGTATCCTGCGCTTCGCCGCCGCTGGCGTTCAGCTCCTCGATGTGCGCGCGCCGCAGAATTTCGCGGCTGCCTTCGCCCAACTCCGCCAGTCGCAGCAAGATGCGCCGCGCGCTGACCTTCTGCTCAGCGCTCAGGTGGCCCTGGTACACCTCTTCCGCGCTGAACGCGATGGCGCTGCGCACCCCGCCCGTCTCGGCGTAGCTCTCCAGCGTGATCAGCCGCCCGCGGCGGTGCTGCCACGCCTCCAGCAGCGCGTGCGAGAGCAGCGGCAGCGCCCCTGGTTCTGGCTGGAGCGAGCCTTCCATGCTGAAGTCGCGCTCCACGTAGTCGCGCATGATCTGCTCGGCTACCCCCGGCTCCAGCTCCCAGCCGCCCAGCCTGGCCGGTTCCTCGATCGCCCGGCGCAGGTCGTCCAGGTCCATCGGCCCGATGAATTCCTGCCACTTGGAAAGCGCCTCGCGCAGGGCGGGGTACTGCGCGCACACCGCGTAATAATCGGCCCGCAGGGCAATCACCACCCGCAGCGGGCTGGCTGCCCCCTTGGGGTTGGCCGCCAGCAGGGTCTGGATAAAGGCCTGGCGCTCCGCCGGGTCGCGGCACAGCGTGAACAGCTCTTCGAACTGGTCCACCACCAGCAGCACCTTGCGCCGCGCGTCGCCCGGCCCGATGATGCGGCTGGCGAAAAACTCCAGGCTGTGCGGGTCCGACTTCAGGTCCTCCAGCAGCATCACAGCCTCGCGGATCGACTCGCTCGAGCGCGTCAGGCTGGCTGCCAGCGCGTCGAAGGGGTGGGCCGTGGGCGTCAGCAGCAGCACCGGCCAGCCTTCCGAGCCGATGGGCGGGAACAGCTCCTCTTCTTCCTGCTGCCCTCCCGCGCGGACCCTGCCGCTGCGCAGCGCCGGGATTAGCCCGGCCCGCACCAGCGAGGATTTGCCGCTGCCCGAGGCCCCGGTGATGACCAGCATGGGCCGCTCTTCCAGCAGGCTGGCCAGCCGCGCGGCGATCCGCTCGCGCCCAAAGAAGCGCTCCGCGTCCGCCTCGTCGAAGTAGCGCAGGCCGGGGTAGGGCGGGCTGCCCTCTTCCGGCCACTGGCTGGCGACCTCCGGCTGCGGCCCCTCGATGCTCCATTTGCCGTCCGCCAGGAAGCGCAGCGCGCGCGGCGCCCGGACCGGCTGCGCGGCCTCGGCCTGTGAAGCCGCCTCGCGCCGCGCGGCCTCCGCTATGCGCCGCTGCTCCTTGCGGTGAAATTCTGCCACTTCCCGGCCCACCTCATCCAGGTCGCGGGCCGGGTCCTTTTTTATCTGCCCGTACACCGCCAGCAGGTCGGCCAGCGTATCGGCGAGCTGCTCAGAGCACCCGGTGGGCGCCAGCGTCTCCAGCCGCTGGATCACTGCCGGCTGCCCTCCTGAAAGCTCGCGCACCTGCGCGTGCAGCCCTTCCAGCACGGCGCGCAGGAAAATGCGCCAGGCCGGGGTGCGCATCCGCAGGATCTCGCCCATGTGCACCAGCGCCTGGTCCAGCAGGTGGCGGCGCAGGTGGCGCTCCAGGCTGGGCAGTTCCGCGTCCAGCAGCGGGTTGAACCCGCTGTAGGGCAGGATCATCTGCTCCAGAAAGGCCTGGTTGACGGCATGCGGCGAGCGGGCTTGAATGTACGTTACTGTGCTGGCGGGCGGCTCTTCGGCGGGCGGGTCCAGCGGAATCAGAAGCTGCCCGCGGATCGCGCCTTCCATCCCTTTGAGGAACGCCACCGCCTTATCCGCCAGCGGCGCCCCGTTCGGGTCGGCGCTGCCGCGCCACAGCATAGCGCCCTCCAGCGTGGCCGGGAAGCTCACCCGCTCCGGCGCGCCCTGCGGGCGGCCCGCCCAGATCTCCGGGAAGCACTCCTTCCCGCCGATATCGTACAGCGCCTCGCAGCAGGCATCCATGAACCCGGCCTGCAGATCGTGGTTGACGTGCAGCTTCTCCGGCATGCTCAGCCGGTGGAGGATGCGGTCGGACAGCCCATCCAGCGCGCCTTCAGGGGCGCTGGCCGCCACCTTGCTCAAGAACACCCCCAGCCCCGGCAGCGATGCCTCTAACATGCTGCCCGCCAGGCGCGCCATAATACCGCCTACCGGGCCGGCGGTCGCCGCTCCTGCGGTTGCAATTCCTGTTTTCACCCACGCGGAGGTGTTTTGAGGCATGGATACGCTTTCTAATCGAACCAAGGTTCAAAAGATTATCTTAATGGTACCAATGTTTTGCATTTAAGCAAATAAGAAGAGAGTAAATTACAGAATCGATAGGTGAAAGGTTGGAGGCGGCGCGCCGGGGAGAATAAGGAAGATTAACCACGAAGCACGAAGGAAGAGAAGAAGGAAAATTGCCACGGAGGCGCGAAGGAAGAGAAAAGAAGAAAGGTGACGCAAAGAATCGCCGATTTGGCTGCGTTGTTTCTGGTGTTTCTGGTTCCCACGCTCCGCGTGGGAACCCCTCTTCGACGCTCCGCGTCACGCCCCGTGGACAATCATCAACGCGCGGGACGCGGAGCGTCCCAGAAGGTATTCCCACGCAGAGCGCGGGAATAAGAGATACTTTTACAAGCTCTCAGCGGCAGAACCAGATCAAATTGAGGGGGTTAGGTCCGGGTGAGGGCCTCCCATAAAAAAGCAGCCCCTCGTAGAGGGGCTGCCCTTCTTCATTGACTGTGGGGCGCTTATGCCCGCCTGCGGACGAAGCGGTAGATGGCGATCACGATAATCGCGCCGACCAGCGACACCAGGATGCTGGTGAGGTTGATGCCGCCCACCAGGTCCACGCCGAACAGCAGGCTGGAGAGCCAGCCGCCCACGATGCTGCCCACCACGCCCAGGATCAACTCCGTGAGCAGGCCGGTGTTCGTCTTCATAATAATCGAGGCCAGCCAGCCAGCGATTAAGCCAACGACGATGACAGCGATCAGGTTCATGTTTCTTCCTCCTTGGTTTGTCTTGCCGAATAGAGTTGGATGGATTGAACTTCCGGACGGTTTCGTCCAATCTGGCCCGCATCACAGGGTGGCATGGGGGCCAGTTAATCCCGGTATTACACGCTCTCCACCAGCTTGCGCAGCAGGTGCATGGCCTTCTTCACCCGCAGCGCGTCTTTGGGGTTGCCCCCGGCGATAAAGTTGCCCAGGATGCCGCCGCCCATCAGCGTATCGAGGGTGTACTCCACCTTGCATTCATCGGCGCTCAGGCCGAAGAACCCGCCGCTGGGCTTCAGAGTGAACACATGCGCGTCCTTATCATCGCCCACCTGGGTCAGGATCTCCAGGCGCCGCATCGGTTCCATCTTCTCGATCCGGCCCCGGCCCTTCTGCTCCCCGTTCGTCCATTCGAAGGTCCCGCCTTCGCTGACGGATGTCACGCTGGAAACGCCTTCCACCGCCGGGAACCACTCAGGCCAGTGGTTGGGGTCCGTAATCACCTGCCAGACCTTCTCTACGGACGCATCAATTTCAACTTCTCGTTCAAATTTCGGCATTTTCTCACCTCGTCGAATGAAAAGATAAATTGATTATAGATACAAGTTTAATGGGAGTCAAATGAAAGAACACCGCACAATCACTTTCGTTGCGCAGTAGAATGCCCGGCTCTACCAAACGCCGTTCGGGCATTTCTCGTAGGGGCACAGCGGGACGAACGAACGTCTGTGCAGTATTTGGTTTCTTTCTGAGCGGATGGTGTATCATTATATACAGAGGTTCTCGCCCCCATGTTCCTATCCCCTGATCAAATTTCCTGCTGCACGCAATGGCTGTTAGCCCACGCCTCCCCACCGGTCCAATATCTCACCCATAAGCACATCCGCAAAACCGACCCGCGCTCCCCGGCCATGCTGGAACTGTGGCGCAGGGTAGAAACCGGAAAAGAGGCAGAAGCGATCTTCTCCAAACAGAATCCGGATGGCTCATTCTTCAGCGGAGGGCCCTGGGGGCCGCGCGGGTACCGCCAGGAGAGCGGGCGGGGGTATACCGCCACACGGCCCAAATTCGTCACCACCGCCTGGATCCTGCCTTTCCTGGGTGACATGGGCTTTACTGCCGCCGATGAACGCATCCGCAAAAGCTGCGAGTTCATCCTGCAGGACATTGGCGCTCCGCACCACTCGCCCGATTCGCTGCCGCAGAGCGCTAACTGCTGCGGGCTGCATGGCATTCCTTTGCGCGCCCTCGCCAGCGTGGGCCTGGCGGGCGATGACCGCCTGCGCGGCAGTTGGAGCTGGCTGAACCTGTGCCAGCGCGGCGATGGCGGCTGGTTGAATCCCAGCCACCTCGCCGATTCGCCCAGCCCTTCGACCACCAAAGGCCGCTGGCCCTGGGACCGCAGTTGCGCCTGGGGATCGTACTATGCCGTCGAGGCGCTCTTTTATAACAGTGACCCGCAGTACCGCCCGGCGTTGGCTGCGGGTCTCGAATTCTTGCTCTCGCACCTATCCCAATCCAGCCCGGAGTCCATCCAGACCTGGGTCTACCACGGGCATAACACCGTCAAAGAGCTGTTGATGTTCAGCGAGGCCGGGCTGGACATGCGTTCGGGGCCTGTCCAGGCCCTGCTGGACTGGCTTAAATCCTATTACCGCCCCGAGGAGGGCATGTTCCGCACCCACGGAAAGCCCATCCCCGATTTTCCGCGGCACGTATCCGCGATCATCAGCGCCTATACCGAAAAATTTGGCTCCACCTACTGGGACACGATCTCGAAAACCGGCCCATCCGTCCTGCGCTATCACCTTTACCACCTGGTAGAGGACGATTGGCTTACTTATTATCTGACGCGCATCGCTTGCAACCTTGAGCAAAGCGGGTTGGCATGAAAACCTCTTTTCGAATTAACGGCTTCCTGCTGGCGGCGCTGGCTCTCCTGCTGCTGTCCTGCGCGGCGCGGCCCGGCGGCGATACCTTTACCGCCAAAACGGTCACTGTGCCCGCCGGCGCCCAATGGACCGGCACCGGCCTGCGCGCCGCGCCCCGGGCGCGGGTGAAGATCCGCTATCTCGGTGGCCAATGGTCGCCCTGGCCCGGGGACCGCTATGATGCCATCGGCTTTGGCGGCGACCCGCGCTGCGACTGCAACGTGATCCTGGGCGTGTCGCACGCGGCCCTCATCGCCCGCATCGGCGATGGCCCGCCCTTCCTGGTCGGCGAATCCCTCGATTTCCACGCCGGCGAGAGCGGCGAGCTGTTCCTCGGCATCAACGACACCGACCTGGCCGACAATTCCGGCAGCCTGGAGGTCGAAGTGCAGGTGCAGAATCGCTGACGCGCGCCGCGCCGGTAGGGATGGCTCTGGCAGTGCGCGCCTCTGGCAATGCGCGGCTCTTGTAGGGTGCGGCTCGCGAGCCGCACCAACCTATGCCATCCGCCGTCGCGGCCCCAACCAGCCCGCCCGGGCGCACCACGATGGGTTCCAACAAAACCATGGGTGGTTCTGTAGGGGCGCAGCGGGAATTCACAAGCGAATCGATCCGCGAACCCCCGTGCTGCGCCCGGAGGGTGCGGAGCGTGATGGGATCGCATCGGGGCGCAGCCCCGACGCTACAAGGAGGGTAAAGCCCGGCAAAGCCGGGCTGACAAGGCTGCGGGCACAGCCCGGCTCCGCCGGGCTTACGGTTTTTTATTAGCCCGGGGGCTGTGCCCCCGGGGCGCAACCAGCATCGAGGGCGTTATTATTTTCACATCCGCCTGTAAAACCATAACCTGTTCCATAACAGGCACCCCTCGCTGTTTTTGGGGTAGGGGCCCCAAAAACGGAGAGGGGAAGGTTCGCCGCGCTTCATCTATTCTGCTCGAAATGGCGAACCTGCGGCGAACCGGGGGAGAGGTTTCTCACCCCTCGATGGCGTGGTCCGTGCCCAAATCCCGCCCGCTCCAGGCCACCTTCTGCGTCCAATCCTGGGCGGGAGCCTGCCAGAACGCATCCGACGGCGGCAGGCCCAGCGGCAGCAGCGCCACTGCGCACAGGTACAGGCTGCCGGTGGAAATGTACGGCTCGCCGATCCCCGGCTGGTGCCCGCCGAAACCGATCGTCAGCCAGCCGTCCGCGTTGAACATGCCTCCCGCCCCCACGGTGCGCCGGATCACCGCGCTCAGCGCGGCCCGCGCCTGGCCCGGGGGCAGGTGCTCGGGCAACTCGCCCAGCAGCGCCATCTGCGCCAGCAGGTGGAACGCCCCAAAGCGGTAGGCCAGCGAGCGCCCCAGCGGCGGGAAGGTCCCGTCCGGCGCGATCAGCCGCTCCAACACCTCGGCGTAGCGCTTGGCGCGCGGCAGTTCGCGCGCGTACAGGTCCGTCCAGCCCGGCGAGGCGTGGGTCACATAGAAGCCCTCGTGGGCCGTGTTGTACTGGTTAACCACCCGCAGAATATCCAGCAGCATGGGGTGGATGACGAAGCTGTTGTAGTAATCCCAGTGGAACACTGCCCCGTCGCCGTAAGCCCCGTCGCCCTTATACCACTGGTCCATCTGGCGCAGCGCGTAATCCACGCGCATCTGGTCCCACTTTTGGCCCATGCGGCACAGCGCCGCCTCCACCATGCCGCTGAACAGCAGCCAGTTGTTGAAGAACGGCCTGATCTCGCGCGTCGACTCCAGCGCCAGCACCAGGCGCTGGCGGGTGGCAGCGTCCAGCGTCTCCCACAGCGCGGTTGGCGCGCGGACGATGGCCTGCGACAGGAAGGCCGCGTCCACCAGGCACTGCTGGCCCTGGTGGAAGTTGAGGAAGTCCGGAGAGCCGGGGTCCACCGCCTGGCGCATGGCGCGCTGGGCCAGGTCGCGCAAGCGCCGCTGAACATCGGCTTCTTCGCACGCTGGCAGGTCGGCTTCCAACCACGGCGCGATCCCGGCCATCAACCGCCCGAAGGCTTCCAGGTAGGTATAGCTGCGCCGGTCGTCGGCGGCATCCGCTTTGGATTCCACCGGCATCACCTGCTTCAGGCGGCCATCCGCCAGGGCGCTGAGCACGGGTTCGGCCAGGCGCACCAGCACCGCCAGCCACTCCGCGCGGTCTTGCAATCCATCAGTAGGGGAGGGGGTAAGAGTCATGCACAATAGTTTACCCTAATTTTTGTGCAATCCGCGCGGAAAAGCAAAACCTTTCTTTGGACCTACCAACCCGTACGGAAGAAAAAAGTGCATATCGCTGATTACGCTGATTGAACAGATTACGCTGATTAGAACGTTTATTAAATCTTCTCTTATCAGCGAAATCAGCTAATCAGCGTAATCAGCGATTTATCCGCGCCTATCCAATTCCTACTCGTCCTCCGCCACATATTCTTCGTCGATCTCGCCGTCGCCGTTGGTATCCACCTCGAACGTCACCGCGCCGCCATTGCCCGTCCACTCCGCGTAGTTGATCGCGATGATCGCGCCGGCGCGCAGGGCGATATCCTCCGCGTAGAAGGTTTCCTCTTCCTCTTCCGTGTAGCGCGTCATCTCGAAGGCGAACTTGCCCTCGTTGGTCAGCTTCTCGGTATTGACGAACACATCCCCTTTCTGCGTATCCAGTACCACGGTGATCATACCGCCACCCTGCATGGCCGTGCCCTGGATGGCGAAGTCGTAATCCGCCCCACCGGGCTGCTCGATGCCCACCACAAAGGTCGGCGACTCTTCGCTGTCGGTGTCGTACACAATCGTCTCATCGTTGGGGAAGAAACCGATCGTATCCGTCTGGCTGGGGTCGAGCAGGATGCCTTCCACCCCGATGGTGAAGCCGGGGCCAATCATCACCAGGTCCGTCACCGATTCCTCCGCCAGCGTGCTGCCGTCCAGCGTCACGGTCACGTCCATGCCGTGCGGGATCAGGTAAATCGGCTCGGGGTCGTCCTCGCTCGGAGCACCGGTCTTGATATCGATGGTGCGCGCGCCCGGAATCTGGTTGACCCGCTTGCCGTCCACCATGCCCAACTGGTTGCCCTGTTCATCTTCGATCAGCAGGCGCCCATCGCCGTCCAGGAAGATCTGGTTGTAGGTCCGCTCTGGGGCCGCCAGCCCGCGGATCTTGCCGGAATATTCGCCGTCCGCGCAGAACGGGCAGTCCTGCCGCGACAGGCGCGCCGAGGTGGGGGTCAGGTCGAGGGTCTGGGATTCGGCGTTGCCCTCGTACAGCTCCGACTCTACCTCCGGGTTGATCGAGGCTTCGTACGACCAGGTATCCTCGTTGGTGTCTACGGTGATTTTGCGCTGCTCGTTGGGGTAGTTGTTATCGTACACCAGGATCGAATAGATCCCGCCGCCTTCATCCTGCACCGCGTAGGGGGTGATCGCGTGGCCCCCGCTGCCGTCGCTCTGGTAAATGCCCACCGTGTAGCTCTCACCGTCCGGCGACATATCCATCAGCCGCTGGAGGATTCCCTGCGGCGTGTCCTTAATCATGCTGTCGACGGTGGGGCTTAACGTCTGCGTGGCCCACCAGTAGGCGATTTCGCGCTGCAGCTTCTCGTTCTTCAGGCTCAAATCGGACGCATCTTCGCCGTTGAACGCCGACGGGTCCACCTGCCCGGTGTACATCAGCAGGCTCAGCGCGGCAAAGCCCTCGCAGTGCCCATCCGCCATATAGGCGTTGATCTCCTGCATCCACTGCTTCCCGGCAGGGGTCAGCACGCAGGCCCCGTTCTTGAACCGCGAGCAGGCATCATCACCGAACAGGCGCTGCACTTCCGCTGCGGTCAGGTTCTTGGTCCCCGACTCGTTGCCGTAATTTTCGAAGCTGAAGCCGTCCGTCTCCGGGCGGAAGCCCAGGTCGGTCACCAGCTCGCCCTCGACCGACTCCGGCAGCGCCGCCTCGGACTCGCCCGTTTCTTCGCTTTCGGCGGTTTCCTCTTCCTCGATTTGCTCTTCTTCTCCAGCATCCTCTTCTTCCGCCGGGAATTCCTCTGCTATTTCAGCCGCCAGTGTTTCTTCCATGCCTGGTTCTTCCCAGTCTTCCAGCTCGCCGCAGGCGGGCAGCAGCAGGCTGGCGATCAGCACGAGCAGGACAAACAGCGAACGAAAACGGATTTTATGATGTTTCATGGTTGCAACCTTTATTCGTGAGATATGCAAGATAAGAGGCAGCATGGCCCCCTGAATTTGCACCGGTAACTATACCCCGCCGCCGACACCTTCCACCTTACATATAGTTTTCGTTTTTGTTGATTCCGTGGTTTAATACACATGTGTGAAATACACCTCAGACGCCGAAGGGGCTTCAAGGGGTATTTATTTTTGTGTGATAATGAAAATTGCACATTTTCGTTATCGGGGTACAAGTATTTAGTCGTAACACCAATTATCTTCACCTACATTGGTCATGGGAAAGGGACTGGGAAATGATATGCGCAACCCTAGGCAGATATTCATAACCGCTATCGAAGTCATTCTTCTCTTGCTTTTCGTGTTGGCTATCGGAAAACTACTTCCTACAATGCTTAGGATAGAAACGAACAATAAAAGCCAGCCACTACCTGTTGCTCAATCAACAGACGCTGCGTATCCTCCTCCTGCGACCAATACTCCAACCGCAACAGCGACCGAAGCGCCATATCCGCCGCCGGGGACGGAGACACCCGCGGCAGATACCGCAACTCCAATAAGTACGAGCACGCCAGAGATGACCGCTACCCTGGACGTTCCGATTGCATCAACACATACGCCAATCCCTCTTTCTACGATTGCTGCAGATGCCGAGGGCGAGATTTTCTATATCGATGCAGAGATCCGAGAAGACACGAAACTCTACAAAATGGATGTAGACAAAGAAGGCAAGCCAAAAAACAAAACAAAAGTAAACACGGAAAAAGAGCTGCCTTACGGGGTTGAGAATTTTGGGATCCGTTCCATTTACCCTTCGCCAGACGGGAAAAAGGTGGTAATTTTACAAAATTCAGAAGGACCATCTGGAATCATTCTGGATATCCGTTCGGGAAAAATCGAGGGGCCGCTGTGTGATTTTGAATATAAGTACTTCTTTGGCTGGCATCCTGACAGCAAGCACTACCTGATTGGGGATACCAGTGGTATTTATCTTATCGACAAGCAAGGCAGAAGCGAGGTAAAAATTGTATCTACAGGACCAGGCCATGGTGTTATTGAAGGAATGGTAATCAGTGCGGCAGCATCCCCGGATGGAACACAGTTCGTTTATTCTTATTACAATAACACAGAATATCGTTCCGAAGTTTGGGTCATACAGGCAGATAGTCAATCCGCAACAAAATTGTTTACCAGTTCTGGTGGTCCGGTATTTCAGTTGGCATGGTCTCCGGATGGTACCAAGATTGCCTATTGGGATGGTGGTTATTATATGGTGATGGATGCGGATGGTAGTAATTCTCGCCAGTTAGTCGAATTGCCACCAGCAGGTGAACGCCCTCCGCTCTGGTCTCC
Source organism: uncultured Anaerolineaceae bacterium (assembly GCA_964437595.1). Lineage (GTDB taxonomy): Bacteria > Chloroflexota > Anaerolineae > Anaerolineales > Anaerolineaceae > DSYU01. The sequence continues at coordinate 21,456 of CAYTHO010000071.1, forward strand.
AGACAGCCAGATGCTGCTCGTTGATGTTAATGGCAGAGAAGGATCGGCCTTTGAGGATAGCAACATTTATATTGTCGATGTGAATAGCGGTGAAGCAAAAACAATACTCCCAGATAAGAGCACTGGGCATTATTACTCCGCCTGGTCACCCGATGGAAAGAAAATCGTATTCATCTCTACCCTTAGCGGGAAACCGGATCTTTGGGTGATCAACCGCGATAGAAGCAATTTGAAGCAAATAACCCAGGATAGGCATAATATTCATTTTGTATTTTGGCGCAAGCAAAAATAATTCCTCGACTTAGAAGAAATTACCCATTATTACGTTCCAATATCGCTTCAAACAAGGGGTCAAACATATGGTACGCAAAAATAGACACGAAGTAGTTATTATTTTTCTTTCGATTACAACTCTCCTTTTATTACTGGTTCCGACCGCATCGCTTGAATCGGCAAGCATTCTGGATGCTACTCCTACCCCTAACCTTAGTCATGATGTGCCATTTCTTATACCACCTTTTTATGGCGATTTGTTCCTGAGATCTTGGTTTGACCATGGTTTACCTAATTATTCTAAAGACGGACAAATTATAAGATTTGATGGAAGAAAATTGGCGGATTATAACAGTGAAATATGCGAAGGAGGCAAGAATTGTTATGATGGGCATAATGGATTGGATTTTGACGCCCCTGTAGGTGAACAAGTTCTTGCAGCAGCAGATGGAATAGTTACATATGCTGGGTGGGATCGTCCGGATGAGCATTATGAGGATTATGGACTTCATATCACGATAGAACACAATGTGTACGGAAATTTATATCGAACTCGATACGCGCACTTGGGTTCTTTAGCTGTTAGTGTAGGTGAAAAGGTAGAAGCCGGAAAAATAATAGGTACTGTGAGTAGTAATGGGGGTTCAAGTGGTCCGCACCTGCATTTTGATGTTGGTATCTATACTAATGAGGAAACAGGAGAAGATAAGTTTCGGTCCATTGATCCTTTCGGGTATCAGCCGAAAGGATGGATTGATGACCGGGGAGTTTATTACGAGATCAAACAAGACCCTTGGGCAGTTGCTGCTTTAGGAGCAAGAAGCTGGCAATGGTGTATGTGGAAAGCAGGCACTTTTGAAGATCTTTGTCCTAATAATAGCCTAGGCAAACCAAACTACCCACTAATTACAAAGGGCCCACCTATTATCATCGAGGATAGCGACAATTCTTCTAAGTTTAAGAAAGGTTTTAGCGGACCATTCATTTATCCTTGTAATGGAGTTGATACGAGTAACCCTAGCTGTAGGCAGTGGTACCAAGTAACCCATACCGCAATAGCTTTGGATAAACATACATTCTTTACTCTTGCTGATGGTCATTTTGGAGATAACAAAACAGAAGATAATTGGGCTAAGTGGCAGGACCCTTCGCTCTCCCTCGGATTATATGAAATATATATTTATGCGTCAGATACAGGTCACCCGAAGGACACTTTTACTTGGAATGCAAATTATCAAGTAAAGGATTGCTCTGGCAAAAAAAATAGTGGTAGGTTAATTGATTATTACGTAATAGACCCCAAAAAAGATAATCCATATAAAAAATGGATAAGTATTGGTATGTACTGCATGGATAGTAACAGTTATGTTTATATAACTGACATAACTGGAGAGCCTAAGGGTATTCATTGTAAGGATCAAAATCCAGAGAATCCGCTAGACAATAATGGTTGGTGTCGGATACCAATAGATGCGATTAAAATGGTTCGGAGAGAGAGAACTTATCACTTTCCTATCATTTCTTTTCATCCTAGTCCCACCCCAACCGCTACCTTGAAACCAATGCCTACGGCAACGTCTAATCCTCAATTTGGAATTTGCGAACCAAACGAAAATGTGAATAATTGGATCAGTAATTATAACAATAAGACAAAGTATCCCAATTATGGCACAGATTGTTCATTAAACACTGTATCCAAATCGTTTTATTTGTATAACAAGGACCGTGTAACAGAAGATGCTGATGTTTTTCGGTTTTCCTATAAAACTACAGACCCAAGTGTGTGGGTTACCATCTGGCTGGAAAATATCCCTACATTACCAGATGGAATCAATAAATACCCATACAAATTCGAGATATATAACGCAAATGGCGAATGGTCTGATATTAGCTATCAAATTGAGAGTCTCGCAAACGGTAATTCATATTACGCTTTTCCAGCAGCACAAAATATTAATTACACATTTTATATCAGAGTTTATAGCGAAACTTGGAGATACCCGGACGACTATTCCAATCAATTCAGTGCTAACAATATGTATTCTGTTCGTTATGCAGTTTCCTCAGGAAGTTACAGCCCTCCATCCGGAGCCTATCCGGCACCTTAAGATTATTCGATTTATCCGGGAAGTTGGGTGAAGAAAAACTCTGGCGTTCTAGGTACAAATCCACACGCGCGGGGGAACCGTGACCAGACGAGTCCTTATCTACGATATCACCATCATCCTGCTGGGCCTCACGGCGGTCGCCAGCCTGTTCTGGGGCTACAACCCCGCCCTGGGGATATTCACCCTGGCGGTGTACCTGATCGGGCTGCTGCTCTACGCCATTATCTCGCGCAGCCGCCGCTTCCGCGTCTACTGGAACGATCTGGCCTGGGCGCTGGTGATCCTGTGCGCGCTGGTGGGGCTGGCCTTCCTGATGCAGGTCATCCCGCCCGCCGTCATCCGCCGCGTGGACGCGCTGAGCGGCTTGCAGTACTGGATCGACGGCTACGAGATCAAGCCCGCCCCCGGCGTGCCCGACCTGGTCGTCTCGCTCATCAAAACCGAGTGGCGCCGCAACAGCGTGGCGACCGTGCTGGAAGGCGCGCTGTTCCTCGCCGCCGGGCTGGCGCTGGCGGGCGAGTCCCTGCGTCAAAAGCGTTGGGCCTGGGCCGCCGTGGGGGTGATGTTGGCCGCCCTGCTGCTCACGCGCTCGCTGGGCGCGTGGATGGCGATTCTGGCCGCCGGGCTGGTGTGGCTGGCTTTCTATTGGCGCCCCGCCCGCGGGCTGCTCGTCGCCAGTGGCGCGGCGGCCCTGGCCCTGGTGGGCTTCGTCCTGCTGCGCGGCGATATCCAGGCCCTCAACGAAATCCCCGTGCTGGGCGGCCTGCTGGGCGCGCTGTTTGCCCGCCCCGACCGCCTGGAGGTGTACCGCAACAGCCTGCTCCTCATCCAGGATTACCCCCTCACCGGCATCGGCCTGGGCCGCCAGTTCGAGTTTGTCTACTCGCGCTACACCCTGCTGATCCCCTTCGGCTTCTTCACCAACGCCCACAACCTGTACCTGGAAATCTGGCTCCAGCAGGGACTGCTGGGGCTGGCCGCCTTCATCACCCTGGCGGCGGGCATCCTGGTCAGCGCCCGCTGGCGCATGGAAGGCGTGGAGCGGCTGCGTTTCCAGTCCACCTGGGTAGGGCTGCTGGCCGTCCTCATCCACGGCCTGTTCGATGCCCGCCAGTACGACGATGTGCTGTGCTGGCTGCCTTTCTTCGCCCTGCTGGGGCTCAACGCACGCCTGCTGCTCACTAAAGAAGCGAAACCAACAGGCAGTAAATGGCTGGCCGCCGTCCCACCGGCGGCGGGCGCGCTGTTCCTCCTCGCCGCCCTGCTCTTCCTGCCCCGCTCCGCGCCGCTCTCCGCCGCCTACTGGGCCGACCTGGGCGCCCTCGACCAGCAGCGCGCCGAGCTGAACGCCTCCCTCAGCCCCGCCCAGAAAGCCTCCCTGCTGGCCCGCGCCCGGTCCAGCTACGACAAAGCCCTCGCCGCCCAACCCGACAACTGCACCGCCAACCACCGCCTGGGCCTGCTGGCCCTCGACGCGCGCCGCTTCCCCGCCGCCGCGGCCTACCTGGAAAAAGCCCGCGCCGCCAGCCCCGACCACGGCGGCGTGCGCAAGGCCCTGGGGCTGGCTTACACTTTCACCGGCCAGCTCGAATCCGCCCGCCCGCTGCTCGAGGGCCTGCCCGACATCATCCCCGAGCTGAATTACTGGGGCTACACCTTCCTCAAAGAAAGCGGCGGCAAACCCGTCCCCCCCGAGCTGCAAGCCGCCGGGCTGAATGCCTACCGCCTGTCGCTGATGCTGGACCCCGGGCAGGAGGATGTAAAAAGGTTTGTTGACCAGGAGGGCGGGGAATGAATAACCACAGCTTCCTCAACACCTTCATTTGGTACCTCGGTCCCGATGAATCAGGGCAAATAGGTTCTCGAAAACAGCCCGGTGCTTTCCGCTAGAAAATTACCCGCTACCTGGCCCGGCGGATAGGCGAGTTTGAAGCTGAGGACCTGACACAGGAAGTCTTTGTCCGCGCCAACCAGAACCTGCCCAGCTTTCGGGGTGAGTTGCGCCTGTTGATCTGGATCCATCGCATCGCGATCAACACCGCCATTGACCCCATGCGCCAGCCCTCTTTCCGGCGCGCCGCCCAGGTTCCCTCACTGGATCGTCCGGAAACCATCAAGGGTGAAATTGAGGATGAGGATGTATGGACCGGTGAATCTGCTCCATCCCTCGAGCAGATCATCCATTATCGGGAAGGGTTGGATTGTTTATGCGGTGTGATTGAAACCCTTCCGGAGAATTACTGCCGCTGGACGATATCGCCGGGTTCCTCAAAACGCGCCTGGCGTAACGCCCGGTGCTTCTCCGGCCCATAGTCAGGTGCCGCTAGAGAATTACCCTCTCATGTGTTTATTGAATGTCATTATGCCTTCCCCGGCCAAAAAATGCCGGCCTTATGCTTTGGAATCCACGATAAAATAGAGCCTGCCTCGCTATATCGATACTTCCAAAGGAATCACACCATTTATGCCAACCCAAACGCCTGCCTACCGCAACCCATCCTTGAGCGTCGAAGAACGCGTGTCTGACCTGCTTGGCCGGATGACACTGGAGGAGAAAGTTGGGCAGCTGATCATGTGGAACGCCCAGTCCGATGACCTGTCCTTCATCAATACCCGCTATCCCGGTTCGCTCCTGCACATCCTGGGCGGGAAGATCCAGAAAGCCATGGATCTGGCCGCTCAAAACCGGTTGGGCATCCCGTTGTTGATCGGTGAGGATGCCATCCACGGGCATTCGTTCTGGATGGGCGCGACCATCTTCCCTACCCAGCTGGCCCTGGCCTGCAGCTGGAACCCCGACCTGCTGGAGCGGGCAGCGCGGGTGACGGCCGAGGAGGTGGCGCCGACCGGCATCCACTGGACTTTTTCGCCCGTGCTGTGCCTGACGCGCGACCTGCGCTGGGGCCGCACCGGCGAGACCTTTGGCGAGGACCCCTACCTGATCGGCGAGCTGGCGGCGGCCATGATCCGCGGCTACCAGGGGCAGGGGCTGGATGATCCTAGCGGCATCCTGGCGACTGCCAAGCACTACGCCGGGTATTCCGAGACGCAGGGCGGGCGAGATGCCTCCGAGGCAGACCTATCGCGCCGCAAGCTGCGCAGCTACTTCCTGCCGCCCTTCCAGCGCGCGGTGCAGGCCGGGGCCATGACCTTTATGACCGGCTACCAGTCGATCGAAGGCGTGCCCTCCACCTGCAACCGCTGGCTGCTGACGGATGTGCTGAAGGACGAATGGGGCTTTAAGGGTGTGGTGGTGACCGACTGGAACAACGTCGGACGGCTGGTGATCGAGCAGAAGGTGTGCGCCAATTACAGCGAAGCTGCCATCGCCGCGGTGCGGGCCGGGAATGATATCATGATGACGACCCCAGCGTTCTTCGAAGGCGCTCTGGAGGCGGTGCGCAGCGGTCTACTGGCCGAATCGGAGATCGACGCGCCCTGCGCGCGGCTGCTGGCGCTCAAGTTCCGCATGGGGTTGTTTGAAAATCCGTGCGGGCCGGACCTGGAGCGGGCAGCCATCGAGACGGGCAGCGCTGCGCATCGGGCGGCGAATCTTGAAGCGGCTCGCCAGAGCCTGGTGCTGCTGCAGAACGATCGCGGCCTATTGCCATTGGCCCCGCAGTCGTTGAAGTCCATCGCAGTCATCGGCCCCAACGCCGACGATGACCTCTCCCAACTGGGCGATTGGTCGCTGGGCTCCTCGCAGCACCCTAAAGAAGCAGGCAAGCACCCCCGCCAAAAGACCACCACCGTATTGGATGGGATCCGAGCGCTCGCCCCTGCCGGGCTGGCGGTGACATATGAGCGCGGCTGTTCCATTGTCGATAACGGCCTTTCTGGCATCCCGGCGGCGGTGGCAGCCGCCCAGGCTGCTGATGTGATCGTAGCAGTGGTGGGTGACTGCCTGGAATTCATCGGTGAGACGCAGAGCACGGCCACCCTGGAGCTGCAGGGCGGGCAGATCGCGCTGCTGGATGCATTAGAGAAGACCGGCAGGCCGATGGTGGTGGTGCTGGTGAACAGCAAACCGCTGGTCCTGCCGCCCGCCATCCAGCGCGCCGCGGCTATCATCGAGCTGTTCAACCCCGGCATGGAGGGCGGGCGGGCGCTGGCCGAGGCGCTGTTTGGTCTGATCAACCCCTCTGGCAAGCTGACCATCTCCTTCCCGGTCCATGTGGGCCAGCAGCCGGTATTTTACAGCCAGGTGCGCGGCCAGCACGGCGACCGCTACGCTGACCTGACCCAGGAACCACTTTTCCCCTTCGGGCACGGCCTCAGCTATACCCAATACGCCTATTCCAACCTGCGGCTGGCGTCGCCGGTTCTGGCCTCTGGGGAAACGGCCCGCGTCCTGGTGGATGTGGAAAACGTGGGCCAGCGCGAAGGCGTGGAGATTGTCCAGGTCTACGTCAGCGACCTGGTTACCTCGGTCACCTGGGTCAATAAGGCGCTCAAAGGCTTTGCCCGTGTTTCACTGATCCCTGGGGAGAAAAAGACGGTGCAGATCGAACTGCCCTGGCAAGCCTTCCAGATCGTCAACGCGCAGGGCGAACCGGTTGTGGAACCCGGCGAGTTTGAGATCCTGGTGGGTCCTTCCTCGCGCGACCAAGATTTGTTAAGGGCAAAACTGGCGGTTGGGTAAAAAGTAGGTAGCACCACAGTGGATGGTGGATAAGGATACTTCTCCTGAAACTTCTTGTTAAATTCTTCCATAAACGCAACCATTGGGGGATTCTGGTGAACCAGCACCCGCAAGGTCACTTGCGATTCAGGGCACCGCTAGATTTTGAAAGAGGTGTTCCCTGGCGTATGACGTAGGGGAACACCTCTTTTGAATAAAGCATCAAACGCCTTCAAATATGCTGAGGGCGTTTGATTACTCCAGCAGTAAAGTAAAGCTATACAGCTAAATGAATATAATCTGCGCGCCTTCGGTCATGTCCATGAAGTCGCCAGCCGTAACGATCGCTTCCACACCTGGAACGAAATCTTCCATCTTCAGGCCAAACATATCCACCGACATCTTGCAAGCGTAGAGATGCGCGCCACCGTCAACGAGCATTTCCAGGTATTCGCGCACTGGCGGGACGCCTAGATCTTTCATTTTCTTGTTCATCAGCGAAGTGGCGAAGGGGGTCATACCAGGCAGCATGCCCATTATCTGGGGGATGCCCACGTAGCCGGGCACGCCCATCATGTTCATTTTCATGCTGGCATTGGCCACTGGCGGAATTTCTAGATGATCAACGCGGTTCTTGTTGATCATGTCCATGCCCCAGAAGGTGAAGAAAATTGTCACATCGATTCCGTTGCCGAGCGCGGCCCAGCCCATCACCAGCGCGGGATAGGCCATATCCAGGTTGCCCTTTGAGCATATAAATGCGATCTTGCGGGTTTCTTCGGTCATTTTTGTCTCCTAAGAGGGGGAGGCAGGCCCGGCTCAGGGGAGGCCGGGCCTTACCAATTCAATTAGACGCATCCCTCGGGTTTACCGAGGCCGGCGATCTTTGCAACCTTCTTGGCGGGACCTTTCGGGAACAGGCCGAAAAGTTCTTTGGTCGAGAGTCCCGAACCGTTTGTGATCTGGCGCAGGGTGGGGGCCTTGCCAGCGGGTGCGTTGCCGCGGCAGAATTCGATCACTTTCCAATGCGCAGGGGTCAGCTCAACGATGCCTTCTTCCTTCGCTAGCTCAACTGCGATGTCCTTATCCCATTCCGCCGGGTTGGTCAAAAAACCTTCTTCATTGACCTGTACGGTCTTGCCACCAATCACTTTCGTAGCCATCATATCCTCCAATAATTGAAGTCGTGCGAATACAGTCTTTTGTTTGTGTTGCCGTTATACAGCGGCAGGTACTTGCTTGCCCGCCATCTGCATCGTAGGCGGCAGGGGCAGTCCGAAGCCGCGCATTAAGATTTCCCAGTACATGTAGCGAAAGGCCAGCTTGCCGATATGGTTCAGCCGTGATTCTTTCAGCAGGCCAAACGGACCAACAACAGGTACAGGATAAGCGCCAGGCAGGGGCTCGACGTTGTAGTTGAAGTCGATCAGGAAGCCCTTCCCAAAGCCCGATTCGATAAAGCAGTTGGCGTGGCCGTCGAAGGTGGGCTTCATTTCTTTGCCCTGGATGTAGTGCAGGAAGTTCTCCCCCCACAGGTCGATGGCAAAATGCGCCACGGAACCTGCCTTTGAAGTGGGAGCATTTGACGCATCCCCCAGGACAAAGATGTTGTCGTATTTATCTGAAAGGAAGGTGTGCTTATTCACGGGCGAGAAGTTCAGCTCATCGCCCAGGCCAGACTTGCCAACCACGTCCGCGCCCTTGTTCAGCGGAATGCTGACCAGCAGATCGTAGGGCACTTCGCGCTCATCGTATGAATAGATCTTCTTCTCATCTGGTTCCGCCCGCTCGATCATAAACTCGGGCTCAACAATGATGTTGCGCTTTTCCAGTAGCTCTCCTAGAATCTTCGAAGCAACGGGCTTGGTAAAAGCGCCCGGCAGGGGCGTGGCGAAAACCAGTTCGACACGGTCGCGCATGCCTTTCTGCGTGAAGTACCAATCGGCCAGCAGGAGGAATTCTAGCGGCGCGACCGGGCATTTGATGGGGTTCTCGACCACATTCACCACCAGCCGCCCACCCTTCCAGTCGCGCATCTTTTCCGTCAGTGCTTTCGCGCCTTCGAAAGAATAGAAAGTGTGGATGGATTTACCCCATTCATGCT
>CAYTHO010000072.1:0-30429 GCA_964437595.1 uncultured Anaerolineaceae bacterium
GGGGGCGGGCTGTAAAAAATTGGGTGAGGAAGAAGACCAGCAGGGCAAAACAGACCAGCCCGAGGAGGGCATAGCGCATCATTTTCAGCGGTGGAGTAACGAGGTATTCCACCAGGAAATACCCAGACAACAGCGAAAACAGGATAACTGCAATCCAACGCACGGGGTATTGCTGGAAAATGGGCATACTGATCCCTCTGGAATGTATTTTTTCGGAAATAACTGGCCGAATTATAACCATGCTTATATTCTTTGTAAAGTAGAATTATTTCAGTATCCGGTCTGGAGGTTGTAAAAACATGTTTGCAAAACGGCTTTCTATTCTTTGTATTGGCCTTTTCTTGCTGGTTCAGGCCGCGCCTGCTCGGGCGATGGCGCCCGTTACTTATTATGTTTCGTTTGCATCCGGCAATGACGATAACAGCGGAACCCTGCCCACCAAACCCTTAAAAACGCTCCAGGCAGTGAACGACCTGGAACTCAACCCGGGCGATAAGGTGCTGCTGGCCTGTGGGGAAACCTGGCGGGCAGATCCGCTGATTATTACGCGCTCCGGGACCAGCGGCAGCCCGATTACCTTCAGTTCAAACCCGCCCGGCTGCACCAACAAACCACGCCTGCTGGGAACCTACCCGGTGAGCGGGTGGACGCGCTCCTCCGGCAATATTTATGTGGCAACCCTCAATGCCGGGACTTTTCCGAACGGCATCAACCAGGTTTTTCGGAACGGCAAGCGCCTGACGATGGGCCGCTGGCCCAACCTGGGCGCCTTCGATAACGGCTATTCCACCGTTGACGTGCAGCCGTCCAGGGAACGGCTGACGGATTACCAACTGCCCGCCGGGAACTGGGTGGGGGCTACCATCCACCTGAAAGTGATACGCTGGTCGATGATCAACCGCGATATCATCGCCATGAACGGTACAACGATGACGCTCAACAATCGCGATAGTAGTAATAACTTTGTCGGTACAGACTGCTGGGATGGAAGCTGCGCGGGCTGGGGATACTTTATCAACAACTCCCTGGCGACGCTGGATCAGGAGGGCGAATGGTACTACGACAAGGGCGCCCGGCGTCTGTATCTCTATACTGCCCAGGCTCCTTCCGCCACGGAGATCGAGGCGTCCGTTGTTTTGCGGAACGACGACCGCAATTTTGGGGCGGTGAACCTGGGCCCGGATATGGGCGTGCAGATTGCCCATGTTGTGGTGGATAACCTGGAAATCCGCGGCTGGTACGACCACGGCATTGCTTCGCCGACCAACCTGCATCCCAGCGAAAACAGCTACATTACCCTCAGCAACAATGCCATCTACGATGTGGACGACAGCGGCATCGACCTGTGGACCTGGGTTTATGATGCCACGGATGGAAGACCATCCGGCTGGCGCGGCGGAAACAACATTACTATTCAAGGCAATCTCATCGACGGCGCGAACAGCTTTGGCATCCACACCCCCAGCCGGGAAACGATCATCCAGTCCAATATCATCCGCAATATCGCGCTGATTCCTAACCTCAACGAGGCCGGGATGGGCTGCGGCAAGCTGGGCTCGGAAGGCTCTTGCACGGAAAGCGGGGCCGGGCTGCGGATTTATGTAGATCAACCCAATGACTCTGGGCACAGCTTTTTCGTAAACCGTAACCGCTTTGAGAATATCGGAGCGGGAGGAATCCAGACCTTTGGGGCGAACAGCACTTTCAGCGAGAATGTGTTCGACCATACCTGCATCAGCAAGGGCGACTGCGGGGCGATCAATACTTACGGCGGCAACGTGCATGATATCACCGTCACCAGTAATATCATCATCGACACGATCGGCAACACCGACGGGTGCCGCAGTGACTTTAAAACCCTGTTCGGGTTTGGCCTGTACTACGATAACTCCTCGCGCAACGTAGTTTCCAACAATAACACGATCATCCGTTCCACCGCGGCGGGGATTCTTTACCAGAATTCAACCGGGTCGGCGGCGAACAACACGATTTACAATAACGCTGGCGCGTTCCAATGGGGCACGCAGGTGGTTCTTGCTGAGAGCAGCACCCGGCTGAATTCCCTGACCGGCAATATTTTCTTTATCGATAACAGCAGCGTTTCTCACCTGTCAATGAATAACCTCAGTCAGCTCGGTACTTCCGACCAAAATCGTTTCTATCATAAGTGGCGGGCGGACTATATCTCAGCCGATGGCTCCAAGACGCTGGCGCAGTGGAAATCGTATTCCGGAAAGGACGGCAGTTCCGTTGCGGGAACGCTTTCCAAGCAGCGCATGTACTGGATTTACGTGAATGACACGCCTTCCGCTAAGAGTTTTACGTTTGATACGACCATGTATGATCTGGACGGCAATGCGCTGCCCGGCGGCCTGACCCTGCAGCCATTCACATCGAAGATCTTGAGCTTTGTTTCTATGCGGTCTTACCTGCCGGCTGTGTCTCGGTAATAAAAGCAGGTGCGTTTTGGGAACACAATGTTCCCAAAACGCACCTGCCGTTATGGTGTATTTTTTGGGTTAGCTGAAGAGGGAGAGCAGGCTCGACAGCAGTCCTTTGCCGCGCTTGGCGGTGCTGCTGGAGCGGGCGGTGTGATCGGCCTGGTAATCGGCAACGACCAGCGCGCGCGCCTTTTCCTTGCTGCGGGCCTGCATGGCTACTTCCAAAGCGCTGCGGGGGCGATCGTTTGTTTTTAAGTAATCATCGAAAAACATGGTATTCCTCCTATCAAACAAATAAGCAAGTCTCGGTTTGGTTATTCCGGCAAACTACCTGTTAAACAAATCTGCGTTGAAGAGCGCAGTCCATTGCACACCATCTTGCGCGGTTGTGCACCACTCGATCTTCAACGCCTACGAGGTTAGCTGCCGGGCTCGAACAGAAGACTTGCTCTACAGCGCGCGGTGCGCTGATTCGCCCCAAAGGAGGACCCCCCGATCAAAAGATTCGGCGTTTCCTATTCAATTTCTACCTATTCTACCCGAAAACCGGCTTTTCGTGTATTAATCTTGTATTAACATTTTTGTCGAGTCAGGTCCGGTTACCAGGGGGTTGGGTTGGTCAGGTATTCGTGGATGGAACTGGCGGCTTTTCTGCCCGCGCCCATTGCATTGATGACCGTCGCCGCGCCCGTGGCAATATCGCCCCCGGCCCACACCCGTTCTTTGGTAGTTTTGCAGGTTTCATTATCCACGACCACATTGCCGCGCTTGCCGATCTGCAGCCCGGGCGTCGAAGCAGGGATGAGCGGGTTGGGGCTGTTGCCGATGGCGTGGATCACGCAGTCGAAGGGCAGGAAGAACTCCGAGCCTGGAACGGGCACCGGGCTGCGCCGGCCAGAGGCATCTGGCTCGCCCAGTTCCATGCGGATGCATTCCAGCCCCTTGACGGTAAAGTTCTCGTCGCCGACGGTACGCACGGGGAGGGTGAGGTAGCGGAACTCCACCCCTTCTTCTTCGGCATTTTCGATCTCTTCCAGGCGGGCGGGCAGCTCGGCGCGCGAGCGGCGGTACAGGATGGTAGCTTTCGCCCCCAGGCGCAGGGCCGTGCGGGCGCAGTCCATCGCCACGTTGCCGCCGCCCAGCACAGCCACCTGGCGGTGCGTTTTGACGGGCGTGATGGTGCGCGGGTACTGGTAGCCTTTCATCAGGTTGATGCGGGTGAGGTATTCGTTGGCGGAATAAACCCCATTCAGGTTGTTGCCGGGCATTTCCATAAACCAGGGCAGGCCGGCGCCCGTGCCGATGAAGACGGCATCGTACTCTTCCAGCAGGCTGTCTACCGAGCGGCTCTTGCCGATCACGGTGTCGGTCAGCATCTCCACGCCCAACTGGCGCAGGAAGTTAACCTCGCGGTCGACGATCTTTTTCGGAAGACGAAATTCCGGGATGCCGTAGGAGAGCACCCCGCCCATCTTGTGCAGGGCCTCGAAAATCACTACTTTATGGCCCTGCTTGACTAGATCGGCGGCGGCGGTGAGTCCGGCGGGACCGCCGCCCACAATCGCCACCTTTTTACCGGTAGGGGCCGGGATTTCTGGGAGGCTGACCTCGCTTTGCGCGCCTTCCCAATCGCCCAGGAAGCGTTCGATGCGCCCGATGGCGATCTGACCGCCGCGTTTGGTGAGGGCGCAGTTCATCTCGCACTGTTCTTCCTGGGGGCAAACCCGCCCACACACCGAGGGCAGCGAATTTTTTTGCTTGAGGACGCGAACACCCTGCCGGAAATCGCCCTGCGCCACGGCGGCGAGGAAGGCCGGAATATTAATCTGCACCGGGCAGTTTGCCACGCAGAATGGTTTTTTACACTGCAGGCAGCGGCGGGCTTCTTCCACTGCCAGTTCCGGGGTATACCCCAGGGCTACTTCTGAGAAGTTCTGGCTGCGAGCTTCGGGAGTCTGCTTGGGCATTTCCCGGCGGTTGAGGTCAAGTTTTTTGGGAGCGGAGTCGGTCATGGCTGTGTTACCTCTGCGCGCCGCTGGAGCGGACGGATTGGGTTTCTTCGTTCAGATAGGCTTTGCGGCGCTTGGCCAGCTCATCCCAATCCACTTCGTGACCGTCAAAATGCGGACCGTCCACGCAGGCGAACTTGGTCGTTCCATTGACCGTCAGGCGGCACACGCCGCACATGCCGGTGCCGTCGATCATCAGCGTGTTGAGGCTGACCACGGTTTTGATGTCCAGTGGTTGGGTGGCCTGGGAGCCGCGCATCATCAGGTAATTGCAGCCGTTGATAATTACGCGGTGGGTGGGCGCGGGGAGGCCAGCGAGGATATCGGGCAGGCCGTTAATATGCCCTTGGACGCCGCGCGAGCCGTCGCGGGTGATAACCACCAGCCGGTCCGAGACTTTCTTGAGCTTCTCTTGCCAGTAGAGCAGGTAGCTGCTGCGCGCTTCGATTACGATGGTGACGCGGTTACCTTTTTGTTTCAGCGCACGGGCAACGGGGTAGATGCTGGCGATGCCGTAGCACCCGCCCACGCACACCACATTGCCAAAATGGTCGATTTCCATTGGATTGCCCAGCGGGCCCACCACGGTGGGCAGGGCCGAACCTTCAGGCATGGAGGACAGCGCCTGCGTCGTCCGGCCAACGTTCATGTAGACCAGGGTGATGGTGCCCTTCTCGGCATCCCAGTCTGATATGGTCAGGGGGATGCGCTCGCCTTCTTCTTCTGTGCGCAAAATTGCGAACTGCCCGGGCTGCACTGAACGCGCTACTTCCGGGGCCAGGAGGGTTACCATGTGCAGGTTTGGGACAAGCATTTTGTTTTCAATAATTGGGTACATTTCTTATCCCTGCCCTTCTGTAAAGTCTGCACCCTGTGTTGCTGCTTCCATATCTAACGATCGCAGTCCTTGCACCCAGCAGGTGAGCGGGTAGCCCATGTAGGTATGGGCGGGCGCGGCAGCGGGAGCCGTTGTGAGTGGGGCCGCGGCCTGCCAATCGACGCGGGCTGGGTCGCGGAAACCAGGTACCAGGGCGGCGATTTCGGCCTGGATGTCGGCGGCGCTGGCGTAGTCAAACCCCTGGGCGCCCATGGCGCGGGCAATGCGGCACAGGATTTGCCAGGAGGGAAGCGCCTGCCCGGGGGCCGGGGCGGCGGGGCGAACGGGCTGGATACGACCGGCATAGTCGATGGCGGCGCCTTCTGTTTCGGTGAAGGCCGTGGTGGGTAGGATCAGATCGGCGGGTCGGCTGCCGGTGGGCGGGTACATATTCTGGTATAGGAGATACGGCTCGCCCACCACATTGTTGGGGATGGCCTCGCCGATCAGGTACAGCACATCCAGGGCTTGATTGGCTGGCAGGGAGGAGAATCCGCCCAGCAGCATCGCCCCAATCAGGTTGCCCTGTTCCGGCAGGAGGGTCAGGCTGGCCCCGATCTGCTTTGCCAGGCGGTAAATGGCATCCAACAGTTGGGCGCTGCGAGGGTGAGACATGCAGTCTGGCCCCACGATGATGGCCGGCGCGGCGCCCGTTGGGGCGCCTGATAGGGCGCCCGTTGGGCGTAGCAGACTGGCGGCGCGCTCGATGGCGCTGGCTGGTGGCTGGTCCGCAGAGATGTGCCTGGTGCAAGCGTCTGTGAGCGTATCGATCAGCCCGGTTTCCTCGCCCTCGGCGGGCCGCAGCCATTCATCCGTGTACGGGCTGAGGCTGTGCTCTTTCGCGTGGATGGTGATGATTTTGGCCCCGCGCTTGTGCGCCTGGTGCAGCCAGACTTCAACCACGGATTGGGCGTACTTCCCGTCCAGCCCGATGCAGACGATTGTGGATGCTTCCACCAGGCTGCTCAGCGGCTGCGATTCGCGCAGAATGGCGGTCAGGGCCTGGCTGGCCTCGGCTGGCGCGCCTTGCGAAACGTTCGTTTTCATCACGTCACGAGCAAATTTCCGCGCGACGTACAGGTCTTCGTTGGTGGAGTAGGGTGACATTTGCATCGCGAACCGATCGGGCGCGCAGGCCGACAGCTTCTCCGCGGCAGCCTGGATGGCTTCTTCCCACTCGATCGTCAGCTCGCCTGTTCCATTCCATTTTTGGGGAACCTTCAGCCGGGAGGGTGTATTCACCAGCTCGGTGATCCCAAAGCGACCTTTGATACACAACGCATCAGTGCCTGACTCGTGGTCTGGCAGGCTGCCAATGACGCGGTTATTTTTCGCCAGCAGCTGCACCTGGCAGCCCATGCTGCACAAGAGGCAGGTTGAAGCGGTTTCGCCATCCGGCTTGCCTTCCCATTTGCGCGTCTTCTCCGAGAGCGCGCCGGTGGGACATACTTCCACGCACGCGCCGCAGAAACTACAGCCCGCTTCCAGGTGGGTGTGGTGGAAGGCTGTGCCTACTACCGTCTGCGTGCCCCGGCTGGTATAGGTCAGGATGTTATTGAAATGCCGCTCCCCGCACACGCGAATGCAGCGCCCGCACAGCACGCACAGGTTGTAATCGCGGTCGAAGAACGGATCGAATTTCTCAACCGGCAGCATGCGGTAGTGGATGGGGTATCCAACGCCGGTCAGCCCGGCTTGCTGCACCATCTCGCGCACAATTCCCTGCAGGGTGCACTGCTCGTCTTTGGGGCAGGAACCGCAGCCGGTAGTGACTCCGGACTTGCGCAGGGTCACCATGCATTCGTCGCAGTGATCCTGTTCCTGGCAGAACAGGCAGCTTGATGGATGTTCCGAGAGCAGCATCTGCAGAATTTCGGAGCGCAGGGCCTGAACCCTGGGAGTAGCAGTATAGATGCGCATGCCTTCTTCCACCGGGGTGGTACAGGCAGTGGGGGTGTTTGGCCGCCCTTCAATTTCGACCAGGCACATGCGGCAGCTTCCGTGGGAAGGCAGCCCGGGGAAGTCGCACAGGGTGGGGATATAGATGCCGTGCAGGCGGGCGGCCTGCAAGATGGTTATGCCTTGCTCAACACTCAGGGGGCGCTCGTTGATGTGAATTTGTACGCTCATCACAGCACCTCGCTGGTGGAAAGATCGATGGCTTCAACCGGTATAGGCGCGCCAACGATCGCGCCGCGGGCGCAGACCCTGACGCACGAATGGCATTTGACGCACTTCGTAACATCCAATACGTGCACGGCGCGTTTTTCGCCCTGGATGGCGTTTACCCGGCATACGCTTACGCACAGGCCGCAGCCGCTGCAGCGCTCCGCCAGGATGTCGTATTCAAATAAATCCTCGCACACTGACGCCGGGCAGTACTGCTCGTTGATGTGCGTTTCGTACTCGTCGAGGAAGTAGCGCAGGCTGCTGGCAACCGGGTGGGCAGCGGCCTGGCCTAAGCCGCACAGAGAGGTTTTGGCCATCGTCTCGGCGGTTTTGCGCAGGGTGGCGATATCCTTTGGCTCACCTTCGCCGCTGGCGATTTTCTCCAGCGTGGTCATCAATACGCGCGTGCCCGTCCGGCAGGGGGTGCAGTTGCCGCACGACTCGTTTTTGGCAAAGCTGATGAAGTAGCGCGCCATATCTACGATGCAGGTGCTTTCGTCCATCACGATCAGGCCGCCGGAGCCCATCATCGAGCCCATTTCGCGCATGGTTTCGTAGGTGATGGGCGTATCCAGCTTATCCGCGGGCAGGCAGCCGCCCAGCGGCCCGCCGGTCTGGATGGCCTTGAAGGGCTGTTTGGTTCCACCGCCGATATCGTAGACGATCTGGCGCAGGGTCATCCCCAGTGGCACCTCGATCAGCCCGGTGTTGCGCACCTTTCCGACCAGCGAGAAGGTCTTGGTGCCGGGGTTGCCCGGCGCGCCGAACTGCTCGAACCATTTACCGCCATTGCGCAAGATGGCTGGTAGGGTGCCAAACGTTTCGGTGTTATTAATCAGGGTGGGGCAGCCGTTCAGTCCCTTAGCGGCAGGGAAGGGAGGCCGCGGCCTGGGCATGCCGCGCTGGCCTTCGATTGAGGCGATGAGGGCCGTTTCTTCACCGCAAACGAACGCGCCCGCGCCTTCTTTGATTTTGATATCAAAGTCAAAGCCTGAGCCGAGGATATTTTCGCCCAGCAGCCCATAGGCGCGCATCTGTTCGATGGCTTTGCGCAGGCGTACCACTGCCAGCGGGTATTCAGCGCGAACGTAGATCACGCCCTGGCGGGCGCCGATGCCATAGCCGCCGATGAGGATGCCCTCCAGCACGGCGTGGGGGTCGCTTTCAATCAGGGCGCGGTTCATAAATGCGCCCGGGTCGCCCTCGTCTGCGTTGCAGATGACGTATTTCAGCGCGCCGTGGGCCGCCCGGCAGAGCTCCCATTTCTTGTAGGTCGGAAAGCCCGCTCCCCCGCGCCCGCGCAGGCCAGATTCTTTCAACATGGCGATGGCATACTCGGGCCCTTCGGCAAGCGCTTTTTGGAAACCGAGGTACCCGTCGCGGGCCAGGTAGTGGTCGATCTCTTCGGGGTCGATAAACCCGCAGTTGCGCAAAATTATGCGCATCTGCGGCTTAAGCATGGGCAGGTCGAAAAAGCGCGGGATGCCGGTTTGTTCGGTGAAGGCGGCATCGCCGAAGTGGCCTTTTGCCATCCTGGGCTGAATGTCGCCCTGGGTGAGGCTGGCGATCAGAATCTTGCGGGCCTTTTCTGGGGTTACATTGGCATAGCTCACCCGCGGGCCGCCCGGCAGGGCAATATCCATCAGCGGTTCCAGGTAGCAGGGACCAATGCAGCCTACCTGCACCACCTGGGCCGCGATTTGCAGCTCCGCCAGGGTGGCCTGAATGGTTTCAAGAACCTGCAGCGCGCCGGCAGCGCGCCCACAGGAGGCCGTGCCGAGGTATATGATAGGCGCATCGCTGCTGTTGGTCATTTCGTTCCAGCGGGTGATCGCCTGCTGGCGAAGCGTATCAAAGGTTTTCATGGTCAGCCAGAACCTTGCGTAGTTTATCGGGGGTCATTTTCCCGTAGATTTTGCCATCAATCTCCACCACCGGGGCCTGCGCGCAGCAGCCCAGGCAGGCTACTTCCTGGAAATCGTACAGGAAGTCTGGGGTCACTTCACCTGGCTGAATGCCCAGGATATCCCGTATCTCATTGGATAACTGCGCTCCGCCCTGAACATGGCAGGCCGTACCCTGGCATACCCGGATGGTGTGAGCGCCCGGTTTTTCGAAGCGGAACTGGGTGTAGAAAGAGGCAACCCCGTAGATACGGGCCTCGGAAATCTTTAGAAACGCGCAGATTTGCCGGGCAGCCTGTTCCGAAATGTACCCGTACGTCTTCTGGTAAAGCTGTAGCAGGGGGATTAACTCATCCGGGTGCCCGGAAAAGTCTTTGAGATCGATTGCCTGTGTTGCGCCGCTGTTTTGGAGATAAACTTCACCCATCAGGATCCCTCGTATCAGTAAGATGCCGGTAAATTATGGCTTAAAGCTCTTGGGAGCAAATGAACTGCGTGCTTGAAGTTTCGTAGTTTATACGGAAAAACCTACTGCTTTTCAAGTGTCGTATCTCATAATATAACGGGTGATTATTATATAGATCGGATTACACCGGTTTCACGGCCAGGAAAACACCAAGAAAAAAGTGCTTGTAAACACAGTCGACATTGGCAAACCCGGCGGCTTTCAGCCAATCCAGCTGGTTTGCCAGCAGGGCATCTTTGTCGTATGTTGTGCGGCGCTGGATGCTGGACTGGATTTCGGTTTCTGTCCCTCCCGCCCGGCGAACGTGCGCCAGCCACTGTTCCCAGTACAGGCGCTGGAGATCGGGCGTCTCACCGCGGATCTGGTCGATGTTGAGGAATAGGCCTGGTTTTCGCAGCAGCTTGAAGACGCTTGCGAACAGGCGCTGTTTGTCTTCATCTTCCAGGTGATGAATGGACAGGCTGGAAATAACGAGATCGAACTGCTCTTCGCCCGCAATTTCGCGGTAATCGCCCACGATATAGCGAAACTGCGCGGCCTGGCCTTGAAAACGCCGGCGGGCTACGTGCAGTAGTTTCTCTGCTAAGTCATATAACACGAAAGAAGCGTTAAAGTAGCGCGACAGAATGTACTGGGAGAAGAGACCCGTCCCGGCGCCCAGGTCTAAAACCCAGATGGGGGTGGAGGGGTCAAAGGGAGTCACCTGCAGAGCGACATTGAACAAATCATCGTACCCGGGAAGGGCTTTCTTCATCCAGCCATCGTAATAGGAGACGGCTTCATCGAAGGTTTGGCCGATAGACATGGGCGCTCAATCCTTTGCTTTGGTTCCCCAGGCCAGCAGGTACTGCGTCAGGCTGGGGATCTGACCCAACCGGGCCAGGTCTGCTTCCAGGCGCTGCACGCCGCGCTGGAAAGATTCGTCGCTGATCAGGTGCAGGCAGGAGAAAGCCCTGGCCTGGTAGATGCTGATATCCGTGATGGTAGATGCTTCTTCGCGATCCACAAATTGCAACGCGGTAAAACCAGCGGCAAGCATCATTTCCCGCAGCGATGATGATGCAGAGTAGCGCTGGAGCTCGAACGGCACCGTCTCTGGAAAGTATACTGAGAGCGGCTGGCGCGTGCGGATCATCTCTTCCGAATCTGTTACTGTACAGATTTTTCCACCCGGTTTTAGGACCCGGCAGGCCTCGCGGAAACTGGCCGGGCGGTCTGCTACATGGTGGATCACATCCACTGAGAATACCAGATCAAAAAAACCATCCTCGAAGGGAAGCTGTTCGGCCTGCCCGGCCTGGATTTTTGCCCGAGGAACGCGCTGTTGGGCAACGGCGCGCATCTGTTCGGAGGGCTCAATGCCCCAACAGGCGCAGCCGGTGAGTTCGGCCAGGGCTGCTGTGTAATTGCCGGTGCCGCAGCCAACTTCCAGGATGCATGAAGTAGAGGTGATACCGCCAGTTTCTAGAAGATCGGCCAATACCATGGGGGTTACCTGGCGGTGCTGCGCGTAATTACGGGCAAGCTGGTTATAATCTATGTGCATGAGCACTCCTGCGCGGTTCGGAATGGGGGAATTGTACCGCATGCAGGGCAATGCGGGGAAACGTTTGCTGTGGTTTTCCCGGTTTATCCTTGCGGTTTCCATAGAGGGGGAATTGGAAAAGCCGGGATGGTATGGAACATTGTGTATTTCTTCATCGTCTATTGTGTGCAGGATGCAGTCAGAAGCTGTGCGGCTGCTGCCTGGCAACCTGGCAAAACAATAAAATGGGAAGGTTCACATGCCACATATCACCAAAGGACTACTACTTTTCGCCCTGGTTCTCCTGGTTGGCGGCGCGCTGGCTGCCTGTACCTTGCAGCAGGATGAGGCGTCCCTGCGCGCCACCCTTTCCGCCCTTGAAACAACATCCGCCCAGATGGCGGCAACAACAACTTCTACGGTAACCCCAACCAACGAGATCCCAAACGTCCCTCTAACCGGGGCTAAAGAGACGGCAGAGCTATTGACCGAACCTGCCTTGCCCCTGGAGCTGTTGATCACCCCTGGGCCGGAACAGGTCGACAGCTCGCCAACCAGCGATCTGACCAGCGCGCAGCCTTCACCAACACTGGACTGCCCAACTCACGAATCGGATGTTCGCCTGTCGGCGTCGAAAACCACGGTGAAAGTAGGCGAAGTGGTGGAAGTGAAGGCGCGGCTGGTGAATACCGGCTGCGTAGCGCTGGGACTGCCGCAGTACCGGCTGGCTATCCTGAACAGCGAGAGCAAGCCAATATTTTCGCCAGATAAGCCGGACCCGATTATCCATTCGCTGGGCGTTCCCCCAGGCCGTTCTGACCAGGTGACTTACCTGCTGGAAGCCGTAAGCCCGGGCAAGGCCACGCTCAGTGCGGTGGTTAGTTTTGAGGTGCACCTGGGCTATCCCGGCCCGGCCTATTGGGGAACTGGCAGCGCGAAGGAACTGGTGATTCAAGTCGAGCCGTAAAGCCGTACCTTTTTTCGCTTTGACATTCAGGTGAATACCCATTAAAGTAATGCACCTCGCTGCTGACGAGGTGCATCTGGGAGATGGGGAGGGGAGACTCCCCTATTGCTTCATTTTAGGTACTGTGCACGCAGAGAGAATAAAAATAACCTAAAAACCGAGTAAAAAGTTTCGTGATGTTATCAATCTTTCTGATTAGTCAGGTTCGGTAACAGGCCCCACTGCGGCGCTGGTTGCTTCTGCGCTGCTTTCTTGTGCGGTGTGCCGGGCGGCAAGCAGCACCAGTATTCCGCCGATAATGAGCAAGCAGATGTTCAGCACAAAGGGTAGGATGCGGTTAATCTCGGAAAGCTGCCCGGCGATCCAGCCAAAGGGCGTGCTGACAATGATTATGATCAGCCACAGCAGCGCCATGATGCGCGCGCGTTCCTGCGCATCGACCGTAACAACGATCATCCGGTCAACCTGGGTGATGACGGTGGCATAACTGCAGGCTTCAATCAAGATGCTGAGGAGCAGCAGCGCATAGCTTTTTTCAGGAGCGAAGACCAGGATGATCTGCGACAGCGCCAGCAGGGAAAACCCAACCACCATGGGGTTGCGGAAATGCATTTCCTTGATGCGCGGCATGGCCAGGAAGAAGAAGAACATCATGACAATCGAACGAGCAAAGGTATAAAGAGCAACGTGCTGTTCGGCGATCATGATTTTGTTGATCACCAGCAGCGACCAGAAGGTGCCATTAATCGTACTGGCCAGGGTCACGGTGAGGAGGATGCCCAGGGTAAAGAGCGTGCGCGGGGTATTCAGCACCTGCTTGAAAACGTCACCATAACCGGTGACCAGGGAGAGCAGACTCTGGTTGCGGGTCTCTTCCATGCGAATAGCGCCCTGGCGGGTTTCGGTGGAATAGATATATAGAATGAATAACTTGGCGGTCATCATCGCGAACGCGAACCAGTACAGCCCGCGCATGGTTGACACCAGATCGAAAGCGCTCATTAAAATCCAGGTAATTGGGGCAAAGAAACCGGAAAGCAGTCCCGAGATTTGAACCCACGAGTAGATATCTACCAGATGTTCCGGGTCGGCATCCTCGACCAGCAGGCAGCCCCAAGACGTCTGGGTGATGCGCCAGGCGCCGTTGAACAAGGCGGCGACCAGGAAGTAATTGAAATCCTGGGCAATGGCCCAGATCATGGTAGGGATGGACCAGGCGATAAAATCGAAGATGGCGGTGGTCTTACGCCGCCCGAGTTTGTCGGTGATGGCCCCACCCAGTACAGCGCCAAAAATTTGCACCACCAGGCCGATACTAACGATCAGACCAATCTGGCTGTCTTTCAGGCCCAGTTCGGACATATAAGGTGATGCGTAAGCGATGTACAGGTTGTAGGGAATGCCCCACAGCGGCTCGGTTAGAACACTAGCTTTGGTATTGCCGCGCAGGGAAACCAGGGTTTGGATGAGGGGATGTTTGAGCATAGGGTAGGTATCTGCCGACCGTTCAGATTGATCTATGAAGGGATGCGCATATCCTCCCGGCGATGGGCAGGCAAACACTTGCCTGGAAGACGGGGGTATTGTACCCTATGTCGTGCTTATTGTCGGACAGGGATGGATGAATATATGGAATTGATATTGAATTGAAAGGCTGAGACCTTACGCCTTCTTCAGATACTCTCGGATCATCAGAGCCGCCGTTGCGCCTTCCCCGGCGGCGACAGCCGCCTGTTTGGTGGACCCATCGCGAACATCGCCGGCGGCGAAGATGCCAGAGATGGACGTCATCAGGCTTTTATCGGTGATGATGAAGCCATTGGGGCTGACCACAACCTGGTTGCGGACCAGCTCGCTGTTGGGGGAAAGACCAATGAAGACAAAGACGCCATCGTAGTCCCATTCTTTGACCTCGCCGGTTGCACGGTCTTCCACAATGACTTTCTCCAGGTGGGTTTTTCCCTTTAATTCCCGGACGGCGTGGTTGACGGTGACCGCCATATTGGGCGCCGCGGCGACCATATCCTGTAGAA
This sequence comes from uncultured Anaerolineaceae bacterium, assembly GCA_964437595.1. Classification (GTDB taxonomy): domain Bacteria; phylum Chloroflexota; class Anaerolineae; order Anaerolineales; family Anaerolineaceae; genus DSYU01. The sequence continues at coordinate 14,392 of CAYTHO010000072.1, forward strand.
TCTGGGAGGCGCGCACCTGCGGCAGGAACTCAACGATATCTACCTGGCGGGCAAATTTGGTGAGGAAGAGCCCTTCTTCGAAGCCGCTGTTGCCCCCGCCCACTACCAGAACTTTTTTATCCTTGTAAAAAGGCCCGTCACAAGTCGCGCAGAAGTGCACGCTGCTGCCGATCAGGTTTTCTTCGCCTGGTACGTTGAGGCGGCGGTAGCGCGCTCCCGTGGCAATGAGAACTGCATCTGCCCCATATTCCTGACCATCTTCGGTATTGACGCACAGATACGGCGTCTGCTGTTCAATGCGGGTGACGTTGGCGGCCTGCAAGATTTCAACGCCGAACTTTGTGGCCTGGCGGGTCAGCCGGTCGGCGAACTCAGCGCCGGAGACGCCTTCGTCAAAGCCAGGGAAGTTTTCCATGCGCATGGTAGAACCAGCCTGCCCGCCCATGGCTCCTTTTTCGATGACCAGCGTATCCAACCCCTCGCGGCTGGTGTACAGCGCCGCGGTCAGCCCGGCAACTCCGCCGCCCACAACGATGACATCGTAAAATTTGCGCTCGGCGCGGGTGCGCAGGCCCAGTTTGGCGGCAAGCTGGGCGTTGCTCGGCTCCACCAGGATATCGCCATCAGGGAAGATGATGGTTGGGACGATGCGCTTGCCGTTGTTCACACGCTCAACATAGGCCATTGCCTCGGGGTCGCTTTCGATATCGATGTTGAAATAGGGGATGCGCTGCTCGCCAAAGAACTTCTTGGCCCGCTTGCAGTCCGGGCACCAGGAAGTGCTGTAGACGAGGATTACGGAGGGGCGGGTTTCAGTCATAGCGATCCATCCATTCTTTTGCTACCTGAGTCCCAGCAGGGTGCGAAGCTGCTCTTCTATATCGACCAGCCAGGTGGAGGTCTGCCCAGCGGCTACCTGGGTGATCAGAGTCAATCGCCCGCTGAGCAGCAGCGCGCCCATCAGGATCATCAGCACGCCGCTGATCACGCTGGTGGAGTGCAGGTAGAGCGTTTTCCCAAAGATGTTTACCGTCCAGCCTTTGCCGCGCATGAAGCGCCAGAAAGGCGTGCCGTTGCCTAAGCGGCTGAAGAAGGTGGCAACAAGAATCAGGGGCAGGCCCAGGCCGAGGGCATAGATGAAAGCCAGGAAGGTGCCCTGCAGGATGCCCATACCCTGGGTCGCCAGCAGGGTCATGATGCTGCCCAGGATGGGGCCGATGCACGCCGACCAGCCCAATGAGAAGGTGGCGCCGTAAACATAGGAGCCAATTATGGTGGCCTCGGGGCGAGCCTGAAACTGCATGCCGGTAAAACCCAGGCCAAACAGGCTCATCAGGCCAAACAGGATGATCAGCGCGCCGCCGACGATGGTGAGAACCTGAATATTGCGGAAGAGGAAGTAGCTGAGCGCGGTAGCGGTTGCACCCAACAGCACCATGGTGGTGGCAAGGCCAAAGAAGAACGCCAGCGTCATCACCACCACATTGCTCTTGCTGGCCTGGAAGCTGAAGGCGAAGTAGGCGGGCAGCAGCGGCAGCGTGCAGGGAGAGAGGAAGCTGAGAATGCCGGCGAAGAAAGCAGCCGGTATCATCAGGAACAGGTTATCGCGCCAGGCCGGGGCCGTGCTGGGCTGCCCGCTGGTCATGATCAGCAGCATGAGCAGGGCCAGCACCCCGACCAGGATCACGCCCAGGGCTGCCCAGGTGCGGGAGGAAATGGCTTTGGAAGAAGATTCATTCTCTGTTTTCTGCATCAACAAACCTCATTTCTTAAGGTAATTTTACCTGGAAATTGTCGATTTTTTATTTGGATGCATAAGCGCAGTGAATGTTACTTCTTCTTCCCAAACGCAAACAGGGCTGCCTTGAAAATCCCCGGCGCGAGCTTCTGGTGCAGCACGCCGGCTGCATACGCGACCTTGGAGAAGGCCAGGTAGGTTGGCTCGGCCTCGTACCCAAACACTACGGCCTCGTACCCGTTTTCCTGGAGCGTGCGGCGCAGGACCGGCAGGGTGTTGCAGCGGTAAAGGGTTGGAAAAGCATCTTCTTCGGCCAGGTCTGGTTTGGCGCGCGCCAGTATTTCGGCACGGCGGCGCCCGCTGAGCAGGCGGGAAATGATGGCGATGTAGTTCCAGCGGTTGGGGGTGCGGATGCAGACAGCGCCGCCTGGAACGAGCACGCGGCGCGCCTCTGTAAAAAAGGCTTTGGGATCAGGCAAATGCTCGATGACGTTATCGCACAAAACCAGATCAACGGCGCTGTCTTCTACCGGCCAGCGGCTGCCTGTGAGGTGGTGGAATTCATCCAGGTAGGGATTATTCGCGCCTGCCGGGCCAGCGTCCAGCCCGATGACGCGCCTGACTTTGCCTTTGAATACCCGCAGGTCGCGGCGGAAGGGGATTGGATCGCCGGCATACGCCCCGCGCCCGCAGCCAAAATCGACGACTACGGAATTGGGATGGACCAATGCCTGCACGCGCGTGTAGAAGGCGATGGTGCCATCAACCTGGGTGAAGCCAGCGAAGCGCGATTCGGGGTAGAAAAAGTTCAAGGCGCAACCATATCCGCCAGTTGAATCCACCCGATGATGGTGCGGGTCTCACCCTGGTATTCGACCAGGACACATTCGCGCGTTGTCAGGTCGTCAAAGCGGCGCTCGGCGGGCAGGAAGCGCACGATAGCTCCCTGCGGAATGCGCCCGACCGCATCGAATCGATCATAGCAGCCTGCGCGCGCCCAGACCATCCGAGAGGTAGAACCGGTCAGCGGGGTGGGGGTGATGGTGGGCGGGTCAGTTGGCCTGGGTGTGGGCGTGCCAGTTGGCAGGGGGGTGGGCGTGCGCGTGAAGGTCGCCGTAGGGGTAACCGTTGGCGTGGCGGTAGGGGTCAGCGAAACAATGTAGGCATTGACGCGCCCGTACCCGGCCCATAACAACAGCCCGATGATAAACAGCCCAATCAGCACCGCGCCGACTTTGATGCCGGTGAGCGCATAGTGGTAAGTGTTTAAGGACCGGTTGAGCTCGATGACGCCGGGATCGTTCGGGAAGCGATTGCGCACATCCTGGCTGACGCGCGAGGCGGCGGCAGGCCAGGAGCGGTTGGTGTTGAGCACCACGTTAGCCTGCTGCAGCTCTTCCTGGAATCGCTGAACATTGTGCGCCTGACGGTCGACTTCCTCCTGGAGCTGCTCCAGGTCTTCGTCGCCGGGGCCCAGCGAGCGCACCTGTTCGAGCACCTGGCGGGCCTGCTGGATGCGGCCCTGGGCGGCCTCGAGGGTCTGAGCGCGCTCGGCCTGCGAGCGCAGCGATTGGATCTGCTCTTTGAGCGGTTCCAGCACCTTGGGGATGACCAGATCCAGGCGGGTGTGCAGGCGCCCGAGGGTGGGGTTCTCGCCGTACTCGAGGATCATGCCATCGATGATGTTCTTGGCGCGGGCAATTGCTTTGGGGGTGGGGGTGCTGGCGTTGAGGATCTCGGTGGCCTGGCGCAGGTGCTCGCGCACCTGGCGAAGGGACTGAACGCGGTCGTTATAGCGCGGCAGCGCAGTGGCGCGAGCGGCCATTTCTACCCGGTCGATGCCTTCGTCGAACTGGCCCTGGGCGAAGAGCTTCAGGCCCTCTTCATAGACGATCTCGGCATCGATGTTTTGCTGGAGCTTTTGTTCAAACTCCTGGCCTTCTTGCCAGCGCTGGATACCGATCTCGCGGAGGGTGGACTGGGCTTTGTTGAGCAGGTTCATTGCGTCCTGGTAGCGCCCCAAGCGCGCCGCCGACTGCGCCTTGCCAAATGCGGTAGCGGCCTCGGCGGGCAGCGCTACGGAGGGAATGTACCCGGTACGCAGGTAGTTTTCTGATTCGCTGCGGTGCTGGCGGGCGCGGTCCCAATCCGGCTCGATCTGCAGGGCCTGGTCGTACAGCTTGATTGCCTCCGCATAATGGCCGCCGTAGAAGAGCTTCTCGGCTTCGGTCATGGCCTGTTCGGCTTTGGGGTCGTGCTCGCGGGCTTTGGGCGGGTTGCTGAGGGTGGGGCCGTTCTCGGGGATGGCAAAGGCGGCTACTTCACCGCCCAGCCCGCCATTCACGGCTGGCGCGGCTTCCGGTCCGCGCACTCGCGCGCGCAGCTCTTTGTACTGGGCCTGCAGGGCGGTGCGCTGCTCGCGGGCCAGGACCTGGAAGTCGGGCGAGTTGAAGAACTCGTCCATTTCGAGCATCAGCTTGCGAATTTCGGGTAAAGCGGGCGGGTCTTGTTCGATTAAACGGGCGGCTTCCGCCTGCAGGGTTTCGAGGTCGATCATGATAGTTCCTTGTAATGTCTCTTTTTACACATCCGGTAAGCTCAAGAAGGCTTTCTTGAGATCATCACGCAGCTGGATAGCATTATTATATTCGCCTGCGAGGACTCTTTCCAGGATAGAACGCAAATCTTCTGTCAGGCGCTGGTCGTCGTACGTCCATTGGGTCTCGTATGTTTTGGCGGCCTGTTCGATTTCTTCCGGGCGGGTTGGGCCAAGCGGCAGCGCGCCAGGGGCGGTGCGCCCGGTGAGGATATGGTGCAGGGCGCGCGCGCCAAACTGCACCAGGTCCATCTGCTTCTCGTATTCAGACAGGCCATCGGGGTGCAGGCGGGCCACGTTCCAGTCGATCATATATATGCCGTGCATTTCCTCGCGCCAGTAATAATGCAGGATTTTGTGGTCGCGGTAAACGATGCTGCGGTTGTGGGCTTCCTGTAAAATCTCGCAGATCTGGATGGACATCTGCAGCAGCTCGGCCAGCGGGCGGTACTGACCGCCGGTAATGGTGGCATCACACAACGCGAGCAGGTTCTCCCGCGAGTCACGCAGTTCAAGCGCGATGTAGGGCGTCCAGTCTTCGTTGATACGCGCTTCGATCTGGTTGGAAAACTCCTGGGCAATGTTGGGGCCGATGCGCATCAGCGTGCCGGTGAGGGATGGGTTGACCGTTTTCTCGCGCTCGGATGGCAGCACGGCGCTGTCTTCCAGGCGCAGGAAACCGCATTCATACATGGGTGTAATGCCTGGCACGGTCTTCATGGCGTTGAGGATGAGAACCTCTTCGCGGAAGAGCGGCATGGCATAATCGATCTTATCCATGCGCATCAGCTTGATGGCTGCCTGAAAGGATTTGCCCTGCGCATCGCGCAGCTGACCGTTGAAAACCCGCGCGGATGACCCACGCGCTTCGGGGATCCAGCCATCGAGCGGGGCGGTGAGGTGGACGTCCTGCTCGATGCCGAGCTTGCCGCGGGCCGAACCGGTGAGCGGTGTGAACTGCGGCGCGGCGGAATCATCTGGCGCGGGATCGGGCAGCGCGACGGAGGGCAGGCGCTCGCGGCGCTCGAAGCGGCTCAGCCACGGCATCTCCTTCACCAGCAGCGGCATGCTGGCAAACAGGTCAGGGGGCCAAGCGCCGCGGCGCAGCTGGCGGCAGCCTTCCAGGATCAGGTCCAGCCAGGCGGCGGGGCCAACCTGCCCGCGCAGCTCGCGGCCTTCATATTCGATATCCGTGATAAAGGCCAGGTAATGCTGTCCGTCCTGCGGGCCGTTTTGTACCTTTTCGAGCCAGGCGGGGGCTTTTTGCAGGGCCTGTTCGGCGCGCAGCACGCGCTTGCGGTCCGGGTCCCACAACAGCACCTGCCGCAAACCGGCGGATGCCTGGGTAAAGTCACGGCGCTCCCAATCCTGCAGCACGCGCCGCACCTGGAGACGGGGTTGGATCAGCACCCGGTCGAGGGCCTGGCGGGCTTCGGGCAGGTACCCGCCGATTTCTTCCAGGGCATCGTCAATTTCCGAATAGGTGAGGTTGGAATGGGGCGGGCTGGGGTCGATGGAAATCCAGTTGAGGATGGCATCTTCACGCAGCCGCCGCACCAGGTCCTGCAGGCCGGCCAGGGCTTGTGGCTCTGCCGCTTCCCGGCCATGCTCCATGCGTTCGGCCATGCTCTGCAGGGTGAGGAGGGTGCGGCGCGCGACCAGTAGTGGATGCGCGTCCCCTGCCTCGGGGCCCAGGCACTGCTTGCGGACGGTGGCGATCAGATCGTACCACCAGTCGGGTTCAGCACTGTACTGGAGCGCGGAAACCAGGTCCCATAGAACAGCCTGCCAGTCTTCACGCAGGGCGGCCTGGATGGCCCGGCTGAAGCAGGCGCGCTGGTCGGGGGTCGCGTTTTGGGCGCGGGAAATGATGCGGGCCAGGTTGGCGATCAGCCGCAGGTGCGCTTCATCGGAGCCGGGCAGCCCGATAGCCCATTCGCATATTTCTTGGATTTCGGCAAGCTGGCTGGTTTCAGCATAACGCGCGGCATAACTGATCACCAGCGCCAGCGCGGAAGCATAGTCTGGCATCTCGCCATAGCGGATGATGCGGCGGTGCACGTCTTCCAACTCGAGCAGCGGGTTCTGGCTTGGAGAAACAATCACCCCGCGGTGGATTAGCTCGGCCTCTCGCTCGCGCGCCTCGCGCAACCCATAGAGTTGTTCCTGGAGCGCTTCCCAGATCTGAGCCTTCAGCATCTGGATGGCGTCCAGATTATCCGGCTGGACGTTGCCCGGTTCGGGCCATTCCAGGCGGGCGAGCAGCGCCGGGGCGGCGTCTTCCAGGAAGCGGCCCATCTGATCGATGAGCTGGCGGTAATCTTCTAATACAGAATAACGCCTGTCGCGGGTTGCGCCGTCTCGTTCCAGGAATTGGCCGTTGCCCCAGTCGATGATGGTCAACTGCGCCCGCCAGGGGTCCCAGTACAGGTGCTCCGGTTTTACATCGTTCCAGAGAATGCCGTGGACCTCCAGCCCAGCTACGTCAAAGGCGCGCTTGTGAATGCGCTCGAACAGCCCCAGCAGCGCGCTCAGGGCGCTGAGCAGGATGCGTTCGGACATGCGTCTGCCATCGGCCAGCGTTTGCAGAAAACGTTTTTCCGCGGGGTCCTCCACCAACGCATCGGCTCCGCTGAGCGAGCCCATGCGCGCGGCGCGGGCCAGGGATGCCAGATCGAACCCGCGCGCGCGTTCGATTATGATAAACAGCCGCTCGCTGAAGGCAGTGCCAGGTTTGCTTTGGTCGAGGAGGTTGGGTACGCTGACGGAAAAGTCCTCATCCATTTTCAGCGCAGCGGAGAGGGTCTTGAGGATTTTGCCTTCGTTGGTAATCTGGGCAGTCTGGCGGATCACATCACTGGCAAAGGCGCTGCGCATGGGGCGCTTGAGGATGGCAGACTGCTTTTCCAGGAGCGACTCAACCTGGTAGACCTCCCCAGCGTCGCCCTCACCCAGCTTTTTCAGCAGAACCCATGCCGACTGCTGCCCTGATACGATGTCACTTTCCATAAGAATAACAGTACTCGAACTGCCCAAGAATCATGAAACAGGTTGAATGATACCACAGTTGAATTTTCAAATGGTTTGGCTGGGCTGCATCGCATGACGCCAGGTTTGCAGATGTGTTGGGTTATTGGCGGACAGCGAGGCATGCTGGATGGTAAAATATTTGTACAAATGATTGAGACATTATGGATATTCTTCTATACGGGGACGTTATGGCGCGCCGGGCAGCCCTGATTTTATTGTTGTTGGGAGTATTCCCGGCGCTGGCATGTCATTTGCCGGTCGGCGCGGTGGAGACGCCTGAAGTATCGGTTCCTGATGTGGCGGTGGCGGTGCAGATGACGCTGGACGTGATGCTGCAGTCGACGCCAGCCGAATTTCATGACCCTGAGGTGGTTATTGTCACACCCACCATTGACCCCCAGGCCGGTACGCCAACCCCGCTGCCGCCGCTGCCCATTGTGACGGTAAACGCGCCCACCAGCGTGCCAACCCTGGACCCGAATACGTTCCAGTACATCACGCAGCCAGGCGATACGCCGGAAGGACTGGCGCGGCGTTTTGACTTGGAAGTCGAGCAGATTCCCAACCCGTACAACATTTCGCCACGCCTGCTGCTGCCAACAGGCGATCTGCTGGCGCTGCCCAATACGTTTGGCAGCGCGAATAACCCGGAGGCAATTTCGGCGCCGGGCCTGCTCTTGCCAGACAGTGAAATTGTTTACTCCCCCGCCGCGACGGATTTTTCGGTAGAGGAATATGTCCGCCAGGCGGGTGGCTTCCTCAGCACGTATACGGAGCCGTCGGACAGCCAGGTGCTGAGCGGGGCGCAGATTGTGCAGCGCGTGGCAGATGAAATGTCGATCAACCCGCGGCTGCTGCTGGCGGTCCTGGAGTACCGCTCTCATTGGGTGCTGGGCAATCCGGAAGGCGCTGGCAGCCAGCAGTATCCGATTGGATTTTACGCAAATACCTATAAGGGCCTTTACAAGGAACTGATTCTGGTAGGCCAGCAGTTGACCATCGGCTACTACGGCTGGCGCAGCGGCAAGGTCACGAGCCTGGAATATATTAACGGTACCACGCAGCGCATTCACCCTACGGTGAACGCCGGAACGGCGGCCGTGCAGTACCTGTTTGCCAAACTGTACAACCCGGTGGATTGGCGCGCGCATCTTTACGACCCGGCCCGGTTCATTGCTTTTTACACCAGCACTTTTGGCGATCCCTGGCAGCGCGCCGCCCGGGTAGGCCCGATGCTTCCGTACGGCCTGGTGCAGCCGGAGCTGGTCCTGCCGTTCCCTGCCGGTCAGCCGTGGACGCTGACAGGCGGGCCGCACATCTCCTGGGGAGTAGGCAGCCCCTGGGGCGGCCTGGACTTTGCCCCGGCGGGCGTTGAGCCGGGCTGCACGGTCTCCAGCTTTTGGGTCACCTCGGCTGGCCCGGGTGTTGTGGTACGCGAGGCGCCCGGCATCGTGATCGTTGACCTGGACGGCGATGGCAGCGAACAGACCGGCTGGGCATTACTCTACATGCATATTGCGAAAAAAGGCCGGGTGGCAGTGGGCAAACAGGTTCAGGTGGACGATCTCATTGGGCATCCATCCTGTGAAGGTGGCTATTCGACTGGCACCCATACTCACATCGCCCGCAAGTATAACGGCGAATGGATGGATGCGGATGGACCCCTGCCTTTTGTGTTATCCGGATGGACTGCCAAAGCAGGGGAGAAGCAGTACACAGGCTCGCTGGTAAAAGATGATCTTGTAGTAACCTCCCGCCTGGAGGGATCGCGCACCTCGATTATTACCCGGTAGAGGAAAGGGCGGACGAACTGTCCCTGCTTTGACTGGTCTCTATTCCAGGCGCGTTGTGATTCCGCATCCGGATTCGCCAATAAGTTCATGATAGAATGAGGTAACTTTTTTAAGGTTTGCTTTTTTCCAACGCGGAATGGCGAACTTTTGCTGCGTTTACTGTGTTTGCCGGAGACATCAATGACCGAAGAAACCACAACTCGTTTTTCTACCTCGCTGCCCATCATCGTTTTATCACGACCAGAAGGGGAAAATGTCGATTGGCAGGAGGTAGACCGGGGGCCAGGCTATTTTAACATTCCAGCGGGCCAAGAGGTACGTGTGCGGATAAAAGGCATAAATGACAGCGATTTAAATGAATTGATGAACGATCTGCGCGATGTGCAGGCGCTGCGGTTCCTGGACCTTTCTGAGAACCGCAATGTGACCAATGAAGGCCTCGCAAGGTTGAAAGCAGTACCTCAGCTTACCGGGTTAAATCTGAGTTCGTGCACGATTACCAGCACAGGGTTGGAGCACCTGCGCGCGCTGCCGCGCCTGCAAACACTCATTCTCAGTTACTGCAGCCGCCTGACTGACCCGGCATTGAAGACGCTCGAGGCGATGAAAAACCTGATCTTCGTGGACTTACAGGGATGCCTGGGATTAACCAATGGCGGGCTGGCCCGCATCCGCAGGCGAAGCCTGACCATTCACCGGTAAGCACCTGGTCGTAAATCGGGCAGCCGCACGGCGTGAAGGGCGAACTGGAAGGGAATGATCTTGTGCTTTATTAACGCAGGAGCCCCAAGGGATATATGACCTTGGGGTTCTTGCGTTTGATATTTACATCATACTGGAATGAGCCTGTTCGAAAAACCGGGGAATCCCCAGGCCGCGGGTAGGGATTCCCCTATGGGTGATGAACAAAGCGAAAAAATGGGGTTACAATGCGCGTCGAAACTTTTAGATATGACGAACCGTACTTTTCAACCTACACAAAATAACCCGCAAGGTAATGCGCCAGACCCGTTAGCGCAATACCAGCCTATTCGCGTTCACCGCGGGCAGCCTCCGCGCCGTTCAATGGGCTGCCGTTCGTGCTTGCTGGCGGTGCTGGCGCCGGTTCTGATGATCCTGCTGGTGCTGGCCGTTACCTTGCTGGCGCCGGTGCGCACCCGTTTGCTGGTGCTGGGCATCGACCGCGTACCGGATGGAACGGCGGTTGGGCGCAGCGACACGATGATGCTGGTATCGGTAGAACCACTGTTACCGACCATCAAGCTGCTCTCGATCCCGCGCGACCTGTGGGTCAACATTCCCGGTGTGGGTGAAAACCGCATCAATACCGCACATTTCTTTGCCGAAGCCAACCAGGCAGGCAGCGGGCCGCTGGCGGCGTTGGAAACGGTGAATACAAATTTTGATCTCAACCTGCGCTATTACCTGCGGGTGCGCTTCGATGCTTTCCAGCGGATTGTGGATGCGCTGGGGGGCGTGACCGTTAACCTTCCTCAAGACATGGGCGGGCTGCCTGCCGGTCAGCACCACCTGGACGGCGCGCAGGCGCTGGCCTTTGCCCGCGACCGCCAGGGCGCGGATGACTTTTTCCGCATGGAGCAGGGCCAGCTCCTGGTGCGGGCTGTAGCTGTAGAAATGCTTGCCCCGCGCTCCTGGCCGCGGTTTCCAGCGGTAATCCAGGCCGTGTTTGACTCAGTAGATACCAACCTGCCCATCTGGCAGTGGCCGCGGCTGGGACTGGCTTTCCTGCGCGCCGGGCTAGCCGACCGCTTCGAAAGTCATACCATCCGGCGGGAGATGACCACGCCCTTCATCACAGACGGCGGCGCGAACGTACTTTTGCCGAACTGGGACCTGATCCACCCATTGGTCGACGACCTGTTCAGATAGTTAATGCTCTGTTTCGGGCGCTGACTGGCCGTTCTTGTGCTTCTGTTCCTCCCAGGTCTTATCATCGATCAGGCGAACCACGCGGTAAGCTTCGGCATAGGCCATTTCTTTGCCCTGGGCGCTGCTGGCGGCCCATTCGCGGATCATATCCGCAGGGTCCCAATCGCCCATCTGGCTCTTGTGCGCGCGCAGGGCTTCGATTTTGACATCAATGGTGTCTTCGATGTTGACGAAGACATCGGCTTTGTTATCCCAGATGTTTACGTAAACGCGGCGGGGCTTATGGGCGGTCAGGCCTTCCGCGGCCAGCTCTTCAAACAGGTTGGGCTGTCCGGCAGCCGGAAAGGTGGCTTCCAGTGCAGCGAGCGCCGCGGCGCGGTGGTCAGGGTGGTTGAGGTATTCAGCGCCGGAGAAGACCACAGTGGGGTCTCCGGTGACGATGACCTCGGGGCGAAAGCGGCGGATCTCGCGCACGAGCTTCAGGCGCAGGTCCATTGTCGCCTGGAGCATGCCATCCGGCTCGTGCAGGAAGATGATCTCACTGGCCCCGGCGATGCGCGCCGCCTCGCGCGCCTCCGCCTCGCGGATCTCGGCGGCCCTGGCGCGCGTCATACCGGGCTCGGCAATGCCGACATCACCACTGGTGCATAACACGTAAGAAATTCGCGCGCCGGCTTTCGCCCAGCGCGCCAGCGTACCGGCACAGCTAAATTCGATATCATCCGGATGCGCCACGATTGCCATGGCGCTCTCAGGGATATAAACGGAATTGGACATAACATAACCTCATTCAATAATGATAAACAAACACGCACGTATTCTAATCACCTTGGGGATGAGAAGCAATAGTTATATATGGTTGGAATGGGGTATATTTAACCTTATGTAAGGTCGGACGTACATCATCTGTCTTTTCCAATGATTGGAGATGATATGGATACACTGCGTAAGGCGTTTTTGCACCCGCCGCTGGCGTTCCGTGGAGCGCCGTTCTGGTCGTGGAATGACCGGCTTCAGGTGGATGAACTGACCCGCCAAGTGAAGGATATGAAGGCGCACGGCATGGGCGGGTTCTTTATGCATTCGCGGGAGGGCCTGGAAACAACCTATATGGGGCCGGAATGGCTGGAGTGCATCCGCGAGACGGTGAAAGCGGCCCAGGAAACAGGGATGAACGCCTGGCTGTACGATGAGGACCGCTGGCCTTCTGGCTTTGCCGGCGGGCTGGTTCCGGCGCGGGGTGGGGATGCCTTCCGGGCCAAGCTGCTGACGATAGAGGCGTGCAGCGAGCTGCCTGCCGGCAGCGCCGAAACCCTGGCAGTGTTTGCCGGAGTCGTCGATGGGGAGATGTTAAAGTCGCTGCGCCGGTTAGATGCGCAAAAGGGGGATCTCCGAACGGGCGAGGTTTACCTGGTGCTGCGCCGGGAGATTGCCCAGGGTATCGAGTGGTTCAACGATGATGCCTATGCCGACAATATGAATCCTGATTCAGTGGCGGCATTTATCGATATAACCTACGAGGCCTACCGTAAAGAGGTGGGGCATGCCTTCGGCGGGGCCATTCCGGGCATCTTTACCGACGAGCCCAACCTGATGAGCCACCGCACGGTTTCGAAACGGCGCATGCTGCCCTGGACGGACGGCCTGCTGGAGATGTTCCGCAAGCGGCGCGGGTATGACCTGCTGGATGGCCTGCCCTGGTTGTTCTACGATGGCGAGCGGGCGGCCAAAGTCCGCCATGATTACTGGTATACGGTGAGCCAGCGCTTTGCCGAGGCTTATTCCAAGCAGTTGGGGGAATGGTGCGAAAAGTACGGGCTGGCCTATACCGGGCATTTCTTGAACGAAAATGAAATGGGCTTCCATATTCTGCGCGGCGGGGCGGTGATGCCGCACTACCGCTACCAGCAGGTGCCGGGGATCGACATGCTGATGGAGCAGAACACGGAATTTCTGACCATAAAGCAGTGCACCAGCGTGGCGAATCAGTTTGGGCGCGCGCGGGTGCTGTCTGAGACTTACGGCTGTTCGGGCTGGGAGTTTACCTTTGAAGGGCAGAAGTGGAACGGCGACTGGCAGTATGTGATGGGGGTTAACCTGCGCTGCCAGCACCTGGCGCTGTATTCGCTGCGGGGGTGTCGCAAGCGCGATTACCCGCCGGCCTTCAATTACAACACAACCTGGTGGAAGTACAACGGCGTGGTTGAAGATTACTTTGCGCGGATTGGGTGCGTGCTGAGCGAGGGCAGCGCCGCGCGCGATGTGCTGTTGATCCACCCGATTGCCACCGGTTGGATGATGCAGGGCGAAGGCGACGCTCAGGTTGAGCAGGTGAATGCTTATTCTGAGCGCCTGAACGATTTTGCGCAGGCCCTGCTGGCGACCCATTACGATTTTGATTTCGGCGACGAGCAAATCCTGGCCAGCGATGGCAGCGCGGCTGGCAGCCAGGTGGTGGTTGGGCGCGCTCCTTATTCGATGGTCATTATTCCTCCGGGAACGCAGACGCTGCTGCCCTCCACGGTCGACCTGTTGGAGCGGTATCTTGCCGGCGGCGGAAAGGTGATCGTTTTTGAGCCAGCGCCGCGCCTGATCAGCGCGGAACCTGCCGAACGGATGACCCGCCTGTGGACTCGGCCCGGCGTGAACGTGCTGGCGGATGTTTCCGCGCTCAATGCCGCGCTGGAAGCCAGCCTGCCCAGGCGGATTTCGCTGGTGACCCCACAGGGGCAGCAAGCGGCGCATTTGCTGACCATGCAGCGCGACCTGGGGGATGGGCGCTACGCCTACTTTATCGTCAACAATGACCGGCAGAACGGCACTCCGATCGCCGCGGCGCTGCAGGGCAGCGGGCGCCTGGAAGAATGGGACCCGCTGACGGGGGCCGTGCACCCGCTGGGAGCAGTATCCAAAGACGGCATGTTCCGCTTCGAAACCTATTTTGCCCCGGCGGGCTCGCGGCTGTATATCGTTGACCCGGCTGGAACCCCGGCGGAAACCGGCGGGCAGGGTATTGCACAGAACGAGACCTGGGCGTGGTCGCACCGGGAGGCCGCCAGTTATATTGGCCCCACCTGTGCTTTTACGCGAAGCGACCCCAACCTGCTCACGCTGGACCAGTGCCAGTACCGCATGGGCAAGGGCGAGTGGTCAGAGAAGGTGGATGTGTGGCGCGCGCAGGATGCGGTGCGTAAAGCGCTGGGCATGCGCTCGAATTATTACAACGGGCTGCCCCAGCGCTACCGCTGGGCGCTCAATCCGCACCCGCAAGATGGCGCGCCGGTATCGCTGCGCTTTAACTTTACCGTCCGCGATGTTCCTCAAACCCCAATATTCCTGCTGCTGGAAGGGTCGGACTGGTTCGAGATCTATTTGAATGGACAACAGGTGAATAATCAAGCTACTGGCTGGTACCTGGATCATGCTTTCCACAAGATTGAGCTGCCCGGCTTGAAGGCTGGGGAGAATGAACTGGTGCTCTCCTGCGCGTACCACAATTATTATGAACTGGAAGACTGCTACCTGTTGGGCGATTTTGGCGTGTCGCTCGACCGGGTGATCACTGTGGAACCCAAGCAACTGCACTTCGGCGATTGGGCCGGGCAGGGCTATCCGCATTACGCGGGCAGCATGATCTATCACAGCAGCGCGGTATATGCGCCGGGAAAGACGGCGCGCGTATTCCTGGGCGAGCACCGCGCGGTGGATGTGGCTGTATGGGTGAACGGGCAACTGGCGGGGCACATTCCCTGGCGCGCAGCCAACGGTCTGGAGATCACCTCACTGCTGCATGAAGGCGAAAACCTGGTGGATGTGGAAGTGGTCAGCAGCCCGCGCAATATGCTGGGCCCGCTGCACCGGGCGGCGGAACACGAACCCTGGACGGACTGGTCGTCCTTCCGCCGAACGGGTGATGCTTACACCCCTGATTATGTCTATTGGCCGTGGGGGCTGACGGCTCAGGTGCGCATCATTCAGAAATAAACATCAAGACAGCCTAAAAATCGAGAAAGAACCTTACGGGTAGAAGCGGGCGCTCTGTGTGAAAGAGCGCCCGCTTTGCTTGTGCAGCGGTGAATACTTATAGGTCAAAGATTTGCCGCGCCCCTGAACGGTGAGCCGATATTTGAACCTGCCTGCCCGAGTAAAAACATTATACGCAATACGAAAACATTGTACAAGCATTATATAAAACGCTCGATCAGTTCTACAATGTCAATAAGTTTATAAATAAGATAAATAAAACCTTAGAATGTTCTGACAAGGAGTTCTGTGATGAACCTGTACCGCTTTCTCTCAATCTTAATTGCTTTGGCCATGATCCTGGGCGCGGTTTCCCCTGCGTTTGCCCAGTCTTCGGCTGCCGCCTCTCAAACCGATTCCCCCCAAACGATCGTAGAGATCGCCGCGGGGAATAAGCAGTTCTCGACCCTGGTCGCGGCAGTAACAGCCGCCGGACTGGTCGATACGCTCAGTGGAACCGGTCCTTTTACCGTATTTGCCCCCACTGATGCCGCCTTTGCCAAACTGCCCAAGGGTACGGTCGATGCCCTGCTGAAAGATCCCGAAAAACTCAAGACTATTCTGCTGTACCATGTGGTTGCCAAAAATCTGATGGCGAAGGATGTGCTCGGTCTGTCTTCAGCGGACACGGCTGCGAACCTCCCGGTAGTGTTCACCTTAAAGAATAACCAACCCTATGTCAATAACGCGCGTATCACCGCCACGGATATCGTTGCTTCAAACGGCACTATCCATGTGATCGACACCGTTATTCTCCCGCCCAGCAGTGATATCGTAGACACTGCCGCCGCCAACAAGTCCTTCTCTACCCTGGTTGCCGCTGTACAAGCTGCTGGCCTGGTGGATACCCTCAAGGGCAAGGGCCCCTTCACCATCTTCGCCCCAACAGATGCCGCTTTCGCGAAGCTGCCCAAGGGCACCGTCGATGCTCTGCTGAAAGACCCTGAGAAACTCAAGAGCATCCTGCT
>CAYTHO010000073.1:0-29407 GCA_964437595.1 uncultured Anaerolineaceae bacterium
CTGTGTATGGTACAACATAGAGGCCTTGAGGCGCAGTTGCGCGCCTCAAGGCCTCTTGCATTCCTGCTGTTTGCATTTTGTCCTTCCAGGTAAGGATAAAAATCAGTGGTTTTGAGTACATTATGCAAAAGGTAAAGCAGCATGAATATGATTACAATGCAATTGAAAGGTTAATTGTCTGACGTTTCAAAGTGAAGAGGAGTTGTATGGCTGAAGAAGATCCCCGAATCGTAGAGCTGCGGGAAATGCGGAAAAAGGTCCTGGAAGGCGGCGGGGCAGAGCGAATTGCCCGGCAGCACGCCAAAGGGAAGCTGACGGCGCGCGAGCGCCTGGAACTGCTGCTCGACCCGGGCACGTTTCAAGAGCTTGAAACCTATGCGATGACCATCAGTGACGAGCAGTGCCTTCCGGTGGAGCGCCATATGGGTGATGGGGTGATCACTGGTTACGGTCAGGTGAACGGGCGCACGGTGTTCGCTTACGCTCAGGATTTCACCATTCTTGGGGGCGCCCTGGGTGAAACTCACAGCCGGAAAATCTGCCGGGTGATGGATATGGCAGCGCGAAACGGCGCCCCCATCGTAGGGCTGATTGATTCGGGTGGGGCGCGCATACAAGAAGGGGTGCACGGCCTGGGCGGGTACGGCGAGATATTCCGGCGCAACGCCCAGTATTCCGGTATCATCCCGCAGATCAGCCTGATGCTTGGTCCATGCGCGGGTGGGGCAGCGTATTCACCGGCGCTGACGGATATCCTCATCATGGTAGAGAAAACTTCCTACATGTTCCTCACCGGGCCAGATGTGATCAAGACTGTAACCGGTGAAATCGCGGATGTGGAAACGCTGGGTGGGGCCAACGTGCATCTGACCATCAGCGGGACAACCCATTTCTCCGCTGCCAGTGATCAGGAAGCTATATGGCTGTGCCGTAAAGTACTGGGGTACTTACCCAACAACCATATCGAAAATCCGCCTTACTGCGTCTCCGACGATGATCCATATCGCATGGATGAAGCCCTCAATGGCCTGGTTCCGCTTGACCCGCGAGAAGCCTACCGTATGCATGAGGCGATTGAGCGGGTGGTCGACCGGGGCTCATTCCTGGAACTGCAGGCCGGTTTTGCCGGTAACGCGATCGTCGGGCTGGCCCGGATGGATGGCTACCCGATAGGCGTCGTTGCGCAGGAGCCGTCTGTGATGGCGGGGGTGATTGATATCGATTCTTCTGACAAGATCACTCGCTTTGTGCGGCTGTGCGACTGCTTTAACCTGCCGATTGTGACCTTTGTAGATTCGCCTGGCTTCTTGCCTGGGGTTGGGCAGGAACATCGGGGTATCATCCGGCATGGGGCAAAGGTCTTGTTTGCCTATTCAGAGGCCTCAGTGCCGAAGATCAGCGTGGTGACGCGTAAGGCATATGGTGGCGCGTATGTGGTGATGAGCAGCAAATACCTTGGCACTGATCTTTGCCTGGCCTGGCCCAGTGCGGAGATCGCGGTGATGGGTCCGGATGGGGCCGTAAATATCCTGTATCATAAGCAGATTCAGGAGGCAGATGATCCGGCTGCCGAGAGCACCCGGCTGCTCCAGGAATACCGCCAGCGTTTCCTGACGCCTTATAATGCTGCCAGTGTTGGCGCAATCGACAATGTGATTGAACCACGTGAAACACGCCCGCAGATCATCCAGGCGCTGCATGCGCTGCGGGAGAAATACGCGCCTTCCCCGGCCCGTAAGCATGGCAATACGCCGGTTTAACCCGGAGGGGATAGGAGAGAATAGGGATGGTCAACGCTTTATGGATTACACTCATCGGGATGGGGTTGGTTTTCGTCGCCATCCTGCTGTTGTGGGGAGGGATGGCGCTGCTGGTGCGGTTGACAGCCGAACGTGAAAACAGCGAGCAGTCCGCTGCTGATGATGCGAGCGCTGAGATGGATGCTGAATCTGCGGCTGTGGCTGCGGCTTTCGCTGAGGCTGAACCGACTGCAGCCGATGTGGATCTGGTCGCGCAGGAGCGCCGCGCGCAGGCTGCTGCTGCGGCTGTTTGTTCGGCGCTGGCGCTGCGCAAACCTGTAAGGGGTACAAATGGGGCGTACCCTGGCGCTCTCAGCGCGTGGCAGGCAGTGAACCGCGCCAGCCAGGTCAACCCGGCATCGACTTTATCCAGGAGAAAGGTGGCTCGATGAAACTACGCGTTAAGGTTGGCGATCAATCTTTCGATGTGGAAGTTGGCGATGTAAATGCTCGCCCTATCCTTGCGAAGGTGGAAGGCGAAACCTTTGAGGTCTGGCCAGAAGAAGCAGAGAAACGGCCTGAAGAAGTTACTGCAGTGGCAGTTTCAGCGCCTGCCGTCACCGATCGCCCGGCCCCGGCGCAGATCACAACAAAGGCTCAGCACAAATGCGTGCTCGCTCCGATCCCAGGAGTGATCATCGGGATCACTATTAAAGAAGGCGATACGGTGAGCTTTGGTCAGGAACTGTGCGTACTGGAAGCGATGAAGATGAAAAACCTCATCCGCGCGAAACGAAGTGGAACAATTAGCGCGGTCCGCGTGGCAGTAGGCGACCAGGTGAAGCACAGCCAGGTTCTGATGGAGTATACCGACTGAGGAGCATTGCATGGATGGTTCCCTGCTGATCGAACAAATTACGCGCGGTTTCGCCAACTTTACCCTCGGCAATGCGTTGATGATCACGGTTGGGCTGGTACTGGTGGCGCTGGCGGTCATTAAAGAATATGAGCCTGTCCTGCTGCTGCCAATTGGTTTTGGCTGCATCATTGCCAATTTGGGAATGTCGGCGGATCAGGAAGGCGGCCTGATGTATTACTTGTATCAGGCTGGGATCAAAACGGAACTGTTTCCGCTGCTGATCTTCGTTGGAGTAGGGGCGATGATCGATTTTCGCCCGCTGCTGGCAATGCCGAAGATGGTGCTGCTGGGCGCGGCTGGCCAGTTTGGCATTTACGGCGTGCTGATTTTGGCCACGGCGATGGGTTATCCACTCAACCAGGCCGCTTCGATCGGCGTAATCGGTGCGATTGATGGGCCGACGGCCATTTTTGTGGCTTCAAAGCTTGCGCCGGAGATGCTTGGCCCGATCGCAGTGGCGGCGTATTCCTATATGAGCCTGGTGCCCATCATCCAACCGCCCATTATGCGCCTGATGACAACCCGGAAAGAACGGCTGATCCGCATGGAATATGCGGCGAACCCGGTTTCACCCAAAGCGGTGATCCTGTTCCCCATTATCGTCACGGTGGTAGTAAGCTTGCTGGCTCCAGATGCGGCTCCGCTGATTGCTACCCTCATGCTGGGGAACCTGTTGAAGGAATCGGGTGTGGTGGACCGGCTGAGCAAGGCCGCCCAGAACGAAATTATCAATATTGCCACGCTGTTCCTGGGGCTGGCGATTGGCGCCACCATGACGGCAGAGGCCTTCCTGCGCCTGCAAACGCTGGGGATTCTTGTGCTCGGCGCGCTGGCCTTTATTTTGGATACTGTGGCGGGGTTGTTGTTCGGCAAATTGATGTCGTTTGTCACCGGTGGGAAAATCAACCCGCTGATCGGGGCGTGCGGAATCAGTGCGTTTCCTATGGCCGGGCGCTTATCAGCAAAGATGGCTCAGGATGAGGATTTTGAGAACTTTATCTTGATGCACGCGATGGGCGCCAATACAGCCGGGCAGTTGGGCAGCGTCATCGCCGGCGGGCTGCTGCTGGCGCTGGTGAGCGGAATGATATAGCCAAAAGAAATTAAATGGGCTGTCTAAAGGTTCTTTGTAAGGCAGCCCCTTTTTATTTTTCTTTATCCATGTTCAGGCGGTAGCCAATGCCGCGGATGGTCTTGATATACCGAGGATTGCGGGGGTCATCTTCGATGGCCCGGCGCAGCCAGCTCACGTGCACATCCAGTGTACGAGTGTCCTCGGTGTACGCGGTGTCCCAAACGGTGCGGAAGAGGTACTCACGCTCGATTACCTCGCCTGGATGTTCCATCAGGATCTTTAGTAAGGTAACCAGGCGGGGGGTTAGGCTGGTCTGGCGCCCGCCAATACGTACCCAGCGCTGGATGGGATCAAGCTGAAGAATGCCCACGCTCATCAAGTCTTTCTGCTCAGCAGGCAGCAGCGGGCGAATGCGGTTCATCAGTTTTTGCAGGGTGAAGGGCAGGCTGAGAACAACATCTGCCAGGCCTTCTTTTTCGAGGTTGTCGGTGCCGTTCCCGTCGGTTACCAGAACGATATGCATAGCTCGCGAATGGGAGCGGATTGACTGGCAAATGCGTTTCCCGCTGGTGCGCATGGAGGCAGCATTGATAATGATTAAATCGGGGGAAAACGGCTCAAGGCGTGCCATGGCTTCACTGCCATTAGCGACGCTTTCCACCTGGTAACCTTTACGGGTAAGACCAGCGACAAAAGAAGGCCGGTCTGCTCTTTTTCCTTCGATTAGTAATATTTTTGCTTTCATCGCATCACCGTTTCGGCTGCCCCCACACCATCCGAGAAACCGCCTCGTCTGTCAGCGCCTGAGCAACAAATATAACCACCGGTGTTATTTAATTTCTTTACAACCAAGATATTGCAAAAGCAACTTTTCGTTGTGGTTTGCCCATTATACCTTAAAAAATCAAGATCCTGGCAAAACTATTGTAGATGAGTTGCATCCCATTCTTCCCCGTGTTAGAATAAAAGCATCGATCGTACCGGGTTTGCAGCCCGGTTGTGTTATCGATCCCTTTAGGGAGGTTGGTATATGTCGAAGATGGTAGAAGTGGTGATTGACAGCGTACGGGTAAGCCTGACGAACCAACAGCGCATTGTGGTGCTGCGGGAACTCAATAATGAGCGGTATCTCCCGATCTGGATTGGCCCATACGAAGCTGAGGCGATCACCATTGCTCTTCAGGAAATTGAAGTAGCTCGACCACAAACGCACGACTTGTTAAAAAACATTTTATCTACTTTAAATGCCCGTCTCCTGCGCATTGAGGTGGTTTCTTTAAGAGAAGATGTGTTTTACGGGAATTTGATTGTGGAAGTGGATGGGCGGACGGTAATGATTGACTCGCGCCCATCGGATGCACTGGCGCTGGCAGCCCGAGCGCACGTGCCGATCCTGGTCTCGAAAGAGGTGATGGATTCGGCAGGTGTGATCCCGGAGGAGGATCTGCAAAATCAGCGCCCGGCGGCTCCAGCCCGACCGGTATCTGGGGAAGAGCCAGACGTGGAAACTTCTTCTGAACGCCTTTCTGTTTTCGAGGACTTTTTACAGAACCTGGATATGGATAACCTGGAAGATAAGGAAGACGATGAACCCGACGAAGAAGATCCAAAAAACAAGAAGCTTTAGTAAGCTATAGATGATTTCTTCACCGGGGCAGGAAAAAGCCCCGGTTTTTCGTTTAGCGTGCTGGTTCTTTTTTGGATTCGGTATCCCAAAAGCAATATTTCCGGTTTAGAATAGGTTTAGAATATAGAAGAATGCCGCTATCTGCCCATTCCTTATATCCAACCCGCGTGGGAATCGTATGAGTGAAATTCCTGTTGACGATGTAGCGCCATCACAAATCCAATCCCAACCACACAGCCGCCAGGCAGAAGAGGCTGTGCTGGGTGCGGTTCTGATTGACTCGGAAGCGTACTTTAACGTTGCCCAGTTCCTTCGCCCGGATGATTTTTATATCGTGCGCAACCGTTGGGTGTGGGAAGCTTTTACACACCTGCACGAACGCCGCGCCCCGATTGACTACCTGACCGTATGTGAGGAACTGGAGCAGCAGGGGCAGCTGGCGGAACTTGGTGGGCCGGCGTATATCATGTCGCTGATCAACCAGACTCCCACCTCGCTCAACGCAGAAGCCTATGGGCACCTGGTTGAGGATAATGCTGTTCGCCGGCGGATGCTGCAATCAGCCAATGATCTGGCCCGGCTGGCATACGACCAGAAACAGTCGGTCGATACGATTATGGATGAGGCGGAAAAGTCAATCTTCAGCATCAGCGAGCGGCGGGTGCGCCATGATTTGCAGCCGATCCAACAGGTGCTGAGTGAAGTTTATGACCGGGTGGACCAGTTGTCGCGGCGGGATGAGGAAATCTTTGGCGTGCCCACCGGATTAATCGACCTGGATAAGCTGCTGGGCGGGCTGCAGAAGTCGGACCTGTTGATCATAGCCGGTCGCCCGGGTATGGGTAAGACGGGCTTTATGCTGTCGATCATGAAGAACGCAGCGATGAAGCACAAGAAACACATCGCTATGTTCTCTCTGGAAATGTCAGCCGAACAGCTTGTGCAGCGCTTGATCGCGCAGGAGACAGGCATTGATACACAGCGGATGCGTACAGGGAAACTGGTGGAGGATGAAATCCCACTGTTTACCCATGCGATCGAGGTGCTTTCTGATACCCATATTTACCTGGATGATACGCCCGCGATCACTCCCATGCAGCTACGCACCAAGTGCCGCCGCCTGCATATGGAGTATGAACTGGATTTAATCATCGTAGATTACCTGCAGCTCATGTCTTCCGATTCGCGCACCGATAACCGCGTGCAGGAGGTTTCGTATATCTCCCGCAACCTGAAGGTGCTGGCACGCGAGTTAAATGTGCCGGTGCTGGCTGCGGCGCAGCTTTCTCGCGCGGTGGAACAGCGCGCCGATAAACGCCCGGTGCTGTCGGATTTGAGGGAATCTGGATCTTTGGAGCAAGACGCCGATATCGTCATGTTCATCCACCGTCCGGATGCGCTGGAAAAGGACAGCCCAAAGGCTAACCTGGCCGAGATTATCGTGGCTAAGCACCGTAATGGCCCAACACATCCGGGTATTGAACTGATCTTCTTGAACAACCTGGCGCGTTTTGAAAACGCCGCGCCACCGCCGCCGGGGCGGCATTCCTAAGAGGAAGCGATGGCATCTTTTGTAGGGTTCCCATCTGGCAAGGTCCATATGACGCCCGTGCCTGACCCGTTCTTCAGCGAACTGCTGCCGGAAATCAATCACCTGGGCGAAATGAAGGTCACGCTGTACGCCATCTGGTTTCTAGATCATCTTGAAGCCCCAGTGCGTTACCTGAATTACGCGGATTTTGCCGGGGACGAGCGGCTGGTGAAGGGGCTTGGTCAGGATGGGCTGGCCGACGCGCTGGAGCGTGCTGTGCAGCGCGGTACGCTGCTGCGTGCCCAACTAGCGAACAGCGGCCCGGAGGATGCCTTTTATTTTCTTAATACCCCGCGCGGGCGGGCAGCAGTACAGGCTATTCAGAATGGCGAATGGCGCCCGAACCTGGAAAAGCACCCGCCGGTATCGTTGGATGTGGAACGCCCTAACATTTTTCGACTGTACGAAGAGAATATTGGCCCGCTGACTCCAATGATTGCGGACATGCTGCGCGAAGCTGAGCAAACCTATGCCTTCGACTGGATCGAAGAGGCTATTCGTATCGCCGTGCAGAACAACGTGCGGCGGTGGAAATATGTCGAGGCAATTTTGCGCTCCTGGCAGGAGGAAGGACGAGATGGAACCAATCGACGAGACACTGAAAAAGATCGCCGGCGGTATATTGAGGGGGAATTCGCCGACTACATCGAGCACTGAGCGGCTGGAAGGTGAGACTAACCGTTCCTCAGGACTGCCGGGCGATCCCAACTGCCCGATTTGCGCCGGAGTGGGCTTTGTGCGCAAAGATGTGCCGGTGGGCCACCCCGATTTTGGACGGGTAGATATCTGCTCGTGCCGGGAAAAAGAGGTGATCCAGCAAACGTACCAGCGCCTCTACCGCCTGAGCAACCTGGAAGCATTCCGCAAAATGACCTTCGAAAGCTTCAAGACCGATGGCCTGGTGGGGATGAGTGAAGAACAGGTGCGTTCGCTTAAGGTAGCGCTTAAATCGGCGCAGTATTATGCACAGCACCTGAAAGGATGGCTGCTCCTGTCGGGTAGTTATGGGGTGGGAAAAACCCATTTGGCGGCGTCCATTGCCAACTTCGCAGTGGGCCTGGGCGTACCCACGCTTTTCCTGACGGTGCCCGACCTGCTGGACTGGCTGCGTTTTGCTTACGGTTCTGAGGAAGAAAATTTTGAGACGCGCTTCGAGGAAATCCGCAGCATAAACCTGCTGGTATTGGATGACCTGGGCACGCAGAACGCAACGCCCTGGGCAGAAGAAAAACTCTACCAGATTTTCAATGCACGCTACACCAATAACCTGCCAACCGTTGTCACCACCAACCAGGCGTTAGAAGAAATTGAGGGCCGGATTCAATCTCGATTGCGCGATCCGGAGCTTGTGACGAAAGTGGAAATCTATGCGCCGGATTATCGTGACCCGGCGGGAAGCTCGATGCGGCGGCAGCTCTCCTCACTGGATATGTACCGCGACCGGACGTTTGGCAGCTTCAGCATGCGCGAGCCGGAGAAGCTAACGGTAGAAGAACGGCAGAGCCTGGTAAAAGCCTTCCAGGCTGCGCAAAGCTATGCAGAGAACCCGCGCGGCTGGATGGTATTTATGGGCACCTACGGCTGCGGGAAAACGCACCTAGCGGCAGCCATTGCCAATTACCGCGCGGGGATGGAGCAGGCGCCGCTTTTCGTCGTAGCGCCAGACTTGCTCGATCATCTGCGCTCGACTTTTGGGCCAAACAGCACCGTATCATACGATGAGTTGTTTGAAGAGGTGCGTTCGGCGCCGCTGTTAATTTTGGATGATCTTGGCACGCAAAACGCGACTCCCTGGGCGCGCGAGAAGCTTTACCAGATCTTAAATCACCGCTACGTAGCCAATATGCCTACCGTAATTACCACCTCGGATAAGATTGAAGACGTGGACCCGCGCATCCGCAGCAGGATGCTGGACTCGCGCCGCTGCTCGATCTTCGCGATTATGACGCCCGCCTACCGAGGAATCGGCGGGCCAGGCGAAAAGACACGCCGCTCGCGGGCGGGGTAGGCATCTCTGCACGAGCTTAATTTTTCGGTATCCGCGGCTTGACGGATTTCTCTCCACCGCGTACAATGCAGGTAATTGCATAACCTGTTCCCAGGCGCCCTACTCCCGGATGGGAAGGCTAAAAGGCGAAACCGGTGCAAGTCCGGTGCTGTCGCGCAACTGTAATCGGAATCGTGTGCTGTAATAAGCAAAGCTGATTTCGTAAGCCAGGTCGACCACCTGGGGACACTGCTTCTCCACAACCTCGCAGAAAGGAGGTGGGAAACGGATTGGCCCAGGTGGCGCTGTTTCTTTCTTCCCTGTCATTGCGACAGGGATTTTTTATTCGAGCAGCGCGCCGGTCAGCCTGAAGACCATAGAAACCACGCGCTTCTTGAACGAATTTTACAGCACCGGACGATTTTATCAAATTTAAAGGAGACAAAATGATGATGAAGCGCACGCTTCTTTTTATTACGATTTTGACGATTTTCGCCATGCTGTTCAGCGCATGCACTCCGGGGGGGAATCTATTTTCCCAATCAGGTCCCATTGTTGTCCAGGATGGCGATGGAAACGAATTTCGCCTGGAAAAGGCGGCCCAGCGGGTGATTTCGTTGGCGCCCTCGAATACAGAAATTCTATTCGCGGTCGGCGCAGGGAAACAGGTCATCGCGCGGGAAGATTTCTCGAACTTTCCCGAAGAAGCGAAAAGTTTGCCCAGTATAGGCGGCAATATGGGGAAGTACAACCTGGAAGAGATTGTAAAATTACAGCCCGACCTGATCCTGGCTTCGCCGTTGACTTCTGCGGACGTGCTCCAGTCTTTGAAGACGATTACGCCCAGTGTATTTGTGGTGCCTAATCCGAAGGATATCGAAGGGCTGTATGCCAACCTGAAGACGGTGGGCATACTGACTGGCCATAAAACAGAAGCAGACCAACTGGCTGGTAAGCTGGAGGAGCGCGTGAAGGCTGTGCAGGAGAAAGTTGCTCCATTGAGCTACGCCCCGAAGGTATTCTATGAACTGGATGCTACGGAACCATCGAAGCCCTGGACGGCTGGAGAAGGGACTTTTATTGACATGTTGATCGGTATGGCCGGTGGGTTTAATATTGGCAACACCGTCGAGGGGGAGTACGCGCAGATCAGCCAGGAGGCGCTGATTGTCGAAAACCCAGATGTTATTGTGCTGGGCGACTCGGCCTATGGCACAACGCCCGAGTCGGTGGCCGCACGGCCTGGATGGGATCAGATCAATGCGGTGAAGAACGGCAAGGTGTATGGCTTCAATGACGACCTGGCCAGCCGCCCCGGGCCGCGCATGGTGGACGGCCTTGAAGCGCTGGCGAAGCTCCTGCACCCGGACGTGTTCAAGTAAAGGATATTTCATGTCACGGTTCGCTGCCCACCCCTTCTGGCTGAGTTTGCTGCTGCTGGCGCTTGTGCTTGTGCTCAGCGTGGCGGTGGGCAGCGTTTTTGTACCACCCGGAACGATGCTGGCGGTCATTCAGGCGCGCGCCGGTGGGGGTGAACTTCCGCCGGCGCTGGCGCCGTTTGCCACAATCCTGTTTACACTGCGCCTGCCGCGCACGGTACTGGTCGCGCTGACCGGTGCGGCGCTGGCAGGCAGCGGCACCGCTTATCAGGGGTTGTTCCGCAATCCACTGGCCGACCCATACCTGATTGGTGTTGCATCGGGGGCCGGTTTAGGCGCCATTCTGGCCATGTCGCTAAAGGCGCAGAACACGCTGCTGGGAATGTTTGGCATACCGGTGGCTGCTTTTACCGGAGCGATGGCCACCGTTTGGATTGTTTATGAGTTAGCCAGGGTGGGGCGTGCACTGCCGGTTACCAACTTGATCCTGGCTGGTGTGGCGGTTAGCTCGTTTGCAACCGCGCTTACCTCGTTTCTGATGATCAATGCTACTGGCGAACTGCGCCGGGCACTGGTGTGGCTTTTGGGTGGGTCCACCATGAGCGGCTGGCTGCCAGTGCTGGCGGAACTCCCGTATGTTGTGGTGGGCCTGGGAATCCTGTTGAGCATGGGGCACGCTTTAAACGTCATGCAGGTGGGCGATGAACAGGCACAGCAATTGGGCCTGCCCGTTGAGCGGGTGCGAGCTGGGGTCATTCTCGCGGCTTCCTTGACCACCGCGGCGGCGGTCTCCTTCGCGGGGGTGATCGGCTTTGTGGGGCTGATCGTGCCCCACGTTGTGCGCATGGTGTGGGGCGGAGATTATAAACGCCTGCTGCCACTGTCGGTAATTTGCGGCGCGACCCTACTGCTGGTAGCCGATATTCTGGCGCGGGTGGTGATGGCCCCGCAGGAACTCCCGGTTGGGATTATTACCGCGCTGGGTGGAGCGCCCTTCTTTTTGTGGGTGCTGCGCCGGGCGAAACAACAAAATTTCTGGTGAAGCCATGATACTAGAAGTCGATTCGCTGCGAATTGTATATGCTAACCGGCTGGTGCTGAAGGATATATCCTTTCAGGTGCAGGCCGGTGAGATCCTGGGCGTGATCGGGCCCAACGGAGCCGGGAAAACAACACTGATCCGCGCGCTAAGTGGAGTGCTCCCCCCGGCAGCGGGAACGGTTCGGGTAGCAGGGGAAGATATCATGGCGTTGAAACCGGTTGAACGGGCCAGGCGCGTGGCGGTTGTTCCGCAGGCGCGCAATCTTCCGCCAGCTTTTACCGGTTGGGAGTTGGTGGCGCTGGGGCGTACGCCGCATTTAAATTGGTTAGGACAGATTTCCCAAAACGACGAACAGCAGGTACGCCAGGCGCTGGAGCGCGCCCAGGCGCTTGACCTGGCAGACCGGCGCCTGGGCGAACTCTCCGGAGGCGAGCAGCAGCGGCTGCTGCTGGCGCGGGCGATGGCGCAAGATGCCCCGCTTTTACTGCTGGACGAGCCAACCGCCCACCTGGATCTCCAGCACCAGGTCAGCTTGCTGGATCAGGTCAGCAGCCTGGCCCGCAAGGAGAGCCTGGGGGTGGTGGTCGCGCTTCATGATTTGAATCTGGTCGCTCGTTATGCCGATCGGGTGGCGCTGTTAGCAGATGGCGCCATGGTAGCGCTTGGGACGCCAGCAGAGACGATGAAACCGGTGCTGCTTGAGCAGGTGTACAGGCTGCCGCTGCAGGTAATTCGTAACCCGATTTCAGGGCGGCAGGTGATTTTACCGGCGATCTTGTAATACAATAGTGCAAATGGATGGTAAATCATGCGCTGTAAACTTTACGCAAATTATCGCCTGATCGCCGGGACAAAGATAATCGAGGTGGATTTACCCGATGGCAGCACTGTACGCCAGTTGATTAATGCAGTCATAGATCAACGGCCAGTGCTTCGCCCTCACTGGTTGGATGCGACAGGTGATATCCATTCTCACGTGCATATTTTTATCAACGGGCACGATTTGAGGATGATGGAAGGGGGTGTTGATACGCCCCTCCAACCCATTGATGTTCTGGATTTCTTTCCGCCGATAGGCGGGGGAGCCTGTCTAATCGGACGTTGAGGCTTCTGTTACCTGCGTGTACACAGAAAAGCTCGGGGGGTGCTCCAGGTGTTTTTTTACCGCGCATAACTCAGCCGATCGAATCAATGAGTCGTAATATTTTGAAGGGAAAGAGGGTGGGACTTGTATTTCAAGATCCACCTTTTCTACCATCCCGCTCTCTGGGCTTCGATGCGCGCGCTGGATAATACGGATGCCCTCGGTAGACAGGCCGCGCTGGCGGCAAAAACCGAGTACGTAAATTCCGGCGCAGGTGCCCATCGATGAGAGGAAAATGGCAAAAGGAGTGGGGGCCGAACCTTCTCCCCCGCCGCTTGGCGGCTGGTCGGTCTGGACAGTATACGGGCCAAAATGGGCGTCGACGCGCGCGCCGCCGGGGAAGTCGATGATCATTTCCATAGTGTAAGACCTCTTCTTATAATTGGATCAATAAGCCATTTTTCTATAAGATTACACCCAATTGGATGAAGTCTGGTCAAAAAAGTTACATGATAAAGATAAAACGAACCGGGTCTCACGCACAGTAATTTGTGCGTGAGACCCGGGGAAGCTCGCGGTACCTCTTGCTCGGCCGAAGTCCAATTCTGGCGCAGGGCGGTGTGCAGTGGTGGCTTCGATGGGCGGCTATAGTGTTGGCAGTGATGTGGGGCGCTCGGTAGTGGGGGTGCTGCGCCAGGGCATGTAGCGCCGGCAACGTTATTGGCTTCGGCCGGCAGGAGGTACAACCAGCTCAATATAAAGAACGCAAAATACTGCTTCAAGACTTCCACAGCTTATAGCGAAGCTTACCGGACTGAGGTTCAGCGCAGCAACATAAGCTAACGAAGCGGCGCAGGTTGTCCCTTCGTCCTGGTGGAATACGGTCATGCTAGTCTCAGTGTGGGGAAGTTAGACTGTTGTCTAACACTCCTGATGATATACGATCCCACCGGAATTGTCAAGGTAAGAGAAATGATGTTAGGTTCCTGTAAGGAAGTTTGGACTTTGTGTGTAGGGAAGCCTATCCAGAAAAAGGGCCGTGGGCTAGATCAGGCGACGTCGATTTCGAAAAGTTTGGAGGATAAATGTCAGGCCATTCGGGAAATATGCCACTACAAAACAAATAGTGCTTTTATTAACATTGGGACAATGTTTAGACAAGGCTACGCCCAGCTCTCTATATTTGCAGGCCTGGACGGCAATCAGATCCACCAGTTGTTGCAATTCATCGAAGAGTGCCAGTTCCCAAAAGATCATGTAATTTTTGAGC
Organism: uncultured Anaerolineaceae bacterium; assembly: GCA_964437595.1. Classification (GTDB taxonomy): domain Bacteria; phylum Chloroflexota; class Anaerolineae; order Anaerolineales; family Anaerolineaceae; genus DSYU01. The sequence goes on from CAYTHO010000073.1 coordinate 13,714, forward strand.
AGAACGATTCTGCCAATCGCCTGTACATCCTTCTTTCGGGTGAGGTAGTGATCCGGTATAAGCCGTACGATGGCCCCCCGCTTCAGGTTGCGCGCATTGTACCAGGCGGGGTATTTGGATGGTCTGCTGCACTTCGGCGTGAAACTTACACCTCTGGTGCACTGGCAGTACAAGACAGCGCGACTTATGGCATCAATGGGGCAAACCTTGCTGTGATCTGCCGGGAATATCCAGAGACTGGTAAAATTCTGTTGGAGCGCCTGGCTGGCGCCATCGCTGAGCGGCTGCGCAGCACGCATACCCAGGTTTTGAAGATTCTTGAGCAGAGGATCGAGATGGATGAACGCCTATTTCGAAGGAGTGTACCAAATGACAGAAAATAACCAGGATTTTTCGACCGAGGAACGCATCCGGGCCCTGATCGATACACTGGATTCGTATATCAGCCAGTATCACGGCGGTTCGGTTGAAATGGTCAATTTTGACGGCAAGTGCCTCAAGGTACGCCTGGGCGGCGCGTGTGAAACCTGCCCGCTCTCTATGACCACCTTGAACGGTTGGGTGGCGGGCACAGTCCGGCAGTTCTTCCCAGAAATTGAAAAGATTGAGGCGGAAGAATAAAAGGAACGCAGACATTCGGCCCGCTCAGCGGGCCGAAATGATTAAGGTGAAAGCTGGATGCGCTGGATTTACTTATCTCCCCATTTCGATGATGTTGTCCTCTCCTGCGGCGGGCTGGTATGGGAGCAGGTGCAGTCTGGCCAACCGGTGGGCGTGTGGACGGTTTGCGCGGGGGCGCCAGAAAAAGAAGCGGCCTTATCGGCCTTTGCCCAGGAGCTGCACCAGCGTTGGGAAACCGGGCCGGAAGCCGTTGAGGCGCGCCGGGATGAAGATGAGCAGGCTGTGCGGCTGCTGGGCGCAAGTGCGCGATATTGGGATTTGCCCGACTGTATCTACCGCCGGCTGCCGGATGGGGAATGGCTAATTAACAACAACGATGATTTATGGCAGCCGCTCCATTTCGCAGAACAGGGGATTGTGGACCGGCTGGCGGATTGGATCGCCCAGGGAATAGGCGATTTGGCTGCGGGCGAGGAAACCCGGCTGGTCAGCCCGCTGACCCTGGGAAACCACGTTGACCACAGTGTGGTGCGCGCCGCGAGTGAGCAGGTCAGTGTGCGGCAGATGGTCAGCTTGTGGTACTACCTCGATTTTCCTTACGCGGCTCAGGCGGAAACAGGCTGGACCGGGAAAATGGGTGAGGGCTGGCAAAAAACATGCCAGCCTGTTTCGCGCAAAGCGCTGGTGATGTGGCAAAATGCGGTTGCCAGGTATGCTTCACAGCTCAGTACATTCTGGTCAACACAAGAGGAGATGCGGGCTGGTTTGGAAGCGTACTGGCAGTCGGGTGGGGGAACTTGCCTGTGGCGCTCAGGTGATGATTGAGGGTTACAGGTGTCGTTTTAGCAAAGTTGGAGACCCCCGGCGCTTTACAAAAATGTAAAAAACGGAAATTGACCCAAAAAAATTGTAGTATAAAACCAGGAATCTATTGCAAATATATTCCTTTTATTAAACTATGCTATACTGATGTTATGCAGAAAGATCGTTCTTTCTGGCCAGAATGGGCTCACATCTTGCATCAATGGGGTTTATCCGAAACGGTGGCGGCGCTGCTGGATGCAGCCGGTCCGCTAAATATGATTCTGGCGCAGTTCGTGTTTGCCGGGCAGCCGTTTCTGGGTCAGGTCGTTGCTAAAGAGCGCCTGACGGCCCTGGCGGGCCTGTTCGAAGACCAGGAGGAAACCCGGTCTTTTGCAGCTTATATACGAGAGGAGTCGTCTGGGTGAATTCACTTACTACGCTGGGGCCTCTTTTTGGAGTAGGGCTGGTAATACTGGCTGCTGGGCTGATGTTTTTCTTTGCCTTGCCCGGGCGGTCGCGGTCCAAGAGGCAGCAGGCAGCCCGCTCTCGTGTTGCGCTGCGGCCAATTCGCGCCATGCAACGCCTGCGCCGCGCGATCGGCCTGGCGGTTGAAGATGGCTCGCGTTTGCATGTTTCGATCGGCGAATCAAGCATCCTCAGCCCAACCAACGCATCGGCGCTGGTTGGGCTCAGCACGTTGGAACGCATCGGTTCGTTAAGTTCCGTTAGCGACCGCCCGCCGATCGCCACTAGCGGCGAAGGTTCACTGGCTATCCTCAGCCAGGATACGCTGCGGGCGGCCTACCGCATTGCGAATGTGCCAGATCAATATGAGCAGTCTCAGGCGCGCCTGGCCGGGCCGACCCCATTCACATACGTTGCTGGTACCCTGCCGGTCATCTATGATGAGCGAGTCTCGGCCAATATCCTGATAGGTAACTTTGGCCCCGAAGTGGCGCTGCTGGCAGATGCCGCGGACCGTGAAGATGAGTTTGTACTGGCGGGCAGTGATTCGGTGGCGGCTCAGGCGGTATTATATGGAACGGCCCGCGAGCCCTTGATTGGCGAAGAAGTGTTCGCTGTACCAGCTTACTTGCAGGCCGGGCCGATTTACCTGGCTGGGCTGCGTACCCAGGATATTCTGCGCCTGATTGTGATTATCATACTGATTGGTGGAGCATTTCTAGTGTTTGTGGATTCGCTCCTGAATTTAGGGATTCTATGAGATCACCCATTGTAACAGCGTTTGCCATAGCGTTTGGCCTGGTGGTCTTGATCGGGTACTTCGCCCCGGCAGACAGTTTGCCGGTGATGGGCCAATTACGCACGATGATTATTGATTGGGCCGCTATCCTGGCCAGTTTTGTCACCCTGGTAGCGATCTTTGGACTGGTGGGTACCCACTGGTCCAAACTTCGGACGAAGCGGAACCCGGATCACTACAGTATTTTTGTGTTGATTGGTTTTGTGGCGGCCCTGGCTCTTGGCGTCGTTGCCTATGTAACCGAAAATATGGATATGAAGACTTATTTCCAGTACCTGGTTACGAAGGTCCAGATGCCGGTTGAAACCAGCCTGATGGCGCTGCTGGCGGTAACTATGACGCTGGCGGGGATGCGCCTTCTCGGTCGTAAGCGCGGCCTGCTGCCGTTCGTGTTTTGGATCAGCGTGCTGGTCTTCCTCCTGCTGAACAGCGGGCTGCTGTCTGGCCAGGTGGGGGTTCAGTGGATTGACAGTCTCCTTGGTGGTCTCCGAAGTGCGCTCCAACTGCTGCCTGTGGCAGGCGGGCGAGGTATTTTACTGGGAATCGCCTTGGGCAGCCTTTTGGCAGGCCTGCGGATCATTCTTGGCGCAGACCGCCCTTATACTGGATAACCTATGGCAAATGTCCGTTGCCCCATGTGCAGTAAACTAAATCCTCCAGAGGCGGAGGCTTGTTCTTATTGCGGCGCGCGTATCAAACCTTTGCGCCCGTCTACGAGCGGGCCGGCAGCCGGCGCGCCGCAAAGTGATGAGCCAGAATGGCTCAAAGATTTGCGCACTGGTGGGCCGGCGGAAGATAACGCGCCGCGCGAGGGAGCGCAGCCGGCTGATGATTCGGATGTCCCCGACTGGCTTTCACGTATCCGTGATCGGGCCCGTACAGAAACCAGCAGCGCCTCCGACCTGTTTGAAGAAGAAAAAGAAGAAGATGCGGACTGGATGAAGGCTGAAGGTTCGCAGGATCAGGGACTGGATGATTGGTTAAACCGCCTGCCGGGTGGGGAACCCACTCCAACAGAAACAGGTCAGCCGCCTGCTCAGGCGCAGCCTCCATCCGGTGAAGAGGCTGCCTTTGACCTGGGGCCGTCCGATTGGCTCAGCGGCCTCTCCGACGAGAGCGCTGTTCCACAACAGGCAGGCTCCGATGAGATGCCCGCCTTTGATCTTGGCGCGTTATCAGGCGAGGAAACGGCTTCCTCGCAACCTGGCGGCAGCGATGAAGATTGGATGAACAAGCTTTCGGCCTGGCAGGCAGGCTTTACGGACGAATCCGGCGCGGATACTGGCGCCCCTGCCGAGGCTGAGCAGCCTGCCGCATTCGGTTCCACTGGTAGTGCGATGGATTGGTTGAACAACCTGGATCCGGAAGGCAGCACGCCTTCAGGCCAGGAGGACCAGGCGCTTGGTTCTGGGACTGGATTGACAGGTTTCCTTTCTACGTTGGAAGGAGAAGAGCCCGCGCAACCGCAGGCTGGCAAGACGTTGGGTGATCAATTATCTGGCGAGGACATTGGTGGCGCGTTCTCGGCTGCAAGCGGGCTCGATTGGAATGTGCCAGAAACCCAACCGGCGCATGAGGAGCCTACCAGTGGCTTCGGGCTCACCGGATTTTTATCCAATATTGAAGATTCGGGAAAGCCCCCAGCGGAAGAATCTGAGCAAGCCCTCCCTGCCGGAGAGGAATCCTTTACCGGTTGGGATCAACCCGCCGGAGAAGCCGCGCCCGGAGATATGCCAGCCTGGATGCAAGAAGAACCAGCGGCCGGGTTAGAAGCCCAATCGTTCGAACCGGCTGCCCAAACGGGTGAAGGGAATGCGCTGGATTGGCTGAAGGGTTTGGAAAGCGCGCCAGCCGATCAGGCCCAGCAGCCGGGCGGCGAGTTTGCGGATGCGGGGGGCGTTCCCGCCTGGCTTGGAGAGACTGCCGAGGAAGCACCTGCGGGGCCCATTGCCGCGGAGCCATCCGGCCTGCCATCCTGGTTGAGCGATGAGGTGGAAACGCCAGCGCAGCCGGAAGAACAGCCGTTTATGCAAGAACCATCTCGAGCTGAACAAAGCGACTTGCCTGCCTGGTTATTATCTTCTGATGAGACCACATCTGAATCCATCCCCGGGCCAAGTGAACAACCTCCCGCGTTTACCAGTTCGGGTGAAGGCGAAACTGCTGCGGGGGTGCCGGACTGGTTGAGCGCTGGTTTTGCGGCTGCCGGTGAAGTGGGGGCGGCTGAAGAAGCGCCTGCCGGAGCCGAAGACACGCCTGCCTCAGTGCCGTTTGGCGGCGAAGCGGCGCTTCCGGACTGGTTCGCCAATTTTGATCAGAGCGAGATTGAGAAAACGCAGCCCAGCCGGGTGACAGGCGGATTGAAACCAGCCAGCGGCGTGCTGCCGCCCATGGAGGAATCGGAGGCGGAGAATCTGCCTTTAGCGGAGAACCTGCCTTTGGCGGAAGGACTGCCAGCATTTGGCGAACTGCCAGAAGCAGAAGGCCTGCCAGCAGTGGAAGGGCTGCAGCCGGTGGAAAACTTACCGGCGGAAGAAGGCGAAACGCCCGAATGGCTGAGCGCGTTCCAATCGTCAGCTGCTCAGGAAGAAACAAGCGCGCCTGTTTCGCCGCTGTTGAGCAGTGTAAAGTCGCTGGAGTCGGGAGGAAAGGAAAGCGACCAGCCCTTCACCGTGGATTTGCCGGATTGGCTCGGTGAGGAAGAGACAGGCCCGGCTGCCGAGGGCCAGGATGAAGGTGGTAGGGAACCGGCTGGCGAGCAGCTAGCCGAGGCAGATTTGCCAGACTGGGTGCAAAATATGCGCCCGCTGGAATCGATTATCCCTGGTGAGATTTCAGCCGCTGAAATGGATCAGCGAGTGGAGAAGGCCGGGCCGCTGGCGGGAATGCGCGGTGTGCTGCCGGTCGAGGATATGGCGACGCGCTACCGCAAGCCGCCTATTTATTCGGTCAAGCTGCATGTAACGGAAAAGCAGCGCGCCCAGGCATCCCTGCTGGAAAGCATTCTGTCCCAGGAATCGCAGTCGCTGTTGATCCCGCCCGAGCGCGTATCTGGTGTGAGTACCCTGATGCGGGTGTTGGTAGCGGTTGTCATGCTGCTTGCGCTGCTTTTCCTGGTTGTTTTCAATATCGGCCTGCTGGTCGAGCCCCAGTTCGAGGCTTTCCCGGCAGAAAAACAAATGTTTGAGTTGATCGACAAAAATTTACAGTCCAGCGCGAATGCGCCGGTACTGCTGGCGATTGAATACGAGGCGGGTCTCTCTGGCGAGATGCGCCTGGCCGCGAATGCACTGGTCGCGCAACTGGTGCAGAAGAATGCCCAGATCGTATTTGTTTCAACCGTTCCGGCCGGCCCGGCAATGGGACAGCAGCTGCTGGACGATATATTTGAAAATTACAAGCAAACCTCAAACCTCGGATATTTGCCAGGTGGCACCATTTCACTGGTCGACTTCGCCCAGCAGCCGCGGCGCGCTGCCCCCACGACGATCGATGGTCAGCAGGCCTGGGGAGAAAATTCGCCGCTGAAGAATGTACAGGATCTGCAAGATTTTTCGCAGGTGATTGTGCTGACTGACCGTGCGGAAGTGGGCCGTAATTGGGTAGAACAGGTGCAGCCACAGTTGGGCAGCGTGCCGCTGCTGGTTGTAGCCAGCATGCAGGCTGCTCCGCTGCTGCAGCCGTATGTAGAGAGCGGCCAGATTGCCGGGATGACCAGCGGGATGCTGGGTGGGGCGATGTACGCACAGCGTATGGATCAGCAGCACCCGGCGCTCACCTACTTTTCCGCCTACCAGGTTGGAATTCTGCTGGCATTTTCGGTCGTCCTTGTGGGCGGACTAATTTCGGGTGGCATGGCATTGTTCAAGCGTGGTAACCGGGAAGAGGAATAGAGGATATGGAAAACTTGCCATTCTTATTAGACCTGTTCGGCATTTTCCTGACGCTGTCCATTTTGTCATACCTGCTTTTTGGCAATAATGCCCTGTTCCGCCTGGTCACGTATCTGTTTATTGGCGTTGTCGCGGGGTATATTACCGCACAGATCTTCTTCACGGTGCTGGTCCCGCGGCTCAAGGAGATGCTTTTATCGGGAAACCTGGTGCTGATGGGGGTGGGGGCCGTCCTGATCGTGCTGGGCATTTTGGTGCTGATGAAGCTTTTTCCCCGCTTATCCCGCTTTGGTTCGCTACCCATGGCCATTCTGGTGGGGATTGGGGCCGCCGTGGCGGTAGGCGGCGCGGTATTGGGCACGCTGTCCGGCCAGATTGGCGGCACGCTGGCGATGTTCAATGTTCGCGAAGGAGGCGACCTGCTTGCAGGGGGGTATGTTCTATTGGGCGCGGTCAGCGCGCTGGCATATTTCCAGTACAGTACGCGCAGCAAGGCAACCGCGCCGGTGACGGAAGATGTCGCCACAAACCCGCGGGCAACTGCGTTAGAACTGCTGGCCAAGGTCGGCCAAATTTTTATAGGCATTACGCTGGGCGCCATGTTTGCCGGCGTCTATACCGCTGCCATTTCCGCAATGGTGGAACGCCTCATTTTCTTATTCGAGGCGGTTTTGCGAATGACGGGAAATTTACCTTAGCAGGCGGCACAGATGACATCCCTCGTAGACGCTGAATCCGTATTAGCAATTGACATTGGTTCGCTCAACACACGCGTGCTGTTGTTCGATGTTGTGGATGGGCAGTATCACTTTATCGCCTCCGCTACTGCGCCGACCACGGCTGGCGCGCCGTTTCGGGATGTGAGTGAGGGCCTCCATATCGCGATGGACCGCCTGCAAGAGGTTACCGGGCGCACCCTGGTCAACAATGATGCCCAGGTGATCTTACCTTCGCAGTCGGATGGATCGGGGGTGGATCGCCTGGCTTTGACCTGCTCAGCGGGAGTCGATCTGAACATTTTATCCATTGGCCTTTTATCCGATGTCTCGCTGGCCAGTGCCCAACGCCTGGCTGGTACGACTTACAGTAAGTTGGTAGAGAGCATCGGCCTCAATGATCACCGCCGCCCGGAGACGCAAATCGACGCCATCCTCCAGGCCCGTCCAGATATTATTATTGTGGCTGGCGGCACGGAGAAAGGCGCTACCCGATCGGTAAACAAGCTGGTGGACCTGATCTTGATGGCCTGCCGGGTGCTGCCAAAGGAAAGCCGCCCTAAGGTGTTGTACTGCGGCAACAGCAGCCTCGCCAAGCGGGTGAAAGAAACCCTGGAGCGAGAGACGGTGGTGGTTACTGCCCCGAACATTCGCCCCAGTATTGACCAGGAAGATCTTGCGCCGGCGGAACTGATCCTTGCGAAAATCGTCGCCAGGCTGCACATGCTTCAGATTGGCGGCCTGGATGGCATAACATCGTTGAGCAGTGCGCCATTACTGCCGAGCGCGTATGGGCTGGGCCGGATGATGCGCTTCTGCAGCGAGTTATCGGATCTGACGAAACCAACCCTGGGGGTGGATCTTGGAGCGAACTCGACCACTATGGCAGTGGCTTCCGCGGATAACGTCCAGCTAAACGTGTTTCGCTCATTGGGAATGGGGGCCAGCCTGGCATCAGCGCTGCACTATATCCGGTTAGAGGATATTGCTCGCTGGGTGCCGTTTGACCTGCCAGATTCGGAAGTACGCGATTACCTTTACCAGAAGAGCGTATACCCGGCTGCTGTTCCAATGACCAACGAGACGCTGGCGATTGAGCAAGCCATGGCGCGGCAAATCCTGCGGTATGCCACGCTGCGGACGACGCAGCTCTGGCCTGGAACATCGCTTTCTTTTGAGCGAATTTTTACCAGCGGCGCGACGTTGACTCAGGCGCCTTCCCCGGCGCAAAGCCTGCTGATGCTTTTGGATGGACTGCAGCCAGTGGGTGTGAATATTATGATGCTGGACCCCCACGGCCTTTCGCAGGCTTTAGGTGCTATTGCCGGGTCAAATACCCTGCTTCCAGTACAAATCATCGAATCAGGCGCATACACGAACCTCGGCACCGTTATTTGCCCGGTGAGCGATGCAAAACCTGGGACGACGATCCTGCGGCTTAAGATTACATACGAAGACGGGAGTGACACACGGGTGGAGGTGAAACAGGGAACACTGGTCCCGCTGCCCATTCGAAACGGCCAGGCCGTAAACCTGGACGTGGAGACTCTGCACGGCACAACGCTCGATCCCTGCCTGCCGCGCCTGAAGCGGTTTAAGATCACCGGCGGGCTGTGCGGCGGGGTCGTAGATGCACGCGGTCGCCCGTTGACTCTGCCGGAAGACCCTGCTCAGCGGCGTGAACAGCTTAACCGTTGGATGCAGGCCTTAGAAGAACGCCGTATCGTTTAGACTGAAGAATAACACCGGAGATACGTTCATGTTGGCTCCCGTAACCCATATCCTCGCTTTGACAAATATCCGCCGGTCTCGGGTTCTCCCAATTCCTGGTCAGGTGATGGTACGCCCCGGTCAAAAGGTGAACGCTTCTGATGTGGTAGCTCAGGCGAGGGTTCCATCGGGCCACATCCTGATCGATGTTCGAAAAGGGCTGGGGATACCAACCATCAGCGCCGCTGAACGCTGTATCGTCCGGCAGCAAGGCGACCGGCTGGAAAAAGGCGATGTGATCGCCGAATCCGGTGGCATGCTTTCGCGTACGATACGCGCAATCGTGGATGGCGAGGTGGTGCTGGTCCATGCCGCGCAGGTGCTGATCCGGGTGAAGTCTGTGCTGGTTGAAGTAAAAGCTGGTTTCACTGGAACAGTGGCCGAGGTTTTAACAGATCAAGGCGCGGTTGTGGAGACCAACGGCGCGCTGATTCAGGGCGTGTGGGGTAATGGCCGGGTCGATAACGGCCTTTTGCTGCTGGTAGCGAAATCATCGCAAGAGGAATTGTCCCGGCAGAACATTGATGTTAGCATGCGCGGAGCGGTGGTGCTGGGCGGACACTGTTCGAGCGCCGATGCGCTGCAGGCCGGCGGCGAGCTGCCATTACGCGGCCTGATTTTATCCAGCATGGCCTCTGAACTGCTGCCGGTGGCGTCCAGCCTAAATTACCCCATTGTTGTTGTGGAAGGGTTTGGCAAAATCCCGATGAATGAAACAGCCCACCGGCTGCTCACCACCAGCGAAAAAAGAGACATTTCGATCAATGCCGGTTTTAACCTGTCCGCGGGGGAGCGGCCCGAACTGGTAATACCCCTGCCTGCCAGTGCCCAGGCGGCCCCAGATATGACCTACTTCGCGCCTAAGAAAACGGTGCGAATCCAGGGTGCGCCATATTCTGGTAAGATAGGAACAATTATCCAGGTGCGGCAGGGCCCGTCTGTTCTACCCAATGGGTTGAAAGCTGCGGCAGCGGATATTTTGCTTGATAAAGATGAGCGTGTAGTGATTCCGCTGTCGAATCTGGAAGTGATTGAGTAAGCTGGAAGCGGCTGCAGGACCGTATTCGCCTGAGAGCCTGAGTGGTTCTGAAAAGTATCAAACAAAGTAGACCTTATTTTTCAGGAGAGACGAAGATGACCAATTACGAAGATGATGACATTGATGATGATGTTGCCGATAATGAACCAGTAGATGGGGATGGAGGCGCCGCCGCCCCAGCCGGCAGTCGTAATTTCCTCCTTGCTGCGGGAATTATTGGTGGTGTTTTTATCCTCGCTGTTATTGGGCTGGTAATTTTCGCGTTAACTTCTCGCTCACAGGGAAGCGGAGGTAGCGCGGGAGAACAGGCGAATATCGATGCGACGAACCAGGTCATCATGACCCAGAATGCGGGAACAGCCAGCGCGGCAACACTGGCCGCCGGACTGCTGTTAACCCCTTCGGTTACCCCCACCCCCACCAACACGCTTGTGCCGCCCACCCCAACCAACACGCAGGTATTGGCCCAGGCTACGGCTACCAGCACCAGCGCGGCGGGCAGTGGATCACTCATAACGGCGACGCCTAACCTCCAGACGCGCACAGCGACGGTGGTGGCGTTGGTTACCCAAAATGCCGCGCAGACTTTGACTCAGGCGGCGGCCCGTACCGGCACCGCTAAGGCGGGCCTGCCCAAGGCTGGTTTCGCGGAAGATGTTGGCCTGCCCGGCCTGTTTGGGCTGGCGCTTGGGCTGGTTCTGTTGATCGTATTGGTGCGCCGGCTGCGCCTTTCAACCAACGGATAAGCGCCCGGTAAATAGCAAAGATAGGGATCAAGATACGACGCGTTGCGCTGTATCTTGATCCCTATCTTTTTACCATTCAGGCGCTGGGGTGGCTGTGCGGAGCAGTGACCGAACGATCCAGCCTTCTTTGCCATTTACCATGCGGACATGGACCCAGGCAACACCGCCCGTCTCGATCACATCGGGAAGCACCTCAACCAGCGTGCCATTAAGAATACTGGATACCACCACTGCGTTATAGTTTGGTTCCTCACGGATCAGGGCGCCATCACCATCCACGGCGCTGATGCGCGCCCACACTGGTGTTGGCTCGGGGGTGATAGTGAGCGTGGGCGTGCGGGTTGGTACAAGGGTACGGGTCGCGGTGGATGTGGGTGTAATGGTCGGCGGAATCACGGTATTGGTGGGCTGAGGGGTATCAGTGGGCGCGGCGGCCAGGGGAGAGGCAGTAGGCGTAAGACTCTGCATTTCAATTCCAGCGCTATATTGACTACCGCCGCCAGCGGGCAGGGCCGGCGCATTGGCCTGCGCGCTGTAGATGAAGGCAACGGCGGCCAGGCCGGTTATCGCATAGATCACGCCAAGTACGTATCCGGCGGCGCCTTGCGGCCTTAAACCAACGAGAACTAACGCTAACGCGCCAATGAGAGACGCCCATACCAGGTGGGTAAAAAACAGGCCAAGCGCATTCTGCCACATGCCCGGGATGCCGCTGCTCAATCCAAAACCGGCAACGCCAGCAGGCAGGTAGAGCTCATAGGCAATCGCCACACTGGTCACCAATGGCTTCTGATTTGGCGCGCGCGCAATCAAATAAGCAGTCAGGCCCGCGCCCAGAATAAGGACCAGCAAGTCTGGCCAGGTAAACCGGCTGTGGAGTGCTGCCTGCTGGTAAATACGCTGAGGCAGCAGGTGAACGGCCCATCCGCTAACCATCCCGCACAAAAACACGATCAGGCTGCCGATAGATAGGCTGCCCAGCGATTGCATGATGAAACGGATCGCGCCGGTGATGGTACCCAAGGATATGCCAACCGCCGGAGCCATAAAGGGGGCCAGCAGAGCTGCAAGGAAAAGCAGCGCCGGTGAATCGAGCAGCAGCGCAACCGCCAGGCAGGCGCCGGCTAGCAGAGAGAACATGAAGAAATCGAATGAAGGAACCGTTCGCGCCGCCAGCTCGCGTAGAAACGCAGCGTGCTCGCTTGAGTCGGACGGCAAGATCATCCGGCGCTGGCGCCTGCGGCGGGCCGGGGCAAGCGATTCGTTTTCATCTGGAAGTGGTTCGATGGTTGGCAGGCTCATTGCCTTAATTATAATACACTCGCTGTATTGCAGAACGCTGTGCGTGCCTGGGTTTCATCTCATAAAGGCCAAACGGTAAACATCATGCATATGTAAGGACACGTTCGACAAATTGCAAATCGGCGGATCTTGGGCGCTTTTCTAGGATAAAATTAGACCCTGTTGCACAATTGAATTTTCGATAATGTTGGATACGTCAGGATAAACCTCAGGATGCGGAACAACAAAAACCGAACGTTGATCATTCTTTTACCGGCTATTCTGGTTCTGCTGCTGGCGAGCTGCTCCCCGGGAACAGCGCCAGCCGCGACAAGCACCCCGGCGCCTGCGCAGGTTACCGCAGCCGCAGAAACGCCTACCACCCAGCCCACGGTGACAGCGCTGCCGGGCAAGGCGCTGCTGGTAACCGGCAGTGGAGCGGATTCCGAAACTGCTACAGCGGCGGTTCAGGCAGCCCTTACAGAATTAAGTACAGCCGCCGGGCTGATGTTAGAGACCCGCCCGGGCCTGCAAAAAGAGGAGATTACCTCCGATATCCGGGTCGTAGTGAGCCTGGATGCCAGTTTAAATATGACAGAGTTAGCTGGCGCTGCACCGCAAACCCAGTTCATTGCTGTATCCCCAGTGGATTTGCCCGGATCCGGAAACCTCGCCGTTATCCGCAAGCGCCTGGAGCACCACGCATTTGTTGCCGGTTACATCAGCGTTTTGCTCTCCACTGATTATCGCGCTGGCGCGCTGCTGCCGGTAGATGGTCCGCTTGGTGCAGTCCTGCAGGACGCTTTTGCCAATGGCGCGCGCTATTTTTGCGGCGTGTGCGCGCCTGGTTACCCGCTGAACATCTACTATCCGCAGGTAGCGGCGCTTCCGGCGGCGAGTGATGGACCTGCATGGCAGGCCGCGGCAGCTGGGCTGTATGACAACCAGAAGGCAGAAGTATTCTATCTTTCCGCAGAAGCAGCGCGCCCGGAAGTTCTTTCGTACCTGCAGGGTAGAGCACAGGTAAACAAAATGGTGCTGGTAGTGGGCGATCAGCCGTCTCCGGATATGCTCAAAGAGCAGTGGGCGGCTACCGTGCGTTTTGATTTGGTCCCAGCACTGCGCCTGGCATGGGCGGATGTGATGGGGGGCAAGGGCGGGTCCGTTTTTGAAGCCGATATCATCGCTGAAAACCCGAATGCGAATTTGCTCGGGGAGGGCCGGATGCGCCTGGTGAAGGACTTAATCGCGGAAATGAAATCAGGAAGAGTACATCCGTTTAGTATCCCGCGGGAATAATCACTTTTTGGTTCCCATGAACTCGGTCATTGTTACGTGGCCGGGCTCGCTGATCCCTTCGCGCTTGATCACTTTCCACAAGGTCAGGGCCAGGATTTTAATATCCAGTCCCAGACTCCAGTGGTCTACGTACCATACATCGAGGCGAAAGCGTTCTTCCCATGAAAGGGCGTTGCGCCCGTTGATCTGTGCCCATCCAGTGATTCCCGGCAGGGTGTCGTGCCGGCGCATCTGCTCTGGGTTATAGCGCTCCAGGTAGTGGGCCAGCAGCGGGCGCGGCCCTACCAGGCTCATTTCACCACGCAGCACGTTGATGACCTCGGGTAGTTCATCCAGGCTGGTGGCGCGCAAGAACTTGCCCAATGTTGAGATGCGCAGATCGTCGGGGAGCAGACGGCCCTGCTCATCGTAAGCCTCGCGCATGGTGCGGAATTTGAAAATATTAAAGATTACACCGTGCAGGCCAGCGCGCGGCTGTCGAAACATAACCGGCGTGCCTTCAGTCACGCGGATGATCAGTGCGAGGATGCCCAGCAGCGGTGCGAGCAAAATCAAGCCCAGAGATGTGAGCAGCAGATCAAATAACCGCTTCGGAGCAGGAACGCCAGGTGGAAAAAGCACAGGGTATTGTGCCTGCGGCTGCGTTCGAGTCATAACCGCATTTTACCAGAAAGCGACGAGAGCCTGAAGCAGTATGATATAATCCCGTGGCAGTTATGCCGAAGGGCTAAGTAATTCACCGAAAATCCTTAAAAAGCATACCCTGCTGCCTGGCGAATTTCTGTGGTGAACGAAATTTTCTCCAGTAAAAAACCTGGCCAGGGAATTTTATGGCAAAAGAGCCTATGACGGTTTTCGGACTGTGAAAATGCGTTTGAAAGAAGAACCGGGTTCTGGGAGGGCTGCATGTTATTGAATATTTCCATTACCTACTGCGCGGTCTGACATTACACTGATCGCGCTGCCGGTCTGGCAGCCGAACTGTTGAAAGAATTTGAGCCAGAAATTGAGCGGATTACCTTGATCCCGTCCGATGGAGGCCTGTTTGAGGTGGAGGTTAACAACCACCTGCTGTATTCGAAACGAAGCAGTGGGCGACATGCCCAGGCTGGCGAGGTAAAAAACCTGGTACGAACTTACTTAGAGGAAGGCAAATGACAACGATGGAATCTATGCCGAAGAAAAAGGGTCGCGTCTTTTCTGGCGCTCGTCCGACCGGACGCCAGCACCTGGGCAATTACCTGGGCGCGATTCGCAACTATGTCGCTTTGCAGGCAGATTATGAATGTGTTTATTGTGTGGTTGACCTGCACGCGCTGACCACTCTGGAAACAACCCGGGATCTGCGCGCCAATACGTATGAAATGGCATTGGACTGGCTGGCTGCCGGGATTGACCCGCAGAATTCGATTGTCTTTGTCCAGTCGCAAGTTCCCCAGGTGACCGAACTGCACACCATTCTTTCGATGGTAACGCCGTTAGGCAAGCTGACTGATCTACCTACCTTTAAGGATAAGGTGCGCGAAAACCCCAACAATGTCAACTATGGATTGGTTGGTTACCCGGTGCTGATGACCGCCGATATCGTATTGTACAAAGCAAATCTCGTCCCGGTGGGCGTTGACCAGCAGCCGCACATTGAGTTCGCTCGCGAAACGGTGCGGTCCTTCAATTACCGCTTCAACACCAATGTATTAATCGAACCGGGCATGAAGGCTACCGAAGTGCCGAAGGTGATCGGCCTTGACGGCCATCAGAAGATGAGCAAGAGTCTGAACAACCACATAGAACTGGCAGCTACCCCCGAGGAGACGAACCAGCGGGTGATGAGCATGGTAACCGATCCGCAGCGCATGCGCCGCACCGACCCGGGTAACCCGGATGTGTGCAATGTTTACAGCATGCATAAAGTTTTCTCGACCCGAGAAGAGGTGGATAATATCAATGTGGAGTGCAGACGGGCGGGCATTGGCTGTGTAGATTGCAAACGCCTGTTGGCAAAGAATTTAAATACCCACCTGGTGCCTTTCCGTGCCCGCCGCGCCGAACTGAATCAGAACCCCGACCATATCTGGGATGTATTGCATAATGGCGCTAACCGTGCCCGCGCAATTGCCGAACAGGTGATGATTGAGGTACGCGAGGCGGTTGGGCTGGCAAAATAAAACAACCAAGCTGATTTGTTCCCCTTTGTTGTGGTATTTAAATGAGGGTTGGACTCGGCGCAGCGTATTCCGTTGATATTCCGTTTGTGCGCCGAT
>CAYTHO010000074.1:0-29297 GCA_964437595.1 uncultured Anaerolineaceae bacterium
GCCCCGATGCGGCGCGACATGCGGCGCGAGAAAAGACCCTCAGGGCTGCGCAGCAACTGCAACCCTTAGGGTCTTATTCGGTCTAGCGGAGGGCGGCTCGCGAGCCGCCCCTACAACTACTGCACCGTCACCTGCGCGTACACCTCTTGCGTATTGCCGTCTAAATCCTGCACCAAAAAGCCGACCACGTACTCGCCTTCGGGGGCGTAGACCTCTTCCCAGGTGAACATATTATCGCCAAAGGTCAGCGTTTTTCCTTCCTGGGTGGAGGTGCCGCTGGACTTGCCGGTGGAGTCGAGGTCCATCCAGGTTTCGATGATGGTGAAGGTGTCGCCGGTCTGGGGGATGATCTCGCGCGGGGCGCCGGCGGCGCTGTCGCCCTCGAAGCCGAACACGCGCTCCAGCTTGCCGTTGCGGAAGTACAGCCGGGCATAGCGCGATTGGCCGTCTTGCGTGTAGGTATAGGTGCCGTCCAGGGTGTAGACGGCATCTTCCGCCGACCCGCCGTAGCTCTGCGGGGTCAGCGCCACCACCTGGGCGGTGCGCCCGTCCGACACCTGGAAGACGGTCGGTTCCCACTGCAAGCGCATGGTGAAGGTCTCGTTTTCCTTCCACACCGGGTAATACACACCGGCCTGTTCGCGGGTATCGGGGCTTTCCAGGTAGTCGGTGTCCATAATCATGATCGAATTGGCCGACGGATCGAAATAGCCCACGAACAGGTAGATGTAGCCGATGTTGGTGCCTTTGATATCGGCCTGCATGGTCACCAGGCTGCCGGGGGCGGCGCTGCTGCTGCTCAGGCGGATGGGCGAGACCTGGATCGATCCGGTTCCGGGGGCGCGGTTGCTGCCGCCGAACGAGGGCACGATGCCCGAGTTGGACTGCGGGTCGATGGGCACATCGTTGTAGTGGTAGGCCAGGAAATCATCCCACAGCGAATTCTGCGCGAAGGCATCCGCTACCGCCGTGTATGACTGCGGCCCGGAGACCGGCGAGCGGTACAGGGTGGAGTTGGGGAAGTAGATGGAGAAGCCGGTGGCGCCGCGCTTGCCCGCGCCGTGCTTCTCGGCGATGATCGCCTGCTGCAGCGCGTCGATCACCTGCGCCGACTCGGCTGCCACCTGCTGGTCAGACCCGGAACGGGTGAGCATCTGCACCAGGCTGCCCAGGTCGATGTACGGCGACTGCCCGCGCCCGAAGATGTTGGTGAAGGATTGGGCATAGGTGCGCGCATTGGCCACCGCCGACTGGTCTTCGTCTTGCAAAGCCACGGCCAGTTCGTTGACCTGGTTCATCAGTGCCGGGAAGGCATCCAGGTCGACCGCGGTGATGGTGATGTCGCGGCTGAGCTGGTTGGCTACCTGCGCGGCGCTGGGGAGCTGCTGGCTGTAGAAGCCGCCCATGGGCGAGCCCTGGCGCAGGAATTCGGAGCGCGCGCTTTCATCCACAATGCGCTGGTCGTCGCGGATGTAGCTGTCGACGATCAGCTTGCCCAGGTCGCCGCCGTCCATCTGCGGGTTGTTCACCAGGTCCCTCAGGAAGCTGGAATAGGCCCAGCCCAGCGAAGGCTCGGTTTCCTGCGAGGCCACCGCGAAGCGCGCGTAGGGCTGGAGCATGGAATAGACTTCCATGTGGCTCATCAGGCAGGCGTCCATGCCCACCAGTTCCAGCTTTTGCCCGCCGTTCTGCTGCTGGATGGCCTGCAGGGCGCTGTCGATTTCCATGAGGAACATGTTGTCTGGGAGCTGGGAGACGATGGGGATGTTGCTGCGCCCGCCGCCGCCCGAGTCGCCGTCGCTCCAGCCGCCGGGCCAGCCCATGCCGTGATCCGAAAGGATCAGGGCATAGCGCTGGGCGGGGTAGGCCTGCATGGCCCAGGTCACAAAGTCGACCAGGGCGTTGCCGTCGGCCATGTTGATTTCACCCAGGTCATCCACCATCTGCGAATTGAGGCGGGTCAGGTCGTCGTCCTGCTCGATGAAGAAGCGCCGCGTGCCAGACCAGTTGCCGTCGCCGCGGAAGCCGCCCTGGAAGCGGTCCACCTGCGCCACGATGTTCACCTGGTCCGAGGAGCCCACCCGCTCGGCCTCGTTCAGGTCGAGGAAGATGTCCTGCTCCAGGATCTGGTCGTCGGCGTCGGCGTAGACCATTACCGTCCAGGCTTTGTCCTGGCCGGAAGCGCCCGGCTGAACCGGGGCAGGGGTGCGGGTGGGCCGGGGCCGCGAGGTGTTGGTGGGCGCCGCCGCCTGCTGCTCGACTTCTTGCTGCTGTTCCTGCGGGAAGGCCGGTTCTTCGCCGCCGATCTGGCCGCCGCCATCGCCCTGGAAGAAGACCATGTAGACAATGAAGCACAGCACCAGCGGGATGATCAGCCAGATGGGCAGGCGCATGCCGCTGCCGCCGCCGCCCGTGCCCAGCGTTCCCCCCCCGCCGGTGCCAAAACCGCCGCCGCCCTGGCCGCCGGAGCCGCCCGAATCGCCTGGCCGCCGGCGCACCGGCGCTTCGGCCCGTGGCCTGCCGCCCGGCCCGGAGGATGTACCCTGCCGGCGTCGTTGGACGTCAACAGGTTCATTTTGAGAGAACATCGGTTTATACATTTTCACCCCGCGATTTTCATAATAAGTTGGTTACTTTGAACTGAGTGTATCGCAGATTGGTAGGCGGGTCAACAAATATATGAAAAGACCTCAAAGGTTTCAAAAACCTTTGAGGTCTTTTGGTCGGCAGGGGGTCAAGGTTTGCCGTACATGTTGCGGATGGTGCGGTCCAGGATGCGGATGCGCTGCGCCCTGGGCAGCAGGGCCAGCAGGGAGAAGAAGAAGCGGTTCATCCCACCCGCCACCAGGCTGGGGGTCTTGCCCAGCGCGTCCAGGGCTTCGCGGGCGGTTTCGCCCGCGTCCATGATGGGCACGATATTGGACGAACCGATCCGCGGCTGAGGATCGAGGAAGCCGGGGGTGCGGGTGGAGCCGGGCAGGAAGCCCAGCACATCGATGCCGTACGGCTGAAGCTCGGCCCACAGCCCTTCTGCCAGCACCAGGTTATAGGCTTTGGTGGCGGCGTAATTGGCGACCAGCGAAGTGCCCTGCTGGGCCGAGGCCGATGATAGCAAGATGATGCCGCCGCGCCCGCGCGGGCGCATGGCCCGCGCAAAGGTGTGCGTCAGCACCAGGGTGGAGCGCACGTTGATATCCACCGACTCGAGCAGGTTCTCCAGCGGGCGGTCGAGGAACAGGCCCAGGTGACTGAGCGCCGCGTTGCAGATCAGCAGGCCCACGTCCAGCCCGGCGGCAGCAGTCTGGATGGTTTCCATAAAATCAGGCCGGGCCAGGTCACAGGTCACCGCGCGCACGGTGACGGCGGGCACGCTGCCGCTGAAATCGCGGCGGATGCCCTCCGCCACCGTGTTCAGCTCCGCTTCCAGGCGGTCCACCAGCACCAGCGACAGGCCGCGCGCGGCGCACTGGCGGGCAAACTCCACGCCGATCCCGCGTGCTGCCCCGGTGATCAACGCCCAGGGGCCGTACCGCGCTGAAAAATCTGCTGCATTCGTCATAAAGCTCCGTGTCTCTCCATTTTGGAAACCCAGGCCGCTGCCTGATGGTTCCATTTTATCCCGAAAGGTCAGAATCCGCAAAGCGCGCCCGGGGGCGGGGTGCATCAAATGGTCCATAATGGTCCTCACCACCCCGGCCCTCCTCTCCCAAAACCGCAAAACCGGCGGTTTTTGGAGAGGAGGGTGCCAATGGAAGCTGAAACGATTCAAAAATCATGTTAGAGAAGGTGCGCTTCGCCGCAAATTTTCATTGGGGGGTGGTTTTGGACGGAGTTTGTTTCGCCTGCCAGGGCGGGCGGCTCGTGGGCCACCCCTACCAGACCGAGGGGTGGGAGTAAGCGGCAGCGAGGCATCCCTCTCCAGCATCGCGGTTTTCGATGCTGGAGAGGGAACGAGGGAGAGGTTCTTTTTTGCGGGCGGGCGGTAGACTGGCTGGCGAAGAAACGGGGACAAATGTTGAAGCCGTCCGGTTGGAGCCGGACTGTGTATGGAATGGCGCGCGAATGCTGTGCCATACCGGCTCTGCCGGGCTTCACCCTTCCTCGTAGCGTCGGGGCTGCGCCCCGATACGCCCCCCATCCATTTTTGCTATAATACTTTTTATCGCATCAAAGAACACCTGATCCAAACCTCAAAGAAGGTAACCATGAACTCCTCTCGCATTTCTTCAAAATGGTCTCTTTGCGTTTTGCTTGCCGTTTTACTCGCGGCGCTGCCGTTCTTCCAGATGCCCCAAAGCGCGCTGGCGCAAGATGCCGGCGGCGAAGGCGCCGACGCGGCGGGCGCGGGCGCGGACGCCGCCAGCCTGGCCGCCTTCCAGCGCTTTTGGCCCACCACAGCCACCAATACCGAAAACGCCAGCGTCGCCATCGACAAGAACGGCGGCGTGCACATGGCGTTTACTTCTTATACCTCGTATAACGGGGGCTACCCTATTTTCTACGGCTACTGCGCCGCCAACTGCGGGGTCAAAACAAGCTGGACGATTACCACAGTGGGGAACGCGGGTATGTACGGCGGCTTCGTCCTCCTGGAGGTCGACCCCTCCAACCGCCCGCGCATGGTATTGTACCAGCAGGTGAACCTGTTGGACGACGGCCAGTACCAGTACGCCCAATGCAACAGCGGCTGTACCGCCGCGAGCGGCTGGACGATTGTATCGCTCCAGGTCGTAGCGGCTGGCCCGGATGCCACCCGCTACTTCACCCTGGACGCGCAGGGCCGCCCGCGCTTCCTTTACAACGACACCGACAGCGTTAATGATCACCGCGGTACGTATTACGCCTACTGCGATTCGGGCTGCACATCTAAGGCCAACTGGCATGAGACGGAGATTTCGGAAAGCTACCTGCTCTACGATTTTTCGCTGGCATTCACCTCTTCGGGTGGGGTGCGCATGGCTTACCGCAATGCTGCTGGCTATCCAGATACGCTGAATTACGTCGAGTGCGGCAGCACCTGCACTGACGCCAATAACTGGAATGAAGTTCCTCTGGTGAATCCGCTCGGCTCGGGCGGCTCGTTCGCGCTGGACCTGGATACGCAGGGCAGGCCGCGCATCGCTTACTATACCGGTTACATCAGTTCGACCAGCGCCGATAATGACCTGCTGTGGTACGCCTGGTGCAACAGCAGCTGCCTCCAGGCTGGCAGCTGGACGCACCGCTCGGCTGGTCTGCCGAAGGGGTACGGCGAATACGTGGACTTTGTGGTGGATGCGCAGAACAAGCTGCACTTTGCCTATCTGGTGGACGATACGACCAATTCAATCTACGGCATGGGTTACACAGTTTGCACCGCCAACTGCACCGGCAGCACGGCGCCCACCTGGAGCGACCAGATGGTGGAAACCGGCGACGACCTGAACGCCAGCGACCCCGTCGCTGTGCAGAGCGGGTGCAGTATCTCCGCCTGGCTGGACGTGGGCGAAGAACCATCCCTGGCGGTGGATGCATTGGGCCAGCCGCGAGTGGGCTACAACGCCGTGCATTACCAGGGCGGCACGTGCAGCATTCACGAAGATATCCGCCTGGTGCGCTACGGGCAGCTTGGCAATGCCGTGCCGCCCGTGCCCAAGCCGTACCGGGTGTTTATGCCGATGCTGAAGAAGTAAGTAAGTCAATCGTCAAATCCAGGGTGCGTCGCGCCCTGGATTTGACGATTGACTCTTGACTCTTCCCCTCATCCTTGCTATACTATTCCCAACCGACCGGACGGTCGGGAAATGCTATGGCTGATACCCGCGATACCATCCTCTCCGTTGCCAAAAACCTGTTTGTGAAACAGGGCTATACCGCCACCTCCATGCGCGAGGTGGCCGAGGCGGCGGGCATCGGCAAGGCCACTATCTACCACCACTTCCCGGATAAGCAGGCCATCCTGATGACGCTGGTGGAGGGCATCATTACGCGCATGCGCGGCTCGCTGGGCAAGATCGAGGCGGAGACTGGCCCGCGCGAGCGCTTTGAGGTCGCCGCGATCGAGTCGATGCGCTTTTTGTTCGACGCCGCCGACCTGATGCAGATTGCCCGCCGCGAGGTGCCCGGCGCGCGCGAGCAGTTGGTGGGCAACTTCGTGGTCTTCTTCAGCGAGTACCACAAGCTGCTCAAAGAGGCGCTGGTGAAGGGCATGAAGATGAAGCTCTTCCGCCCGCTGGACCCCGACGACGCCGCGCTGGTCTTTATGACCATGGTGCAGGGCAACTTTGCCCTAGTGTACCTGACCGGGCAGCGCTCGGAGTCGCCTGAAAAAGCCGCCGAGCGCACGCTGGATATCTTCTTCAATGGCGTTGCGGCAGAGAAACCCTAGCCGCGGCAGAGAAACCCTAGCCGTGGCGCGGAGCCCCAACCACGTCGAAAAGGCCAAAACCAAGCCTCTTTTTTTAGCCAAAAACCCGACCGTACGGTCGGTCGAGAAAGGAGCAAGATGCGCGAACCAACTTCACTTTCCCCCACGGCCAGCCCGCCGCCCTCCGCCGCGCCCGCTGCCGCCGACCGGGCCGGGTTTGGCGCGGCCTTTGCCAGCCTGCCCTTCCGCGTGCTGCTGTTCTCCGAGGCCGTGTCACTGGTCGGTGACCGGATTTTAATGATCGCGCTGATCAACCTGGTCTTCGAGCGCACCGGCTCTTCCGCCGCGGTGGGGCTGCTGGCGATGATCAAGGCCCTGCCCGCGCTGGCGCTGGGCTCGGTGGCGGGCGTGTTCGTCGACCGCTGGTCGCGCAAGGGCATTATGGTGTTCTCCAACCTGGCTTTGTTCGGGCTGGTGCTGGCGATTCCGCTGGCGGCTGGGCTGCCTGGCGGGCTGGCGATGCCCCTGATTTTCGCCCTCTACTTCGTTATGTCGCTGGTCAGCCAGTTCTTTATCCCGGCCCGCTCGGCGACCATCCCCAACCTGGTGCCCGCCGGGGCGCTGGCGGCGGCCAACGCGCTGTTCGCGGCGGCCTTCGTCGGCGCGATTGCCACCGGCCCGGCCATCGGCGGCTGGATCAGCGACGCGTACGGCCTGGACACGGCCTTCTACATCGATGCGCTGACCTTCCTGATCCCGGCGGCGGCGGTGAGCCTGCTGGCCATCCCCGCCGCGCAGAAGGGGCCGGGGCGGCTCAACCTGGGGGCTGACTGGCGGGCGGGTTTCGCGCTGGTGAAAAACGAGCCGCTGTACCGCGCGGCGCTGCTGCTGCTGGCCGCGGTGGCGCTGCTGATCGGGGCGCTGTCATCGCTGGGGGTGATGATCGTGCGCGAAAAGCTGGGCGGCAGCGCCAGCGACTTCGGGGTGATGATGTCGGTGGCGGGGGCGGGGATGCTGAGCGGGGCCCTGCTGGCCACCCGGCTGGGCAGGCGCTTCGACCGCCGGTTGGTGGCGAGCTGCGGCGCGCTGCTGGCCGGGCTGGGCATGGCCGGGATGGCGCTGGCGCCCGCCTTCGGGCTGCTGCTGCCGTGCGGTTTTCTGTTTGGCATAGGCATGATCACCACCCAGGTGCAGGTGCAGACCACCCTGCAGGGCGCGCCAGACGCGCTGCGCGGGCGGCTGATGGGCATCGGCCAGGCGGTGATGGGCAGCATGACCTTTTTAATCGCCGGGCTGGCCGGCCTGCTGGCGGCTCAGTTTGGGGCATCCGCTGTGGTGCTGGCCTGCGGGCTGGCCGGGGTGGTTGCAGGAATTGGGGTGCTGCTGGGGAGGAAGAATGATCGCTGATTGCGCAAGATTTATCGCTGATTACGCTGATTATGCGCTTGCTGCGCAAGCGTGATTACGCTGATAGGAACATTTTTTAAAGTTAACGTAAGATGCTACCTTAACATCATTTCTAAGAGGACCTAACCCCCTTCCCCTTCCCGGGGCGGGAAGGGGTGCCTTATTACCTCGCGTATCGGCTAAAGTTGCCATGAAGCTCCCCCTTCCTGTTTCGGGAAGAGGGCCACGGTACGCGGAGCGAACCGCGGGGTTAGGTCCCTCCAGGCAGCAACTGTCCTGAAAATAGCGCGGATTTTCGTGATCGAGGGTGAGCCGAGGCTCATGTTTACTTGGGTTAATTATAAAAGCTCTAATCAGCGTAATCAGCGATAAAAACCTGGCCCAAAAAGCCTCTCATCCACGGAATCATTAGGAAAATACCGAAATGAGAACTCCTCTTATCAGCGAAATCAGTCCCATCAGCGTAATCAGCGATAAAAAGCCTGACCCCAAATGCCTCTTATCCATGGAACCAGTAGGAAAATGTCAGCATGAAAAACCTTCTTATCAGCGAAATCAGCCCAATCTGCGTAATCAGCGATAAAAAACCTGACCCAAAAAGCCTCTTTTCTACGGAACGAGCTTGACCTATATCAACCTGTCATCAACTTATCTATAATGGAGCTAACCATGCAATACATCATCTCGCTTGACCAGCTTAACCGTACCGATCTTCCCACCGCCGGTGGAAAGGGCGCCAACCTGGGCGCAATGATCCAGGCCGGGCTGCCGGTGCCGCCCGGGTTCTGCGTTACCACGGCGGCCTACAACGCCTTTGTGCGCGCCAACCGGCTGGAAGAAGCCATCCAGGCCCGCGCGGCGGCCTGCCCGCCCGACGACCCCGCCGCGCTGGAGGCAGCCTCGGCGGAAATCCGCAGGATGTTCGAGCGGGGGAGCCTGCCGGAAGAGATGGCCGCCGATATCCGCGCGGCCTACCGCTCGCTGCAGGGCGAAGAAGGAGCGCTGCCGGTAGCGGTGCGCTCCTCGGCCACCGCTGAAGACCTGCCCGACCTGTCCTTCGCCGGGCAGCAGGACACCTACCTGAACATCATCGGCGAGGCGGCCCTGCTGGACGCGGTGAAGCGCTGCTGGGCCAGCCTGTGGACGGCGCGCGCCATCGGCTACCGCGCGCGCAACCAGATCGACCCGGCGGAGGTGGCGCTGGCGGTGGTGGTGCAGCAGATGGTCCCCAGCGAGGTGTCGGGCGTGCTGTTTACCGCCAACCCGCTCACCGGCAAGCGCGCGGAGACCGTCATCGACGCGACCCTGGGCCTGGGCGAGGCGCTGGTTTCGGGCATGGTCGAGCCGGACCATTACATCACCGAAGACAGCGGGGCCGGAGAAGCCATCACCCACAAGACGCTGGGCCAAAAGGCGGTGGCGGTGGTGGGCGTGGAGGGCGGCGGGACGCGCGTGGTGGAGCAGTCCGCCGCAGCCATCCAGGCCCTGCCCGACGCGCAGATCCTCGAGCTGGCCGGCTATGGCCGGGAGGCGGAGCGCTACTTTGGCACGCCGCAGGACATGGAGTGGGGCTGGGCGGGCGGCAGGCTGTACGTGCTCCAGTCGCGGCCCATTACATCGCTGTACCCCATCCCCCGGCGCTGGTTAGACGGCCCGGGCCAGTTCCCGCGGGAGCCGGAAGCCTATTTCTCCTTCGCCTCCTGGCAGGGGATGCTGCAGCCCATTTCGCCGCTGGGGATGGACTCCTTTACCGGGCTGGTGGTGGGGTTTGCGCGGGCGCTCAGCTTTAACACGACCATCCGGGAGCAGGAACTGCTGCTGCCTGCCGGGGAGCGCCTGTTCGTCAATATCACCGGCCTGCTGCGCAGCGGCGCGGGACGCGCCATTGCCGATGCCTTTATTGGCGCGATTGACCCGGTCAGCGCCACTATCGTGGAGGGGTTAATCAAGGACCCGCGCTTCGCGCTGAGCAGTGAGAAGATGTCTTTGCGCACGCGCCTGCGCCTGGCCCGCGTGCTGGCCCCGTTGATTTCTGGCGTGCTCTATAACCTGATGTGGCCCGAGCGGGGGCGCCTGCGCCTGCGGGACAATATCGATCGGAAACTTGAGGAGGTGCGCGAAACTTTCCGCGCCTGCGGAACGTTGCTGGGCGACGTGGAAGAGCTGGCAACGTTGGTCGAACAGCTTCCGGCCAGCGTTCCGTCCTTCTTGCTGCCGTTCCTGCTGCCGGGGATAATTTCGGGCATGGCCCCCCTGCAAATCCTGCTGCGCAGGGTGGGAGAGATTGAGAATGGCCCAGAATTGGTGATGGAGCTGACCCGCGGCCTGCCGCACAACGTGACCACCGAGATGGACCTGGAGCTGTGGACGGTTTCGCGCGCCATCGGGGCCGACGCGCAGGCGAGCGGCTATTTCCGGGCGGCGAGCGCGGAGCGGCTGGCGGCGGAGTACCACGCCGGGCGCCTGCCCGCCGCGGCCCAGCGGGCCCTGGACGGCTTCCTGCGGGTGTACGGCATGCGCGGCGTGGCCGAGATCGACCTGATCAAGCCGCGCTGGAAGGAAGACCCGCTGCACATCATTCAGGTGCTGCAGAGCTACCTGGAGCTGGGCGATAACGGCGATTCACCGCAGGCAGTGTTCCGCGGCGGCGCGGAGAAAGCCCGCCAGGCCGCGGACACGCTGGTGGCGGCCTTTCGGCGCCAGCGCTTTGGGTGGTTCAAGGCCCGCCTGGCGCGCTTCCTCATCAGCCGCATCCGGGCCCTGGCCGGGCTGCGCGAGACGCCCAAGTTCACCATCGTGCGCTTTCTGGGCATCGTCCGCGAGGCTGTGCTGCGGGCCGGGGAAAACCTGGCGCGGGAGGGCGTCCTGCTGGAGCCGGGCGATATTTTCTTCCTGCACCTGTGGGAGTTGAAAGACCTGGCGGCGCCGGAAAACCTGGCGGCGCTTCATGCGCTGGTGAATCAGCGCCGGGCTTCGTATGAGCGCGAGCTGAACCGCCGGCAGATTCCGCACGTGATGTTGAGCGACGGCACCAGTTACTACGAGGCCTCCGGTTTCGAAGGCGGCGCGGCGGATGAAGGCGAGGGCGTGCTGGTCGGCAGCCCCGTTTCCGCCGGGCTGGTGGAAGGCACGGTGCGCGTGATGCTCGACCCGCACATCGAGCGCCTGCTACCGGGGGAGATCCTGGTCTGCCCGGCTACCGACCCGGCCTGGACGCCGCTGTTCCTGGCGGCAGGCGGGCTGGTGATGGAGGTGGGCGGCATGATTACTCACGGCTCGGTAGTGGCGCGCGAGTACGGCATCCCCGCCGTGGTAGGCGTGCACCAGGCCACCACCCGCCTGCAAACCGGCCAGCGTGTGCGCGTAGACGGCTCGGCGGGGCGGATTACGGTCTTGTAGGGGCGGCTCGCGAACTGCCCGGCTTTTTGTGATTCATCTCCATAGTTCCGCGCAGCCAGCCCAGGCGCGGCGCGACAGGAAGTTGCGTGGGCGCCTCTACATTCCATGTGGCGGGAACGCATCGGGGCCCAGCCCCGACGCTACAGGGAGGGTAAAGCCCGGCAAAGCCGGGCTGGCATGGCTGCGGCGGCTGCGGGCACAGCCCGGCTTTGCCGGGCTTAGGTTTTTGATTAGCTCGGGGGCTGCGCCCCCGGGGCGTCATGGAATTGCATCGGGGGCGCAGAACCGTCAAATGGCGCGTTGAAACACTTCAAAAATGGTGATACCGCCGCCGGCGATCAGGGCGGCGAAGTAAAGGATCGTCACCACGTTGGAGAGATGCCCGATCATGATACAGCCGCCATCCTTTTGCATCCCGCCGACTGCCAGGAAGATCAGCGCAACGGCGGGCAGGGTGTTGCTGAACGGGATAAAACCAAACGGCACCATCAACAGCACTGCCGCCAGAATGTACGACAATTTATTGATCAGCCCCACCTTTCCATCGCTGGTGATTAATTGAAATCGGTACGGGCGGCTGAACCTTTCCAGGCGCCTGAACCACACCAGCGCGCGGTGCAAGACCACCGTTAATTTTTCGGCGGCAATCGTCCGGTTTGAAATCTGCTTTGGCAGCCATAATTTGCGATTGGCCAACTGCGCAATTCCGATCAGTAAAATGGCGCTGCCGAATACCGTGCTGACGCCCGGAATCGATACGGGCACCAAAAAGACCAGTGCCAGGAAGATGGTCAGCAGCATCAGGCTGTCGTGCCCAATGCCGTCTAAGATTTCCGTCAGGGTCACATCTGTGGTGGGTAAATTCCGAATCACCGTTTCGAGCTTTTCCCCCAGGGAAGCCTTCATCAAAAAATCCACATCGTGTTCCTTCAAATCCATACTCCTTATGTTCCGCTAAGCCTGATGCCTATGATCCATTTTTCCGTCCATCAACCGGTAGGCTCGTAATCATTTTCAGGCTTAAAAAAATCGGACCACGCGCAATCCAAGATTGCGGTGGTCTCGCTTTTCATACCTGTGGGGGCCGGGAGCAGAGGCTCGGTAGAACCACCGCTCCGTATTGACGACTGCCCACCCTGCGAATGCAGGAAGCTACTCCCTCACCGAAGTTTGTTCATTGTATGGGATCTCATCAGGGGTGTCAAGCACCAATTTTATAAAAACACTCCAATTCAGTTACCTTTAGCCTGAGCCTTTGCGATTTCTTTGAGGATGTGCTCCCACCACAGCGACATGCGCAGCAGGGTGTCACTGTGCTCGTACGTGTGCTGGAAGGTTTTGGTGACCACCCAGGCCAGGGACCGCTCGCCCCACAGGGTGGCGCGGGGCGTCTCCCAATCCACGGCGGCGAGGGGTTGGAGCAGGTCGATCTGCTGCTGGCGCATCTGCTGGAAGGCGGCGATCAACCCCGGCGTGCTTTTGTCGGCCACCGCCGCCCAGGTTTCGTCATTGTCCTTCCAGGCGTCGCCGGGGGGCAGGGGAGCGCCCAGCCACTGCTGCATCGCCGGCAGGGCCAGGCCGCGCTCGTAGCCGGTGACGTGCCAGACGTGGCGGAGGGGCGGCCAGGTGCCCAGGTAGCCGGGTTCGACCGGGAGCTGATCGTGCAGGGCTGCCGGTATCCGCGAGATCGCCCAGGTAAATGCGTCTGCGCTGGACTGTAGTTGATGTTGGAACCATTTTGAATAGTCTGTCATTCGATCTCCTTGTGCTTTGTACCTGTGATGCACCCCGATCATGCGGATCGCGCGCTTACCGCAAAATCTTCTCCATGGGTTTTCCTTTCGCCAGCTCGTCGATCAGCTTATCCAGGTAGCGAATTTCGCGCATGGTGGGTTCTTCGATTTCCTCCAACCGCACGCCGCAAATCGTACCCTTAATCAACGCCCGCGCGGGGTTGAGCCGCGGCGCCTGGGCGATAAAGGTCTCGAAGTCTACCTGTTTTTCCAGTTGGGCTGCTAAGCCTGCCTGGGTGTAACCGGTCAGCCAGTGGATAATCTCATCGACTTCCGCTTTCGTGCGCCCTTTTTTCTCGGCCTTGGTGATGTAAAGGGGATAGACGCTGGCAAAGGGCATGGTATAGATGCGAGGTTTTGTCATGCGCTCTATTTTATCGCAAGATGGAGGTTACACAATCCCCAGGCGCGGTTTCGGCCTGTAGGGCGGCCATCCCTGGCCGCCGGTTCTCGGCAAGCAGGCGGCTGGGAAGGATCCCCGCCCTACCTGCGCGGTTACACAATCCCCAGGCGCACGCGCGCGGTCCAGTACCAGGAATGCGGGGCTTCGCCCAGCACCCGCTGGGCGGTTTCGCGCAGGGCATCCAGGCCCAGCTCGGCCTCGCTGACCCCGGCCTTTATCAGGCTCATCAGCGCGCCCTGGCTGAGGGCCAGCCCCACCAGGCGCTCGGCGCTGCCCATTTCCATGTGGTGTACGGCGATCTCTTTAGTGAAGCGGAAGCAGCCGCTGGCCTGCATGCGGCCCAGGTGACCGGCCTTGTCCCACTGTTTGGCCTCCCGCACGCTCTCCACCTCGCGGCCCAGCGCCCGCGCTCGGCGCAGGCAGTCGTCAAAGGCCTGGTCGGCCTGCCAGCTGCCGGTGGTGGGCGGCCAGTCGTAGTCGCAGGCGGCGAACACGCCGCCGGGCCCCAGGATGCGCCGCGCCTCGGCGAAGGTGGCGGAGGGGTCCATCCAGTGCAGGCTCTGGAAGCAGGTGATGATCCGCGCGCAGCCGTCGGGCAGGCCGGTGCTGTGCGAAAAGCCTTCCAGGTAGGTGATGGCGGAGTCGCTGGTCAGCTCGCGCGCCGCACGCAGCATATCGGGGGTGGGGTCGATGCCGGTGATTCGCTGGGCGAGGCCGGTCCAATAGCGCGTGGAGCGGCCCGTGCCGCAGCCCAGGTCGACCACGTGTTCGGGGCGGGGCGTATTCGCCAGGCGGGTCAGGATCTCCGCCAGCACGGCGGGCGGGTCCGGGCGGTAGCGGTCGTAGAGGTCGGCGAACCCGGAGAAGCGGTCAATCGTGGCGGAGGAGCTGGCCGTGGCTGGTGATGCGTTATCTTCATCCATAAGTAATGTTATCCTTGTAAACCTGATCGCTGGTGTAAAAACCTCACCCCCTCATTCCCCTCCCCATGATCCGCAAGTGCGGCGGATCATAGGGAAGGGGATGCCTTTTCTAGCCATCATTTTAATGTGGCCTGTCCGGTTGGGGAGCAGCAAACCTGATCGACTGCTCACTGATTGACTGTTCACTGATCCCTAATCTCTAATCCCCAATCCCTAATCCCACGCGAAACCCGTAATACTCCATGCGGTCGTCTTCCATCACGCGCAGGCGCACGGCGGAGCGGCAGTGCGCGGGCGTTTCGTGCCACGATCCGCCGCGGGCAACGCGGGCGATGGGCTCTTTTTTGCCGTGATACCCCACCGTCCGCGGGCTGCCGTCGACCGGGGCGGCGGTGTAATCTTCGAACCAGGCGTCGGCGCAGAACTCCCACACCTGGCCGTGCATGTCGTACAATCCCCAGGCGTTGGGCGGGAAGCTGCCCACCGGGGTGGGGCCGTGGCGGTAGATGCCGGGGGGCTCGTCGCGGAAAAGGTGCTCGCCAACATAATTCGCATAGTCAGTGGTTAGGGTCTCGCCGAAGGCAAAGGGGGTGGCGGTTCCGGCGCGGCAGGCGTATTCCCACTGCGCCTCGGAGGGCAGCTGGTAGGCGCGCCCGGTCTTCTTCGACAGTTTCTGGCAGAAAGCGCTCGCCTCCTGCCAGCAAATGGAGATCACCGGCAGATCGGGGCCGTGGAAGCGGCTGGCTTGCCCCGGGCGGGGCTGGCCCAGCCCGCGCGGGAGGCCGCCCATCACCGCCTGCCACTGCGCCTGGGTGATCGGGTGCTTGCCCAACCAGAAGGGCGCCACGAACACCGGGTGGGCCGGGCGCTCGTCAGGGTAGCCGCCCTCGTGGCGCGAGCCCATCTGGAAGGCTCCGCCCGCCACGCTGACCAGCGCGAGCGTCACGCCGCCGCCCAGGTCCTCATGGGCCTCTTGCGCCTGCCCGGCGGAGCGGGTCACCACGCTACCGGCCCGGTCGAGGGTGACGGTTTCGAAGGAGAAGGTTTGGGGGAGGAGTGGGAGCATATTTTGAGTATAGGGGGGGCAGGATGGCGTGTCAAGTATCGAGGTAGTATTGAAGTAAACCTCACCCCCTCAGTCCCCCTCTCCATTTTCGTCAAAGCCCGAAAATGGAGAGGGGGATGCCTTTTTGCCTGTTTGCGTCTTGGCGAAGAAAGGCACTCCCTCTCTAAAATTTGGCTTTGCAAATTTTGGAGAGGGAGCCAGAGGGAGAGGTTCTACTCCTCCACCACCTCGATTTCCAGCGGCCTATCCGCGCCCAGCCAGTATTTGCGCCCG
Source organism: uncultured Anaerolineaceae bacterium (assembly GCA_964437595.1). Lineage (GTDB taxonomy): Bacteria > Chloroflexota > Anaerolineae > Anaerolineales > Anaerolineaceae > DSYU01. The sequence goes on from CAYTHO010000074.1 coordinate 15,611, forward strand.
CCGCGCTCGCGGCGCAGGTAGCCCAGGTCGATCAGGTCGCGGCGCAGGCTGATGTAGTCTTCGGCGTAGACGGCTTTGAGGATGTCGTTGACCTCGCGCTCGTCGTAGAGCCGGTCGGGCTGGAACAGGGATGCCAGCCAGCGGAAGATTACCGCCAGCTCCTGCTTTTTGGCGGGCAGCGGCGGCAGGGTGGTGATCTTTCCGCCGCTGGTGCATTCGCGCAGCACCTGCCTGTCTTCCGCGCTCCAGTTCAGCCGGTCGATCCAGGTGTCATCAACTTCCACCGGTTCGGGAACGGGCGGCGCCTGTTCGATCTCCGCCGCCAGCCTTTTGAAGCGGTTGAGGCCGGTGAAATTCAACCGGTAAAAGCGCTGGTTGCCCGCCGTGCGCAGCGATACCAGCCCGGCGGCGCGCAGGCGCGTGAGGTGGTGCGAGACGGTTGGCTCGCCCAGCGCCACCCGGCGGGCCAGGTCGCCCACGGTGAGCTCGCCTTCGTTGAGGATTTGCAGCATCTCCAGGCGGCTTTCGTCCGCCAGGGCTTTGAGCATTTCGAGGATAGTAATGGGTCCCGCGTTGTCCATTCTGGACTCCTTTTCGATGATTGTAAAAATCGATAAATATCAAATTTGGTTATATTCGAAATTATAAATAGAGTCAAGTGGCCCGCCTGTCAGAACTGTTAAACCCCGATTTTATGCCGCAGTTGGCGCGTTTTCCCGTACTATAAAGATACGCCTGTCGGTATCGACAACCGGAAAACCGTCCCGCGCCGGGACGCCTGATTTTCAACAGGAGATGCATTATGAGAAAAGCAACACGATTTCTGCTTACCCTGCCGCTTTTGCTCTGCCTGACCCTGCTGGGGTGGGGCAGCGCCGAACCGGTGGGTGTTTCAGCCAGCGACGCGAGCCTGCTGGCTGTTGCCTCGGGCGGCGAGACCTGGACCATGGGGATCAACGTGGAGGGGCCGCCGGTGTACACGGCGGTGGTGGGCCGCTCGCTCAGCCCGGTGGGCGCGTTCCGCTCGGACCGCGGGGTGCGCGAGATGGGCTTTATCTTCCCGGCCTCCGCCACGCCGAAAACCGTGCAGTCGGCTTATTTCTACCTGGTGAGCCGCACGGGAGATTACACCTACTCGGCCACTCTCTCCCTGCGCGTGTATAACTACGCCGGTACGCTGATGCGCACCGTATCGGATGCGACTTACCCGCTGCAGGACGCGCCGGTGGGCGGCTGGGTGCAGGTGCCCCTGCCCGCGGACCTGGCCCGGCGCACGGTCGGGATGGGCGAGTTCCTGGCCTTCCACATGCAGCTAGGCACGGCGCCCGGCGAAACCCTGGACGTGCGCCCCATCTTCGAGGTGGTCGTCCAGTAGGGCGGGAGGGGGACAATAATGAAAACGATTCTCCATTTATTGATTGGGCTGGCGGTGCTGCTGGCGCCGCTGGGCTCCGCGCAGGCCGCCGAGCTTTTGCCCATCCGCGAGGGGCTGCGGGCGGGCGTCCTGCTGTACGCGGCGCCTTCGGTGCAGGCCATGAGCGGGCGCCTGGCGATGGCCGCCGCCGAGGTGCGCACCGCGCGCGACCCGGCTACGGTGTACTTCGCCTTTCCGGCGGTATGGTCGCGGCGCTGGGTGAGGGAGGCCCGCTTTTACCTGCTGGCGCGCAGCGGCAGCTACAGCGGAGACGTGAACCTGACCCTGGCCGTTTTCGACCAGGCTGGGGCTTTGAAGCGGGTGATCTCGCAGCAGGCGGTAAACCTGAAAACGACGCCCGCCTCCACCTGGACGGCGCTGAAGCTGCCCGCCCAGTACGCCGGGCGGGTGGTCGACAACGGCGAAGTGCTGGCCTGGCGCATGACGATGACGGGCGGCGCGGGCGGCAGCCTGGTGGTGCAGCCCATCTTCGACGTGACGGTTGAAAATCACACCCAATCCTTCCTGCCGGTCTTGCGCAAGTAGGGCGCGCGCTGGTTCGGATGAAGCACGAAATGAGGCATATCATGAATAAAAAACGCGTTCTCTCGATCGTTTCCATGCTGTTGATCTTCTTCCTGTCTGGTTTTCTGGCCTGCCAGACTCCCGCCTCCGCGCAGACCCCGCAGGGAGGGGCCGGTCCGCTGGCCGATGTGCAGTTCGCCGGGGATACCATCACCTGGCAGCCGCTGGTGACGGCGGACGGCTGGCAGCTCACCATCACCGGGCCGGGGGATTGGGCGCGCAGCCTGGCCTTTCGCGGCGGCGAAACGCCTGCGCTGGCTTTGCGGGATGCCGCCGGGGACGGTGTGTACCAGTATGAATTGAGGCCGGTCTTTGCGGCGGCGGGCGCGGGCCTGGACCAGCCGCGCGCCCCGGCCCGTCAGGGCGGCGAGACCGCCGACGGGCGCCCCTCCGGCAGCCGCCCCGACCCCGGCAGCCTGCTGGGAGGCGTTTCCGTACAGGCGGGCGTCTTTCATATCATCAATGGCGCGTTCGTGCTGCCGTCTTACGCGGTGGAACCCGAACCGCCCCGCCCGGTCCAGGCGGCGGACGGCGGCCCGCTGTATGATGTCGTCCATGCAGATGATGTCATCGTGAATGGCGGTCTGTGCGTGGGGATTGAATGCGTGAACGGCGAAGATTTTATCGTCAACGCCATCAAGATAAAACGCACCAATTTGCAGGTTCTGTTTGATGACACCAACCCCGGCACCGATACCTTCCCGTACTACGACTGGGCCATCATGGCCAATGAGCCGTTCTCCGGCGGGCTTAACCTGTGGGCGGTGAAGGATGTTACCAGCAACCGCGTGCCGTTCAAAATCATGGGCGGCGCGCCGGAAAACGCTTTATACGTTGCCAGCAGCGGAAACATTGGCCTGGGCACTTCTACGGCAACGGCTGAACTGCATATCCTGGACAACGACACCCCAACCATCCGCCTGGACCAGGATGGCTCGACCGGATTTACACCCCAAACCTGGGATATTGGGGCGAATGAAAGCAATTTCTTCATCCGCGATTCCACCAGCGGCAGCCTGCTGCCCTTGCGCATCCGCAGGGGCGCGCCGACGAACAGCATTTACGTCGAATCGACCGGTAATATTGGTATCGGTACATCCTCACCGGCCAATAACCTGGAGGTCTTGCGCAGTGGGGCCGACGCCACGCTGGGCGTCAAGCGCTTCGGCGGCGCCGGGGCGCTGGTGCAGGCCCAGGCCAGCCGGGTTCAGATGGGCACATCCACCACCCACCCGCTCGACCTGGTGATCGGCGGCCTTTCGCGGGTCAGCGTGGATACGGCGGGCAATGTCGGGATCGGCGTGGCGACCCCCACCCATGACCTGGACGTGATGCGCATGAGCGAAGACGCTGACCTGGTGGTGCGGCGCAGCGACGGCCCCGCGGCCATCGTATCGGCGCAGTCCGGCGTGGTGCAGATGGGGTCGCTCTCGGATGACGAACTGCAGTTGGTGGTCAGCAACATCCCGGTGATGACGCTGGACGAGCAGGGCAACGCCACGCTGGAGGGGGTGCTGTACGAGCATTCCGATGTGAATGTGAAAGAGGGCTTCGAGCCGGTCGACCGCTCAACAGTGCTGGAAAACCTGGCCAGCCTGCCCATCAGCACCTGGAGCTACCAGGATGAAGGCGCGGACGTGCGCCACATGGGCCCCATGGCGCAGGATTTCTACCAGGCCTTTGGGCTGGGCGCGGATAATACCCACATCGCCACCCTGGACGCCTCCGGCGTGACCCTGGCGGCCACCCAGGAGTTGCTGGTGATGGTGGAGGAGCAGGCGGCCCAGGTGCAGCAGCTTGAGGCCGAGAACCAGGCCCTCCAGGCGCGGCTGGACGCGCTGGAGAAGCTGGTAGGCCAGGCGCTGGGCGAAGCGGCTGCCGTTGAAGCGCCGCTTGCAAGTGCTGGCGCGGCCCCAGCCTGGGCCAGGGGCGCGTCCGTGCGGGCGCGGTAGCGGCGCACGTAGTATCTTCTGGCGATCTTCTGGCTTTTTCTGGCTCCCACGGTCTCCGTGGGAGCCTTCTTCATGGCGCTCCGCGCCCTGTGTGGGGTGGGGGGACGAGGGAGGGGCGCGGAGCGCCGGGAGAAGAGCGTTCCCACGCGGAGCGTGGGAACGAGAGGTCAACGAGAGGTCTCCGGAGCGTGGGAACGAGGAGAAAACTTCCCCCGCCTCACGGCCTGGCGAGGATGGGCAGGTACACCTGCTGGGCGAAGCGGTCGCCGGCCCAGTAGAAATCGGTGACGATTTTGGCGTTCGCGCTGGCCGGGCTTTGCGCCACCCACTGCCCCACGATATCCTGGGCCTGGTTGTTCGCCGATTGGCGCAGGCCGCCGCCGCTGGCAAACCGGGCCCAGGCTGCATCAAAATTGGTGGAGGTTTGGGCCGAGACGATGCCGGCCAGCAGCAGGACCGCCAGCAGCACCAGGCCCGCGGTGCGTTTTATTTTGGGTTTCATGGTCACTGCCCCGCAAACGTTACAAAATGAAAGCTGCACTTTATTTTTGTGCCTGCGCTGTTGACGATATACACCAGCAGCATGTTGCTCACGCTGCCGGTGCGGATGGTCGCGCCGGCCGGGCAGTTGCCCGCATCACCGATCAGGGTGGCTACGGTTATATCGTCGATGCTGTAGTTGAAATTCGTCAGGATGACCTCGTAGCGCAGATTCGTTTCATTCCATACCACGCTGTCAACGTTGTAGCCTTCGCGCAGCAGCGGCTCGTATTGTGAAACGTAGCCATACGCCTGCGGTAAAACTGCGTGGGTATGATTGGATCTGGCATAATAGCTGGAAGGCTGCCCATTTAAACGATCGGCATTGATGGCGTAGGGCACATACGCCAGCGGCTGGCGGGGAGTCATCTGCGGGTCGCCGCCCACACTGACCCCCAACCACAAATCCTGCCCATTGAAGATGGAGGTGTCGAACGGAGTCGTGTCGCCCAGCAAGGTGCTGAAGATGCCCTTGCTGACGGCGACATCTTTGCTCTCCGTCCAGAGGGGGGTGCCGCCCGACGCGGCAGTATAGATGCCAAAGAGCATGGTGTAGTTTCCGTCGGCTTTGATCGCGCCGGTGGTCGGGTTGAGCAGGCGGCCCTGGTAATGCAGTTTTGGATTGCTCGCCAGCAGGCTCTCCGGCGCGGCCCGGCTGACGGCAATGACCCGGTTGGTGAGGAAGATGGTCGTGCAGAGGACGGCGATCATCATTACCCACAGGGCTTTGCTGCCTATGTTTGTTATCTTCATGGTCTACTCCTTGTGTCAGGTTGGATGAGAAACAATACAGGATGTCCGATTCGCCCCTAACAGGCGATCTTTCTGGCGAAACCTCATTAACTTTAGCATTATTATAAAGATTTTGCACATTTTTTTGCGATCCATTTTCACGGCTGTTTGGCTGGCAGGGACAGGAGGTTGTTTCGTGCTTTGACAGTTGGGCCTGCATCGGGGCACATCTTTTTCGCAACAAAAACGACCCCAAAGGCTGCCTTTGGGGTCGTTTCACGATGTTCTATTCTTCTATTCAGGGTTGTTATTCTTCTTCTCCCTGGCTTTCGAGCCATTTGAAGGCTTCGTCGAAATCGCTGAACAATTTTGTGACAACACCTGACCTGGTGGCATCGTCCACAACGCGCTGCATGCTCATTTCGCCGATGGCCTGGACCGGTTTTACCATGGCCCAGTATTTCCAACCGGCGGCTTTCGTCTGGGGGAACCAGTTCACCACGCCCCATTCCATATCTTCTCTGCGCAGCACGGGGCTGTTGCGGTCATCCGAAAGCCATTTTTCGGCCTTTTTCTGCAGCATCAGCTCGGTGCCGGTAAGCAGAAAATCTCGATATGCCTGACCGTAGAGAAACTTCTTCACCTGGTGGGCGATAATTTTTTGATCAGGGTAGTACCATATGGTACCCCATTCGTTGTCAACGATTGTTTCTTTATGCATATCTAAGTTCCCGGCAAATTTGTATTCAGTAATCGTATTGTACCATTATACTTGCTCATATCAAAAAAGCAATGTAAGTGTCATAAAATCAAAATTTCTGGCTTTTTCTGGCTCCCACGGTCTCCGTGGGAGCCTTCTTCATGGCGCTCCGCGCCCTGTGTTGGGTGGGGGATCGTTGGAGGAGCGCAGGGGCGCAGCGAGGCAGGTTGGACCGCATCGGGGCGCAGCCCCGACGCTAAAGGGGAGGGGTAAAGCCCGGCTGAGCCGGGCTGGCATGGGTACGGCGACTGCGGGCACAGCCCGGCTTCGCCGGGCTTCTGCTTTCTGGTTAGCCCTGGGGCTGCGCCCCGGGGCGGCGGGGCGGATCTTTTCGCAACAAAAACGACCGCAAAGGCTGCCTTTGCGGTCGTTTCACGATGTTCTATTCTTCTATTCAGGGTTGTTATTCTTCTTTTCCCTGGCTTTCGAGCCATTTGAAGGCTTCGTCGAAATCGCTGAAGACCTCTGCCGTGACGCCCGCTTTGGTGTACATCTCGATAATTCGCCGCATGCTCATTTCGCCGATGGCCTGGACCGGTTTTACCATGGCCCAATACTTCCAGCCAGCGGCTTGTGTTTGCGGGAACCAGTTTTTGGCTCCCCAGTCGATATCTTCATTGCGCAGCACGGGGCTGTCGCGATCATCGGAAAGCCATTTTTGGGCTTTGTGCTTGCGCATCAGTTCTGTTCCGGTCAGAAGGAATTTATAGAACGCCTCGCCGTAGATGAACCTCTTGATATGGTGGGCCACAATTTTTTGGTCCGGATAATACCACATCGTGGCAAATTCATTGTCAAAAATGATCTCCTTGCGCATTGTTATCCGCCTCAAATGGAAATGTAGAATTTTAGGATTGTAATATTTATAGCCGAAATCAAGCGGCCAGTCAATAAAAAAACTGTTTATTATCTACACGATTTATTGTGAAATCCGTGTAACGGATTTGATGGTGAATGGAAAGCGGGTATGAAAAACGCTCCGGGTTTCGTCAGATTTGCGAAAGACGAAATTTCTGGCTTTTCTGGCTCCCACGGTCATCGTGGGAGCCTTCTTCATGGCGCTCCGCGCCCTGTGGGGATCATTGGAGGGGCGCGGAGCGCCGGGAGAAAAGCGTTCCCACGCGGAGCGTGGGAACGAGGAACGAACGAGGAACTGCGCGATCAATTGATGGATAAACTTACGCCGCCGGTGTTTCCTCGGGCGCGCCTGCTTCCGCCTTGGGCTGCGGGGCGGCTTTGCCTAAGTAGTGCGGCAGCTCGATGCCGGCCATTTCGGCCACTTCCTGGAGCGGGGGCAGGGTCTTGATAAAGCCAGACACGAAGTCGGCGGTGGTGTTGCCCGCGCCGTCACGCCCGCCCGTATCCCACACGGTGATCTTGTCGATCTTCAGGTGGCTGATCGCCTCCACCTGGGCCTTGACCACTTCTTCCAGCTTTTCGATCATCAGCAGGCTGGCCACAGCGTGCGCGTCGCCGTTGCAGCTTTGCACCAGGCGCTGGTAGCCGCTGGCCTTGGCTTCCAGCAGTTTCTTCAAGCCTTCGGCTTCGGCCTGGTACTTCATCAGGATGCTGTCGGCCTGGCCGCGGGCTTCGCGGCGGATGCGCTCGGCGTTGGCTTCGGCGTCGATCTCCTGCTTGGTCTTGTTAATTTCCTGCTGGGAGATTTCCTCGGCCTTCAGCAGGGCCATGCGGGTTTCGTACTCGGCCATCTGGATGGCTTTGGCGGCTTCGCGCTTGGCCACTTCGGCGCGCTGCAGGGCGGTGGCTTTCTGCACTTCCAGCTCCGCGTTCGACTTGGCAATCTCGGCCTGGGAAGTGTTTTCACCCTTCACCGCTTCCGATTCGCGCTGTTGGACGAAGATGCGCTGGCTGGCCTGGGCGGTCTTCTTGCCTTTTTCGGCCTCGGCCAGGTTCTCGGAGACGCGGATGGTCTCCTCGCGCTTGGCATCGGACTCGCCGATGGAACCGAGCTTGGTCTGCTGGGCCACGTCCACCTTGGCACGGTTGACGGCCTCGGAGGCGGCTTTCTTACCGATGCTCTCGATGTAATCGGACTCGTCGGTGATGTCGGTGATGTTGACGTTGATCAGGTACAGGCCGATCTTGTTCAGCTCGGGTTCTACGTTCTTGCGCACCGCTTCCAGGAACGACTCGCGATCCTGGTTGATCTGCTCGATAGTGAGCGAGGCCACGGTGAGGCGCAGCTGGCCGAAGATGATTTCTTTCGCCATGGCTTCGATGAGTTGGGGGGTAAGGCCCACCAGGCGCTCGGCGGCCACGGCCATGATATCGGGCTGGGTGCTGATGCCCACGGTGAAGGTGCTGGGCACGTTGATGCGGATGTTCTGCAGGGAAAGCGCGTTCTGCAGCGGGATACCGATCGTCAGCGGGGTGAGGCTCATGTAGCGGTACTCCTGCACCACCGGCCAGATGAACGAACCGCCGCCGTGCATACACTTGCTCGACATGCCCTTGCCCACGCTGCCCGACACGACCAGGATTTTATCCGACGGGCAGCGCTTGTAGCGGCTGGTGAGGAACAGGATGGCCATGAAGATCAAAAAGACGAACGCAATGACCGACAGGGTTAGAATAAAGCCGTCCATAGTGAGAAATGCCTCCGTGAATCAGGATGGTTCCGCGGTTTGCTCGTTCACGACCAGGATTTTCCCGGCGCTGATGCTGACCACGCGCACCACGCTGCCGGTGGGGATGCGCAGGCCGTGCTCCGAAACCGCGTCTAAATTACGCTGGGCGCCCTGCACCGTCACTGTCACCACGCCGGTGCCTTTCTCCGGGATGGTCAGGTAAACGATGCCGGTCTTGCCGACCGCGTTATCGATCACCAGGGTGCCCTCCGACTGCAAGCGGCGCATCTGCAGAAACAGCATAGCCATGACCCAGGCGGTGAACAGCCCGGCAGCCAGCGCGCCGAGCAGGCTCCACAGCGCGCCTGCGCCCACCTGCAGCAGTCCCATCCCCACCAGCCCGAACATGGTGAAAAAGCCGGAGATGGACTGCAGCGACAGTAAATTGAGCCCCCCGGCGGTGTGGTGCAGCCCGCCGTGGTCGAGGTCCATATCAGGCCCGGCGTCGGGCGCGTCGCCGTGGTCGAGGCCGATCGCCATCAGGATGAAGCGCAGCACCACGACCGTGCCCCCCGCCACCGCGCAGATGAGATAGATGGTATTGAGACTCCAGGTCATTTCGCCTCCCAGGCGCCGATGCCAAAAACAACATGATGGGGAAATGTACGTACAGGCTAATTATATACTGGAATGAGAATCGCGTTCCGCAGGTTATCTATGGCGGGCCGCGGGGGCGGGGTAATTGCGGGGTAGGGGCGCAGCGGGAATTCGAAACTGAACCGGTCCGCGAAGCGCCGCGCTGCGCCCCGGTGGGGCAAATCCATGCCCTGGCCCGCGCGCAATCAGCGTTAGGGCGCAGCGCAGCCGAGAATGGTTATGACGCCTGTTTGTACTGCTGCGCCCCTACGGGAGGTTGTCTCTGACGCCATTGCTCCAGCGGTGGCGCCGCCCTACCCGGCGCTCCGCGCCCGGGTAGAACCCTGTGCCACCCGCAGAATACGCGGAGCGCCGGAACCAGGGAGAACCGGGGTAATTGCGGGGTAGGGGCGCAGCGGGAATTCGAAACTGAACCGGTCCGCGAAGCGCCGCGCTGCGCCCCGGTGGGGCAAATCCATGCCCTGGCCCGCGCGCAATCAGCGTTAGGGCGCAGCGCAGCCGAGAATGGGAGTGGGGTCTGTTCGTCTCGCTGCGCCCCTACGCGAGAATTTCTGGTTGGGCGGGTCTGATGATCTTCACAATCTTCCACACCGTCTGCACAATTTCTCGACATTTGCGCGCTAATATCATCATCAAACATCTTTTTGATAGGAGGGCAGCATGCCCGAACAAACTTCCAAGACCATGAAGCGGCGCAAATTCCTCAAGGTGGCAGGGATCACCCTGGGCGCGTCTGCCGTTGCGTGCTGCGGCCTGGGGACGCTGGCGACCTACCAGCCCCGGGTCGATTTTATCGAGACACAGATTTCAGGAGAAAGCAACATGAAACAGCGCATTTTAGTGACGTATGCCAGCAAGGCTGGATCGACCGGCGAGGTGGCGAAGGCCATCGGCGAGGTGCTGGCGGCCAAAGGCGCCGCGGTGGACGTTTTACCGGTCGATGCAGTGAAGAATGCGCAGGATTACCAGGCGGTGATCGTGGGCAGCGCTATCCGCATGGGGCGCTGGATACCGGCGGCGGCGAAGTTCGTGGAAGCGAACAAAGCCCACCTGGGTAAAGTTCCTACCGCCTATTTCAACTGCGGGGGGGGGCTGCGAGAGGAGAATGAGAAGAACCGCGCCGAGGCGCTGGGTTATATGGACGCCGTGAGCGCCGTGGTCAAGCCGGTGGCGGTAGGCGCGTTTGCCGGGAAGCTGGATTTTAAGAAACTGTCCTTTTTGGATGGGATGATCTTGAAGGCCATGGGTGATAAGGAAGGCGACTGGCGCCCGTGGGAGGCCATCCGCGCCTGGGCGGGGAGTCTGGAACTGGCGTAGGGAGAAAGAACCCCATCCCCCGCCCTACAATATAGCAAGCGCTGCGACGCGGCATGGAGCGGTCACCAAAGGTAGGGGCGCAGCGGGACGATCAGGCGCCTGGATCGATTTAGCCCCGCGCTGCGCCCAAAACATTATCTTCCAACGCCGCGGTGTGGATTTTCAATGGTAGGGCGCAGCGCGGCGCCAGATGGTATGGGTGCATCTTCATTTCGCTGCGTCCCTACAAACCCAACCCCGCGGTATGGGTAATCAACCAAGGCGCTTCGCGGCCCGCCGAGTGATACAATATCTTTGGGAAATCGCCCAACCTATGACCAAAACCATCCTCATCGTCGATGACGAGCCCAAGATCGTAGAGATCTGCCGCGACTACCTGGCCGCCGCCGGTTTTGAAGTGCGCAGCGCTGCCAGCGGGCCGCTGGGGCTGGCGGAGGCGCGCCGCGCGCGGCCCGACCTGCTGGTGCTGGACCTGATGCTGCCGGGCATGGACGGGCTGGACGTGTGCCGCGCCGCGCGCCAGGACGCGCTGCTCAAGGATATGCCCATCATCATGCTCACCGCGCGGGTGGAGGAGACCGATAAGCTGGTGGGCCTGGAACTGGGCGCGGATGATTACATCACCAAGCCCTTCAGCCCGCGCGAGCTGGTGGCGCGCGTGCGGGCGGTGCTGCGCCGCGCCGGGGGCGAGCCGCCCGCGCCCGAGCTGATCCGCGCCGCCGGGCTGACCCTGGACCGCGCCCGTTATAAGGTGACCCTGCCGGGCCGCGAGGTGACCCTGACCCCCACTGAGTTCGAGATCCTCGCCATGCTGGCCGGGCAGCCGGGGCGCATCTTCTCCCGCGCCCAACTGCTGACCGCCACGCGCGGGGTGGCCTTTGAGAGCTACGAGCGGGCCATCGACTCGCACGTGCGCAACCTGCGCCGCAAGATCGAGCCAGAGGGCGGGCCACAGTATATCCTCACCGTGCACGGCGTGGGCTATAAACTGGTAGAAGGGGAATAGCATGACGCGCGATAGCGTTACGCGCGACAGCGATAAGCGCGATAGCGTTCAGCGCGCGGCAGGCCACCTCAGCGCCGTTCGCCCGATCCGCCGCCGCCTGCTGGGACTGCTGGCGCTGGCCTTTGGCGGGCTGCTGGCGGTCACCACGGTGCTGTGGCTGGGGCTGCTGATCTGGTTTTTCGGGCTGGTGCCGGACGCGCTCAATCCCTTCATTCCCCGCGAACTGCACGACGGCCTGCAAATTTACTACCGCGCGCGCGGCAGTTGGGCGGGCGTGGCGAATGAAATGAGCCTGGACAGCGCGGCGGGCCGCGCGCTCACTTTTGCCGACCAGTGGGAAAATGTCATCTTATTAGATGAAGAAAACCGCGTGCTGATCGACCAGGGTTCCGCCGACACTGCGCGGGTGGGGCAGGTGTATACGCTGGACGCGAACGATACGTCCTATCCCATCACGGCGGCGGGCGCGCCTGGGGCCGAACCTGTAGGCGCGCCAATAGGCGTGGTGGTGTACACCGATCCGCTGCCCACCCGGCCTATGTTCGTGGTGGTCTTTCTGCTGCCGCCGGTGGTGCTGGTGGCCGGGTTCGCCGGGGTGCTGACGCTGATCCTCGGCCTGCTGTTGAGCCGCCGGGTGGTGGCGCCGCTGGCGGACGTGATCGCCACGGCCCAGGAGGTGGCGGCGGGCAACCTGTCGGCGCGGGTGGGGGAGCGCGGGGCGGGCGACCTGCGCAGCCTGAGCGACTCGTTCAACCAGATGGCCGATTCATTGGAACGCAACGACCGCGAGCGCCGCAATATGCTGGCCGACGTGGCCCACGAGCTGCGCACTCCGCTCACCGTGATGCGCGGGCGGCTGGAAGGCATCTTCGACGGCATCTACCCGCTGCGCGAGGAGCAGGTCGCGCCGGTGTTGGAAGAGGTGTACATCCTGGACCGGCTGGTGGAAGACCTGCGCCTGCTGGCGCTGGCCGAGACGCGCCAGCTATCCCTCGACCTGCGCGAGATCGATCTGGGCGACCTGGCCCGGCGGGCGGCCAGCCTGTTCGAGGCCGAGGCCGCCGATAAGGTCATCGCCATCGTCACCGAGGTCGAGCCCGAGCTGCCGGAGGTCCAGGCCGACCCGCAGCGCATCGAGCAGGTCATCGGCAACCTGATCAGCAACGCCCTGCGCTACATGCCGGACGGCGGCGGGCAGGTGACTCTCTCCGTCCGGCGCCGCGGTCAGGGGGTGATGGTGAGCATCGCCGACACCGGCCCGGGCATCGCCGCCGCCGACCTGCCGCACCTCTTCGACCGCTTCTGGCGCGCCGACAAATCCCGCGCGCGCGCGTCGGGCGGGGCGGGGCTGGGCCTGGCGATCGCCAGGCAGTTGGTAGAACTGCACCACGGGCAAATTGGGGTGGAGAGCGCGCCGGGGCAGGGTGCCAGGTTCTGGTTTACGCTTGGCGTTTAACCGCTGATTACGCTGATATGAGGTTTTAAAGTAGGGGCGCAGCGGGAATACGCTAGAACATTACGGAATGAGGTTTCGGGAATATGTCTCAAGCACGGGAAAGCATGATCAAGGTCTTGAATGATATTGTCGTGCCAAGATTACGTGAACAGGGTTTTAAAGGGTCATTTCCACATTTCCGCCGGCCCCGCAAGGAAAAGATCGATTTACTTTCTTTTCAATTCGATAAATGGGGCGGCGGATTTGTCATTGAAATTTCTGCATGTTCTATAGATGGTGTAACTACCTATTTGGGACATCATATTCCACCGAACAAAGTAACGACTAGGGATATGCATCCAAATCAAAGATATAGGCTTCAGCCCAAGCAAGGTGGTTCTAGATCTGATTGGTTTCGGTACGATGATCCTATTCGACAAGAAAATGTTTTTGAAAAGATAGCTTACCAAATACTACCGTTTCTTCTAGAAGCAGAGAAATGGTGGAAGGACTAGAATAAACCTGATATATGAGCCCGGGGCTTCGCGCAAGCGAAGAACTCGGCAGAGTCGGATCGCCCAGGCCGCCCGGGGAAAACCGGGCTGAACCAGAATACCCGCCCTGGCATGGATATGCCCCGCCATCCTGTAGCAACTGTGATAAAAGTCAAGAGGCAGATGCTGATTTGGGGCTGGCTAAAT
>CAYTHO010000075.1:0-29180 GCA_964437595.1 uncultured Anaerolineaceae bacterium
CCCCTCTCGGCAAAAACGGCAATCTCGTTCGCTCTTCGGTCGCAGTACGGCTGGTTTCCGCGTTCGTTTGTCTTTTTTCTTTCTTTCCAGTAGTCGCAGTAGCCAGTACCTTCGCAAATATCGATATAATTCAAACAATGTGCGGTTGTTCCCGTTTTTTTCGCTATGATATGACTACGTGTATATTCACACGGACCAAAGGAGCAAACCTTGATAGCACCTTCCTCATCAAATGCAATCGGTCAGGATGCGTTACTGCCTATACGCAATATGCGCTGGGATGATTTAAACGCTGTAACGCAGCTGATTTATGAAGTTTGCGAAGCAGAGGGCGACACCAGCGTTGCGGTAACGCCGGAGGATTTGACAAACGAATGGAAGTATGAAGGCTTCAGCCTGGAGCAAGATGCCTTCCTGGCGGAAACCCACGCAGGACGTGCCGTTGGCTATGCAGCGCTCTTCGACATCCGCAATCATTGCGAATGGAGCGGCGATATCTATGTGCACCCAAAATTCAAAGAACCTGATCTGGTTAAAGCGTTATTGCGTGCAATGGAAACCCGCGCGTTAGAGCTTGGTCTGCTTTCACCTCCTGACCAGCGAGTGTTTATCCACGTCCCAATAGACAACAAGGATGAAAGTGGGAAGGCCATATTTGCACAGGAAGGGTACCTGCCCATTCGTTACCACTGGCGCATGGGGATCGACCTCGTTGCCGCGTTGCCCGAACCAATTCTGCCAACCGGACTTGAAATACGGCCCTTTGTGAAGGATGAACATGCAGCGGCTGTATGGCAGGCCCGGAACGAGGCCTTTAAAGATAATTTAGGAAGCCATGCACTGACTTTTGAAGAATTCTCTTACTTTACTTTCGACAATCCCGAATATGACCCCACGCTCTGGACGGTGATTTGGGATGGAAAGGAAGTGGCTGGTTTTTCCATCAACCACAACCGGATGGGCATCGGCTGGATCCACATGTTGGGCGTCCGTCCAGCGTGGCGTAAGCGGGGATTAGGGCTGGCCTTGCTCCAGCATTCCTTTGGAGAATTCTACCGGCGCGGAACAAAGGCTATCGGCCTCGGGGTGGATGCAACCAATGCTACTGAAGCCACCCGGCTGTATCAAAAGGCTGGTATGCATACGGTCAATGCGTTTGTCACGTTTGAAAAGGAACTCCGTGCCGGAAAACCTGTTCATGAACCAAACGCTCTCACCTTTTGGAACGTGCGAGATGAGCATGATTACCCCATCCTCCTGGATATTAACCGCAGCAGCCGCCAGGCGGATAAAAACAACCTCCAGGTAACCCTGGAAGATATCGCGCATGCCCTGGCCCACATGGATGGTTTGACCCCTCAACAGGGAGTGGTGATTGCCTCTCTGGGCGATACGCCGGTCGGATACAGCCGCCTGGGCTGGTATTCAAGCCGCCCGGATACCCGCTTGTTCTACCAGATCAGCTTCTTGCGCCAGGAGTATCGCGAAGGCGGGTTCTGGCAAGCGATGGTACAACACAATGAGCGCTGCTTGCAAGAAATCGCTGCTGCCCAAGCCACCGTGGCAAAGAGTTACTTCCAGGCCTGGGCTTCAGATTACCAAAAAGACTGGATGGCAGTACTGGAAGACCTGGGCTATCTGGTTGTCCGCCGTTTCAACAATATGCTCTACCGCTTCGGTGAAGCACCCATTATTTCCTTACCAGCAGGTTTTGAAATCCGCCCGGTCAGGCCTGAGCATATGCGCGCGGTTTGGGAAGCACAAAAGGAGATGAACGCGGGACTGTTTGAAAACGTTGCTGAAGACTGGCTGGAGGAGAAATATCCAGCCTGGTTGAGCAACCCAGAGAACAATCCGCGCTTCTGGCAGGTGGCCTGGAGCGGCAATCAGTTAGCCGGGATGGTGCTGGCGCACATCAACGAAAAAGAAAACGCTGAGCGCAACCGCCAGCTCGGTTACACTGAGCATATTTATGTTCGCCCACAGTGGCGCGGGCAGGGATTGGCAAGCGCGCTAATCGCGCGCAGCCTGCAGGTCTTGAAGGATCAAGGTATGATGGAGGCCGAATTGGGTGTCGATTCAGAAAACGAAAGCGCTGCCTTCCGTCTTTACCAGCGCCTGGGATATCAGACGTACAGCATCGACACGTGGTATCGTAAACCCATGCAATAACCTTGCAATTCTCGGATCATTGTTTTGAGCGGTTTATCCAATTGGCTGTAAAGCGGTAGAAATCTGATCGTTGTTTGGTTTTTGTGACTCCTTCGAAAAATTGAACGCCCCAGTGCAGCATCGATTGGGCATTATTCCGCTCGGTTACACTTTGTGTATCTTGAACTGTGGCAAATAATCTTTATGTTGGGCAAACAACTCGTTGGTCATTTGTTTGATCTCAGATAGAGAAAGCACTGCCGCAGTCAATGGATCATGGCAGATGGCCCGGTATACCAGAGTGGGGTCGCCGGTAAGTGCGGCTTGGATGGCTAATTCTTCAATACCCGAGGACAGGGCAGTCATCAAGGCGCATTCAGCCGGCAGTCCGCCGACATAGACTGGGTGGAAGCCAGCTTTATCCACCAGCACAGGCACTTCAACACAGGCCTCCTGCGGCAGGTTCGTAACAAGATTGGTATTGGGCACGTTCCCATTGAACTGGAACAATTCCCCACCCATCAGGGCATTGATGATGTAAGACGCATACTCACCACCTCGTTGTAAATCCTGGCTGGTGAGCACTTTGTCCAACTTAACCCGTACGCCTTCTTTCCAGGTTTTCTCCGTGTTTTGGTATTCCTTCAGGATATAGGCGTACTCGCCGGGATTCCAGCCGGTACCGTGGGTACAGTACTGCTCGATCAAATCGGGGCGTTTGCGGAACCACCAATTATATTCCGAGTTATGACCGCTGGACTCCGTCACATATTTACCGAGAGCCAGGTAGAGCTCATTGCGAACAATCTCTTCATTATAAACTTCGGCTCGTTCCGTAATGGCCTTGTGGATGAGCGGATAGGCATCTTCTCCCTTCCACTTATAGTCGATGTACCAGGCCATATGATTAATTCCAGCACAGGTATAGGTGATTTCGTCCATGGGCGCGCCGATCCAGCGTGCGAGCATCGCTGCGGTACCTTGAACGGAATGACAAAGCCCGGTGGTGGGTATGAACGTCTGGCGCTGAATAGCGCCACACAACATAGCCATCGGATTGGTATAGTTGAGCAGGACGGCCCTGGGGCAGTATTTCTCCATATCCCGGACAATTTCCATCATTGGTGGCAGGGTGCGCAGGAAGCGAAAAATGCCGCTTGGCCCACGCGTATCGCCAACATTGATATCGACCCCGTATTTCTTGGGGATTTCGATATCATGCCTCCATACCTCGGTGGAGCCAGAAAGGATGGTGGTGAGCACCACATCGGCGCCGCGCAGGGCTTCCACCCGGTCTAAAGTAGCCGAGACAGTCGCTGGATAATTTCCCTCGGTGATTATTTTAGTCACAGCGGTTCTGGCAAAGTCAAGCCGTTCCGCATTGATATCCATCAACACAATGTGGGCATCTCGCAGCAGCGGAAAGGTCAATACGTCCCGAACCAGTCCCGATGTAAAGCCCAGGCTGCCTGCTCCGATAAAAGCAATTTTTGTCATGAGAAATCCTCCGAATAGTGATTCATCTTGAAACGGTCAGAAGTAACAGAATTGAATGGGTAATGGTTTGGCCTACCAATCGAACAAAGGCAGCGATGTTTGCCGGGCCAAAAGAAAGGACATTGACCAGACCCGGCAAAGGCTAGAGCGGCAGGCGGTGGGCATAAGCGCCGAATATCGGTACCTCGTTCTGTTTTCCACGCAGGGCATTCACAATCCCGACCAGCCAGGCGATCACACCCACGATCAGCGCTGCGATGACCAGGGCAAACAACGCAACGGCGAAAACACTGCCATATGGGATCCAGGTGAGCAGCCAGGCTGCCACAACCCACGCCAGAAAGAAGCCAAGCAGGCCGATCACAAGGCTGATGGACTGTTTCAGATGAAACATAACGAGCGCGTATTTGTGAGCAAAGAAGAACACATAAATCCAGCCGATCACCGGGATATAACTGATGGCTGCGGAAATACGTTGCGTCGTGTTCATACTGCAGCTCCAATTCCTCTCAGGGTAAGTTCTCTGGCAAAATGGCAGCTTGCGAAGTGGCCGGCGTTGATTTCGACCAGTTCCGGGATCTGCTGGCTACATACCGGTTTGGCGTAGCTACAGCGCGGGTGGAAGATGCAACCCGCTGGCGGGTTAGCCGGGCTGGGCACTTCACCCTGCAGGCGGATGCGGTTGGGGTGAATATCCGGGTCGGCAGGCGGGATGGCTGAAAGCAGGGCTTCCGTATAGGGGTGGAAGGGCCGGCGCAGCAGTTCGTTGGTTTCGGCCATTTCCACGATCTTGCCAACATACATTACCGCGATACGATCTGAAATATGTTCCACCACAGAAAGATCGTGAGCCACAAAGATCAGGGTTAAGCCGAGGCGATCTTTCAACTCCTGCAAGAGGTTGAGCACCTGCGCCTGAACTGAGACGTCCAGGGCCGAGACCGGCTCGTCGGCAACGATCAGGCGCGGGTTGAGCGAAAGAGTCCGCGCCAGGCCAATGCGCTGGCGCTGCCCGCCCGAAAACTCGTGTGGATAGCGGCGCATATAAGCCGGGTTGAGGCCCACTGCCTCCATCAACTCGGCCACGCGTTCCTCTGCTTCCCGACCTTTAGCCACATGGTGGATTTCAAGCGGCTCGCTGATGATATCCTTAACGGTCAGGCGCGGGTTCAAGCTGCTGAAAGGATCCTGAAAGATCATGCGCATTTCACGGCGCAACGGTTTCATATCTTTCAGGCTGATCTTGGCAATATCCACCCATTCGCCGCTCTCACGGCGATAATGGATTTCCCCCGAAGTCGGATCGTACAGACGTAGAATCGTCCGTCCAACGGTGGTTTTTCCACAGCCACTCTCACCGACCAGTCCGAGCACCTCTTGCTCACGCAGGTAGAGGCTCACACTATCTACCGCTTTGACGTGTCCCGAAAGGCGTTGGAACAGACCGCTATAGATCGGAAAATACATTTTCAAATCTTTGACTTCGAGGATGTGATTGTCTGTTTCACCCATAGTTTTGCTTCCGCTCACTTTTCCACCTGGATCGTTTCTTGTTCCATCAAAATATCGGGGTCGCTAAATCCTTTGAGTTCAGCCAACTGCTGGAAGGTGCGTCTAAAAACCAGGCGCACATCAATGGCGGCGGCCTGGTCGGCGGGCAGCTCGAACGTATAATGCGTGGTATCGGTCGTCAGGGCTGCCAGACGAGTATCTTCGATGATTTCCACTGGCCGCCAGTAAGCCGCGGTCGGCATCTCGCCGGTCCATTGGTCTTTCAGCACTTTGGCAAATGTCTTGCCCGGCTGACCGCCATAGTTCCCAGACCAAGACGGGTTGACCGGTCCGGATTTGAGCACCAACCTCTTACCGTTGGCATCTTTCGCCTCGACCACCAGAATCATGGAGCGAGTGGGAGCATCCGTTGGAACGTGGTGGCCGGTCTGGTCATTGGTGATCTTCACCTCTACCTGTAGGGTATTGCCGCTGTGTTGAGCCGTGCTTTTCATGCTCACCGAGTTCTGCAGCAATTTCTGGTCCGAGGCGCCGGGCATGTAGTGTTCGTGCAAACTGGCATAGTCGCGCGTGAGGCCGCCTTCCTGAGCGAAAACGAACCACTTCTCGTCCACCACCTGCATATGACAGTTCTGGCAGGTTTTTCCAGTTGTCGGATCACTATATGGGCTCTCCAGCCATTCGCCGTAGGAGTTGTAGATCAGGGTTCCTCCCGTCACCTTACCGACCCCAACCACCCCACCAAATACGCCATAATGGCACGGGGCGCAATATTCGCTTCTTTCAAGCAGCGGCAGGTAGGAAACCCGGCGTGGTATATCAACCAGTGTGCCATAGAAGATCTGCTGCCCTTCCTCAGGACGGGTGAGCTTCATCGAAAGGATGCCCGGCATGTCTGGCAGCGGAAGTTTCGTAGCCGGATCGAGGATCACATCCGACACTTTGTGGCAGAAATCGCATGTGACACCTTCAGCGCCATCGCCGGAAGAAACCAGTGGGCGGGTGTTCGCTTTGACGCGGCCAGCCGAGCGTTCGACGGTCAGATCGGTGTGGCAGCCCGACCAGGCACAGTTGACATCATTCGCCACTTTAGAGGCCACCGGCGTATGGCAGGCGGCGCAGTTCCCGGAGCGGTCGGGAGTATCCAACTGAAAACCCGGGCCGTAATAAGGTAGGTTTGGATCGGGCGGCAGCGCTTTTCCGTTGGTGCCCCATTTCGTGGCCTGCCCCGCATCTCCTTGAACATTGTTGCCAGTGTAAAGGGTGAGAAAACGGATGTTCTTAGCCGATTGCGAGTGGGCATCGGCCTGCCATTCTTCGTATTCGCGGTGACATAACCCACAACTGGCCGTGCCTTTCACCCCGTTAAATGAAAACCAGGGATACTGCGTGTTATCTGTTTGCGGGATGACTTTCAAGGTGATCTTGATCCCGTTAGGACCTTTCCAATCGGGGGCGCTGGGGTTTAGCACGGTCCAGCCAACATAATGCCCCTGCGACCAGGCCGTTACGGTAATAGGCGTGGTACCACTGATCCCGCTCACCTGGAACGAGCCGTGCTGGTCGGTCACCACCTGTTCGGGCCTGCCATGGAGTTGAACCAATGCACCAGCAATCGGGCCATTTTCATCCACCACATTTCCCGATATCACCGCCGGAAGCGGGATAAGGTTCACAATCGTGGGGGTTGCAGAGGGCGCCGCCGGGGTCGGTGAAGCCGTGCGGATCTTGCTCGTTGGTGTGGCATACGAGATTTCCGCCTGGGCGGAAACCGGCTCTGCGACAAGCTGAGGGGCTTGCGCGCAGGCTGCTAACGCACAAAGTAGCAGGAAAGCACTGGCGAAAATTACGAATATCATTCTCTGCATGCTGCTCCTACATCGCTGCGTAAGGGTCCGCGGCGTCACGCAGACCGTCGCCCAGAAAGTTGAAGCCCAGCACCGCAATGACAATGAACGCAATGGGCGTCAGAATCCAGGAGTTTTGGCCCAAAGTTTGGATATCCTGCGTGTTACGCATCAGCAGGCCCCAACTGATGAGCGGTTCGGTGATGCCAATTCCCAGGAAACTGAGGAAAGATTCGGCCAGGATCACACCGGGGATGGTCAGTGTAAGAATGACGATCACGTGGCTCAACGTGTTCGGGTACAGGTGGCGAAAGATGATGCGAGCATCCGAGGCGCCCATCTCTTTCGCTGCCAGGATGAAATCAGTGTTGCGCAGCCCCATCACTTTACCGCGCACTTCGCGTGCCAGAGTAGTCCATGAAAGCATGGCAAAGATCACCGACATCACCACAAAAACGGTAAACGAATCGGTCGTTTTGGGGATCAGAGCCGCCAGGGCCATCCACAGCGGCAGTTGGGGAAAGGCAGCCACAAACTCGGTAAGTCGCTGCAGCACATTATCGATCACGCCACCGTAGTATCCCGAAGCCACCCCCAGCACAGAGCCGATCGCGATGCTGATAATCGTGCCGAACAGGCTCATGGTCAGTGAAATGCGCCCGGCTTCGCAGGTTTTGCCCCACAGGTCCCGGCCCATTTTATCCGTGCCGAGGATAAAAACGGTGCCGCCCTCTTCTACCCCATACAGGTGCAGGTTGCTGGGGATCAACCCCAGAATCTTATACTCCGGGCCTGGCACGAAAAACTGGATTGGGTACATCTTACTGGTATCCTCAACCCACATGACCTGGAAGGTTTTGGGGTTGAGTGTGTAGGTAGAATTATATACGAAAGGCCCCAGGTGAAATTTTCCATCGGCATCGATAAAATGGATTTTTTGGGGAGGGATAAAGGTCTTGTCCAGGTCGATGACATACAGCGAGGTTGGGCTGAAGAAATCAGCAAAAATGGCCAGCACGGCCAGGATTACGACCATGAGGCCGCCGATGATCGAGACCTGGGAGCGGCGGAAGCGGCGCCAGACCAACTGAAAATAACTCTCGTTGACCTCGTTTACGCCCAATATCTTGCGGGCTTCCGCGTTATTCGTGGTTTCAGCATTCATAACGTTTCTCCCTCCCTGTGCTAACTGTAACGAATGCGCGGATCGAGGACGGCCAGGAACAGGTCAGACAGCAGGTTGCCGATCAAGAGCAAGGCACCATATATCAGGAGCAAGGAGCCCGAAATGTAAATATCCTGGTTGACCAGAGAATTATAGAAGAGAGGCCCCATGGTCGGCAGTCCCAAAACAATGGCCACTTCCAGCTCACCCTGCATCATATAGGGCAGCACGGTCCCCTGGTAAGCGACAATCGTATGCAGGGCATTGGGCACAGCGTGTTTCATCATCACGATGTTTTCTTTTAGGCCCTTCGACCGGGCGGTCTGCACGTATTGAGCGCCGAGCACATCCAGCAGGTTAGCGCGCATCACCCGCAGGTTGCGCGCTACACCACCCAGCCCGGCGATGAGAATAGCCGGCCAGATATGCCTGAACATATCCACCACCTTGTCCCAGGACCAGGAGGCCATCACGTACTCCGGTGAAAAGAAATTGGCAAGGCTGGGCTGCTTGAAGGCGATGACCATAACGTACATGATGATAATCGCGATCGAAAAACGAGGCATCGAGGTGAACAGGAAGGAGAGAACGGCCCAGAAATTATCCCAAAAGCCATATTTGCGGGGCGCCACAAAGATTCCCAATCCCACCCCGATCACGGTCGAAAGGAAATGGGCGAGCAGCGCAAGGAGCAGCGTCTTGGGCAGGCGTTCGGCAATCAGTTCCCCCACATCCCTTTGGTAAGCAAAGGAGAAGCCAAACTTGCCCTCAAACAGAATGCCTTTGCCCCAATTAATAAATTGGCCAACCATAGGTTGGTCCAGGCCGTACTGTTCGCGCACAATCTGGGCGGATTTTACGGCTTCGTCATAAGGGGTTCCGCGGTCAACCAGGTATTGTTGGTACCGGCTGGCAAAGTCGCCTGGGGGCAGCTTGATGACAATGAAAGATACGATTCCGATCCCGATCAGTAAGAATACGGCGATAATAAATCGACGAAGAATATAATTGAGCATGCCACCTCCAGGGAACGATCGCTTTCAGCAGTCATCATCCGGATAAGATGGGTTGGAGGATTGCTCCTCCAACCCATTCAACGTGCAGGATAACCTACTTATAGGTTGGGATGGTGTCCGGACGGTTCTGCTTCAATTGATCTGCTGTCGGAGTCCAGAGCATATCCAGCAGGACGGCATCTTCCACCCAGGTGTACATGAACACAGGCGTGCCATCGGGGATGTTCTTGACACGCTTGGCCGTGCCCAGACCATAGCGGCTGACGAAGACGCCCATGTTGTAGACGTTTTGGGTGGCAATATTATTATACTGCTTCATCAACTCCTTGCGCCCGGCAGGATCAAAGGTGCTGCGGTATTTCTGCATGATGTCGATGAGGCTCTGTTCAAAGTCCATCAATTGGCGAGGATTTTCACCCTCGTAGTGCCACACAAAGGTCTTGGTCATAGGGGCCAGAGCCTGCGGGTTGGTAAACGGGAGGGCAAAGGCCTGACCCTCGCGGTTGACCCGTAGATCCCAGTTGCCGGTTCGTTCCGCTTCGGCGCCTGTCGCGCTGTCCAGGAGTTTCATGTTGATCTTGACACCGACTGCGCCCCACTGGTTGACCAGGGCTTCAGCCACAGACTGGGTCTCTTTCTGATCCACGGAAGCCCACAACTGCAGGACCACCGTCTGACCAGACATCGGGCCAGACGTCCACTCCAGGAACTTGTCGTTGTTGGTGTCTTTCAGGCCGATTTCCGCCAGCAAGGCATTGGCTGAAGCGACATCGTAGGGATAGTAGACAACCGAGGTCTTATCAAATTCAGGAGCGCCCGGATAGAGACCGCCAGCCCAGCCGCGCAGGAAGGGGCCCTTCATAATGGATTGAGCGATACCATCACGGTCGGTAGCGTAGCTCAATGCCTGGCGGAATCTCAGGTCGCGCATCAGCTCGCGCACGGCCTTATCGCGGTCGTCCTTAGCGCCGAAGTCAACCGAGTAGTTGAAATCAACGGCGTAGCCCAGCGTTTCAGGGCCCCAACTGACCTGGAACTTAGAGTCCTCAGATGAAGCCTTGGTCATCATCTCAACGAAGCCCGATGGGTTCTCGAGGTTCGTCAGGTCGCAGTCACCAGCCAGCACGCACAGATCGCGGCCAATACCACTGGTGCCCTGGCGATACTGGATTTCATCGAAGTAGGGCAATTGGTTGCCATCCTCATCAACTTTCCAGTAGTAAGGGTTGCGGCGCATAATCAACAGTTCATCTGTCTTGTATTCGGTGATGACCCATGGACCCATGGTCACAATCGGTAGATTGGTGGGTTTCAAAGCATTCTGGAAGTCCGCGTAGGTGGGCTTGGGATCGGCAGTACTCCACTTGGGGTGGAGAGGCTGGAGCTGGTGCGCGGGCATCACGTGGAAGACATCGGAGTGCATCAGGTAGAAGGCATCTTTCGGTTGAGAAACCGGGAAGGTGAACTTGATAGTGTAATCATCTACCTTAGCTAATGAAGCAGCTTTGCCGTCCCACGTCCAGGAGTCGATATGGCGAGAACCAGCAACCTTGTCATCCAAAACATAGCCTTCCCAGGTGAACATAACGTCATCCGCGTTGAACGGAACGCCGTCAGACCAGAAGGCGCCTTCGATCAGGTGCATGGTCAACTCTTTACCATCCGCGGACCACTCCCAGCTCTTGGCGATTTCCGGCATGGGGTCGATATCCTGGGTCGAGCGATACAGCGGACCGGTGGCAACCAAACCACCATAGCGAGTGGTGTAGGATTCGATACCGAACCAGCCCATGGTGGCGCCGGCCAGATCGTTCCAACCGGTGATCGGGCAGGCGAAGAAACCGCGCCACACATCACCGTAGACACCGATGCCGTCCTTCATGCCAGTCTTCATGTACACAGCCGGCTCTTTGGGCAGGCGCTTCTCAACCGGAGGAAGTTCTCCAGAAGCGACGAACTGATCCAGAGAAGGAGCCTGCTGGTATTTCGGCAGCGTCTTGTATGTCACAAGCTGGTTGATTTCCAGCTTTTTGACTTCCGTACCGCCCACATCGATCTTGTTCGCATCTGGATAGGGGATGGGTGCTTTCACCTGAGCAGCCGCGGGCGCTTGCCCAGCGTCAGGCGCTTTGGTAGCCGCAGGTGCTTCCGCTTGAGGCGCTTTCGTCGGTTCGGCAGGTTGGGCCGGCGGAACTGTCGCGGCTGGCGCGGCAGTGGGTTTGGCAGCCGTCGAGCACGAAGCCAACATAGTAAATACAACAATCAACGTAATTAATTTCCAAAACTTAGGTCTGAACTTCATTCTAATTCCTCCTGAATCCTTCGAATGGTGAAAGAAATGCTCTTTCGGTTGTATCCCATAGCGAATCCAGTTTTTACCGGTAAAAAAACGGCGCCGAACCATTAAAAGGTGTGGGAAATGTGACTTGCTGAAAAAACGTCGGACCGGATATGGATGACTCGGGATCAATCACCTCCTTGTTACCATGGACAGAGTTCTTGCCAACCATTTTCACCCATTATCAGGAACGCTCCGATAGCCAACATGCGGCCTGATGCCCGGCACTTACTTCTCGGAATGGCGGCTCTTGTTGCTCGCAAATCATCATCGCCCGCGGGCAGCGTGGCCGAAATGCACAGCCAGGAATGATGGAGGTTGGCGCCGGGACAATCCCTTTGATCGGCTCTAACACCTTCTTGCCCTTGCGCCCCAGCACCGGGACGGAATTCAACAGCCCCACCGTATAGGGATGAAAAGGATGGTGGAAGATTTCGTGGGTATTCGAGTATTCGACAATCTTGCCAAGGTACATCACCGCCACATCATTGGCCATCTGCGAGACCACCCCCAAATTATGGGTGATGATGATAATGGAAGAGTCAAAATCGGCCTGGAGCTGGTTCATCAGGTCCAAAATCTGAGCCTGAACGGTCACATCCAGGGCAGTGGTTGGTTCATCCGCAATCAGAATGGCAGGATTGCAGGAGAGCGCCAGGGCAATCATCACCCGCTGGCGCATTCCGCCGCTCAATTGGTGGGGATATTCTTTGAGGCGCTGTTTCGGAGCGCTGATCTGTACCTTGGTCAGCATTTCGAGGGCGCGGTCCAGAGCATCTTTGTGGCTAAGCTTCTGGTGAAGCTCAACCGACTCGGCGATCTGGTCGCCCACCGGGAAAAGCGGGTTAAGTGAGGTCATCGGCTCCTGGAAGACGATGGCGATTTCACCTCCGCGGATGCTGCGCATTTCTGAACCATGGGGGTTCAATTTGGCAATGTCGATGCAATCCTGAGCATGCCGGCGGCGGAGCATCATTTCCCCTGCGACAATCTTGCCAGGCGGCGTTGGAATCAGACGCATCACCGACATCGCCATGATGCTTTTCCCACAGCCGCTTTCGCCAACCAGGCCCAACGTACTTTTTCGATTCAGGGTGAAGTTAACACCATCCAACGCACGAACCGTACTTTTCTCAAGAAAAAAGTAGGTTTTCAGGTTTTTGATTTCAAGAATTGGACTGGAATTGGAGCCTTGGGCTTGGGTCATGAGTCAGGTGATTCCTTAATTGTTTAAAGGGATGATCATCAGGCCAGGTGCATCACTTTGCGCAGTGTTTCGAGCAGAGCAGCCGGTAGAACGGGTTTAATGAGATAAGCAGCTACCCCCATCTCCATACCCCGCTTGCGTTCGTCCAAGGTCGTACAGAGCACCACAGGAATAGGGTCCGGGCCCGGCAAACGTTTGATATCTGCTAGCAAGGACCAGCCTTGATCATTCGGAGCAGAGGGTTCTAATACAATCGCAGAAACAGGGTGTTCTTGTAATTTCGCAAGCGCCTGCCGCACCTCACAACACGTGAAAATCTGATAATGATGGCTCAATTCTCGCTGGTAGAGCTCGAGGGTTGGCCGATCCGAATCAATGATTAAGATCGCAGGCGCAGTTGGTTTCATAAAGCCGATCCTCAATAGAATTGGAGAGCCAGATTGATCAGTACTAGTACCCGGCGGCATAAATACCTCTGTGGTTAATGCACAGCGCCGGGTACTTTAAACAGTCGGGCGGAACCGGCGAATAACAACATAGGTATTTGTGCCCGACTGTACTAATCCCATTATGACGAATTGATTTCTGGTTGTCTTGGATTAAAAAAATATAAACTTGGAAAAAAAGAACCAGAAATTCCCGTTCCATCTTCAGATGCATTGCGCCTGAGGATGAAACGGGAATTTGTAGCCGGAGCTCGACAGTTTACTTATTTACGGAACGCGCGGGGCGAAAGGCCAACTTGTTTGCGAAATGCCCGGCTGAAATAGGCAGAATCATCAAAACCAACCTGTGTGGCAATCTCGGTGATTGAGGTAGATGTGTTTTTTAACAACTCTTTGGCGACCTTAATCCGGTAGCGATTGAGGTATTCCACTGGGCTGAGACCCAATTCCTGCAAAAAAATCCGCCCCAGATAACCCTCACTCACCCCAACTGCTTGAGCCATCTGCTGGCGCGAGAGATTCTGAGCATAGTTTTGTTGTACGTAGACAATGGTCTGTTTCACCAGGGTGCTGGTGGGCTGTGGAAGTTTATCATCGGCTAACAACACCCGGCGAATCTCATTCGCGGTTTCCGCTTCAGACAGGATGTCTTTACTGTGGAACACCACCTGTGGATGATCCAGTCGTTTAATATCCTCAGCCGAGAGGATATGACCGCTGATTACCAGGACTGGCACATGGCAGGTCCGATGATCCGCGCGCATTTTCGCCAGGATGGTAAAACCATCGACCTCTGGCATGATCAGATCCAATATCACAAAAGCGGGTGTCTCCTGTTCCATTACAGCCAGCGCTTCAGCTCCATCACCCGCCTCACGAATGGCAACGCCTGGCAGCGCCTGTGTGATGTTCAACCGGTAGAAGTCACGTGCCTGAGGATCATCATCGACAATCAGAACCGGACCGAATATGGAAGCGGGGCGCAGCGTTTCTATCATATCAACCAAGGTTTTCCCCATCATCGGTTTCGTTACCACACCCGTGATGGCTGCTGGATCGCATTCTTCAACCGATTCCCGCCCATACAAAATAAACGGAAGCTGGCACAGCAGTGGATGGCTGCGGATTTGCTGGACCAAGATCCAATCACCTGGGGCAGCATGCGCCAGATCCCAGGCCAGGGCCGAGGGCAGCCCTGCGCATAAGACCTGATCTAAGGAGTCACAAGATCGAAAATACCGCGGAGTCC
Organism: uncultured Anaerolineaceae bacterium; assembly: GCA_964437595.1. Classification (GTDB taxonomy): domain Bacteria; phylum Chloroflexota; class Anaerolineae; order Anaerolineales; family Anaerolineaceae; genus DSYU01. Next base: position 14,429 of record CAYTHO010000075.1, read on the forward strand.
AGCCTTGTGGCAGCCGGGTTAGCTCTAATGGAGGTAGCGTATTGGGCTGAGCCGAGATGATCAGCAGTACGGGTTGGTTTTCGGGTGGCATTAACATCGGCTGACCGCTCAAGCTGGGTAGGGGCAAGTAAATATGGAAGGTGCTTCCCCGGCCAACCTGGCTCTCAAGCGTCATGGTTCCACGATGCAAGGCGACCATACGGCGGGTCACCGCCAGCCCCAAACCAATCCCTTCACTGCGCCGCCCGCGCCGCCCAATGGTCACAAAAGGTTCAAAAATCCGCTCTTGTTGGTCCGCCGGGATTCCGTCACCCGTATCTTCCACCCAGATATGCAGATAAGGGGTTTCAACGTTCGCCCCTAAAAGGATATGCCCAGAGGAGGTGAATTTTTGCGCGTTTGCCAATAAATTTAACAGGATCTGGAGCAAGCGTGCCGGATCGGCTTGAATCAAGGGCAGGCGGTCGGGCAGGTGCAGTAGCCAGCGGATATTGCCGGTGGCATTGCTGCCTACATTGGTACAACCCGAAAAGCTATGGAATGTATCTTCGAGAAATTGCCGCGGCGCGATGGTTTCCGGTATCATGACCAACTCGCCAATTTCAGCGCGGGAGAAATCGAGCAAGTCATTGATCAGCCGCAAAAGATGCTCGCCGCTGTTATAAATTTGACGCAGGTCGTGCTGAAGCATTGCCGGAAGGTCAATGCCATAAGGATTGGACGAGGCTAAGGCAGACTGGCTATAACCCAAAATGATATTCAATGGCGTACGCAATTCATGGCTAACGTTGGCCAGCAATGAGGTTTTGAACTGATCGGCCTTTTCAGCAATGGCGCGCGCCTGAAGGGCCTGTTCGTACAGCTCAACATTCCGAATGGCAACGCCTAATTGGTCAGCTAATAACTGCAGGCCAACCAGTTCATCTCGGGTATGCTGTGTCGGTTGGTTGCCATGTAAATCAAGCAGAGCCAGGGTCAAATTTCCCAGCCGGATCGGAAGCACCACCCGTGAGCGGGTGGTTGGATAAGCGGGGTCTGGGGGGAACCGCAGGCTTCGTAACGCATCGGGGACAAAAATCAACTCATTGCTGGTGAGAGCCAGCCCCAAGAGGCCAGAATGAGACAGCGGAACTTTAACGCGCGGTTGGGTTGGTTTCGTCGGGTGATCCAGGGTTAGAACTTGCTCGGCTTCCGACCAAAAGTATAGATAAACCTGATCATAACCAAAGTGGTTTCGAATTAGCTCGGCAATATCTGGTAGAAGGTGCAGGCGATCGAGTGTTGACCCAATACGGCGGTTGATTTCCAGACTGACTTCGAGTTGTGACAGGCGTTTTTGTTCTTTCTGGCGGTTGACTCCAATCAGGCGGGTAGGCAGGTTCGCAATGGATACCAATTTATGTTTCATGATTGTGGTAATATTGTCGGCCGTAACGAGAGTCAGGTCATAGGTAAAGCGAGCGGGAAGAGGCAGCCCCTGCGCTGCTTGCCGGGCCAGGTCGATCAATTGCGCGCCAAAGTTTGCGGCAGATGTTTCAACCGTCGCAGCCATGCTACCATCCGCGATCGCTGCCAGCGCCAAAAGATCTCCATTGATCCCTGCAACCAGGGTTTTGGAGCCCGCGATGCCAATCCCCTGGCCTGCATCTCGCCCGGCTAAAGCCAGGGAGTCCGAAAGGCCAAAGATCGCATCCAACGGTTCTGGGATCTGTCGCATCGTGTCCAGCAGGGCAGCGTATGCCCCCGTATAGTCCCAAGGCCCCGGTAGATAATATTCGCGAATTTTCGGAAATGACTTGAGCACGCTGCGGATTCCATTGACCCGGTTATACTCAATACCCTCCGGGCCACTGACAATCAGCAAACTGCCCTCGCCCCCCATACGTCCGGCCAGGTATTGGCCGATCATTTGGGCCGCATAATATAGAACGTAAGGCGATGTGAACCGAACATGCTGGATTTTCGTTTCCCCCGCATAAATGATCGGTATTCCCAGCGCCAAAATCTTATTGGATAACACCTCATTGAGATCTTTGCTAATGAGGGCATCCAGTTCCTGGGCCTGTAATTCTTCCAGCCAACTGGTTTGCACTGCCTCAGGAAGACCCGAAAAGTTTGGGACGTCCATTGAGATCAGGAAAATATTGGATTTTTCAGCATTTTGAAAAATGGTCTCACGAACCAATACCCAGTAAGGGTCATCAGGGGTAATATGTAATCCAACACGAATAGCTTTTGGCATGAATGCCTCGAAGTCATTCTATTTGTTTAGTATACTTCAAGCTGTGCTCAAGGCATCCAGGGTCACAGCCATCGACCACCGTATCCATATAATGATACCATTATGATGACCCATTGCGGAGACACCTGCGGCAGCACCTGATCTCTACCAGCGATTTTCTGGCGCCCAATCCCCTGCCAAGAACCGTAAGGGAAGGTTAAATCATCCCAATCATAAGGAAAATGAAAGATGTTAACCATTTCGCCTCTCGCAAAACATTTACTTGGTGATATGCTCGCCGAATACTTGATCGATCCGTCTACACAATTGGTTGGGCTGCGCCTTTATCCGGCTGTTCTCGAACCGCAGTTAGCAGAGCACCGTGAAAAGCTGGAGGGTCATCTTATTCCCGCCGCGCTGCTGGAAAGCCTGGTGCAGTTCAAGCTGCTGGGAGATCCAACGGATGAATATACCAATGGCGTTACCCTGCGTAACAGCAGCTCGCTCACTACGCTGCAGTTGGTTGGGCAGCAGGTGATCGAGGAAGGTGATCAGATCACCATCATCACCCAGTTGGCAAGCCCTCGCGGCTATGCCGCTGAACATCACCTCACCTGGCGAACAGGGGATCCGTCCGTCAGCATACAGACGGTCTTTATCAACCAGTCAGACCAGCCTTTCACACTGGAGATGTTGGCCAGTTTTTCGCTGAGCGGTATATCGCCTTTTGCAGCGGATGATGCACCCGGTCGCCTGTATTTACACCGCTTCCGCAGCCAGTGGTCAGCCGAGGGGCGGCATGAATGCGGACTGGCTGAAGATTTGGGGCTGGAACCTTCCTGGGCGCACCACGGGGTGCGGGTTGAACGATTTGGCCAGATAGGTTCTTTCCCAGTGCATACTTTCTTTCCCTGGGCTGGCGTAGAAGACCGCCAGGCCGGAGTGCTATGGGGTGCGCAGATGGGCATCCCAGGTTCGTGGCAGATGGAGTTCTTCCGGCGGGATGATTTTCTGTGCCTCTCTGGCGGGCTGCCCGACCGTGAGTTTGGCCAATGGATGAAAACGATTGCGCCCGGAGAGCGGTTTGCTTCGCCGGCGGCATGGGTGACCACCGTGAAGGGCGACCTGGATGAACTGTGCGCGCGCCTGGTGAAGATGCAACTGCCAGCCGCCGAAGCCGCTCCGGCAAGCGAGCAGGCTTTGCCGGTGATCTGTAATGAATGGTGCACCAGTTGGGGTGACCCGCGTCACGAGAATCTGGTGGCACTGGCTGACCGGCTACAGGGATCAGGCGTGAAATACCTGGTGATCGATGCTGGCTGGTATAAGGGCGATCAAGGCGTGTGGCACCTGGGGCAAGGCGATTGGGTGGCCAACCAGGATCTATTTCCTCATGGGCTGGCCGCCACCGCCCAGGCGATCCGCGAGCGCGGGTTGATCCCGGGGATATGGTTTGAGATGGAAGTGGTGGGTAACCAATCACCGCGATTTGAAAGAGACAAGGTTCACTTCCTCACCCGGGATGGCATACCAATCACAGCCAGCGGCCGGCGGTTCTGGGATTTCCGCGACCCCTGGGTAATCAACTATCTCTCGGAGAGAGTTATCGGCCAGCTACAAGAGGCCGGGTTGGGCTATATTAAAGTCGATTACAATGAGACGATCGGCCTCGGCTGCGATGGTGCTGAATCGTTGGGCGAAGGGCTGCGCCAGCACCTGCTGGGCGTGCAGAATTTCTTCCGGAAGATGCGCGCCGAACTGCCCGACCTGGTCATCGAAAACTGTGCCTCAGGGGGGCACCGCCTGGAACCTTCATTCATGGGGCTGTCCAGCATGGCGTCTTTCTCTGATGCCCACGAAACCCGCGACATCCCGGTCATCGCCGCCAACCTGCACCGCCTTATCCAGCCGCGGCAATCGCAGATCTGGGCAGTGCTGCACGCATCAGACAGCCTACAGCGCCTGGTCTACCTACTGGCTGGCGGGTTCCTGGGCAGGTTATGTCTTTCTGGAGAAATAACCAGTCTTAACGACACCCAATGGGCGCTGGTCAAGGAAGCGATTGGATTCTACCGCCGGATTGCCCCGGTCATTGCGCATGGCAACAGCCGTATCTACCAGACGATCAACCCTAGCTGGCAACATCTTCAAGGAGCGCAGGCCGTTCTGCGCGTGGCAGAAGACCAACAATCGGCAGTATTGATTACCCATAGTTTCGGCGCACCGCTGCCAAAAGAAATCAACGTTCCCCTTCCTGGGGCAGGCTGGCAGGTTATTGGACAATTTCCATCGACCGCGAATATACCATTGATTGAAGGAGAGTCCATCCGTTACCTGCCATCGGGTGAATGGGAAGGAATGGGATATTATCTCGGCAGGCAGTAAGAGCCCATTAGAAGAGGTAAAAATGACGAAGAAAACGCCTGCTCAGCCAGCTTTTGAACCAAGCAAGCTCTGGTACGACCGGCCCGCGAAGTACTGGGTCGAAGCTTTGCCATTGGGTAATGGAAGACTTGGCGCAATGATTTTTGGCGATACCTCCAGCGAGCACGTACAGTTCAACGAAGAATCGCTTTGGTCGGGGTATCCGTATGACCATGCGAACCCCACTGCCCCACTCTACCTGCCCAAGGTCCGCGAGGCAGTATTTGCCGAAAAGTACGACCTGGCTGACAAACTGGTCACCAATATGCAGGGACCATACACGCAGAGCTTTCTACCGTTCGGCGATCTGTTTTTAGAATTTGATGCGCCCGGCGATCTGCAAGCGTATCGCCGCTGGCTCGAGCTTGACAGCGCAACCCATCACACCGAATACAACCTGGGCGCGGCGCACTACACGCGCGAGGCGTTCGTCTCTGCTCCAGCCAATGCTCTGGTGCTGCGCCTAGCATGCTCGCAGCCGGGTGGACTCTCCTTCCGCGTGCGCATGGACAGCCCGCTGCATTTTGAGGTACGGGCGCAGGATGATCAGCTTTTGCTGACCGGCAAGGCCCCCCAGCAAGATGATCCGCATTACCTCAATTCCAAGAACCCAATCGCCTATGGCGACGAAGGCATGACCTTCGCCGCGCGGCTGGCGGTTCGAGCCAGGGGAGGAAGCGTCAGCGTGGATGGGGATGCACTGCGCGTGACAAACGCAGATGAAGTGCTACTTTTATTGTGCGCTGCAACCAGCTTCAACGGCTTCGAGAAATCGCCCACGAAGGATGGTAAAGACCCGCTGGCGATCACTGCGCAGACTCTGGCAGCCGCGCTGCCAAAGGCATACGCCGACCTGCTCAAGGAACACCTGGATGAATACCAGCCCTATTTCAAACGGGTCGGGCTTAAAATTGGCAGCACCAAGGCAGATACAATTCCTACAGACAGGCGCATTGCTTCATTTAAAAAGGATTTTGACCCTTCACTGCTGACGCTGCTCTTCCAATATGGGCGCTATATGCTCATCGCAAGCTCGCGCCCGCATACCCTACCCGCCAATCTGCAGGGCATCTGGAATGACCAGATTCAGCCACCATGGAGCAGCAATTTTACGATTAACATCAACACCCAGATGAATTATTGGCCGGTGGAAACCGCAAACCTGGGTGAATGCGGCACGGCTTTATTCGATTTCCTCAAGAACTTGAGCGTAAACGGAGCGAAAATTGCCAAAACCAATTATGAGGCGCGCGGCTGGTGTTCGCACCATAACACGGATATCTGGGCGCAGGCTGCGCCGGTTGGCGACTTCGGCGGCGGATGGCCCTGTTGGGCGAACTTTCCGCTGTCCGCGCCTTGGCTCTGCACGCACCTGTGGGAGCATTATGCCTTCAACGGCGATTTGAATTTTCTAAAAGAAACGGCTTACCCTATTATGAAAGGCGCAGCCGAATTCTGTTTGGACTGGCTGATCGAGGACGGCAATGGGCATCTGGTCACCTGCCCATCCGTTTCAGCCGAGAATATCTTTGTCACCGAGCAGGGCGTGGAAGCGCAGACCAGCATGGCGACCACCTTCGACATGACGATCATCGCGCAGCATTTCGAGAACTGCATCGCCGCGGCGGAAGCCCTGGGAACCGATGTTGCGTTCGCCGCGCAGTTGAAAGCCGCCCAGGCTAGGCTGTACCCCTTCAAGATTGGCAAAAAGGGTGATTTACAGGAATGGTTCAAAGATTGGGATGCCACCGACCCGCATCACCGCCACATTTCACACCTGATGGGCCTGCATCCCTTCAGCTTGATTACCCAGTCTGGCACGCCAGACCTGTTCGCCGCTTGCAAACGCTCGCTCGATCTGCGCGGCGACGAGAGCACCGGCTGGTCGATGGGCTGGAAGGTCAATTGCTGGGCACGCCTCAAGGATGGCGACCGCGCGCTGAAGATACTCTCGGATCTTTTCACTCTGATCGACCCGACTGATCTCAATTACCAGCACGGCGGGCTGTACCCCAACATGTTCGATGCACACCCGCCTTTCCAGATCGACGGCAACTTCGGGGCGACCGCGGGGATTATTGAAATGCTGCTGCAAAGCCACGAAGGGTACATCAATCTGCTGCCCGCGCTGCCTAAGCAATGGAAAGAAGGTAGCGTGAAAGGCCTGCGTGCACGCGGTGGGTTTGAAGTCTCGCTTGCCTGGAAGGATGGACGATTGGTAGAAGCATGCATTCGCTCGCTGCTGGGCGGCACTTGCCGAATCGCCAGCTCCGTCAGCTTGAACATTACCAGGCAAAGTGGTTCGGTGATCAATACCACCCAGGTTCAACCCGGTATCATCGATTTTGCTACCCAGGTTGGAGAAAATTATATATTGATTGCGCGCATAAACAAGGTTGCCTCAAAAGTGGTTTGAGACAACCTTGTTTTGGATAGTAGCTGTTGTAAAAATAAGGCAAAAAACTGACCCAGTTTGGATCTTAAATGGTACCACCTTTATCAGTGGATAACTGACAAACGCGTCTTCTGGGCGCGTTTGTCAGTTTAACCGCCCGGGTCCGGGCTGTAATCCAGCCTGGAGTCACCCGTCCCTTCCGCAACTGCCATGGTTCTGGCATTTCTCGCTTCTCGATGTCCCGTTTGCCCTTCCCCTCTCGACAAAAACGGCAGTCGCTTTCATTTTTCGGTCGCAAAACAGCCGGTTTGCGCGTTCGCTTTTCTTTTTTCTTCGTTTTGAGGAGTCGGCGAAGCCAATATTGTCGCAGATACCAATACAACTCAAACAGTAATATCAGAATCCGCAGCAGAAACGGCCGCCCGGATTCCCATTTCGGTTTCCGCATGTCCAAAAAAAAGCATATAATTACACGATCACCCTAACATCATTTTTTTGTTTATCAGGAGAAACTCCATGTCGGAAAAACTCATAACTCTAATCGCAGATATGGAAGAAGAGCAAGCCGTCAGCCTGTCCAGGGAACTGCTCGCCCAGGGCACGGACCCGCTTGAGATCCTCAACGACTGCCGGTCGGCGATGGAAATCGTCGGCAGGCGCTTTGAACAGGGCGATTATTTCATCCCCGAGCTGATCCTGGCCGGAGAGATCGTCCAGTCTATTACCGCCGAAGTCAAGCCGCTGCTCAAGCACTCCGAGCAGGGCAAGACCGCCGGGAAGATCCTGATCGGCACGGTGAAGGGCGATATCCACAATATCGCCAAGGATATCGTGGTGTTTATGCTGGATGTGAACGGCTTCGAGGTAAAAGACCTGGGCGTGAATGTGCCGGTGGGGAAGTTCGTTGAAGAGATCCAGACCTTCCAGCCAGATATCGTGGCACTTAGCGGTTTCCTGACCCTGGCTAATATCTCCATGAAAGAAACTGTGGACGCTATTTCTGCCGCCGGTTTGCGCGACCGGGTAAAGATCATGATCGGCGGCGGGGCGATCGACGCGCAGGTGTGCGCCTTTACGAAAGCGGATGGTTGGGGCACCAATGCCATGGCCGCCGTAACCCTTGCCAAGCAGTGGACAGGAGCATACTAAGATGAGCCAGACCTTCCAGGACCCCGATTTGGGCAAAAGCCCTGAGCAGTTGTTTGGCGAGCGCATGCAGCGCTTGCAGGATGCCGTTCTGCTCAAACAGCCGGACCGCATCCCGATCAATGTCGGCTTTGGCTATTACCTGACCGAATACGGCGGCGTCACCCGCAAGCAGTATCACGATGACCCCGAGCTGGCCCATAATCTGCTGGTAAAGGCCGCCCTGGATTTCCAGCCGGATGCAGCCGGGGGCGTTTTCGGTTTTGGCCCCAACGCCAGCCTAGCCGTGGGCGACCAGATGACCAAGTGGCCCGGTCACGGGCTGCCCGACAACGGCTCCTTCCAGTTCGATGAGCAGGAATTCATGAAGCCCGAGGATTACGATGCCTTCCTCGAAGACCCATCCGACTGGTCGCTGCGCACTTACCTGCCGCGCGCGTTCAGCGAATTCAAGGGCCTCTCGATGCTGCCGCCCTTTGGCATGTGGTCGTTTGGCTTCTACCACCTTTCCAACCTGATGCAGTATGCCAACCCGGCCGTGATGCAGACCATGCAGGCGCTGGGCAAGGCCATCCAGGTCACCTGCGAGTCGCTCGGGCAGGTGATCAGCTCGGGCCAGCGCATGGCCGCCCTGGGCTTCCCCGGCCCCTTCTTCCTGGCCGGAACGCTGATCGAAGCCCCCTTCGATTACATGTCCGATACGCTGCGCGGCATGCGCGGCATCATGCTGGATATCCACCGCCGCCCCGAAAAACTGCTGGCCGCGCAGGAGAAGGTGCTGAAGTTCGAGGTAGAATTCGCCATCAACAACTTCCGGGCCACCGGCAACCCCTACGTGTTCATCCCACTGCACCGCGGCTCGGATGGGTTCATGTCGCTGCCACAGTTCGAGAAGTTCTACTGGCCGCAGCTCAAGAGCATGATGCTCCAATTGATCGACGCGGGCTGCTTTCCCGGCTGCTTCTATGAAGGCGTCTGGGATCAGCGCTTGCCGTACCTGGCCGAGCTGCCCAAGGGCAAAACCTACGGCTGGTTCCAGGCCAGTGATATGTTCAAGGTCAAAGAAGTGGTCGGCGACACCATGTGCATCATGGGCGGTATGGAAAACTCGCTGCTGCAAGGCGGCACCGTCGAGCAGGTGCGCGAGCGTACCAAGCAGCTCTGCCAGGTGGTTGGCAAGGGCGGCGGCTACATTATGAGCACCGGCATCGGCGAGCTGGAAGGCTCTAAGCCCGAGCTGATCAAAGCCTGGGTGGAGGCCACCAAGGAATTTGGCGCCTACTAAGATCCTTTCTGTGCCTGGTATGGAAGGTCTTCCTTTCATACCAGGCACTTATATTCATGGGAGCGCTGCGTGACTGTTATGAAATACCAGGTCGATTTTGAGCCCCTGGGCAAGCGCGTCGATGTGCCGCGGGGGACGATCCTGTTAGAGACCTCGCGGCTGGCCGGGCTGCCGCTCACCGCCGACTGTGGTGGGGCGGGCTCTTGCGGCCAGTGCCGTGTGATCGCCCGTGAGCAGGATGGCACGCTCAGTTCGCTTACGCTCACCGAGCAGGCCCAGCTCACCAATGAAGAGCGGGCGGCGGGGCTGCGCCTGGCCTGCCAGGCCGGGGTGCTGGGCGATGTAAAGATCGATGTGCCGCGCCGCTCGCTGATCAGCGAGCAGCGCTTGCAGGTCGAATCAGGCATCCTGCCCGGCGCGGCGCAGCGGTTGGCCGGTGATGCTGTGGTGCAGTGCTTCCGCCTCACCGCCCCCGAGCCCAGCCTGCACGACCCGCGCAGCGACCTGGAACGCGTGCTGGCGGTGCTGGCGGAAGAAACGGGCATCTCTCCCAACAGTCTCCGCCCGGTCGCTCCGGCGGCGCTGCGCGCGCTGCCCGGGCTGCTGCGCGCGCACCAGAACCAGGTGCAGCTCATTTTGCGAGGCCGGGATACCATCGCAGCCTTCCTGCCGCCCGATGCCCGCCCGCTGGGCCTGGCCGTTGACCTGGGCACAACCAAAGTGGCCGCCTACCTGGTGGATATGCGCACCGAGGAATTGCTGGCCGCTGAAGGCCGCCCCAATCCGCAGATCGGCTACGGCGAAGACGTGGTCAGCCGCCTGGGCTATGTGATGCACCACGCGGATGGCAGCAGAATACTCTCCCAGGCCATATACAACACCCTGGCCGAGCTAGCCCAGGAGTTGGCCGCCCGCGCGGGCGGCTCCACGGCCGAGATTGTCGAGGGCTGCATTGTGGGCAACACCGCCATGATCCACATTCTGCTCGAGCTGCCGGTGGAACAGCTTGCGCTTGCGCCCTATATCGCCGCCACGACCCTGCCGCAGGAAATCCGCGCGGCGGAGATGGGCCTGCCCTTCGCCGGGGATGCCCGCATCACCATTCCGCCCTGCGTGGCCGGGTACGTGGGCGCGGACCTGGTCGCCATGGCGTATGCCTCCGGCATCGGCCAGCAGCCGGATGGGCACAAGCCATTCGCGGTGCTGGGCATCGATATCGGCACCAATACCGAGATCATCTTATCGCTGGAGGATGGCATCGCTCCGCGCTTGCTCTCCCTGTCCTGCGCCTCGGGCCCGGCCTTTGAAGGCGCGCACATCAAGGCCGGGATGCGCGCTGCCGCCGGGGCGATCGAGCGCGTCTGGCTGGACGGTGAGAAACCCCGCGTGCAGGCCATCGGCGGGGCCGCGCCGGTGGGCATCTGCGGTTCTGGTATCATCGACGTAGTGGCCGAAATGCGCCGCGCGGGAGTGATCAATGCCCGCGGGCGGCTCCAGGCCGGTGTGCCGGGCGTCCGCGAAGGTGCTGGCGGGCTGGAGTTTCTGCTGGTGCCCGCCGAAGAGACCGGCACCGGCGAAGCCATCACCATCACCCAGAACGATGTGGATGAAATCCAATTTGCCAAAGGCGCGATCAAGGCCGGGATCACGGTGCTGCTGGAAGTTGCTGGGCGGACGCCCGCGGACCTGGATGAAATCGTGCTGGCGGGCGCGTTTGGATCGTACCTCAATCTGGATACCGCCTCAGCCATAGGCCTGCTGCCAGACGTGCCACTGGAGAAATATCGCCATGTCGGCAATGCCGCTGGCGTTGGCGCGCAGCGCATCCTGGTGTCCGCCGAAGCGCGCGACCGGGCCGCCGCGCTGGCCCGCCGGGTGGAGTATATCGAGCTTTCCACCTACCCCGCTTTCCGCAAAATCTACGCCAAAGCCATGGCGCTGTGAAATTAACCGTCCGCCCGTCAGGTCAGAATTCTTTATTTTGGTTTCAGGAGATTATGGATTATACACGCGTTCTCGTCATGGCCTGCGCCACGGTAATCGAGGAAATGCAGCCGCTGCTCCCGCCCAGCATCCGCCAGCAGATCTTTGATTTTGGCCTGCACGTCCACCCAGAAAAACTGCGCGCCACCCTGCAAGAAGCGGTGAACGCAGTCAGCGAGGATGTCGATACGATCATCCTGGGTTATGGGCTGTGCTCCAATGCGGTCATCGGGCTGCGTTCCGAACGCTGCACCCTGGTCGTCCCACGTGTGGATGACTGCATCTCGATCTTCCTGGGCTCTTGCGATGCCTACCGCCAGCAGTCACAGGCCGAGCCGGGCACCTATTACCTGACCAAAGGCTGGATCGAGGTCGGCGATACGCCCTTCACCGAGTACGAGCGCATGGCCGCGCGCTACGGTGAGGCCCGCGCCCAGCGCATGATTAAAAGCATGCTGACCAACTACACCCGCCTGGCACTGATCAACACGGGCAAGTACGAGCTGGATCACTACCGCGATTACGCCCGCAGCACCGCAGAGCAGTTCGGCCTGCGCTACGAAGAAATCGAAGGCAGCAGCGCCCTAGTACAGCAGATGATCTACGGCCCCTGGGATGATGGCTTTGTCGTGGTCCAACCGGGAGAAGAAATCGAAACCCGCCATTTCTTCTCGGCGAAATAAGCGCCCTCCTCGCCCTCCTTCCGACCAGCTTCTCTCACCGCCCGCAATCGCCCCAAAATCCCATCTCCAGGCGGGTCTCCGTTTTTGATTACCGATATACACTATCCGTAGTTCAAAGGGAAGCGCATAGAAGTAGTGCTTCAACCCGTCCGTGCTGAACACTGCACACAGCAACTTGCAAATTACTGATGCCTGGGTGAAACTGCCTTTTTTCTTGGTGCTCCGGCTGACTGGCGCTCTACGATTTTCCCTAGAAGCACTGTTCTACACGGAGGAATGGCTTTCCCATTAATCAAGTCATGAAGGATAAAGACAGCCGTTCGGCCTAAATCGTACTTTGGCACGCTATAGGTTGTGAGAGGGGGCGTGCTATACGCGCTGTCGCGCACATCGTCAATTCCTACAACAGAAATGTCATCCGGGATGCGCAGGCCAGCATCCTTAATCGCATCCATTGCCTCAAATGCCGCCCGGTCGCTGACCGCAAAGACAGCCGTTGGCAGTTGAGGCAGCGCAAGCAGCTTCTGCATTTGCACATACCCTTTGCGTGGGTTTCCTGAAACCGGAGGGGGCTGAAGGCAAACATCAAGGGGAATGTTGTGTTCGATCAGCGCAATTTGATGCCCACGCATCCGGTCGCTCAAGCTGATGTACTTGAATGGCCCCTCAATTCCTCCGATGCGGCGATGTCCTAACTCGATCAGGTATTCCGTCATGACCCGCCCGGCAGTGAAATTATCAGCTGTCAGCGAATGGATCGGAAAGAATTGGTGATTTTCTATTAAAATCATCGGCACGCCGGCTTTGGTAATTTTTTGTATTACCTGCGGGGTGACATCCCCATCATTCGCAATGATTAGTCCATCAATGTTACGTCCCATCAGCTCCCGTAGGGAATCGATGGGATCAATATACGGACGATAAACATGCAGCAACACCTGGTAGCCTAGCTGGTAAGAAGTATCCTCAATTCCAGAAACGATTCGCGTGTAAAATCCCTCACCCCGCGAATCTTCGGAAAGAGATTCCATTAAGAGCCCGAAAACTTTTGTTTCCGAAGAGGCTACCTGGCGACCTCCGAGGGGATAACCAAGATCTTTCATCGCCTGAACTACCCGTTCACGCCGGTCTGGACTTACCCCCGATTTCCCATTGATCACTAAAGATACCGTTGATAGGGATACGCCTGCCCGAGAAGCCACATCGCGCATGGTGGGCTTTTTTTGATTAGATTTGATGCAATTTACCAAGGCTTACACTCCTCACAAAGAGGCGATGCTGTAAGAATGGTAACACCATTAATTTATTTTTTCTGCAAAAAAAACCAGGGGAAAGAACTTATATTAAAATAAATAAAACAATCACCATAATATTTTAACATCATGTTCGATCAATTGCAACAGGAATTTCTTTTTACCCTCGCCATTTCAGAATCCAGACTCCGATTTACCAAATTAAAAGCATGGAATTAACCACAATATTTCAGTCATACTGGTTATAAACCACCCAGTTTTATGATTTTGATGTAGATAAACGATCTATCGAACAATCTGAAGAATATTTATTTAAACAATCGCTAAAATTGTTCGTGTAAACCGAAACAGCAACAAAAAAAATCTATTGACAAGCTCTCTTTGTTCATGCTAGAATGAAAACAGATTTTGAACCAGTTGTTTATCGACGTCCGCTTATTAAGTAATCCCAGTTCAGCTCTTACAGGTGTTTCTCCATCCTAGCAGTGTAGGACAGGTGACGAGTCCCTGCATTGGGATTATTTTATTTAACAAATTCCAATTCAATAAATGACTCACTCCGGTCCACGCTCTCCAATTGTCTGCTGCCGGGTGTTCCGGCAGGTTCAAAGAAACACCTATTTGATTGCAATGGAGGAAAAATGAGTAAGTTCGCTAGAACGAGACGTGAGTTTCTAAAGGAAGCGGCGGCATTTGCTGCCGCAACCGCTTTGGCTTCTTGCTCGCCAGCCGCACCCACCCCGGCGCCAGCACAAGGTGAGGCTACCAAGGCGCCAGCACAAGCCGAAGCCACCAAGGCGCCGGCGACGCAGCAGCCAGCCGCGCCTGTCGAAGAAGTTCAGCCGGGTGTGCCCCGTAGTGAGTGCCTCATCCTTGAGAACCCATCGGGGACTGTGCAACCAGCAGATGACTTCAACCGCTGGCGAAGCGGCTACAGCGGTAGCTGGGTATGTGGCCTCCAGCAAATAGCCCTGGATGCGCTGTGGTACATTGACCCTGATGCGGGCGTAAACGGTGTATGGGACAATGCCCTGGCAGCCGAGAAGCCAATCTACAATGCCGACTTCACCCAGATGACCGTAAAAGTTCGCCAGGGCCTCTACTGGAGCGATGGCGTGGAGTTCACAGCGGATGATGTGTTCTACACAGTCGACACCATTATGAAGACCAAAGGACTGTCCAATAATGGCCTGTTCAATGGCAATATCGACAAGCTAGAACAACCCGACAAATACACGGTCGTCTTCAATCTTAAAGCCCCCAACTCGCGCTTCCACTCAGCCTTCACCGTACGCTGGGGTGCTTGCTACATCATGCCCAAGCACATTTTTGAAAAGGAGGCAGACCCGGTGGCGTTCAAGT
>CAYTHO010000076.1:0-28755 GCA_964437595.1 uncultured Anaerolineaceae bacterium
CGCCCTTTTCGGGATACTTGATTATTCTTTTCTTAAGGTGCAAAAGTCGAGTAGTTACATCGATTTCATAACTACCGCTCGTAGCGTCACGGATGATAAAAGAAAGCCTTACTGTACCCTGCGAATATTCGGGGACCTCATTGAGGATTTGGACCTGCGGCGCGGTGACATCCCAGGTATATGCGTCCGCATAGAAGTACCAGTTCCCATAACCAGACGGAATAAGGTTTTCCAATTCTCCCCAACTGCTTTGATCCAGACTCACCGCATGAGCATTCGCTTCCACCACATACCAGCCGTAGGAGCTGTTGAAAGTGTAATGGATCTGGCTGATAATCAGCCTGATCCCGCCGGGACCGCCATACCAGCCGCTCATCGACAAATCCGTATAGGGATCTTTAGATACTGGCAGCTGCTCCAGCCCGCTGCCATCGGCGTTGATGATACCTAAATCCAGCCAGCCATCACCATCACCATCATATTCAAACGCCAACTGCTTACCATCCAACGACCAGGCGGGACGGCCACCATAGTGAAGGGCCGCAAGAGTCGTTTCGCCGCCGGTTCCATCGGCATTCATAACCATAAGGTAGCCGATCGATTCGGAGCGGCGTATCCAGGCAATCTTTGTTCCATCTGGAGACCAATCTGGCTCGATATCATGATTTGTGATGTTAGTTAGTTTCGTAATGTTGGCGCCGCTGCTACTCATCGTGAAAATTTCATAATTACCGTGGCGATTGGAAGCAAAGGCTATTTTCGCGCCATCAGGCGAAAAGACGGGATGGGTATCGGTCGCATCGTGACGTGTCAGCCGGGTGGACTCGCTGCCATCCAGGCGCATTTTGTAGATTTCATCGTTCCTATCCTGGTCTGAAACATACACCAGCCAGGAAGCATCCGCGTTCAAGCGAGGGAAAACTTCTGCCCAATTCGTATTGGTTATAGGCACCGGATACGAATAAGAAGCGAGACTCTTTTCCGTGCGGTATAGATCCCAATGCCTATTTTCCACTTTGTAACCACTATAAACGGCCATTGAAACATAATTTGGCGAGTAATAAGAAATACCGTTGCCTGCCATGTTGTGCGGCTCGGGCACAGGATCAGCGAATGATTGAGTTGAAGGATTAATCTGGATTGGACGAAGCGGCATGGCGGCATAGCGCTGCTCAACCGGCGTACCAGGAGTGTCTTGGGTAGCAGGGGCCGAAACGACTGGCCTCGGAGAGGGCATTAGAATCAGGATGAATACAGCAAACAGGCGCAGGATGTTGAGGTAGAGGGAATGCTTTTGCATGGCTACTCCAATGGAAAATGAAACAGCACGGAAACGTTCTGAGGGGATCGGGATTATTTTATTGTTTGAAGTGTGCGATTTATGGGAAACCCCCAACGCTGTTGATTATAACGTTCCAGTGGCGTGACCGCAATATTCAATTGTCTGGACAGTCTTTTACCCCAGCGCCACGTCCAGCATCATCATCACGGCAAAGCCGAGCATGGCGCCGAAGGTGGCCTGGTGAGTTTCCTGTTTGTTCATCTGCGCTTCGGGGATCAGCTCTTCCACCACCACGTAGATCATGGCGCCGGCGGCGAAGGCCAGGGCGTAGGGCAGCAGGGGCCGGATGTAGATGACGGCGGCGGCGCCCAGCAGCCCGGCGATGGGCTCGACCATGCCGGAGAGCTGCCCGTACCAGAAGGCTTTCAGGCGGCTCATGCCCTCGCGGCGCAGGGGCACCGAAACGGCCATGCCTTCGGGGAAGTTCTGGATGCCAATGCCGATGGCCAGCGCCATCGCCCCGGCCAGCGAGGCGGATGGGATGCCAGCGGCGAGCGCGCCAAAGGCCACGCCCACCGCCAGCCCTTCGGGGATGTTGTGCATGGTAATCGCCAGCACCAGCAGAATACTGCGCCGCCAGCCGGTCTTGATACCCTCGGCTTCCTCTGTTTTGAAGCCCATGTGCAGGTGCGGCAGGGTGCGGTCCACCAGCCACAGGAAGGCGCCGCCCAGCAGGAAGCCGATCACCGCCGGAACCCAGGAGGGGCCGCCGTCCATCTCAGCCATTTCGATGGCCGGGGCCAGCAGCGACCAGAAGCTGGCGGCAATCATCACCCCGGCGGCGAAGCCCAGCATGGTATCGAGCACATGGCGTTCGATGCTTTTGAAGAAGAAGACGAGGGATGCGCCCAGCGCGGTAAGGCCCCAGGTAAACAGGGTCGCCAGCAGCGCTTGCATAATTGGGTTATAGCTGTTGATCCACTCCATGATGGTCCCCTCCCAAGGAACAGGTTAATTATAACCGGAGTATGGGGGAACCTGCACAGCAGGCAGACAATTCAAAACCGGGGGCCGCGGCATGAAACGCACGCAGCCCCCGGTCTGCCCGTTAGCTATTTTTCAGGATGTGCACGGAGCGGGCTGCTCCGTATCCGCCGCGGCCAGCGCGCCGTGGTACTGCAGGCGGCAGCTCCAGGCCAGCAGGTGCTCGCCGGCCCAGGAGAGGACGCGCGCCAGCCCCAGCCGCAGCGCGCCGCCCAGTCGGGAGGCCCGTCTCTGTGGTTCGCCAGCGTTTTCCCGCAGGGTATCCCTGGCTTGCAGGGTCGCCCTGGCTTCCGCGAACAGGCGCGATTGGGCGGCTTCGGCCAGTTCGTCGCGGCGGCGCGCCATCACCAGCATGTAGTCGATATCGGGATGGTTCATGCTTCGCTCCTTTCTTTTGCCAGCAGAAAACCGGCGATCGCCTGCAGCGTATCGTTGACGCGCGCGGGGTTGATCGCGTAGCACTTGGCCCCGTCACAGCGCCGCTCATCGAGAAAGCCGCCCGCGCTGAGCTGGGTGAGGTGCCGCGAGGCGGCGGACTGGCTCAGGTCCAGCGCTTCCATAATGGACTGCGAGCGCTGCTCGCCGTGCTCGGCCAGGTGGCGCAGGATGCGCAGGCGGGTATCATCGGCCAGGGCGCTCAGGCGGATGGCGATTTCGGTGCGGGTTAGTTCGGGGATATCCTTTGCCAGCCAGTCTGGCAGGTGGGCATTGAAGAAGACCACGATCTCCTGTTCTTTGGTGATGCACTTGGGAACGTACGGGCCAACGTGCGGATGCGGGACGAAGACCGCCCGGCTGGCCTCGGCGAAGATGCGCGTCCATTTGGGCGCGTCTAATTCCTGCCCGGTGATCAGCCGCCCAACTTCCAGCAGGGACTTCCCTTTGAAACTGGTCTTGCGGAAGGCCTGAACGATGGACTGCAGGGTAGGCCGCACGCGGTTCCACTCCTCCGCGAGGTAGCGCTCCCACATGCCGCGCAGGTGCGCGACGATCAGGCGCTGCATGGCGGGCGGGTCGGTCACGTAGCGGTAGGCCTCGCGCTCGATCTGCTCGTCCACGTTCTTGGGGTCAAAGTGCTGGTACAGATAGGCCAGATAATTCTCGGGCGAGCGCAGGGCCGTTTGCAGGTCGATCATTTTCTCCGCCGCGCCGGGGTTGTAGGAAGAGCGCTCGTACGCAGCCAGCATCTTATCGCGCAGGTCCTCAGGCGGGAGCGCGGCAAGATGGTCGATGTAGGCCGGAAACGAACTCCAGCTCTCCGTGGGCATCACGGCATAATGCAGGCCCAGCAGGACGAGGTTGTTGGTTTTGCGCTCCTCGGGGGTCATCACCGCCAGGGTCTCCACCACCCAGTCGGAAAAACCAGCCAGGTGGTGGCCCTCGGTGAGCAGCAGCAGGCTGTGCACCAGGCTGCGTGCTGGCTCCAGGGCCACCTGAACGCGCGGCGCCTGGGAAGGAAGATCAAACGTATCGGTGATCGAGAGCGGCATGGTTCCCCTGTTTCCCGGCTATCGGGTTATTCGCATTATGCGGTTAACCGGGTTACATGCATAAGTATAGCAGAAACGCGGCCAAGAGTCAACAGGCAGGCGCGGATTCTCAGCCTTTCAACATCCCAATCGCGCCCATCCAGTCGTAGAAGCGCTCGATCCAGGTATCCGAAGGCAGTCCTTTTTTGTACATACCGAAGCCGTGCCCGCCGCTGGCGTAGATGTGCATTTCCACCGGGCGTTTGGCGTCGTTCCAGGCCTTGTAGAGCCACAGGCTGGCGCGGGTGGCCATGTCGTCGTCGTTGGCGCACAGCAGGAACAGCGGGGGCGCGTCGGGCGGGGCGCTGACTTTTTCATGGACGCCGGCATAGATAGGCGCGGCGAAATCCGGGCGGCTGTCTGGGGTGTGCTGGATGGCGACGAAGGTGGTGACCGCGCCGCCCGCCGAGAAGCCCATCATGCCCACCCGCTGGGGGTCGACGCCCCACTCAGCGGCGTGCTGGCGCACCAGGCGGATGGCCTGCTGTCCATCGGCCAGGATCAGCGGGTAAAGGTCATCCATCAACTTGCCAAAGCGCTTGCGGCTGCCCATGTTGGCGTTGATATCCGCCTCGAAGTCTTCGCCAGTGGCGATCAGGCGGTAGCGCAGAATGCAGGCGGTGACGCCGCGCGCGGCCAGCCATTCGGCCACCTTCACGCCCTCATGGTCGATGGCGAGGAAGTGGAACGCGCCACCCGGGCAAACCACGACCGCCGCGCCGGTAGCATTGGCGGGGTCGGGATGGTACACGGTGAGGCTGGGCTGGACCACATTGCGCACGCCGGGCATGCCGTCGGGCCGTAAAAATTCGCTTTCGACCTGCTGCCAGCCTTCCGAACCCGGCGCGCCGCCGGGCCAGAGGGGTAGAACGGTAGTTGGTTGCATGGAAGTTCCTCCTGATGGGTTAATTGTAAACCCGTTATGGAAAAGGACGGCAGGCTGGTGTGCTACCGCCGCAAGTGGATTTAAAAAAATCCGTCGAAAGCGGTACTATTCACCAGCCCGCATTTTGTCTAGAATCAGCATCAAAGAAATTCTTGGAGGACATGATGCAAAAAGTGATGCTTGGAAATACCGGTGAGCAGGTCAGCGCGATGAGCCTGGGGGCCATGTTAATGGGCACGACCATCGATCCGCAGGCCTCCGCCGCCATGCTGGACAGCTACCTGGAAGAGGGCGGCAATTTTATCGATACAGCCAACTGCTACGCGTGGTGGGCGCCCGGCGGGCAGGGCGGCGAAAGCGAGACCCTGCTGGGCCGCTGGATGAAAGAGCGCGGCAACCGCCAGCAGATTTTCCTGGCGAGCAAAGTGGGGGCGAAACTGCGCGACGTGAGCGCGGTGAAAGATGCGCAGGGCAACATCGCCTGGGAGAAGGTGCCGCAGACGTACGAATACCTGGCCCCCGCCACCATCCGCGCCGGGGTGGAAGACAGCTTGCGCCGCCTGCAAACCGATTACATCGACCTGTATTACGCGCACATCGACGACCCGCGCATGCCCATCGAGGATGTGCAGGAGGCGCTCAACCGGCTGGTGCAGGAAGGCAAGGTGCGCTACACCGGCTGCAGCAACTTCCACACCTGGCGGCTGGAACGCTCCCGCGCCGCCAGCCTGGCCAAGGGCTGGGCGCCTTACACAGCCATCCAGCAGGAATTTTCCTACTTCCGCCCGCGGCGCGGCGCCGATTTCGGCATCGGCGTGCACACGGACGAAGAGCTGCGCCACTACCTGCGCGCCAACCCCCAGGTGACCCTGGTGGCCTACTCGCCGCTGCTGAAAGGCATCTACGATGACGCGGCCAAGCGCGAAGCCTACTACAACTGGCCCATCTACAACCACCCAGACACGCACGCCCGCCTGGAAGTGCTGACCAGCCTGGCCCGCGAGCTGGGCGTCAGCAACAGCCAGCTTGTGCTGGCCTGGATTCTGCACCAGCGCCCCACCATCATCCCCATTATGGCCGCCAGCCGCATGGAGCAGTACCGCCACAACATGCAGGCGCTCAAGATCCAGCTCACAGCGGAACAGGTGGAGACGTTGAATCAGGCGGGAGGGTAGGGATTGGGGATTGGAGATTAGGGATTAGGGATTGGGGGTGTGGGGCTGGAGCCTCGCGATAGAAACAGTGGATGGTATGGAGTAAAACAATGAACGCTGAGATTATTGCCCAGCTTGCGCTGGAGAGAGAATTTGAAATCCGCCGCCAGGTGGCCCTCGCCCGGCAGGCCGACCCCGCGCCTGAGGCGCCGCGCTTTTCCAGCGCCGAGACGCTGCGCCGCTGGCGGATAATGGCGGCGAAATGTTTGGGGAAGGAAGAATGCGGGCCAGCCTGCGCTGAGGCGAGCCGCCTTCCGAGTGCTCATGCAGCCGAGTGCTCGTGCACGTAAACCGCGTTTCAATCCGGCTACTGCGGCGGCGCGAAGGGGTCTCTCAAGATGGTTTTGTTCCCCTTCGCGCCTGTGTTCCTTCGTGGTTCATCATCAAGTTATTGCGCAGCAACAAAAAGACCCGAAAGGTGTTACTGCGATGCAGCAGATCATGCCTTTCGGGCCGGACAGCAAGCTTGTCTTCTGCTATTCAGGAGTAACGTCAAAGCCAAAGCGGAACAGGTTATCCGGGTCCATCCTGGCCTTCAATGCGCGCAGCCGCTGGAATACCTCCGGGTGGTAGCCGTCTTTCGTCCTGCGGCGGACTTCCGCGCCAGAGAGGAAGTTCATGTACACGCCGCCGGTGAGTGCGGAGCCCATCTCGGCCTTCATCTGGTCGGTGAGCGCGCCCAGGCGGGCGTAGGCCTCGGGCGTGGGCGCCGCGCCGACGCAGCACAGTAGCAGCTCGGCGTCGCGGTGGCTGAAAGCCGCTGACTCGCGCGGCACCCGCGCAATGGCGCCCCCGGTGTGGCGAACCTCGCTGAAGATAATGGGTGTTGGGCCAGCAGGCTGGCCATTGCCCCCGCTGGACGCGGTGGGGCCAGCAGGCCGGCCGTTGCCCCCGCTGGACGCGGGGGGGGACCCTGCCTGGGGTAAGGTGTGGCGCAGCAGCGCGTCGATGGCTTCATCGGTAAGCTCGCGCATCCAGGCCCCGGTCGTCTTGGACGGCATCGGGTCAACCGGGTCGCTGCTGATCTTCGCCGCGTCGCTAAAGGGCATGGCCTTAAAATCGTCGATCAGCGGGGCTTTCCAGTCGCGCCAGTACTTCATCAGCGCCTCGCCTTCCTCCAATGGCCCGGCGTAACAGCCGCGCACGATGACGAAGGAACTGCCGCGCAGCATTTCGGGGAGCTGCGGGACGGGCGGAAAGTTGATCACCACCACCGAGGTAGTCAGCGCGTCCGGGGCGGAGCGGATCCACTCGCAGTAGCGCTGCATCGCCTCTCGGGCAAGGCTGGCCGGGTAAAAGAGGTTGCCGCCGTACACCATCTCCACCGGGTACAGGCGGATTTCCATGCCGGTGACCACACCAAAGCCGCCCCCGCCGCCGCGCATGCCCCAGAACAGTTCGGGTTCTTCAATCGCGCTGGCGCGCAGCAGCCGCCCTTCCGCGCTGACCAGCTCGATGGCGAGGACGCTGTCGGTAGAAAGGCCGTATTTGCGCCCCAGCCAGCCCAGCCCGCCGCCCAGGCTGTAGCCGACCACGCCCACGTCCGGCGACGAGCCCAGCAGCGGAGCCAGGCCGTGCTTCTGCGCCTCAGCCAGCACCTCGCCCCACTTGAGGCCCGCGCCGACCCAGGCGGTCTGCTCCGCGGCGTTGATACGCAGCGCCTTGAGCCGCGAGGTGTTGATCAACAGCGCGTTGTTCGCGCCCAGCGCCAGCCCGTGACCGGTGGACTGCACGGCAATTCCCAGCCCCTGCCGGCGGGCGAACAGCACCGCCTCGGCCACATCCTGCGAGCTTTCGGCAAAGACGATCAGCGCGGGGCGCTGGTCGATGGCCAGGTTCCAGCCCAGGCGGGCCGTTTCATACTGCGGGTCGGCGGGGGCAACCACCTGCCCCCGCACGCGAAGCTTCAGCGCGGCGATCGAATCGTCCCCGGTGCTGGTTTTCTGCGCAACATTTACTTCCATACAGATCTCCTTCGTTTTCAAACCATCGTGTTATTTTGTTGAATATATCCATCTATATTATCCATATAATCATTCCGGAATCGTTACGAAAGGAAGATGTATAATAGCCGCATGACCAACGTCGAATCCTTCTACGATGAAAATGCCGAGAGAGAGTGGGAGCGCGCCGAGCGGCACCCCACCGAGTTTGCCGTCACCCGGCGGGCGATGGCCGAGTACCTGCCCCCTGCCTCCGCGCGCGTGCTGGACTGCGGCGGCGGGCCCGGGCGCTACGCCATCCACCTCGCGCAGCTTGGCTACAACGTCACGCTGTTCGACCTTTCCGCTGGCAACCTGGCCCTGGCGCGCAAGAAGGCCCGCGAGGCCGGGGCGGCGCTGGAGGGGTACGTCCACGGCTCCGCGCTGGATTTAACGCAGTTCGCGGACGCCAGCTTCGACGCCGTGCTGCTGCTGGGGCCGCTGTACCACCTGCTGCGCCCCGAAGACCGCCGCCAGGCATTGGGCGAGGCAGTGCGCGTGCTGCGCCCGGGCGGCTGCCTGATGGCGGGCTTTATCACCCGCTTCGCCCCCTTCCGCGACGCAGTCTCCAAGGGCTACCTGCGCGACTTCGCCGCCGACCCCGCCGGTACCCTGCACATGCTGGAGACGGGCATCAACCGCGCCGACGACGGCGGCTTTACCGATGCCTGGTTTTCCCACCCAGACGAGGTGCGCCCGCTGATGGAAGGGGCCGGGCTGCGCACGCTGGCCCTGCTGGCGGTGGAGGGCGTGACCGCCGGGCACGAGAAGAATGTCACAACGCTGGAAGAGGCCGATTTCAACTTCTGGACCGACCTCAACTACCGCCTCAGCCGCGACCCCAGCCTGCTGGGCGCGGCGGACCATTTGTTGTATGTGGGGGTGCGGTAGGGGCAGCAAAGCGGCAAAAGAGTCCCCGGCGCCATTAAATGGTGTGCAAATCCACCTGCTGATGTAGCGGCGCAGCGGGACGATCAAGCACCTGTGATCATATAGCCCCGCGCTGCGCCCTGCCGGTATCGTTCTTCACAACGGCATGGGAATACACCATCAGGGCGCAGCGCAGCCGATAATGGTTGTGACGCCTGTTTGTACCGCTGCGCCCCTACCAAAACGATCACGAATGCGCGCGGTATTGCGGCCCTCCGCGGAAGAGAGAAGGCCCTGATTAGAAAACCCAGGGTATCGTCAGGCAGCGGGCGTGGGATGCTGTGGATATTTGCTTAAAACCGCCTCCACGGCAGCAGCGGCATTGTCGGCGGCGCGGCGGGAATTCTGCATCAGGCGGGGGAGCTGGAGGAGCTTACCGGGCTGGCGGATGATGGCTTTCAGCAGGCGGCTGGGGATCAAGTTCGCGTTTTCGTCCACCAGCGCGCCCAGGTCAAAGGGGATGGGGGCGCGGGGATTGTCGCTGATGGCGCGCATGGCGTAGAGGGGCGGCGCCTGTCCGGCAGCTGAGGCGGTCGCCTGGGCGATAGCTTCGGCAATCGCCGCGGTTTCCATCTCCAGCACGGGGTGCGGAAGGTGGGCAAGCTGGACCGCCTCTGCCTGCGCCCCACCGGTGGTGACCGCCGTACCGGCCCACAGCTTTGCGCCGCGCGGAGAGAGGGCCTGCTCCACCGCCTGGCGGGCGGGGTCGGGCAGCGCCGACAGGGGCACGAGCGGGCCGGAGGTACTGCCATCCCAGCGGCAGGCAGACTCCGCCAGCACTACGTCGCCGATCCGCAGGTCCGGCTCCACCGCCCCGGCGATGCCGAAGGAGATCAGCGCGCGCGGGGCGGCCTGTTCGATGAGCAGGCGGGCCGCCTCGACGGCGCGGCGGGCGCCCATGCCCGAGGTGACCAACAGGCAGGCCTGCCCGGACAGCTCAAAATAGTCCGCGCGCAGCGCGCCCAGCCTCACCTGCCGCCAGATTTTCACCCGGCGCAGCAGGGCGGCGCTTTCCACTTCCATTGCGGCGATTAGACCAATCGTTTCCATTCTTTCCATCATAGTTTTAAGATTTTATCGCTGATTACGCTGATTATGCGCTTGCTGCGCAAGCGTGATTACGCTGATTTTTTAAGAACTCTTATCAGCGTAATCAGCGTTAAAAAAACGGTTGGCTGTAAATCGCTGAATGCGATAACGCTTTCGCTATATCCAGCCCAGAAAACCGGCGAAGACGACCAGCATCAGCACGTCCAGCGCGGCGAGGCTGCCGATAAAAATGATCTGCTTCCTCGGCGCCCAGTCGTGGACGTAGAAAGCCGCCAGGAAGAAGGGGATGTAGACGGTGACAAACACGGGGAAGGCGCCCCACCAGGGATAGACCCAGGCAAAGGCCGGGGTGCGGGCCAGGAAAATCTCGATGATGGCGAAGAGGGCCGCGTTGGCCACGGCGAACACCAGCCGGTTGGGCAGGCCGAGGATCTTCTGGCGCGGGTCGGCGGGCAGCACTTTGCTCAGTACCAGCCCGGCGATGGAGAACATGAAGCTCAACTCCACCCCCACCCCGATCAACAGCAGGAAGGCGGTGCCGGTGGGCACCGTCCACAGGGCGTGCCCGCTGAAGTGCTGGATGAGGGCGTTGAGGATCTCGTAAAACCAGTGCACGGTGTACAGCGCCAGCCCGGCGGCGATGGGTTTCCAGTTGCGTTTGGAGATTTCGTTGGTGTAGACGTACATCACCAGCGCCAGCAGGGTGATCACGTACCACTGGAAGGGATCGCCGCTGCGCAGGATACTTAATGCCTGTTCGGTGACTTCGGGATGATTCATGGGATGCTCCTTTGTAAGTAATTATAGGAGCAGTTGCGGAATCGAATGGTTATCGCCGGTTTTTTGAAGGCGCGTGGGGATGTTTCGTTTCATGTATAATAATGAAGTCTTCACCGACGGACGAAAAATAATCATACCGGACGTTGCCCATGCAGCCATCGCTACTCGAATTGCCTGATGAATTTGCCTCAGGGAACGCAACCCGCCCGCGCCGTTGGGTAGCCCGCCTGAGCGCGCGGCTGTTCGCGCCGCCCTACCTGCCCGGCCCGCTGATTGGTTTTTCGGCGCTTGCGTATGTGCTGGTGGTCGTTTACCACCTCAGCCTGCAGCCGCCGGAGTTCTGGATTAAGTGGGCCAACCCCTACCGCTACCCGTTGTTTGGCGAGCTGCTCGAATCGGGGGTTTGGTGGTACCTGGCCGCCAACCTGGTCTACCTGCTGGCGGTGACCGCCCTGCTGGCCGCGCTGAACCGCAAAGTGGCCTTCCCGGCCTGGATGCTGCTGATGCTGCTGTACTTCAGCCTGATCTCGTCGCAGTTTAGCTGCGGTTACCGCGCATTCTTTCTGGCGCAGCCTGAGAATACCTGCCACACGGTGGCCGCCGGGTTTACCGTGCTGATCAGCGTGGTTTGGGGCGCGACCATCGCCGGGGCCATTCTGTGGATCTGGCGGTCGCCTGATGCGGCGCCAGAGGCGGCGCTTGAGGCGATGGACCTGCCTCAAGCGATGGACCTGCCTCAGGCGAACCCGCCCGCGCCGGGGCTTTTCCGGGCGGCGCGGGGCACGGTGATTGCCCTGGCGGCGCTTTTCGCGCTGGTAATGCTGATCAACATTGCCAGCCCGCGCCCGCAGTGGCGCAAGCTGACCCCGGCCCAATCGGCTCCAGACCGCTACGGCTTCGGCCTGGCCTACGATACCCAGCGCCAGCGGGCGGTGATGTTCGGCGGCGGCAGCCATGTGCGCCTTTCCGACCAGAAATGGTACGGCGAAAATGACACCTGGGAATGGGACGGCCAGACCTGGGCGCAGGTGAGCAGCCCAACCGCGCCCCCGCCGCGCATGTTCGCCGGCATGGCCTATGACGAAAAGCGCGGCGTGACGGTTCTGTTCGGCGGCGCGCACCTGGGCGTGGATTACGATGATACCTGGGAATGGGACGGACAGACCTGGACCCAGCGCACCCCAGCCCACAACCCCGGGCCGCACGAACGCTTCCAACTGGTGTACGACACCCATCTCAAGCAGGTGATCTTCTACGGCGGCCTGGCACTGGGCGTTGCCAGCGATTCCGGCTGCGACACGTGGTACACCGACGCCTGGACCTGGGACGGCACGGATTGGAGCAGGCTGGCCATGGATTCGGACCTGAAAATCTGCTGTTATTCGGCGGCCTACCATCCGCAAATCGGCGCGACGTTGATCTTTAACGCCGACGGGCTGCGGGTGTGGCACGGCGACCGCTTCGACATGCCCACCCCCGTCATTATGCCCAAGGGCAGCGGGCAGGGCGCCATGACCTACGATCCGCTGCATGGGGTGGCGATCAGCTTCGGCGGCGACGAACCCGATACGAATGAGGAAACCTGGCAGTTCGATGGCGCGGCCTGGAAGCAGATTTACACCAAGGATACGCCCCCCGGGCGCCTGGGACATGCCCTGTTTTATGACGCCGTCCGCCAGCGCGTGATTCTCTTTGGCGGCTTCGGCCATGAAGCGCAGAAAAATATCAACGACACCTGGGAGCTGGTGCTGCCATGACCAATCACCTCGCCGAACCAAGCCCGGCTGAATCCACCATCCCCGCCCCGCAGGCCTCCAGGGAGCGCCTATCACTCCCGCTGGTGATCCTGGCGCTGCTGGTGCCGCTGACCCTGGCCGTGGACCTGCTGCTGCTCCAGCCGCCGGCCTACTGGCTGGACCCGCGCCAGACCACCGGCGAATGGTACACTCCGCTGCTGGCGGGCGGCCCGCTGCTGTTTGGGCTGGGCGTCTTCCTCTATCTGCTGGCGCTGGGCCTGCTGCTGGCCCGCCTGCCGCGCGTTCCGGCCCTGGCGCTGGCCTGTGTACTGCTCGTCTTTCATATCGAGATGCTTTTCTGGCAGGCCTACGAAACCTTTCCCTCCACGCTGCGCCTGAACCTGATGACCAGCGGGGTGTTCCTGTGGGTGCTGCTGATCCCGGCGGGTTGGGCGCTGTGGCGGTCGACCGGGCAGATGTTCGGGCGCGGGCAGCCGCGCGCCTGGGAAAAAGCCCTGGGCTGGGGCGCGCTGGCGGGCTGGGTTATCTTCCTGGCGGCTGCGCTGGCGACGACGATCACCCCGGTGCTGCGCTCGCAGTCCGCCGCGGACGGCTGGCGCCCGCTGGCGCCCGCGCACCTGCCGTCCAGGCGTGTGCACCCCGCCCTGGCCTACGACCCGGTACGCCAGCAGGCGGTGCTGTTTGGGGGGGTCACGTCTTCCACGCAAACGGAGTCTGCCGGAAAATGGGTGTACCTGCGCGACACCTGGGTATGGGATGGCGAAGACTGGACGCAGGTGTTCCCAGAGGGCGAAATCCCCGCCGCGCGCCACTCCGCCGCGTTCGGCTATGACGCCGCGCGCGGGGTGATGATCCTGTACGGGGGCCGGAGCAAGAACGGCGACTTGAGCGATATTTGGGAATGGAACGGCTCGCGCTGGCGCAAGCTGTGCCCCCAATGCAACCCCGCCGAGCGGATGGGCAGCCTGATGCTGTATGACCCGGAAACCGAGAAGCTGATGGTCTACGGCGGTACATCGGGCGATGACGACGAGACCGAATGGTTCACCGAAGGCTGGTATTGGGATGGCGAGGCCTGGGGGAACGTCTTTTTCGAAAATAATGCCCCCGCCGCCACGCAGTTTGGCGGAGTGTACGAAGAAGCGCGCAAACGGGCGCTGTTCTTCTTCCCCTACAAAGCCGGCGGCACCTGGACCTTCTCAAGCGACACCGCCACCTGGACGCCGCTCAACCCGCCGGTGGAGCCGGAACATTTCTTCGGCGCAACGATGGCCTACGACCCGATCAGCACGCAGAGCATCCTCTTTGGTGGCCTGACAGCCGACGATAAATATTCGAATGAAACCTGGGTCTTTGACGGCGCGGCCTGGCGCAAACTGGCCTTGCCGCTTTCGCCAGGCAGGCGCTCCGGGGCGACCCTCTTTTATGATGCCCGGCGCGGCAGCATCCTCCTGTTTGGGGGCTCAGACCGGACTGATTATTTTGGCGACCTGTGGGAACTCAGGCTGCCGGCCCAGTAGGGAGAACACCATGCACATCAACGTAGAAAAAATTCGAAGCAAGATTGCCCGCGGCTTTGCCGGGGTCTTCGCCGCGCCCTATCTGCCCAACAGCCTCATCTGGGTGGGCCTGGCGCTCGCTGCCGCATCGCTGGTGCTGGTGCTGGTCGCCCAGCCGCTGGTCTACTGGCTGGATAAAAGCCAGGCTGCCAGCAGCCTAGGGTTCCTAAAGTCCTTGCTGCAAGCCGGCCCGCTGGCCTACCTGGGCGCCGCGCTGGGCTACCTGGCGCTGGTCTGGGCGCTGACCACGCTGCTCACCCGGCGGCTGGCGCTGCTGGCCTGGCTGATGGCGGCCTACGTTCACCTGGCGCACCTGCTGCTGGGCTTGAGCCAGCTCCTCAAACTGCCCTCCGGCGCCGACCCGCTGGCCGGGCTGGTGACGCTGGCCCAGCAGGCCCTGGCGGCGCTGCTGGTGGGCGCGGCCCTCTCGATCTGGCTGGTGCGGCGGCGCGCTGCTCCTGAGGCGGCGCCTCAGGCGGGAGAACTGCCGGAGGCGATAGAACTGCCTGGGGCGGCCCCCGCCGCGCTGCTGCCCGCGAAGCGCAGGCAGGTGAAAGGCTGGCAGGTGGCCCTGGGGCTGACGCTGGTGATGCTGTTAGGCGCCGGCGGGCTGTGGATATCATCCAACATGAAGAGCGGCTGGCGCGCGATCAAGCCCGCGCACTCGCCGGGCAAGCGGGTAAGCGCCAGGGTGGTGTACGATACCCGCGCGGGCAAGGCGTTGTTGTTCGGCGGCGGGTCGGAGTGGCTGGGCAACGCCTGGAACGTACACAACGACCTGTGGGCCTGGGATGGCAGCGATTGGAGCCAGATCGTGCCGCAGGACCCGGAAAAAGTCCCCGCGGCGCGCCGGGGCCACGGCATGGCCTACGATGAGCAGCGCGGCGTGCTGGTGCTGTTCGGTGGCGAAACCCGCTTGGGGTACATGAACGACACCTGGGAATGGGATGGCGTGCAATGGGCCCAGCGCTATCCAGAGAACGTGGGACCGAGCCCGAGCATGCGTACGGCGCACACCATGTTTTACGACCCCACCCTGGGCAAGGTGGTGGTCACCGGCGGCTGCATCAACTGCACCGATGGGAAGAGAACGGTGGACCCCACGTTCTATAACGATGTGTGGACCTGGGACGGCATAAGCTGGACCCAGATTACCAGCGCGGTGGAAAACCCCAGCATCACCGCTGCCGCCGCCGCGTATGATGCGATTGCAAAAAACGTGGTGTTGGTGAACCACAACGGCCTGTACACCTGGTCGGGCGACCACTGGAGCCGCCTGAACAGCGGCAGCGAGCCCCCCGATCGCCAGGATGCCCTCCTCACCCCACTGCCTTCCGGCGGAGTGGCCCTGTTTGGCGGTTATAGTGAAGAGAAAGGGAAATTGAGCGACCTGTGGTTCCACACCGCGGACGGCTGGCAGAACCCCGCCCCGGCTCTGCAGCCGCCTGCCCGCAATGCCCATGTGTTCTTCTATGACCCGGTTCGTTCGGCGCTGGTGGTTTACGGTGGGTTCGTCAACGATGAGCCCTCGGATGACATGTGGGAGTATCCGCTTGAACCATAGCGGCGCGCAAGGTTAACAAGCGCGAGGAAGAGCGTTCAACCACCGATAAACGCAGATGCACACAGATAAGAGAGGATGGTTTTTCTGATCTGCGTTTATCTGTGTGCATCCGTGGTTTCATTTCTTAGCGCTTCGCATACCGTCAATAGTATAATGATGGTCCCCTGCTGTGCCTTGCCCCGGAGTCTCATTTATGAATCCAGAAACAAACATCGAAATTAAACCCCTGCAAGCCCTGCGCATGGACGACATCCTGCCGGTCTTGTCTGGCTACGCCTCTTACGAGAAATACGCGGTCGAGAAGCGCGAGAGCGACGAGCGCATTTTGTTTGACATCCGCCTGGTGCGGCTGGACGCGCCGTACCAGGACTCGTTTGAGGGCGATTTCGAACAGGAAGAGGACCGCCAGCGCTTCGCCGGATACCTGCGGCACGGTTATTCCTTTGGGGCGTACCTGGGGCGGCGCCTGGTGGGGTTCGCCATCTGCGAGGTGATCGATTGGAACAACTCGCTGCGCATCTGGGAATTTCACGTGATGCCCGAATTCCACCACCAGGGCATAGGCCGCCAGTTGATGAACCACGTCATCAGCAGCGCCACCCGCGACCGTATCCGCGTGGTGTTCCTGGAAACGCAGAGCACCAACGTGCGGGCCATCCGCTTTTACCGCAGCCTGGGCTTTTTGGTGGACGCGCTGGACCTGTCGCTGTACACCAATCACGATGTTGAGGACGGCCAGGTGTGCTTTTTTATGAAGCGCAAGCTGGAATAGACGAAGCCGTGCAGATCATCCCCATCACCCACCGCTCCCCCGCCAATCTGCATGCCGCGCTGGACGACCTGCTGCAGGAGACGTTCGGCTTTACCCTGGCGGGCTGGCGCGCCTTGGGCCACTGGACGGCGGATTACACCTGCTGGGCGCTGGTCGAGGAAGGCCGCGCGCTGGCCAATGCGGGCGTGTACCGCATGGAGATGCGGGTGAGCGGCGAAACACAGGCCTGGATGCAGATTGGGGCAGTGGCTACGCGCAGGGCCCGGCGCGGCGAGGGCCTCAGCCGCCGCATTCTGGACGAAATCCTGGCCCGCCACCCCAACACGCCCTTCTTCCTCTTCGCCAACGACAGCGTGGTCGATTTTTACCCGCGCTTCGGCTTCCGCCGCCTGCCGGACCATCAGCCGCGCCTGGCGCTGCAGCCGCGGCTGTTCCAGCCGCGGCAGGACTGCGGCTGGAACAGCCCGGCGGGAGGCCCTGGCGCGGGAGAATGGTTGGCTATGCGCAAATTGGCGGCGGACGACCCCGCCGTGACCCGCTACCTCAACGGGCGGGCCGTGTTCTCCAACCGGCTCGACTGCGCCAACGCCGCGCCGGTAAACTGGTTCCACCTGCTGGGCGAATACGCGGACTGCATCTACGAGATCCCCGCGCTGGACGCGCTGATCGTGGCGCGCCAGAACGGGGAGAGGCTGTCGCTGGTCGATGTGGTCGCCCTGCGCCCGCTGGCGTTTGCCGAGCTGGCCCCCTGCCTGGGGTTCGCGGGGGTGCGCGAGATCCGCTTTGGCTTCAACCCGGACGGGCTGGGGGTGGATTATGAGATGGTGGAGACGGAGGAAGAAGACGCCACGCCCATTTTTGGAAGAGGGGAGATGCAAGATGAAGGCCGGTGGATGTTTCCGTTGATGATCCGGACATAGAAGATTAATCGCTGATTACGCTGATTGCGCTTGCTGCGCAAGCTCGATTACGCTGATTTTTCAATCTCTTATCTGCTTATTCAGCAATAATAATTGACGGCCTATACGTACCGTTATTGATCTGGTTTCTCCGCTCCAGAGGCTGTAAAAGAATTGATGAAGTTGCATCGAGGTAGGCCGTCAACGAATAAAAATAACGAATGAACGAATACCGTCCGCCATATATGTGGGTAGATGATCGCCAAAACCGCACATGTGGCGGTTCTTCATTCGTTCATTCGTTCTCTATTCGTTGACGGCTTTGCAAAGCCCAAAATATCCGAATACTTTTACAGTCTCTCCAGCGGAGGAACGCTATACCAAGGCGCTCCGCGCCGGTCCGTGCGGCGCGGGCAGGAAAAATACGCGGAGCGTATAAGAAGCTGGTTCCGCCGCGGAGAGGCTGTAAAAGAATTGGCAGGATAAGTACAATGGAAGCAGAAACCCTACCAGGAGTGAGCGCATGCAGAAACGGCATTACAAACAGGGTCAGAATCGCCAGCAAGGGTATCTGCTACCGCCCAGTATCGAGGAATATGTCGGAGCGGACAACCCGGTGCGGGCCATCGACAGCTACGTGGACAGCCTGAAGCTGGAAGCCATGGGGTTCAAGAACGCGGGCGGGGAACTAACGGCTGGACAACCGGCCTATCATCCCAAGATGCATCTGAAGCTGTACCTGTATGGCTACCTGAACCGCATCCGCAGCAGCCGACGGTTGGCAGCAGAATGCCGGCGGAACCTGGAAGTGATGTGGTTGGTGGAAGGGCAGCAGCCCTTCCACCAGGCGATCGCGGACTTTCGCCGGGAGAACCTGGCAGGATGCAAATCGGTCAATGCGGATTTTGTGCAGATGTGCAAAGAACTGGATCTGTATGGGGCCGAACTGGTGGGGATTGATGGAACCTTCATGCACGGGAATGTGAGTAAAGACCGCATCTACACCGCCGAGCGGCTCAAGCGGGCGCTAGGGTATATCGATGCCGATATCCAGGCTTACCTAAAGGAGTTGGAGCAGGCGGACCAGCAAGAAGGTGCGAGCGATGAGCCCGACCCCGAGCTGGTGAAGAAACTAGCACAACTGCGCGAGCGGCAGGCGAAGCGCCAGGCGCAATTGGCCCAAATGGAAGCGAGTGGGGAGACCCAGGTAGCGGAGGTGGATGAAGATGCGCGCCTGCTAAAAAAACGCGGGAGCACAGTGGCGGGATATAACGTGCAAGTAGCGGTGGATGAAAAGCATAAGCTGATAGTGACTGCCGAAGTGGTGCAGGATGGCAATGATGAACAGCAGATGGCTCCGATGGGCGAAAAGGCCAAGGAAGTGCTGGAGGTGGAGCGGCTGACCACCGTGCAGGATAGTGGTTACTTCAATGCACAGCAAATCAAAGAATGCGAAGAGCAGGGGATTATTCCCTATGTACCCGAGCCAGAGCGGTATGCCCATGCTCGTCAGGCAGGCCGCTTCACCCGCGATGATTTCCATTATGATGCCCAGGCCAATGTCTACCACTGCTCGCGGGGCCAGGAACTGCCTTTCAGCACCACCCAACGCAAGGGAGAAAAGGTGCTGCACCTCTACCGTAGTTCCGTCCCAGTTTGTGCGCACTGTCCGCTGAAGGATCAGTGTTTACCAAAGAAGAATTCGCGCCGGACGATTTCGCGTTGGGAGCACGAATCCTTGATCGAAGCCCACCGGGAACGGATGGCCAAAGATGGCCCCGAGAAGATGCGCCAGCGGGCGGCTATCTGCGAGCATGTGTTTGGCACGCTCAAGCTGTGGTGCGGCTGGACGCATTTTCTGTTACGGGGTTTGGAGAAGGTACGGGCAGAGTTGAGCCTGATGATGCTGTCCTACAATTTCAAACGCGTGCTCAGCATTCTCGGAGTGGCCGCTTTTCGCGCCTTTTGTGAGATCCGGGTGTTGCCAAACGGAGGCATGAGCAGGTAGATTGGAGAAACGATCCCGAAAACACGCTCTTTAGCAGCGAAATGGCCCACTACTCCCTCTTATACCACTTCAAAACATAGGAAAATTCATTTCATCCGCTGAAGCAGGTTTCTTGGTCCCTGTTCGCGGCAATACTTTTACAGCCTCGGACCGGTGGAACCAGACAATAGCAGAAACTTATAAACCACAGATGCACGCAGATGAACACAGATAAAGAATTTTTCTCTTATCTGCGTGCATCCGCGTGCATCTGTGGTTCAGTGATTCTTATCTCTGTACAACCGATGCAATTACGCGATTTCCGGCAGATCCGACACCGCCGCATAGGCCACGCCGACCATGCTGCGCCCGGTGTGCGCGCCCAGCACCAAAGACATAGGCCCCATGGGCAGCCAGTCGCACTGGAAGCGCTGGTCCACCAGCTCTTTGAGCAGCGCGCCGCCCACCGGGTTCAGGCCGTACAGCACCTGGGTGCGCAGGTGGGTACCCTCGGCGTGCATGCGCAGCATAATATCCACCAGCCCTTTCAGCGCGTTCTTGAAGGTGCGCGCCTGGCCTTTCTGCACGTAGGTGCCGCCCACCTTTTCCACCCCGATCATCGGCTTGATGTTGAGCAGCGAGGCGATCAGCCCTTTCATGTGGCTGATGCGCCCGCCGTGGATCAGGTATTTCAGCTCCTCCAGGGTGTAAATGCTCTCGCTGGCGTCGCTGATTTTTTGCAACATGGGCAGGATGCGGTCGATTGGCCACCCGGCTTTGGCGGCGATCGCCGCCGCCTTCACCTGCCAGCCCGCCGCCGCCGAGAGCGTCTTGGTGTTGACGTGCGTCACCCGCGCTTCGGGGGCCTGCTGCGCCCCGGCTCGCGCGGAGTTATAGGTGCCGCTCAACCCGGCGGTGATGTGGATGGAGAGGATCTCCGGGTCGGTTTGGGCCAGCTCGCGGTACACTGCCGCGAAATCGCCGCTGGACGGCTGCGAGGTGGTCGGCAGGCTGCCGGAGGCTTCCAGCAGGGGGTAAAACTGCTCCGGGGTGATATCCACCCCTTCGCGGTAGCTCTTCCCGTCCAGCGTGACCACCAGCGGGACCACGTGGATGTTTAAAGCACTTCGTTCCTCAGGGGAAAGATAAATATCGGTGGCGCTATCCGTTACGATCTGCATAGGGGGCCTCTAATCCAAAGAGATTAAGCAAACCGCCGTAAACCCTATGATCCAACGGCAGCGCGGCAGGCAGTTTACTCAATATGATATTAACACAAAAACGGTTCAGAGAGTCCCAAAATTGACCCAGGCAGAGCGGGTCAGAGAGGGGAAATAACCACAGAACGAAACGATTTTCCTGTTTTTATTGTCTCTGGTTACGAAATCAGGTGTGCCAAGCGCTGTTTACCAGCAGGCTGGAGACAATCACGCATCTACTTCCATATCAAAGGCAAAATGACCCCAAAATTCAGTATTGTGCAGTATCAGGTAAAATTCGGAAAAATCTAGATCCTGCCTTGTTTTCAGCGCCTGGTTCAACTGCTCAACTAGCTCCAGGAGGACGATCCTTTGGGTTAGATACCTATAGTTATCACACCGTTCAACATCAACGAGCTGCGTTGTCCAGACAGCGCCATGCTGTTCCAGGCACACCTGAAAATGATTAAAAATCCTAAATTCACTATTCATATCCCAGAACCCAAAGGCAATTTGTATTTTTCGCCCGGTAAATACCCGACTGATACGAAGCAGCGGTTCAAAAGGCCGGTTATTTTCTGAAAAAGTTGGCTTGTCTTGCTCAAACATCAACCGGTACTTCCGCCCTACGTTTCTTTGCTTCTGCTGCGCTTCTAGAATTCTTTCGTATTGGTGGAACCATTTATCTACCCTGAGCCCATATCTATCAACCGGATCCCCAAGCCTCTGCGCATCGGCACGAGGAAAAGAATAACCGGTAATGGCCATATAATGAGCCACTGTCTGTCCGTAATCATCTCGTACATTTTGTAAAACAAGCAGATCATCCAAAGAAAAGCGATACCCACTTTCCGCAAACCAGTGGGCAATAGAACAATTCACCGAAGAACCGGGGATGACTCGCCGCAAGCCTGGCACTTCTTCCGGGGAAAACCGGTGACCGCTCTGGATGATCCACCAGACAATCGGGCCTGCTTTCTCCAAAGGATATTTGCAGGCGATCAGGTTTTGGGTAACTTCCGCGGGAGTCAGCCCCGCATTTCAGGGAGATATTTCGCGAAATTGATCTGGCGAATATACTCGTACATTGTTCATAGCCTCTCATCCATTGCAGTATGGTTTATTCCCGAGGTCGATTGTAAACCAATTTAATGCAGCCGCTCTGCTGTTAGTGCAGGCGCACGGCTGCTAATGCAGCCGCAGCATCTCCGCCAGCCAGACCGCCGCCAGGCTCACCACTGAGATCTCCCGCTGCCATTTGCCCGTTTGGGTGGTCATTTCATCGACCAGGCCCGTTATGCGCAGGGGCAGGAAGACCCACAGGAAGAAGATCGTCAGTCCGAGGAAGTCCATTGCGTCCATGCTCGTCCCGTTTCCTTGCGTGACGAAATCCCACATGACGGTGTACACCACCGCCGAGAACGCCAGCATCAGCAGGTCGCCCAGCAACCCGAACAGGGCAATTTTCAAGTCGATCTGTTCCGGCGTGCGCCCATAGAAGACCTTCCGCAGCCAGCGTTCGAGGGGCAGGTTCGAGGATTGGGGGGGCTGCCCGTTGATCTCTATATGATTTAGGGGAAACGCCATGACGATAACCAGCGTTTCGATGATGATAATGACAAAGACCATCACCACCATCAGCAGCTGCCAGACATCGGAAAGCTGCCCGACGGGCTTGCCGCCGCCTACCTGGAACGCTACGGTCAGATAGAAAAAACCCAGCGCCAGGCGAAGAATGGCGGTAAGGACGAACACGACCACCAGGTACGCGCTGGTTCCCTGGCGCGGGTAGCGCCAGGCAAAATACGCGCTGACCGGGCGCTTGAGCCGGATGCCGACGATTTCTATTAGCGGCACCAGCAGCAGCAGCCCGGCTAACTGCCAATCGCCGCGCCCATCCTGCGAGGCGTTGAGCCGCTCCATCAGCCGCGGCTGGCCCCAGATCAGGTAGGCGATGAACAACCCGTTCAGCAGGATCGGGCGCGCGCGAAAGAGCAGCAGTTCTATTACGAGGTGCTTATCAACGTTTGTGAGCCACGATGATGGTCGCACGTAATCACCACACAGCCTTGAGGATGAACGGCACTGCCGCCGCAATCAGGGTGACGAGCATCATAAAAAACAGCACCCGCTTATCGAAATGGAGGATTTTCTGCTTCAACTGATAGATCGTCACTGCCACGCTGGAAACCCACACCAGCCCGAAGACAATCCAGTTGCTTTCTTGATAAACGATGGAGCGGTACATGACCCACAGCATGATACTTGCGGCCAGCACAATATACCCGATCTTGTAGCTGGCATTTTCAACGACGTAATAGCGCTCGTCACGCAGAACCGGCTCTTGCTTCATGATTCATCTCCTTCTAGAAAAAACAGTGTATTGACTGGTTTGTCCAGCGTTTTCGCCAGGATGAAAGCCAGCAGGGTGGATGGGATGTACTGGCGCGTCTCGATCGAGCTGATCGTCTGGCGGGTGACCCCGGCCAGGGCGGCCAGCTCTTCCTGCGACAGGTTCTTCTCCGCCCGCGCCACTTTCAAACGATTGCCAAGCTGAAGTTTTGCCATAATTGAATTCCTGGTCTTATTATATACGGAAATTCAAAAATGTCAAGCATACTAGGCAAATTGACAAGTTCTAATATCAAAATGCCCGCCGAAATGGGCGGGCATTCTTTTAAGATCCATGAACCACAGATGAACGCGCACCTCTGGCGCCACCGCTCCAGCGGTGGCGCTGCATTCTGCGGCGCTCCGCGCCCTGGTGAATACGCGGAGCGTATCAGATGCGGTTGCTGCGAGGCTGTGGTTCCGCCGCGGAGCGGTCCCTGGTGTAAAAACAGAGTACAAATGTTGAAGCCTTCCCGCCGCCCGGGGACGCAGTCCTCAGGCTAGGAAAGAGCGAAGCCCGGCGGAGCCGGGCAGTGCGTGGAATAGACGCGCGAATGCGATGCCAGCCCGGCTTTGCCGGGCTTCCTTCCTCCCGTTAGCCCAGGGACTGTGTCCCCGGGCGTGCCCATAAGCGGCGTCTCCAAAATATGTCGTCTGATCTTGCGCTAGATACGGTACCTGCCCACCGTCTCGGCCATTTTCTTGGCCAGATCATCCAGGTTGTGGGCCGACCGCTCGGCCTGGTGCGTGCTGGCCAGGCTCTGCTGGGTGGCCGTGTTGATGTTGTGCATGGCCTGCACGATCTGGTCCACGCCCGCGCTTTGCTGCTGCCCTCCGGCGGCCAGCTCGGTGGTGGCCTGGGCGGCCTGCTGGATGGTAGCAGACAGCATCTCAATCGCCTCGCCGGTCTGCGCGGCCAGTTGCACTCCGCTGCTCACCTGGGCCTTGCCCGCTTCCGTTGCTGCCACCGTGGCCTGGATGGCGTTCTGGATGCCGACCAGGATATTCCGCACCTGCTCGGTGGCCGCCCGCGACTGTTTAGCCATATCGCGCATTTCCTCGGCCACCACGGCAAAGCTCAGCCCGGCCCCTCCGGCGCGGGCGGCTTCCACCGATGCGTTGATCGCCAGCAGGTTCGACTGTTCGGCGATGTCGTTTACGGTGGCGATGATCTGGCCGATCTGCCGGGTCTGTTCCGACAGTTGCAGGATGTTGGCGGCGATATCTTCCACCTGGTCGCGCACCTGGCCCATGCCGGTGATGGTGTCCTGCACCGCCTGGCGGCCTCTCTCTGAGGTTTGGACCGTCTTCTGCGCCACATCGGCTACCTGCTGGGCGCGCGCCAGGCCGTGCTCGGCGATGGATTTCAACTGTTCGACCGTGATGGTGGTCTGCTCAATCGCCGCGGATTGTTCAACGGCGCCGGCGGCCTGATTGACCGTGGTTGACAGGATCTCCGATGAGCTCATGCTCAGGTCGAAGGAGGCTTCGCGGAGCTGGTCGATAGACTGCTGCAAGCTGACGGTCAGCATGTTGAGCTGCTCGCCCAGGTGGTGCAGGGCATCTTGTTGGTTGTAAACGGTCCCTTCGGCTTCAACCGCGCCGGTATCAGCGCCGCGCCCGTCCAGCGGAACGCGCGCCTGCAGGTCGCCCTGCGCCACGCGCTCCATGTGATCCACGTACACCTGCACGGTGCTTTCCAGGCGCTGGCGCTGGGCTTTCTCGTCAGAAATCAGCCCGCGCAGGCGGTCGGTCATTTCGTTGAACGCCCGGCCCAGCGTGCCTACCTCGTCCTTGCCCTGCGCATGGGCCTTCAGCGTCAGGTCGCCTTTGGCAATGCGCGCCGCCACCGAGGTCAGGTGATCCAGCGGGCGGGTGAGAGTCATGGTGAGGAGCGAAAGGGCGGTGCCGGTCAGCAGTAGAATCCCCAGGCCCACTAACGCCGAAGTGCGCATCAGGCTGTTGCGGCCATCTTTCAGCGTGCGCACGTATTCTTCCAGCTCTTCCTGGGGCGCTTCCGATACGATCACCCAGTCCCACGGCTCGAAATACATCACCTGGGTTTTCATGATGCGCTGCTGCCCGCGGACGTTCAGGCCGCCCGAGGGGTAATCTACCGCGCCGGCCTCGCCGGGCTGTAAAGACAGCGCCTTGCCAACCATGGCCTGGATGGGAGCGCCGCCGAGGTCATCGCGCATCTCCCAGGCGCTCGCGCCGTCCTGTGCGCCATCTGGCGCGCCATCAAATGGCGCGATCACATAGCGCCCGCGCGCATCGCCTTTGGCGTTGATCACATACACATGGCCCGTTTTCCCGATTTTGGTCTGCTGCACGGCGCTGCGCAGTGTGGCGCTGCTCTCCTGCTGGATTCCCACGGACAGCATGCCGGTCACCGCATTCTGCTCGTCAAGAATGGGCTCGTAAGCGGCAGCTATTCCCGATTCGACGGCATCATCCGCGGCGTGGTAGGGCTCGCCCAGCAGAATCTTTTGGATGATCGGGTTGGGAGCGCCGTCAGGGTTCACGGCGGGGATGAACATGCCAACCGCGCGCTTGCCGTCTGCGTTCAGCGCGCTGGTGGATATGCACAGCATGTCGCCGGCCTCGTTCATGCGCTGGTATATGGCCGCTGTCCCCCCTACTGTACGGGTAATTTCATCCACCACGGGCGATTCCACAGCCGGGTCGGGGTTGGGCGCGATCCGTTCGCCGCCGATCTGCCATTCCGGAAGGTCGATCTCCACGGTGTGCTGGTCGACCTGGTTGATCGCGGTCCAGCGTACTGGTGTTTTACCCGGGGTGATCTTCCCGGCCTGGTTCAGCATGTAGCGGGCCACATTCAGGTTGTGCCCTACTTCTTGCTGCACCGCTTCCTGCTGCACCATCACCAGGTGGTAGATGCCCCGGGTGGTATTTTCCATGCTCGCCGTGGTGAGCTCGTTCACTTTTTCGATGGCACTGCCTTCGTAACGGCGGACAATGAAAATGACGGACGTCACGATAAGGATAACAGTGATAATAACGCTGATAACCCCAAGGGAAATGATTTTTCTGCGGAAGAGAATGTCATTTAATCGAATCATGGCAAACCCTGTGCTGGCTGCAATCCGCTTCACCCACGGTTGGCGTGCCTTTCAAAATTAAGATGTATTTGGAATGATGGAGAGTGCCGCAAGGAAAATGCAGCATATTCAT
Source organism: uncultured Anaerolineaceae bacterium (assembly GCA_964437595.1). Lineage (GTDB taxonomy): Bacteria > Chloroflexota > Anaerolineae > Anaerolineales > Anaerolineaceae > DSYU01. The sequence goes on from CAYTHO010000076.1 coordinate 26,021, forward strand.
TATACAAAAAATGAACTCGAGTCGGGAGAATATTTAGGTGAAATTTAGGTAGTTCTTCGTTATTATTTAGATATATTTACGTTATATGGCAAGCCGGTTGGCCGGGTCGATTTTTGATAAAACTGACCCTGTACACCCATCCAATTTGACCTACAATACTGCGTATGCAATCCAAACCCTCCCTCACCAACCTGGCTCGCGGCTATCCCATCGCGCTGGCCGCCTCGGTTACCTTATCGACGACCGCTATTTTTATCCGCTACCTGACCCAAACCTACCAGATCCCGGCCCTGGTGCTGGCTTTCTGGCGCGAAGTGTTCGTGGTGGCGGCGCTGCTGCCCGCGCTGGCGGCCATCCGCCCGGCGCTCTTGCGGGTAAGCCGCGCCCAACTGCGCTACCTGCTGCTGTACGGCGTGATGCTGGCCTGCTTCAACGCGCTGTGGACGCTTTCCGTGGCGCTCAACGGGGCGGCGGTGGCAACCGTGCTTGTGTACAGTTCGGCGGCTTTCACCGCGCTGCTGGGTTGGTGGCTGTTCAAGGAGCGCATCGATTGGGCTATGGGGTTAGCCGTAGCCGCCTGCCTGGGCGGGTGCCTGCTGGTTTCGGGCGTGGTTGAAACATCGGTTTTCCAGGCTAACCTGGCCGGAATTCTCACCGGCGTGCTGGCCGGGCTGTGGTACGCCATCTACACCCTGATGGGCCGTTCGGCGGCGCAGCGCGAGCTGAACCCCTGGACGGTGGTGCTGTACACCTTCGCCATCGCCGCCTGCTGCATGGGCGCGGCCAACCTGCTGCCGTCCGTGCTGCCGGGCGCGGCACTGCCCGGCGCGGCCTCCCAACCGGCGGATTTCTTATGGCTGGGGCAGGCCTGGGTGGGCTGGATCGTGCTGCTGCTGCTGGCCGTTGGCCCGACCCTGGCCGGGTACGGGCTGGTCAACCTCAGCCTCCACTACCTGCCCTCCAGCGTGGCCCAGCTCATCCTCACCACCGAACCGGTCTTCACCGCCCTCACCGCCTACCTGCTGCTCAACGAGCGCATGACCGCCGTGCAGATCGCCGGCAGCCTGTTGATCCTCGGCGCGGTGGTGTTCCTGCGGGTGGCGGAGGGGAGACCTAACCCCCAGCCCCTTCCCGAGGCGGGAAGGGGTGCCATCTAAAGGATTATAGGGAACCCAGATCGTCTGCTCCCCCTTCTCTCCCGTTGTATAATCAATATATCTCTTTCCCTGGAGCATCCTGTGACGGATTTCACCGGTCAGAAATTAGGGCGGTACCTGATCGAAGAAAAGCTGGGCGAGGGCGGCATGGCGGTGGTTTACCGCGCCGCCGACGAGCGCCTGGGCCGCTCCGTGGCGGTCAAGGTTATCCGCGTGGAGGTGTTCCCCACCGCCAGCCTGGAGGGGATGCTCAAGCGTTTCGACCGCGAAGCGCGCGCGCTGGCCAGCCTGACGCACGCCAACATCGTGGGGGTGATCGACTACGGCGAGGTGAACGGCGCGCCCTACCTGGTGATGGAATACCTGCCCGGCGGCTGCCTGAAAGACCGCATGGGCGCGCCGATGGCCTTCGTCCCGGCGGCGCGCACGGCCATCGCGGTGGCCGGGGCGCTCGACTACGCCCATGCCCGCGGCATCATCCACCGTGATGTGAAGCCCACCAACATCCTGCTCACCGCCACCGGCGACCCTATGCTCACCGATTTTGGCATCGCCAAGCTGCTGGAGCTAAATGAAGGCTCCACCGCGCTGACCAGCTCCGGGATGGCGATTGGCACGCCCGAATACATGGCCCCCGAGCAGTGGATGGGCAAGAGCGGCCCCGCCAGCGATCAATACGCCCTGGGCCTGATCCTCTACGAACTGGTGACCGGGCGCAAACCGTACACCTCCGCCACCCCCGGCGAGCTGCTGCTCAAACAGGCCACCGAGCCGGTTCCCCCGCCGCGCACCTTTGCCCGCGACCTGCCGGGCCGCGCCGAAGACGTGATCCTGCGCGCGCTGGCCCGCGCTCCGGAAGACCGCTACCCCAGCATGAAGGCCTTCGCCGCCGCGCTGGAAGAGGCCATCCACGAAGGGCAGACCAAAAGCGCCACGCTGTGGCCGCCTGCCACCCGAACCGATTTTCCCCCGTTGGGGGAGGAGCAGCCCGCCCCGCCGCCGCCCTCGGCGCCGCCGCCCGCCGAACGGATTGCCACCCCGCCGCCGGGAACGCCTCGCGAGGCGCCCCTACATGAACCGTCCCACCGCGAATCGTCGCAGCGCGACGCGTCTACCGGAACCCCGCCGCCGCCTGCCGGGCACGCTTCGACCCCGCCCCCGGCCTCCTACACTCCGCCGCCTCAACGCACCCCATCACCGGTAGGTGCGCCGCCCCCGACTACCCCGCCGCCCATGCGCCGGGACGCGACTCCGCCGCCGGTGAGCCGTTCGGCTCCAGGCATTGGAACCACCCCGCCCCCCGCATCCTACACTCCGCCGCCGGTAGGGGCGCCCGCCCGCTCCAATACGCCCATCCCTGGCGGTACCGGACCCTATCCCGCGCCTGCCCCGGCTTCCACCGCCCGCCGCCTACCCACCGGGTTGATGGTCGGCGGGCTGGCGGCAGGCCTGGCCCTGGTCGCGCTGGTGGTGATCGGGCTGATCTTGATCGCCGGGCGCGGGGCGCTCAACCGGCGCGCTGCCCAGGCCGCCACCCAGGCTGCCCTGGTCCAGCCGGCCCAGCCCACCCAGCCCGGC
>CAYTHO010000077.1:0-28290 GCA_964437595.1 uncultured Anaerolineaceae bacterium
GGTTCAACCAGCCGCAAGTCCCCAAAAGAAACCTTTCCTCCTTCCCTGAAAGGAAGGAGGAAAGAGAAGAAAAAAACAATCGTTTCAATTCTTTAGAAGGCACCCCTTCCTTTTAGGGAAGGGTCAAAGGTTCGGCGCGGATTATCATTTCAAATTCAATAGCAATCGTACGCCGAACCTCGGGTTAGGTCTCTTACAAACCAAGACTTTGTGAAAGCCCTGGAAATACATTGTCTGACAATTGACTTTTCCGGGGTTTATGATTATATTATTTTAATGACCACACTCCTGATTCGAAACGCTGCTGTTTTAGTGACCATGGACGATCAGCGCCGGGAGATTCCCGGCGGGGGGATTTTCGCCGAAGACGGCTTTATCCGCCAGGTGGGCCCCACCAGCGAGCTTCCCCAAACGGCAGACCAGGTGATCGATATGAGCGGGCACGTTGTTCTGCCCGGTCTGGTAAACACGCACCACCATTTTTACCAGACCCTCACCCGCGCCGTCCCGGCTGCCCAGGACGCCAACCTGTTCAACTGGTTGACCACCCTCTATCCCATCTGGGCCCGCATGACGCCCGAGGATATCTTCACCTCGGCGCAGACGGCGCTTTCCGAACTGGCCCTCTCCGGCTGCACCACCGCCTCCGACCACCTGTACCTGTTCCCCAACGGCTCGCGGCTGGACGATGAGATTGAAGCCGCCCGGCAGGTAGGCCTGCGCCTGCATGCTTCGCGCGGCTCGATGAGCCTGGGCGAGAGCCAGGGCGGCCTGCCCCCCGACAGCGTGGTCGACAGTGAAGAGCATATCCTCTCCGATTCCGTCCGCCTGATCGAGCAGTACCACGATGCCAGGCCCGGCTCGATGCTGCGCATCGTCCTGGCGCCCTGCTCGCCCTTCAGCGTAACCGGCGAATTGATGCGCCAGAGCGCCCGGCTGGCCCGCCAGTACGGCGTGCAGCTCCACACCCACCTGGCCGAAACCCAGGATGAAGAGGTCTTCTGCCTGGAAAAGTTTGGTCACCGCCCGGTAGGTTATATGCAGCAGGTAGAATGGGTGGGCTCCGATGTGTGGTTTGCCCACGCCGTCTACGTGAACCCGGGCGAGGTGCAGGTCTTCAGCCAGCACGGCTGCGGCGTGGCGCACTGCCCATCCTCAAACATGCGCCTGGCTTCCGGCATTGCCCCCATCCGCGAATACCTGCGCGCGCGCGTCAAAGTGGGCCTGGGGGTCGATGGCTCGGCCAGCAACGACGGCTCGCACATGCTCGCCGAGGCCCGCCAGGCCATGCTGCTGGCGCGGCTGCGCTCCAGCCTGGAAGGGGCTTCTCTTTCCGCCCCATCTGGCGCGGATTCTGGCTCCGCCGGGGCCTGGATCATGACCGCCCGCCAGGCGCTGGAACTGGGCACCCGCGGCGGCGCAGCCGTCTTGGGTCGCAGCGATATTGGCTCGCTGGAGCCCGGCAAATGCGCCGACCTGATCGCCTTCAACCTCAACCGCCTCGACTATGCCGGCGCCCTACACGACCCGGTCGCCGCGCTGGTGTTCTGCGCCCCCCAGCGCGTGGATTGGAACATCGTCCACGGCAGGCCCGTTGTAAAAGAAGGCCAGCTCCTGACGGTGGACGTCCCGGCCCTGGTCGAGCGCCATAACCGCGCCGCCCGCCGCCTGCTTTCCGGGGAGGCAAAATGACCGGAGTGAACGGCAAAACCCCTGCCCAACTGCACGACACGCGCGTCCTGGTCGACTGCGCCATGGGCCGCCGTCCCGCCGACCTGGTGATCCGCGGCGGGCGCTGGGTTTCCGTGCAGACCGGTGAGATCGTCCCCAACACGGATGTGGCCGTGATTAACGGCCGGGTTGCTTACGTGGGCCCGGATGCCAGTCACGCCATCGGCAGCCAGACCCGGGTGATCGACGCCCAGGATCGCTACCTGACCCCTGGCCTGCTCGATGCCCACATGCACGTCGAATCGGGCATGCTCACGGTGACGGGTTTTGTCCGCGCGGTGCTTCCGCACGGCACCACGGGCATGTTCGTCGACCCGCATGAAATAGCCAACGTTCTGGGCCTGCGCGGCGTGCGCCTGATGGCCGATGAAGCCCTCCAGCAGCCCATCCACGTGTATGTTCAGGTGCCTTCGTGCGTGCCCTCCGCTCCCGGCCTGGAGACCTCCGGCGCCAGCATCGGCCCGGCGGACGTGGCCGAAGCCCTCGCCTGGCCCGGGGTGATCGGCCTGGGCGAGATGATGAATTACCCCGCCGTCTACGACAGCGACGAGATGATCCACGCCGAACTGGCCGAAACGCGCGCTGCGGGTAAGGTCATCGGCGGGCACTACCCGTCCCCGGACCTGGGCCTGCCCTTCCACGGCTACGCCGCTGGCGGCCCCCAGGACGATCACGAGGGCACCCGTATGGAAGATGCCATCGCCCGCGCCCGCCAGGGAATGCGCGTGATGATGCGCTACGGCTCCGCCTGGCATGACGTCGCCGAGCAGGTACGCGCGGTCACCGAAGCGAAGCTCGACCCGCGCGCCTTCCTGCTCTGCACCGACGACTCGCACTCGGCCACCCTGGCCCTCGAAGGGCACATGGATCGCGTCCTGCGCCATGCCATCGGGCAGGGGCTGGCCCCGCTGACCGCTATCCAGATGGCGACCATCAACACCGCCGAGCATTTTGGGTTGAGCCGTGAGATCGGCATGATCGCCCCGGGCCGCTGGGCCGATATCCTCCTGGTCCGCGACCTGGCGAACTTCCACGCCGACCTGGTCATCGCCAAAGGACAGGTGGTGGCGGAAGCCGGGAAGCTTCAAATCGACCTGCCCGGGGTAGTCTATCCGGATTGGGCGCTGCGGTCGGTGAATCTCCCGCGCCCGCTCCAGCCCGCGGATTTTGTCCTGCGCCCGGCTGCCAACAGCATGGTCACCGCCAATGTGATTGGCATTATCGAAAACCAGGCGCCCACGCGCCACCTGAAGCTGCCGGTAGAGGTAGAACAGGGGCAGGTGGCTGCCGACCTGGAGCGCGACCTGGCCAAAGTGGCCCTGGTGGAACGCCACCACGGCACTGGTGCGGTGCAGGTGGGGCTCGTCCACGGCTTTGGGTTCAAGGCGCGCTGCGCCGTAGCCACCACCGTCGCGCACGACAGCCACCACATCATCGTGGTGGGGACGGAAGATGCCAGCATGGCGGCAGCTGCCAATCACCTGGCGCGGATGGGCGGCGGGCAGGTAGTCGTCCGCGGCGGAGAGGTTATTGCCCAGGTGGAACTGCCCATCGGCGGGCTGATTTCCAATGAGTGCGCGGAGGTCATCGCGAAAAAGGTAGAGAGCGTGCTGGATGGCTTCCGGGCCTGCGGGTGCAGCCTGAACAACCCCAACATGCAGTTGAGCCTGCTGGGGCTGGTGGTGATCCCGGATTTGCGCATTTCAGATAAAGGGCTGGTTGACGTCAACCAATTCAAGGTACTTCCAGTATTTGAGTAACAGTTCTCGGCGGGGATTGGCGCTTCGCTAGAAACGCCATTTTTTCGAGAAGGTTTGGCAAGGTTCGTTTTGGGCTGCTGCTGATCGGTCAATGGGTCAGGCAGAAATCGGTTCTCGGTGTGAGGGATACAATGAGCATAAAAGAGAAGCGTGCCGGGCAAAACCAGCTCCACCCTTACCAGCGTTTGCAGGGGCTGCTGGCAGAGTTAATTGCATCGACGCCGCCGGGCGAGAAGCTGCCGGCGGAGCCGGATCTTGCCAAACAATTGGGCGTGTCCAGGGCTACGCTGCGAGAAGCCATGCGCGCTTTTGAAGGGCAGGGGATGATTCGGCGCAGGCAGGGGGTTGGCACCTTTGTGGTTGGCCAGCCGCAAGTATTTGAATCGGGTTTAGAGGTGCTGGAAAGCATCGAAAGCCTGGCGCATCGGATAGGCCTGGACGTCTCCATGGGCGACGTGCATATCGACTCGATCTCTGCCAGCTCCGAACAGGCCGAAGTGCTGGGTACTTCGGAGGGAAACCCGCTCGTCCAGGTTCGCCGGGTGATCCTCACCGGCAGCCGCCCGGTGGCCTATCTGGTGGACACGCTGCCAGAAGATGTATTAGACCCCGAGGAGCTCAAGCTGGGCTTCACCGGCTCGGTGCTGGATATGCTGCTGCGCCGGGGCGACCCCAAGCTGACCCGCTCCGTGGCCGAAATCCGCGCCTCGGCTGCCACCGCCGACATTGCCCGCTCCCTGGAAATCCAGCGCGGCGATGTGCTGCTCGAGTTCATTGCCCGGCTGTACTCCATCGAGGAGCGGGTGGTGGATTATTCGCTCAGTTACTTCCTGCCCGGCTATTTTCACTTTCAGATCGTGCGTAAGGTGGGTGAGATCAAATGATGACCAATAACAGCCGTGCCGATGAAATTCAAGCCCGCGTGGAAAACAGCCGCGCGGCGATTGTGACCTTCATGCGAGAGATTTGCGCCATCCCCAGCATGAACTCGCAGTTAAAGGCGGTCGGCGAGCGCATCGCCGCCGAAATGCGCCTGCTGGGCTACGACGAAGTGCGCTTTGACAAGATGGGCAACATCCTGGGCCGCATTTCCGGGCAGGGGGCGCATAATATGCGAGCGCAGAACCCGCGCACGCAAAGTTTGCGCGTGCTGGTCTACGATTCCCACATCGACACCGTTGGCGTGGGCGATCCGGCGGCCTGGGGCTGGGACCCCTTCCAGGGCAAGGTGGAAGACGGCCTGTTATATGCCCGCGGCGCCTGCGATGAAAAAGGCTCCACCCCCGGCATGATCTACGGCCTGGCGATCGCCCGCGACCTGGGCCTGCTGGACGGTTGGACGGCTTACTACTTTGGCAACATGGAAGAATGGTGCGACGGCATCGCTCCCAATACCTTCGTCGAGGTCGACCCCGGCGTGCGCCCCGACTTTGTGGTGATCGGCGAGCCCACCCGCATGAACGTCTACCGCGGTCACAAGGGCCGCATCGAGTTGAAGGTCACCGCCAAGGGCCGCTCCGCGCACGCCGCCAGCAACCACCTCGGCGATAACGCCATCTACAAGCTGCTGCCGGTCATCGCCGGCATCCGCGACCTGGAACCCCAGCTTGGCGACCATCCTTTCCTCGGTCATGGCAAGATCACCGTCAGCGACATGCAGGTCCGCACACCCAGCATCAACGCCGTGCCCGATGAAGCCGTCATCTTCATCGACCGCCGCATGACCTTTGGCGAGACCAAAGAGCAGGCCATCGAGCAGGTGCGCGCGCTCATCCCGGAGAAAGACCGCGCCTCCATCACTGTGGAAGAGCTTTTTTACGATGAGCCTTCTTACACCGGCTTCGTCTTCCCGGTCGACAAATACTTCCCTGCCTGGGCGCTGGAAGAAACGCATCCCCTGGTGCAGGCCGGGCAGCAGGCCCGCCTTGCCATCGGCCTGCCCGAAGCCCCCAGCGGAAAGTGGGATTTCAGCACCAACGGCATCTACTGGGCCGGAAAGGCCGGCATCGCCAGCATCGGCTTTGGCCCCGGCGACGAGCGCGTGGCGCATACCGCCGCCGAATGCGTGTCGCTGGATGAGGTGGTCAAGGCCACTGCGTTTTACGCCGTGCTGCCGTCATTGATTCCGTAGAGGGTATGAAGCTTCGCCTGGGCCGTTTGCATCGTTGGGAAACGCCGCTGGCTCTGTTGGGCATTGTCCTGCTGAGTTACGGCCTGTGGATTCCCTGGATGGGGTTGTTTGGCAACGACCTGCCCTATTTATGGTATTACCACCGCCTGGGGCCGTGGGGGCCCGGCGCGTTCGCTTCGATTGACCGGCCCTTCTCAGCGGCTTTTTATGCGGGAAGCACCTTCCTGCTCGGTGAGACGGTCTGGCTGTACCACGCCTTTCTGCTGCTGCTGCGCGGATTGAGCGCCGTGCTGCTTTGGTGGGTGCTTACCCTGCTGTGGCCCGAGCGCAGGCGCGGGGCCGCTGCGGCAGCCCTGTTCTTCGCCGTTTACCCGGGTTTCCGCCAGAACCCCATCGCGCTGGAGTTTATCCTGCACTTCTGCGTGCTGGACCTGTTCCTGCTCTCGCTGGGCGCCAGCCTGCTGGCGGCTCGCCAGTCCCCGGCTGCCAGCCCGAAGCGCTTTTGGCCGCTCCTGCTGGTCTCGATGGTGGGCGCGGGCGGGGTATTCTGGCTGGAATACTTCATCGGGCTGGAAGTGCTGCGCCCGCTCTTTTTATGGCTGGACACCCGCCGCCAGGGCCTGCGGGGCCGCGCGCAGTGGAAGCGCATCGCGGCTGCCTGGCTGCCGGTCGTTGCGGTGGTGGCGGCCTTCTTGATCTGGCGCATCTTCATCTTCTCCTTCCCCACCTACCGCCCCGTCCTGCTGGATGCGCTGCGCGCTGGCCCGCTGGCGGCTCTGCTTCAACTGGCCCAAAATGTCATCCGCGACCTGTGGACGGTGCTCGGCAGGGCCTGGCTGCAGGTCTTGCAACTGCCCGAAGGACGCCGCTCGCTGCTGGCCTACCTGGCCCTGGCTGCCGCCGCGTTTGGCCTGGCATTCGTGCTCCTGCGCCGCGCCGCCCCGCCGGGAGACGCTCCTTCCGGTGCACCTACAGGCACGCCTGAGGGCGCGCCATTTGCTGGTGAGGGCGCAAAATCTGGCGGGCGGTATTGGGGCGAAACGCTGCTGGGCATCGGCCTGCTGGCCATGCTGGCGGGCGGCTCCATCTTCTGGGTCACCGGCATCCCCGTCACCGTCGAATTTCCCTGGGACCGCTCCACGCTTTCCTTCATGCTGGGCGCCAGCCTGGCGACCGCCGGGCTGCTGGAAATGGCCGTCACCCCGCGCTACCGCGCTCCGCTGGCGGCGGCGCTGGTGGCGCTGGCGGTGGGGATGCACTTCATCAACGCCCAGGAATACCGCGCCGAATGGCAGAAGCTGCGCGACTTCTACTGGCAGCTCACCTGGCGTGCGCCGGGCCTGGAACCCGGCACCCTGGCCCTGTTCGATGTCATCCCCCTCAACCGCTACAGCGACAACGATATGACCGCCCTGCTCAACTGGACCTATGCTCCGGATGCGCGTTCCCACGACATTGACTACAAGGTTTTCGACCTCAACCTGCGCCTGGGCGACCAGCACGTTGGCCTGCCGGGGCTGGAGAAAGACCTGCCCGTAGAGGTCACCCACCGCGGCGTGACCTTCCGGTCCACCACCAGCAGCACCCTGGCGGTGAGCTACAATCCACCAGCCTGCCTGAAAATCCTCACCTCCGAGGATGCCCTGCTGCCGGAAATCACCGGAAAACTGTCCCAGGTGCTGCCCATGACGCGCCTCGCCCAGGTCCGCGCAGACGGCGCGGCGCGCCCCCCGGCCCAGTTAGGCGCTGAACCCCCGCATGGCTGGTGCTACTACTACCAGAAGGCCGCCCTGGCCCGCCAGCAGGGCGATTGGGCCTCCGTCACCCGCCTGGGCGACCAGGCCGCCGCTGCCAACCTGCGCTGGAACGACCCATCCGAGTTACTGCCATTTATCGAAGGCTACGCCATGAGCGGCAATCTGGACCAGGCCCGCGCCTTATCCATCGAGGCCAGCCAGCAGCCCGCGCTGAAACCCGCCCTGTGCGCGCTGTGGAAGCGCCTTGAACAGCACGTCCCATCCGCCGCCGCTGAAGCCGCCCAACTCGGCTGCAGCCCTTAGCCTTCCTGCAACCCTGCCTTAATTTGTATCATGATTGAACCTACTAAAAGCCAGCAGCCATCTAAAGGAACCAGCCCAATCCCCAATCTCTATTCTCTAATCCCCAATCCCTAATTGACTGTTCCCTAATTGACTGTTCACTGATTGACTAATCACTTTTTCTCAGGAGACCAAAATGCAAACCTTTTTACACGGACGCGACTTTATCGGTGATCTCGACTTCAGCAAAGAAGAGATCGAAACAGTGTTAGATGTAGCCTTTGACCTGAAGCGCAAGCGGGCGTTGAACGAATCCCACGCCTACCTGCGTGACAAAGTGCTGGCCCTGCTGTTCTTCTTCAGCAGCACGCGCACCCGTTCCTCGTTCGAGGCGGGCATGGCCCAGTTGGGCGGGCACGGCGCGTTCATCGATTCCAAAACCACCCAGATTTCCCACGGCGACACTGCCAAGGAAATCGGGCAGATCTATGGCCGCTATTTCGACGGCATCGCCATCCGCCACTGTGACTGGGGCGAGGGTAATAAATACATCAATGAGGTCGCCAGGAACTCCCGCGTTCCGGTGCTCAACATGCAGTGCGATGTCTACCATCCCTTCCAGATCCTGGCCGACCTGATGACCATCATCGAGAAAAAAGGCCGCGACCTGCGCCGCAAGAAGATGGTGGTTTCCTGGGCGTATGCCTCCTCCTACCAGAAGCCCATCTCCGTACCGCAGAGCCTGGTGCTGCAGATGCCGCGCTTCGGCATGGACGTTGTCCTGGCGCACCCGCCGGAGTTCAAGCTGATGCCCGAGATCATGGACCAGGCCCGCGAGCAGGCCCGTAAGTACGGCACCGGCTTCGAGGTTGTCGAAGATATGGACGAGGCCTTCAAAGACGCCGATGTTCTCTACCCCAAATCCTGGGGTCCGCTGGTCTACACCACCGACACCGCCGAATCCGCCCGCATCATCGACAAATACAAGGACTGGATCACCGACGAGCGCCGCATGAAGCTCGCCAAACCCGACGCCATCTACATGCACCCCCTGCCCGCCGACCGCAACATCGAGGTCACCGATGCCGTCATCGACGGCCCCAACTCGGTCGTCTACGATGAGGCCGAGAACCGCCTGCACGTGCAGAAAGCAGTCATGGCCCTGACCATGTAGGGCGCTCTATGTGAATGTTGTCCAGACAAGGTAATGGTTGGGGTTGAAAATAGTGACGGAATACAGGGCAGAGAACGTACTTTCCGAGTAAAATACAGGAGTAACGGCTTTCCAGGTCCACCTCAACCAGCAAGCATGCCCATGTTTTATTAGACCATCTGAACGGTTGGCTGTAAAACAAAGAGGAGGATCAGGGCCGATCTGAAAGGAGGTGCGCTCGCAGCGAACGACCTTCATCGTACACCCAGAATCTGTCGTAAACCTCATTTGATAACCGTTTACCTTCCATTCAGGAGGAGAACCTCATGAAAATGAAAGTGTTTGCCCTATTAATGATTGCTGTTTTTGTGCTGAGCGCATGCCAACCCGCCGCCACTCCCGTACCAACCACCGCGCCTGCTGCCCCCGCTGCGACCACTGCCCCCGCTACGGTGGCCCCTGCCGAAAAGGCCCTCACCATTGGCCTGATCCTGATCGGCCCGCACGATGATAAGGGCTGGAGCCAGGCCACCTATGAAGGCGTCCAGTATGTTGAGAAGAACCTGCCGGGTACGAAGATGCTGTATGTCGACAATGGCTTTGGCCAGCAGGGGTCTACCCCGGCGCAGTTAGCCGAAAAGCTCGTCGACCAGGGCGCCAACGTCATCGTCTTCAACTCTGACGCCTTCATGGACGACTCGAATACCTTCGCTGCCGACAACCCGGATGTTGTCACCTTCATGCTGTCTGGCGATCAGAACTGGGCGGAAGGCGAGAACTACAAGAACATCCCCAACATGATCAACATCATGGGTAAGATGGAGTACACCAAGGCAATCGCCGGCTGCGCGGCGGCCCTCACCACCGAAACCGGCAAGATTGGTTTCTTGGGTCCATTGATCAACGATGAAACCCGCCGCCTGGCGAATGCCGCCTACCTGGGCGCCAAGTACTGCTGGACCAAGGTGGAGAACAAAGATGTCAAAGACCTGGCCTTCGATGTTACCTGGATCGGTAACTGGTTCAACATTCCTGGCCAGACTCTGGACCCCACCCAGGTTGCGGATCAGTTCTTTAACAGCGACCACGATGTAGTTATTTCCAGCATCGACACCACCGAAGCCCTGGTGCAGGCCAAGAAGCAGAGCGACGCGGGCAAGAAGGTGTTTGCGGTGCCGTATGATTTTCACGGCGCTTGCGAGCAGGCCCCCGATGTGTGCCTCGGCGTCCCGTTCTTCAATTGGGGCCCGGCCATGCTGAAGAATGCGCAGGAAATCCAGGCCGGTACCTGGAAGCCTCATTTTGAATGGAACGACCCCGACTGGGCCAATTTCAACGATCCCGATAAGGGCGGCGCGGTTGGCTTCAACTACGGCCCTGCCCTCAGCGCGGATAACAAAGCCGCCCTGGAAAAGTTCGTGTCTGAACTGGCCGGCGGCCTGAACCTGTGGGTCGGCCCGATGAACCTGCAGGATGGCACGGAATACCTGAAAGATGGAGAGACCGCCACCGATCAGCAGATCTGGTACGCGCCTCAGCTTCTGGAAGGTATGAGCGGTAAGAGCGAGTAACGACCTTACGCGAGCATGTGGGGAGAGGCCAGGCGGCCTCTCCCCACAATTTCAAAATTGCTCCCGTGCGGTTGGAGGCATTAGAGGTTTGCATGAAGGTTGAGCTTAGGGATATCCATAAAACATTTGGGCCGGTTCATGCCAATAAAGGGCTGAACATGACCTTTGAGTCCGGAAAAATTCAGGGCATCCTGGGCGAAAATGGCGCCGGGAAAAGCACCCTGATGAAAATCCTGTCTGGATTTATCCATGCCGACCGGGGTGAAATCTTCCTGGATGACCGCCCGGTGATTATCCGCCACCCGGCAGACGCCATCCGCCACGGGATTGGGATGCTTCACCAAGACCCGTTGGATTTTCCCCCGATGCAAGTGATCGATAATTATTTGATTGGCAGGCCGGGAGGTCTTCTCCTGCGCCATGATAAGGCCGCGAAAGAGCTGTGCGCCGAGGCCCGCAAGTTCGATTTTGACATTGACCCTGAAAGTTATATCGACACGCTGACGGTGGGGGAAAGGCAGCAGGTAGAAATTTTGCGCTTGCTTTCTCTAGGTGTAAGCGTGTTGATTTTGGATGAGCCGACCACCGGCATCAGCGCGCCGCAGAAGAAAAAGCTGTTTGCCACCCTGCGCAAGCTGGCCGCCGATGGCATGACGATTATTTTTGTTTCGCATAAACTCGAAGATGTTGGCGAGTTATGCGATTCGGTTTCGGTGCTGCGGGCGGGTGAGAAGGTTGGCGCCATGGACGCCCCCTTTGATAACGATGCGCTGGTGCGGATGATGTTTGGAAAAGTAGTCGCGAAGGTGCGCTACCCCAAACAAGACAGTGAAATTTGCGCGCTTGAGTTGCGCGGCGTGGGCCTGGAAGATTACCGCACGCATATCGAGAACTTCAACCTTCAGGTGAGTGAAGGCGAGGTAATCGGCCTGGCAGGGATGGAGGGCAGCGGGCAGAGCCTCATCTTAAGAGCGTGCGCCGGTTTGCTGCGCCCGGTCAGTGGAGAAATCCTGGTCCACGGAGAAAACATGACCGGCAAGCCGTACCGGTCGTTCTTAAGCCGCCACGTGGCGTATCTTCCCGCCGCGCGCCTGGAAGAAGGCTTGATTTCTGGATTAACCCTCAGCGAGCATTTCTCGCTTTTGGAGGACCAGGCGGGCTTTTTTATCGACGAAAAGCGCGCGCTTGAGGTTTGCAACCAGCGTATTCAAGAATTCAATATTCGCGGCAGAGCGGTCAGCACCGTCGAATCCCTCTCAGGGGGCAATCAACAGCGCGCCTTGCTCGCCCTGCTGAAGGACCCCCTGTCTTTGATCTTGCTGGAGCATCCTACCCGGGGCCTGGATATTGAATCGGCCATTTATATCTGGGGAAAGCTGCGCGCGCGCTGCAAGCAAGGCACGTCCCTGATCTTTGTTTCATCCGATTTGGAAGAAATATTGACCTACAGCGACCGGATACTGGTATGTTTTAGTGGTCAGGTATCCGCCACCATCGATTCGGCGACAACGACGGTGGAAGAATTAGGCGAATTAATCGGCGGTCGGTCCTGGCAGCCTGGAACAACGAGGTAGGGTAGCGATGCAAATGAAACAAAGTTCCCGTTGGGCAACGTTAGGGTATCAGTTTCTATCGATCATAGCGGCCCTGTTATTCACCACCCTCGTATTGCTGCTTTCGGGCGCCCCGCCGCTTAAAGCCTACGAGCAGCTAATTTATGGCTCCGTTGGCTCGCTGACCAATATCTCGGATGTGCTGGTTGCCTGGGCGCCCCTGCTCATCACCACAGCCGGGCTGCTGGTCACCTTTACCGCCGGGTTATGGAATATCGGCATCGAAGGGCAGATTATTCTCGGCGCCATCTTCACCACCTGGGTAATGCGCTCGCTGCAAGATACCAGCGTGGCCCCTGGCCTGATCATTGCTCTGGGCATCCTGGCGGGCATCCTTGGCGGATCCATTTGGGCCTGCCTGGTTGGGGCGTTGAAGACCTTCGGCGGCGTCAATGAGATTTTTGGCGGCCTGGGGTTGAACTTTATCGCCAACACGCTGATCCTGTGGCTCATATATGGCCCCTGGAGAAGGCCGGGCGTGGCTTCGCTAAGTGGAACCGTAGCCTTTCCTGACCGGCTGTCTTTACCTACGTTTCAAAACTATAGCATCAGCCTGTGGTCGCTGTTCTTTGCTGTTCTCAGCATTGTCATTGTCTATATCCTGCTGCGCAACACCTATATCGGGCTGCGCTTGAAAGCGGTAGGCAAAAATATGCGTTCTTCGCATAACATGGGGGTTCCCACCTGGCAGTATATGATGCTTTCGTTTGCCATCTGCGGCGCGTTTGCGGGCCTGGCCGGGGCTCTTCAGGTCACCGGTGTCTATCACCGCCTGCTGCCATATATCACCGGCGGATATGGCTTTTTGGGGCTGCTGCTGGGCATGCTGGTGAATTATCATGCGATCTGGGCTGCCCCCATTGCCCTGTTTTATGCCGCGTTGAACATCGGCAGCGTGCAGCTGCCCATCAGCCTCAAGCTCGATTCTTCGCTCTCGGGTGTTTTGCAAGGCACGCTGGTGCTTTTTGTTTTGATCGGTGAAGGAATCCGGCAGCGCTTTATGGGGAATCGTAAGGGAAACTAACTATGGAATCTGGTTTGATCCTTGTGGGTCTGGCAGGGGTGCTGGTTACAGCCGCGCCGGTGATCTTTGCCGTCATTGGCGAGACGTTCACCGAACGTGCGGGCGTGATCAATCTGTCCTTAAACGGCACCATCGTCCTTTCGGCCATGGTTGGCTTTGCCGTTGCCGTCACCACCAACAGCTTGCTGCTGGGGTACCTGGCCGGTATGGCGGTTGGTGCGGCGGTCGCCTGGATTGTGGCTTTTAGTAGCATCACCCTGCGCCAGTCGCAGGTGGCGGTTGGTTTTGTGCTTACGCTCACCACCCTCAACCTGGCGTATTTCTTAGGGAAAAACTACACCAGTATTCAAGGCCCAACCCTGCCCGCCCTGCGCATCCCTGGCCTGTCGCAAATCCCCGTGGTGGGTACGCTGTTTTTCCAATCGGACCTGCTGACATATCTCAGTTATATTGCTATTGCCGTGGCCTGGTTCTATATCTATCGCACCCGCTGGGGCCTGATTTTGCGCGGTATCGGCGAGCGCCCGGCGGCATCTTACGTGCGCGGCGCCAACGTTAACAGGCTGCGCTATTTTTACACCGTGTTTGGCGGCGCGCTGGTGGGCCTGGCCGGGCCGATATACTCGCTGGGAGTAAAGGCCGGTTGGAAAGGCACCATTTCCGGCCTGGACGGCATCGGCTGGATCGCCCTCTCCATCGTCATTTTTGGCGGGTGGGACCCGGTGCGCGGCGCGGTGGGAGCCTACTTGTTTGCCCTGCTCCAGTGGCTCAGCCTGGTTGTCCAGCCCATCCTCCCCAATATCCCTTCCCAGGTGCTCCAGGTGGCGCCCTTCCCGTTGATGATCCTTACCCTGCTGCTGGTCAATATCGGCAACACCGAATGGGTCGACCGCACCCTGGCGGCCCTGCCGCCTGCCGGGCGCAGGCTGGTTGCGCGCATCTTGCGTTCCATGCGCGCCTCGCCGCCTGCTTCGTTAGGGGTACCTTTCGAAAACGAGTAACGGACGGCTATGGCTGATTTCATTGGATATCAATGCTCTCTGTGCGGGCAGGAATATGCCCCCGCTGAGGCGACCTACCTTTGCCCGCGCGACGGCGGCAACCTGGACCTCTGCCTGGACTTCGACCATATCCGCCAGTCCGTGACTGCCGAGCACATTCTCTACAGTCCGGACCCTTCTCTGTGGCGCTACCTGCCCCTGCTGCCCGTCTCCGAGCCGGGTGGGGAGGGCACGCCGCTGCGCGCCGCCGGGTGGACGCCCTGCTATCATTCTCCGCAGTTAGCCCGCCAGCTCGATATGCGCCAGTTGTGGGTGAAGGACGAGAGCCGCAACCCGACCGCCTCCTTCAAGGACCGCGCCAGCGCCGTGGTGGTGGCCCGCGCGCGCGAAATCGGCGCGCAGGTGATCGTTACTGCTTCCACCGGCAATGCCGGGGCCGCGCTGGCGGGCATGTCCGCGGCGGTGGGCCAGCGCGCGGTGATCTTCGCCCCCAGGAATGCCCCGCCCGCCAAGGTGGCCCAACTGCTGATCTACGGCGCGCAGGTCATCCTGGTCGATGGCAATTATGACCAGGCTTTTGACCTGTCCGTGGAGGCCGCTCAGCACTTCGGCTGGTACTGCCGCAATACCGGTTACAACCCCTTCACCCTGGAAGGCAAAAAGACCGCCGCTTTCGAAATCTGGGAACAGGTGATCCGGCCCAGCAAGCTCGAAAAACCGCTGGCGGTGTTTGTCTCGGTCGGTGATGGCAATATCATCTCCGGCATCCACAAGGGCTTCAAAGACCTGTGCCAACTGGGCTGGCTGGGGCAGGCGCCGCGCCTGTTCGGCGTCCAGGCCGAAGGTTCCAGCGCCGTGGCGAATGCCTTTTTTGGCGATACGGAGCTGATCCAGGCGGTGAAAGCCCATACCCTGGCGGACAGTATTTCCGTCGATCTGCCGCGTGATGGGGTGCGCGCCGTACGCGCCATGACCCAGACCGGCGGCGGCTGCCTGGTGGTGAAAGACAGCGAAATCCTCAAAGCCATTGCCCAGCTCGGGCGGGTGGGCATCTTCGCCGAGCCTGCCGGGGCCGCCGCTTTTGCCGGGCTGGTCAACGCCCTCGACCAGAGCCTGGTTGGCCCGGATGACCCGGTGGTGGTGATCAATACCGGCTCGGGGCTGAAGGACACCCGCGCGGCTGTGAGCGCCGTTGCCGAGGCCCCGGTCATCGAACCGGGCCTGGCTGCCTTAAGGGCTTACCTGGCGACCCTTTCCGGGTAAAATAGGAAGGGATGAAATTACAATTCAAGGGAAGAGTGAATGAAGCCAACTTTTTCGATTATTGCTCCCATTTTCAATGAGGCCGAATCCATGCCCGAGCTGTACCGGCGGGTGAGCGCGGTGATGGAGTCCACCGGCGAGCCCTGGGAGCTGATCCTGATTGATGATGGATCGACGGATCGTTCTTTAGAAATGATGCAGAACCTGGCGGAGAAAGATCAGCGCGTGCGCCCGGTGGTTTTTGCCCGCAATTTCGGCCATCAGATCGCCGTGACCGCCGGGCTGGATTACGCCCGCGGCGATGCGGTGGTCATCATCGACTCGGATCTGCAGGACCCCCCCGAAGTGATCCCCGACCTGATCGCCAAATGGCGCGAGGGCTTCGAAGTGGTCTACGCGGTGCGTGCCGAGCGCGAGGGCGAGTCCTGGTTCAAGCTGTGGACCGCCTCCCTGTTCTACCGCATCATCTTTAAGATCACCGATGTAAAAATTCCCCTGGACACTGGCGACTTCCGCCTGATGGACCGCAAGGTAGTCAACGTGATGAAGCGCATGCGCGAGCGCGACCGCTTCTTGCGCGGTATGTCGGCCTGGGTGGGTTTTAAACAGGTGGGGGTGCCGTATAAACGGGCGGCCCGCTTCGCTGGCTCCACCAAGTATCCCTTCAAGAAAATGTTCCGCCTGGCGATGAATGCCATCACCGGCTTTTCCTACTTTCCACTGCAGCTCGCCACCTACGTGGGCTTCGTTGCCGCCGGCTTGAGCATCCTCATGATCCCGGTGGTGGTGCTGGTCCGCCTGCTGACCGAAATTGAACTGACCGGCCAGGCCACCACCCTGGTGGCAGTGCTCTTCCTGGGCGGCGTGCAGCTCATCTCGCTGGGCATCCTGGGCGAATACCTGGGCCGCGTGTACGATGAGGTGAAAGGCCGCCCGCTCTACGTGGTCAGCCAGGCGCCGGAGGATCTCCCTGCTGAAACGGGCCTGGACGCCTCCAGGCAGTTACCGGATTCTGAACGCACTCAGGAGCAAATCACACGTTATGGCAAAAATTGATCTCACCGTCTATCCTGACCGGCTGCGGCGCACCGTGCAGCAGGTCCGCGAACGTAACATCATCATCCCCACCTTTGCGCAGATGAAAGACCCCTCGCGCGTGCCGCCCAAGGTTCGCGAGGCGCTGCGCGGCGTGGGCTTGTGGGATGTCTCCCCATTGAATCTGTTCCGCATCACCTGGAAAAACGAGCCGGTACCCTCCGGCGGCGGTTTCGATGGGGTGAACTACATCGAGCTGCCCAGCAGCCTCACCGGCACGCCCGCGCGGGTGATTGCCCTGGTGGGCAAGTGGTTCCCCACCGGCGCGCATAAAGTGGGCGCCGCCTTTGGCTGCCTGGCGCCCCGCCTGGTCACCGGGCAGTTCGACCCCACCGTGCAGAAAGCCGTCTGGCCCTCCACCGGCAATTACTGCCGCGGCGGCGCTTACGATTCGGCCCTGCTGGCCTGCCAGTCGATCGCCATTCTGCCAGAAGGCATGAGCAAAGAGCGCTTCGAGTGGCTCTCGAAGATCGCCGGGGAAGTGATTGCCACCCCAGGCAGCGAGTCGAACGTCAAAGAAATTTTCGACAAGTGCTGGGAACTGCGTAAATCCGGCCAGGACCTGATGATCTTCAACCAGTTTGATGAGTTTGGTAACTACCTGTGGCATTACGAGGTCACCGGGCATGCCATGGAAGAGGTGTTGAAGCAGGCCCTCGGCCCGCAGGATACCTACCGCGGCGTGGCGCTCACCACTGGTTCTGCCGGGACCATTGCCACCGGCGACTACCTCAAGCAGTTGTTCCCCGCCAGCAAGATCATCGCTTCTGAGGCCCTGCAGTGCCCCACCCTGCTCAACAACGGCTTTGGCGCGCACCGCATCGAAGGCATCGGCGACAAGCATGTGCCCTGGATTCACAACGTCAAAAACACCGATTTCGTGGTTGCCATCGATGATAACGCCGTGGTTAACATCTCGCGCCTGTTCAACGAGCCCGCCGGGCAGCGCTACCTGGCCCGCAAGGGCGTGCCCGAGGCGTTGATCCAGCAGCTCGACCTGCTGGGCTTCTCCGGCATTGCCAACGTCCTCTCGGCGGTCAAGTTCGCCAAATATTACGAGCTGGGCCCCAACGATGTGGTGCTGACCGTCCTGACCGATTCCATGCAGCTCTACGGCACGCGCATCGACGAATACCGCGAGCAGATGGGTGAATTTGATGAGTGCGCCGCCGCCGAAGCCTATGCCCGCGACCTGCACGGCGTAACTACCGACCACTTAGAGGAACTGACCTACGAAGGTCGCAAGCGCGTTCACAACCTCAAGTATTACACCTGGGTAGAACAGCAGGGCAAAACCTACCCGGAAATTCAGGCCCAGTGGTACGACCCCCGCTACTGGACGGATGTGCAGAAACAGGCCGCCGCCATCGATGAGCTGATCCAGGACTTCAACGAGCAGGTCGGGCTGGTGCGGAACTACCAATAAACCCGGGGGTTGTCCGAAAAGTGTTTTTTTACCTTCGCCACCGCCATTTCTTGTGGCGCCGCCACTTCCTGTGGCGCCGCCACTTCCTGTGGCGCCGCCACTTTTCGGACAACCCTTTTTTTCAACGGCCCCATCATGGATTCCTACCCTCCCTCAACCGCACTCATTCTGGTCGGCATTCTGCCCCGCCCGCGCGACCTGGAGATTGCACGCCTGCTGGGCTGGTACCGCATCCCCCTGCGCAGCGCGCCCAAGGTCATCAACGTGGATTACCTGGCTTTTTACCAGGCCTCCGCCTTTGGCGAAGAGCACCGCTGGCGCATCGAGACGGTTGCCGCCGTGCGCGGGCACGAGCTGACCACCCGCGGCGAGCTGCTGCGTGACGAGCCGGACCACCCCCGCGCGCGCGAGGAGTATTACAAAATCCAGATTGGCCCGCTGGAAAGCCTGCCCCGCCCCATTGCCGCCGGGCGCTGGCGGCGCGTGACCTTCCTGTACACCACCGGCGCCCTGCTGCGCGAAGCGCGCACCATCAACGACCTGGTGGTACGCTCCGAGGAGCGCGAAGTCTTATGGCGCACCCTGCGCGAGCGGGCGCTGAACGCCGGTTCCTACCAGCCCGCCGACCTGCCCGAATTCGACCTGGACCCCGCCCTGCTGGCCTTCCTGGGCGATCTCAGCAAGCTGGGCGAAGAACCCGGGGACTATGACGCATAGGCGCCCTGTGGCCCGCGCGTTCCTGTTCGCCCATCCATGCCTGCCCGCAGCATTACCGGCTGCCTTATCCTCCGTGCTGAGCTTTCCGCTCGCAAAGGTCCCGCCAGCGCATTAGCCAGTCGTACTGCTCGTCGAGGAATGCGCGGGAAAGATCTTCCAGACCCTGGCACTGCGTAATCGTAGCGATAATCTCATAATGCCGCACCGGGATAAAGTCGAAGATAGCGGCGATTTCCGCATCGCTGATCTCGCGCTCTTGACGGTAGCCCTGGTAGAAACGCTTGAAGACCTGCCGGGTGTGATCGTAGGCGGCAGGGTCGAAACGGTTGAAATCGGAGGCATCGCAAAGGGTAGCGATATCGATCAGCGCGTGGGTACGCGAGGCGATGTCGAAGTCAAACAGCACGTAGCGGCCTGGCGCTGCCTGGCGCATGTTGCCGGTATGCAGGTCACCATGACAAAAGCCAACCGGCAGGCGCTCGATACGCGACCAGCATTCGCTGCCGTAGGCGTCCAGATCGGCGATGCGGCTTGGAGGGTAATCCAGCTCGCGAAAAATGCTTATGTAGCGATCGACATAAAATTCCTTGCCGCGGCGGGGAAGGGGCCGAGGGTAGGATTCCATGATCGTATGCAAGCGGCCCACCTGGCGGGCAAGGGCAACGATCTCGGTTTGGAGATCTGGCTCGGGGCCATCCAGGTAGTCAAACAAAATTGCAACGGATGTACCTTGCGGCGTATCGATGCGCACGTGCGAAGCGCCCATCTTCGTCGGAACGATCGATACCACCGGGTAATCCTGCTGCTTCAGGTATTCCAGAATGCCAATCGAGCGCAGCGCATTCTCCGTGTCAAATGGGCGGTAGAGCTTGAGAACATACTTTTTTATATCCTGCCGTTCTGCGCTCTCCGCAATGTAAACATAGCCAATCATATCTCGGTGCAAGGAAATGGGTTCGAAGCGGATTGGGTAGCAGGTGTTGAGGATGTCGCGCAGGCGAGCGGTGTCGGGGCTTGAGGTGATCGTGTTCAGATGGCTCTCCTTGCGGTGGTAAACATTGTTTAGACACGAAAAAGAGTCACTGTAAGGTGGACTCCTTTATAAGGTTGAGTATAGCATGGTCGGATCTGTCCCTGGGATGATGCGCCGCGCCGAAAGGCCAAACATTCCACCGCTTCTGGTAGAATAAACACATGACCCTTTTGATCAAGTCCGGAACACTGATCAGCGCGGCGGAAACCTTCCAGGCCGATATCCTGGTAGAAGGCGAGACCATCGCCGCTGTTGGGCGCGACCTTGCCGATGAGGAGAATGTCGAGGTGATCGACGCCTCCGGCATGCTGGTGATGCCCGGCGGGGTGGATGTTCACACCCACTTCGACCTGCCCATGGGCCGCGATGTGGTCTCCTCTGACGACCACTACACCGGCCACAAAGCGGCAGCCTTTGGCGGCACCACCACCGTCATCGACTTTGTCCCCCAGGAGGCCGGCCCCCTCTCCGCCAGCCTGGACGCCTGGCATGCCAAAGCCGACCCGCGCGCGGCGGTGGATTTTGGCTTTCACATGAACATCACCCACCTGGACGAGCAGGTGGCTTCCGAAATCCCCGGCCTGGTGGCGGAAGGTATCACCACTCTCAAAGTATTCACCGCCTACAACCAGCGCCTGCGCCTTTCCGACGGCGAGATCTTCCGCGTCCTGCGCATCGCCGCCGAACACGGCATGCTGACCATGCTGCACGCCGAGAACGGCGACGTGATCGAAACGCTGGTCGCCGAGGCGCTGGCGGCGGGCAACCGCACCCCTGAATACCACGCCCTCACCCGCCCGGCCTGGGGCGCGGTGGAGGCCGTTCTGCGCGGCGCTGCCCTGGCTGCCCAGGCCGGCGCCCCGCTGTACATCGTCCACATGAACGCCGGCGGCGAGGTAGATATGCTTGAATATGCCCGCCAGCGCGGCCTGCCCATCATGGGCGAGACCTGCCCGCAGTACCTGTTCTTCACCATCGATGACCTGCGCCGCCCGGACGGCGCCAAGTGGGTCTGCTCGCCCCCCATGCGCGCCGCCGCCGATAATGCCCGCCTGTGGCAGGGCTTGAAGGACGGCGTGGTCCAGGCGGTAGCCACCGACCACTGCCCGTTCTTCTACAACGGCGCCCGGCCTATCCTGTACGAGGGCCGCGAAGTTCGCATCCCCGGCAAAGAACTGGGCGCGGATGACTTTACCCGCATCCCCAACGGCCTGCCCGGCGTGGGCGACCGCCTGCCCGTGCTGTGGACCCGCGGCGTGGGTCAGGGCCGCCTGACCCCTAACCAGTTCGTGGCCCTCAACTGCACCAACCCGGCCCGCGTCTTCGGCCTGTACCCGCGCAAAGGCGCCCTGCTGCCCGGCGCGGACGCCGATATCGTTCTCTGGGACCCGCGCCGCAAGCTGACCTACGGCGTGGCCCATGCCCAGCACCGCACTGATTACAACTTGTATGAAGGCTGGGATCTGACCGGCTACCCCGATAAAGTGTTTTTACGCGGCCATCTCATCGTCGACCGCGAGCGCTGGCTGGGCCGCCCCGGCCTGGGCCAGTTCTTGAAGCGGAAACCCTATGCCCCTGTGCTGTAAAGCGGTGCGATGATCGCCTCTCTTCTGGTTTTCCTCCCGGTTCTGCTGTTGATCCTGGGTACGCTGGGTATTTTCATCCTCCGCCAGGCCCGGCGCGGCGTGGGCTCCGCCTGGCTTCTCTCCGCCCTGTTCGCAGCCGCGGCGGTAGGGGTGACTTTGTTTCTGCGCCTGCGCCTGCCCCTCACCCTCACCGTGGACCAGTGGCGGGCTTTCCCCGGCCTTTCCAGCCCGCTGGTGCTGCAGCTCGATTACAGCTCGTGGCCGTACGCCTTTGCCCTGGCGATGCTGGCCCTGGCCTTTATCCTCACCGATTCGGCCCGCCTGGAAACGGAAGCCCGCCCCATTAACTGGGCCGCCGGGCTGTCGTTTACCGCGCTGGGCATGCTGGCGGTCATGTCTGCCAATCCCTACACCCTGGTCGTCACCTGGACCGCCGTGGACCTGGTCGAAAGCCTGATGGTGTTTTCCACCACCGCGGGCCGCCGCATGGGCCAGCAGACGGTTTCCTTGTTTGGGGTGCGCGTCGCGGGGACGCTGCTGGTCATCGTTGCCATCCTGTTTGCGCGCTCCCAGGCCATGCCCTTCGACCTTACCCCCATTCCTTCTTCGCTGGCGATCTTCATGCTCTTGGCGGCAGGCATGCGCCTGGGCGTGCTGCCCTTGAACCCCGCCTACACCCGCGAGGTGTACGCCTGGCGCGGGCTGGGCAACGTGATGCGCATGATGGGCCCGGCCTCCAGCCTGGTGGTGTTAGGGCGCATGCCCGAACAGGTGGTCCCGCCCGAATGGAAAACGCTGCTGCTGGCGCTGGCCGCGCTGGCCGCCCTGTACGGCAGCGGCATGTGGATGGTCTCCGACAGCGAGCTGAACGGGCGCCCGTTCTGGTTTACCGCGCTGGCCGCGCTGGCGGTCGCCAGCGTGATCAACGGCAGCCCCCAGGCCAGCGTTGCCTGGGGCATGGCGCTCATCTTTTCTGGCAGCGTGCTGTTTTTCTATTCCGCGCGCCGCCGCCAGATTCTGTTCATACCCCTGCTGGGCATGTTGGGGGTTGCCGGCCTGCCCTATAACCCGGCTGCCAGCGGCTGGTTGGGGCTGGCCAGCAGCCAGTTCAGCCTGTTTTCCCTGTCCGCTCTGGCCACCGTGCTGTTCCTCATCTGGGGCTACCTGCGCCACGCCATCCGCGCGCGCGACGAGCTGTACCGCATGGAACGCTGGGTGCATACCGTTTACCCGGCGGGCCTGCTGGCGCTGGTGCTGGGGCAGTGGTTCACCGGCATCTGGGGCTGGCCCGGCTCGCTGACCACTGGGGTATGGTGGACGGCGATTGCCCTGGCGCTGGTCAGCGCGTTTGGCGCCATCCTGGCCTTTACCCTGCGGCGCTTCTTCACCGGCCAGGCATCCCCTGGGCTGTGGGTCAGCGTGTTGATCCAGCGGGTTGGCGCGGTTTTCGGGACGATTTTCCGCCTGGGCTGGCTATACGGCTTTGTGGCCTGGTTGTACCGGGTGACGCAGAGCGTGGTTCAGGTGATTACGGCTATGTTCGAAGGCGATGGCGGCATCCTCTGGTCACTGGTGATCCTGGCGCTGCTGGCCTCGTTGATCCGGGCCGGGGCGGGAGGTGCGCCATAATGCTCGCCGATCGCCTCTCCATGTTGTTCGTCACCGTGCTGGTCATGTCCACCCTGTTCCTGCTGCTCAGCCAGAACTGGCGCTGGAGCATTATTGCCCTTGCCGTCCAGTACCTGGCCGTTTTTGCACTCATCACCCAGGTCTGGCCGTTTGGCCTGGCCGCGGTGAAACTGGTGGCAGGTTGGATGGCCGGGGCCGTGCTGGGCGCTTCGCAGCCCGCCGCGGACCTGGTTGAAGACCCGCAGCCCACCAGTTCGGCGGTGATCTTTCGCTTTCTGGTATCCATTCTGGTATGGGTGCTGGCCTTTACCATCACTCCGGCGGTGGTGGTGCTGGTTCCGCTGCCCTCGTCGCTGGTGATGGGAACCATTATTTTGATCGGCATGGGCCTGGTTCATCTGGGCATGACCACCCGCCCGCTGCGCGTGCTGCTCGGCCTGCTGACTACCCTGTCGGGCTTCGAGCTGGCCTACGCCGCCGTGGAGAGCTCGGTGCTGGTAGCCGGCCTGCTGGCCGTGGTGACGCTGGGGCTGGCCCTGGTCGGCGCTTACCTGCTCGACACGCTCTCCGGCGATGAAGCGGAGGCGGAATGAGCACCCCCATCATCTGGGCCGTCCTTCCGGCGGTCGCTGGCCTGATCCTGTGGTTCCTGCGCCGGCGCGCTTCTCTCACCATCCTGGTGTCCACCATCCTGTGCCTGGTTCTGGCGCTGCTGGCCTGGCTGCTGCCCATCGGCCAGGTCATTCGCCTGGGCGGGCTGTCGTTTACCATCGACCCTACCCTGGCATTTGTCGGGCGCAGGCTGGTGCTGGATAACCAGGACCGGGCTTTCCTGATCTTTATCTACGTGCTGTGCACCTTCTGGTTTGTTGGGAGCGCCGCGGCAGGGGTCAACCGGCTGTTCATCCCCTTCAGCCTGGGCATCGTCGCGCTGCTGGTCTCGGCCCACGCCGTTGAGCCGTTCCTGTATGCCGCGCTGCTGGTTGAAATGGCCGTTCTGCTGGCCGTGCCGGTCCTGGCCCCTCCGGGTAAGCTCTTCGGCCAGGGGGTGCTGCGCTTCCTCATCTTCCAGACATTAGCCATGCCGTTCATCCTCCTGGCTGGCTGGGCCGTGGCGGAAGTGGAGGCCAATGCTTCCAACCTCACCCTGGTAACCATGTCCACCGTATTTTTTGGCCTGGGCTTCGCTTTCTGGCTGGCGGTGTTCCCATTTTATACCTGGGTCCCGCTGCTGGCGGAGCAGAGCTTCCCCTATGTGGCCGGGTTCATTTTCCTGCTTTTCCCTACCACCAGCCTGCTGATCGGCCTGGGCTTTATCGACCAGTTTGGCTGGCTGCGCGCGCTGCCAAACCTGTTCCCGGTCATTGGGCAGCTCGGCGGCCTGATGGTGGTCACGGCAGGGGTTTGGGCTGCTTTCCAGAAAGACCTGGCCCGCTTAATCGGTTACGGCGTCATCGTTGAAACGGGCTTCTCGCTGCTGGCTATCAGCCTATCCAGCCTGGCGGGGTACCAGATGTTCGCCAGCATGTTCCTGCCCCGCACCATCGGCGTGGCATTGTGGGCGCTTTCGCTTTCGATCCTGGCGCGCAAGGCGCGCACCACGCGTTTTGAAGATGTGCAGGGCATCGCGCAGCGCCTGCCGTTTGCCACAGCCGGGCTGGCGGTGGCATCCCTCACCCTATCCGGGCTGCCGCTGCTGGCGGTTTTCCCCATCCGCCAGGTGCTCCTGGAAGAGCTGGCCCGCCAGTCGCTGTTTACCGCGCTTTGGGCGCTGGTGGGCGGCATGGGCATTTTGTTCAGCACCTTCCGGGCGCTTTTCATCCTGGCGCAGGGCGCAGCGCTGCCTGGGGTAAGAATCTGGAGCGATGCTGCTGCCAGGGAAGCGCCGCCAGTGGAAGATTGGCAGGCCGCGTCGGATGTGGAAGGCGCGCCTGCTGCTCCGGAAACCAGCGGCCCGCAGCCGAAAGCCTACCACGAATCGCGCATGCAGATCATCCTGCTGGTGGGCGGAATCATCGGCCTGCTGCTGATCGGCCTCTTCCCCCGGGCATTCCTGCCGGTTCTGAACGGCCTGCTGTCTGGTTTCACTCACCTGCCGTAAGGTGGGGGATTGTTAAAGAATGTGGGGGATGGGTTATAATGATGCTGGCGCCGGGCGAATTCCGTATCCTGATGCGTTCGCGGGCGTCCAATTGAATGGATCATAGACCTGAACGGGTTCTGCCCGTTTGTTAATCGATAAAAGAGGAACCACTTATGGATTTGGAACAGCTCGCGAAACGACTGGATTGGCTGGATGAAGAACGCCGCAAGGATAAGCTCATTATTCAAACGATGGAAGAGCGGCTGGCCGCGGTGGAAGGCAATCTGCCAGGTCTTTTGCAGCAGGTAAAAGAAATCAGCGGAGAGGTGACGCGCATTTCGACCCTGCTCGCCAAGTTCGACCAGATCGACTCGGCGGTCGCCCAACTGCGCGTGGATTTAGGCCGCTCCGTCGAATCGATCGAAAAGACGCGGGTCGAGCGCGAGCGCGAGCTGGAGAAAAACCGCCTGGCCGAGCAGGAAACAATGACCCGCGCCATTGCCGATGTGCGCCGCGGGCAGGACGTTATCCCCGATTTGCGCAAATCCCTCCAGGCCCGCCAGGAAGAAGATTTCCGCCTGGCGCGCCTGATCGAAGAAGCCAACCAGAAGATCGTCGAGTACCGCCGTTCCGACGAAGAGTATCGCCGCTCTCAAAAGATGATTGAAGAGGCCCAGCGCCAGGAGGCCAAGCGCATCACTGACATGGCCGGTGAAGTGGCCGCCATGCGCAAGCGCCAGGATGAACAGCGCGGCAAAACCGACCTGGTCAGCGACAGCATCCGCAAGATGGAAATGCGCATCAGCGAATTCCAGGCCGCGGAGAGCGAGCGCCGCCAGACCATTGCCGCCTTCATCGACAAGCAGAACATGACCGGCGTGGAGCGCGAGCGCATCTGGAAAGACTGGCAGACGCGCTTCGAGCTGATCGAGCGCCAGGGAGTCGGGCTGGATGCCCAGCTCCAGGCCATCGAGGCCACCAACCGCTCGATCAAGCGCTCGCAGGAAGCCTTCGATGAGATCACCCAGCGCTTCGACCGCCGCATCAACGAGATCACCGAAATGCAGCGTCTGACGGAAGACCGCTTCCGCCAGGAGTGGGTCGCCTTCAAGGCCGACGATCAGAAACGCTGGACCAACTACTCGCTGGTGCAGGAAGAGCAGGGGCGCGAGCAGGCCCGCCAGTTCGACCGCTACAACGAGCGCATTGTGATCCTGGAAGACATCAGCCAGGAAATGCAGGATGTGGTGCACCAGATGCGCGAGGAAATCCAGAAGCGCCTGCAGAGCCTGCTGGCCCTGTCGCATGAGTGGGTCGAGCAGTACGACCGCGTCTTTGGCCGGACTGGTTAGGCGGAGGAACGATGCGGGTCATTGGCACCGCCGGGCACGTGGATCACGGCAAATCGACCCTGGTTGCGGCGTTGACGGGCACCCATCCTGATCGCCTGAAAGAGGAACAGGAACGGGAGATGACCATCGACCTGGGCTTCGCCTGGATGGCGCTCCCTAACGGCGAGCAGGTGGGCATTGTGGATGTGCCCGGGCACCGCGACTTTATCGAGAACATGCTGGCTGGCGTGGGCGGCATCGACGCGGTGGTGTTTGTAGTCGCCGCCGATGAAGGCGTGATGCCCCAGACCCGCGAGCACCTGGCGATCCTCGACCTGCTGCAGATCGAGGCGGGCGTGATCGCCATGACCAAGACCGACCTGGTAGACGACCCGGACTGGCTGGTGCTGGTCGAAGCCGATATCCGCGATGTGGTGCAGGGTACGGTGCTGGCGGATGCGCCTATTTTGCCCGTGTCGGCCAAAACCGGCCAGGGCCTGCCCGAACTGGCCGCCGCCCTGCAGGCCTGCCTGGTCGAGCGCCCCAGGCGCCCCGACCTGAGCCGCCCGCGCCTGCCCATCGACCGCGTATTTACCATCTCCGGCTTTGGCACCGTGGTCACCGGCACGCTGCTGGATGGCCGCTTTGCCCTCGGAGAAGAGGTGGAAGTGCTGCCCGACGGGCTGCGCGGGCGCATCCGAGGCTTGCAGTCGCACAAACACAAAGAGCAGTCGGCTCATCCCGGCAGCCGCACGGCGGTCAATATCAGCGGGCTGGAAGTGGACCAGGTGCGGCGCGGCGCGGTGCTGGCGGTCCCCGGCAAATATCGCCCCACCCGCCTGGTGGATGTCTCCTTCCGCCTGCTGCGCGATGCTTCCGGCCCGGTGCGCCATAACAGCGAGGTTAAGTTCTTCGTGGGCACGGCGGAAATCCTGGCCCGCGTGCGCCTGTTAGGCGCCGAAGAGCTGGCCCCCGGCGCCGAGGGCTGGCTGCAGCTCGAACTGCGCGACCCGGTGGTTGCCGTGCGCGGCGACCGCTACATCCTGCGCCGGCCCTCGCCCGGCGAAACGCTGGGCGGCGGGGAGGTGGTCGATCCGCAGCCGCGCCGCCATAAGCGCTTCGATGAAGGCGTGCTGGCGCAGCTCGAGTCGCTGCGCCACGGCTCGCCCGCCGATGTGCTTTTGCAGGCCCTCCAGGCGGTAAGCGGCGCGCCCATCCGCGAGGTGGTGGCCCGCTCCCGGCTGGCCGAGGAACAGGCCCGCTCCGCGCTGAACGAACTGCTGGAAAACGGCCAGATGGTGGTCCTGGAGCCTGGCCCGGTAACGCCCGCCAGCGACCTGCTGGCCTATGCCCAATCCCAATGGCAGGTGGAAACCGACCGCGCGGTGCGTGAGCTGGAGTATTATCACCGTACCTACCCGCTGCGGCGCGGCATGCCCCGCGAGGAACTAAAAAGCCGCCTGAAGTCTGCCTCGGCGCGCCTGTTCACCGCCGCCGTGCGCCGCTGGGCCGCCGATGCGGTGCTGGAAGAAAGCGGCGCCTTCGTCTGGCGGCCAGGGCACGCCGTGCGCTTTAGCACCCAGCAGCAGGCCCAGGCCGACCGCCTGCTGGCGAAGTTCGCCCAGGTGCCCTACGCCCCGCCCACCATCAAAGAGGCCCAGGCCGAAGTGGGCGAAGACGTCTACCAGGCCCTGGTCGACCTGGGCAAGCTCGTCCCCGTTTCCGCCGAAGTGGCCTTCCGCCAGCAAGATTACGAGCAGATGATCGCCCTGGTGCGCGCGCACTTTGACAAAGAGCCCACCCTCAGCGCCGCCCAGTTCCGCGACATGCTCAACACCTCGCGCCGCTACGTGCTGGCCTTCCTCGAACATCTGGACGCTGCCAGTATCACCGTCCGCGAAGGCGATGTGCGCAAGCTGCGCAAACAGCGCGCCTGACCGGGCCACGGCGCAGCGCCCTCTTTTCGCTCTTTTCAGGGTTTGGGGGTCGAGACGGTCGCATCGCGACCGCCTCAACCCCCAAAAATATCTTCCCCCTTCTGAGGGGGCGGCGCGCAGCGCCGGGGGTGGTTCAGGGCGTTTCGCAAAGGGGCGAACAGCCTTTG
>CAYTHO010000078.1:0-28235 GCA_964437595.1 uncultured Anaerolineaceae bacterium
CCCACCGCCACCCAGACCCCCATTCCCACCGCCAGCCCTACTGCCACAGCCAATCCAACCGCCACGCCCACCGCCCACATCACCGCGGTTGCCCAGGTGCCTGGGGCTGGGTACTGCGGCCTCGTGGATGGGATCACCGGCACGGGCCAGTTCGGCTGGCCCACGGCGAACCATGCCCTCACCGGCTACCTCTACAGCCCGGCCTGGGGCCATAATGGCGTCGATATCGCCGGCACCACCGGCGACACGATCTACGCCGCCGATGCAGGCGTTGTGGTCTATTCCGGCTGGAACGACCACGGTTATGGCTATGCCGTGATCCTCGACCACGGCAACGGCTACCAGACCGTTTATGCCCACTTCAGCGAGGTCCACGTCCAATGCGCCGCCCGGGTCGAAAAGGGCGAAACCCTCGGCCTCATGGGCAGCACCGGCTGGTCCAACGGCCCGCATCTGCATTTCGAGCTCAGGAACCAGGGGCAGCCCGAAGATCCCCTGCTGCACCTGGAGGAGTGAACCCATCACGAAAAGCATCGACATCTTCCGGCGCGTGGTTGAGCAGCAGGTTTCCGTCCCGGAAAGCGAATGGGCCTACGTTGCCCCGCTTCTCCATGAGCGCAGGTTTTTAAAGCACGACTACCTGGTCCGGGCTGGCGAAGTGGCGTCGAACTTTTACTTTATCGTCCAGGGCCTGGTCCGCTTTTTCTATTCCACCGAGGATGGCAAGGAATTCAACAAGTTTTTTGCCATGGAAAACCGCTTTGCCGGGTCGTTCCATTCGCTGATCCTCAATGAACCGTGCGGCTTTTACATCCAGGCCATGGAATCCACCCGCACCCTGGTGCTGCCCAACCGCCAATTGAACGAGCTGTATGACCGGCACCCCTGCTGGCAGCAGATGGGCCGTAGAAACGCGGAAATGTTAGTCCTCATCAAAGAGGCGCGCGAAAAAGAGCTGCTGCTCGACTCGCTGGAAACCCGCTACCGCCGCTTCCTGCAGGAATACCCCGGCCTGGTCGACCGCCTCCCCCAGTACCATATCGCCTCCTACTTAGGCGTAACCGACGTGGCCCTGTCGCGCATTCGCAAGAAAATTAACCTGGGTTAATGCGCCCGTTCCTTCGCCCTGCTAACATAAGATTGACCCATCTCACGAGCCTATCTCCAACGTAGGGGCGCCTCGCGAGGCGCTCTCTTTATTGGAAGGCACCACTATACAAGCAAAGGAACAAAACAAAAATGGAAACACTCATCAATTTGCTCGCCCAGGTCAATTTCCTGCACCTGCTGTGGATCTTCCTCATCATTGCCGCCATCCACGAACTGGAAGAATGGAACATCGACCAGTTCGAGCGCAGGCATTTCTCCGGCCTGCCGCCCGCCGCCACCGACAAAAGCGCCCGCATGGTCATCGCCTATGTCATCTTCATCGGCCTGGTGTGGGTCAGCGCCGCCACATTAACCGGCAGCCCCGCCACCGCCGCCTGGATTTTTTTGCCTGCCATCGCCTTCATGATTCTGAACGCCCTCCAGCACATCTTCTGGACCATCTACTTTCGCCAGCTTGCGCCGGGGTTGATCTCCTCAATCCTCCTGGTGATCCCTTCCGGCCTGTACCTCATCACCGAAGCGCTCCGCCAGGGATACATACCGGCCTGGTACGTCGCCGTCCTGGCAGCCATCTTTGGCGCCGGGCTGGTCCAGACCATCATCTCCGGCAGCCGCATGCCGCCCCTCATCCGCGCCGCCAACCAGCTCGGCATCGTGATCGCGCGGGTATTTTAACCACACAGCCGGTCATAACCATCGTAGGGGCGTCTCGCGAGACGCCCTCTTTCATTGCTTACATCGCGTCCCCCACGGGTAGGGGCGCGCCGCGTCTCCGCTTCCCCCTTCCTTTTAGGGAAGGGGGACCGAGGGGGTTAGGTCCCCGCCAGCCCCTGCTTCTTCTCAGCCGTCACCGGGATAGCCTCCCGCTGCTCCTCCAGGCGGATCGCCAGCGGAAGCAGCCCCGCCTCCAGCCGTGCCTCCTGCACAATGCGCGGGACGATCTCTTCCCAGCCGACCGCCATCAGGTGGATGCCGTTGAACCCCTGCATGCCGCGAATCTTTTCGATCAGCTCCAGCGCGATCCGCACTCCTTCTTCCGCCGCATTGCCCCGGTCTTCCGCATCCTCCATCCGCTGGAGGATAGGCCGGGGGATGCTCACGCCCGGGACTTCGTTCATATGCTTCGCCATCTTGAGCGATTTCAGCGGCGTGATCCCCGCCAGGATGTACACCTTATCGAGAATATCGCGTTTCGCCAGCGCGTTCAACCAGGTCTCCAGGCGCTCCACGTCGAAGATCACGTTGGTCTGGAAGAACTGCGCCCCCGCGTTGACCTTCTTCTGCTCGCGGATAGCCTGAAACTCCGGCCTCGACGCGAAAGGCGAGGCCGCCGCGCCCAGGAAATACCTCGGCGGGAATTTAATATCGCGCCCATCCAGGTACTTGCCCTCGTCGCGCATCCGCCGCAGAATCCACAGCATCTGCACCGAGTCGATATCCAGAATATCCATCCGCCCCCACGGGCCCGCCGACATCCGGTTGCTGTCACCTGATAAACACAGCACGTTGCGGATGCCCAGGCCGTTTGCGCCAATCACTTCCCCCTGCAAGCCCACCCGCGTCACGTCGCGGGCGGCGATCTGCAGCACGGGTTCCACCCCATTCTGCGCCGCGATCGTCGCGCAGGCCCACGAGGCCATGCGCGGCGCCGCCGAGGCGGCATCCGTAAAGTTCACCGCCGCCACATACGGCCCCACCAGCTCGATATTGCTGACCAGCTTCTTAGTGGATATGGTCTGCGGCGGCTGGATCTCCGCCGTGACCACAAACTCCCCTTCTTTGAGCCTGCGCTCCAGCTCCGAGGCGGGCCCATCATACTGGGGCGCGTGGTATTCCGCGTCGCCCTGCCACCAGTCCGGCTGGCGCACCGGGCGGAACACGCTCTCGATGGCTTGCTCGCGTTTTGCCGCGTCCCTCGAAAGCACCCCGCCCATCCATTTGCGCGCGCCCACTTTTTTCGCCTGTTCCACTACGCCCGCGATCTGCTCGTCGCCCACCCGCTTCCAATCTAACGGGGGCAGCACCTCCAGCAGGCGCTCCTCGCGGCCCATCTGAAAAGCGCGCTCGTAAATGGCATACCACACGCAGGGCCGTGTTTCATCAACATAGCAGTGTTCCGCGGTCGAGCCGCCGCACGGCCCATTGCGGATCCCTTTCGGGCATGCCATCGGGCAGATGAACGCCGTCTCCTGCAGCAGGCAGTTGCCGCACTGGCGGCAGCCCCACAGCGGCCCCTTATACAGCATTTCCAGGCTGTTCAACAGGCTGTTGAGCCAGGTCTCCTTATGAAAAGGATAATAAATTGGCTGCCAGCGGCGCCCTGGGGTCAGGATCGGCATGATGACACCTCATCTGGGTTTGAAAGCGGTAAAAATTAAAACGGGATTATATCAAAACCGCTTACCCGGTAACGATTTCAGATAACGGTGTCAATTGAAATTTGTGGAAATTGGTCCCCTATTGAGGCGGGAAGGAGTAAAGAGGGGCATTTTTCCGCACGAAGTGTCGAAAATTACCCCTCTTCAAAATCTTATTCCCACCGGAACGTCTTCACCGAAACCACCACCCCGATCACCAGCAGCGCCACCAGCACGCCCACGTCCAGCAGGTGCCCGCTCCACGCCTCGCCGTTCCACAGCCCGCTCAGCAGGTTGACCACGTAGGTCAGCGGGATGAACGCCGATACCTTCTGGATCGCCCCGGGCATCAATTCGCGCGGCCAGGCCGCCCCGGACAGGATCAGCATGGGGTACAGCAGCACCATCGCCACCACCTGCGCCGTGCGCGCCGTGGGCATGGTCCCTGCCAGGATAAAGCCAATCCCAAAGAAACTCAGGCTGCTCAGCACAAACCCGGCGATCAGGCTCAGGGCATTGCCGGTAAAGCTTACCTGATACACCAGCCGCCCCGCCGCCACCAGCAGCAGCATCCCCAGCGCCGTCATGGTAAAGACCACCACCACCTGCGCCGCCAGTACCACCAGCGGGCTCACCGGCGTGGTGCGCAGCCGCCGCAGGATGCCGTTCTCGCGGTAGGTCGCCATGGTAATCGTCACCGACATCAACCCCGCCATCCCAATCACCATCGACCCAAAGGCCGGGATCAGCCCGCCGATGGCCCCTGCGCCTCCGGCTGGCGCGCCGGGTGCGCCCGCCGGTATGCTGCCGTAGATCGTGCCAAAGATAAACAGCATCAGCAGCGGAAACACCAGGGTAAAAAACGCCCCCACCGGCTCCCGCAAAAACAGCTTGGCTTCCATCCAGCTCATTTTCAATAAACTTTTCATGCCCAATTCTGCGTTCATATTCTTTATTCCCTCATCCCCCGCCCGGTCAGGCGCAAGAACACATCTTCCAATGTCGGCTGTTCGGTGCGCAGGTCGCGGAAGGCCACCTGCTGCGCCGCCAACTGCCCCGCCACTTCACTCACCAATGGCGCCGTGCGCCCGTTCTGCCCGTGGATCGTCACCCGCTCGCCGTCCACTTCCATCCGCACCGGCCCAGAAATGGCTTTCTCGAACCCCTCCGGCAGCCGCCCCTGGATGTTGAAGATCACCCGCTCCTCCGCCCCCAGGCTTTGGATCAGCCCCGCCGGGGTGTCCAGCGCCACAATCCGCCCGTGGTCCAGGATCGCCACCCGGTCGCACAGCCGCTCTGCCTCTTCCATAAAGTGCGTGGTCAGGTAAACCGTCTTGCCCCGCGCGCGCACCTCCCGCACCAGGTCCCAGATGGCGTGCCGCGCCTGCGGGTCGAGGCCTGTGGTCAGCTCGTCCAGGAACACCAGCTGCGGGTCCAGCAGCAGCGCCAGCGCGATGAACAGGCGCTGTTTCTGCCCGCCGGACAGCTTGGCGAAGGGCGCGTTGCGCTTCTCTTGCAGCCCTAACTGCTCCAGCAGAACTTCCCAGTTCACCGGGTTCGGGTAGAACGAGGAATACAAGTCCAGCGCCTCCCACACCCGCATGCGGTCCGGCAGGTTCGACTGCTGTAACTGCATCCCCACGCGCATCCGCAGCGCCTGCCCGTCGCGCTGCGGGTCCAGCCCCAGTACGCGCACGGTTCCCCCGTCTGGCCTGCGCAGCCCTTCCAGGCATTCAATGGTGGTGGTCTTCCCCGCCCCATTCGGCCCGACCATGCCAAAGATTTCGCCCTCGCGTACCTCGAACGATACCCCGTCCACGGCAGTCATTTTGCCGTACACTTTGCGCAGACCTTCCACTTGCACAATCGCATTCATTCTTGCCTCACTTATTCTTCAGTATTGCTTCCAGCGCCGCCACGTGCTGCGTAAAAACCTTGCGGCCTGCATCGGTGGCCCCCACAAACGTGCGTGGCTTGCGGTCGATAAATGTTTTGTTGACGGCGATATAGCCGGCCTCTTCCAGCTTGCGCAGGTGCGCGCCCAGGTTACCGTCGGTCACGTCCAGCAGCTCGCGCAGGTAGGTAAAATCGACCTCGTTACCCGTCTCCAGCGCTACCAGCGCGGCCATAATGCGCAGCCGCACCGG
This sequence comes from uncultured Anaerolineaceae bacterium, assembly GCA_964437595.1. Taxonomy (GTDB): domain Bacteria; phylum Chloroflexota; class Anaerolineae; order Anaerolineales; family Anaerolineaceae; genus DSYU01. Next base: position 5,615 of record CAYTHO010000078.1, read on the forward strand.
CTGGTGGATGATTTCATTTAGCTCGGCCATGGCTCACCACCTCGCACGGATGTACAGCCCCAGCGCGATCATCCCGCCGCCGCCCAGCACGCCCATCCACGCGTAGAAGTATTGCGGGAAGAAGAAGTAGCCCGCCATCGCCAGCAAGGTGATCGGCACCGCCCACCACGTCGCGGAGAAAGAGAACACCAGCCCCATGGCCAGCTGGCCGACCATAATAAAAAGGATCACCAGCATGGTCAGCTGCTTGCCGTCCGCGGGCTGCGCCACCAGCAGAGTCGCCGCGCCGTAAAAGATCAGCAGCAGCCAGAACAGGCCCACCCGCTTGGCGTACACCGTCGTCGACGGCCCGCGCACGCGGCTGCCGCGCCGCAGGCCCATCACCGTGCCCAGCGCCCCGCCGATTACGCTCAACGCGATCCAGATATACATCACGATATTGCCGCTCAAGAACTGCGTGCTCACATACCCCACCAGCCACACAATGCCGGTGACGATCAGGGTCACATGCGCGCCGGTGCTGGCGATCGAGTGGCGCGTTTTCTCTGTCATTTGATTGATGGCCGCCAGGGCCTCTTCAGCTTCGTTAGGTGAAACGTTCATAACATATCTCCTATAAAGTACTCTGTACTACAGAGTATTCTATGGCGTTTTACCCCATCTGTCAAGAGGGCATATTAAGTTTTCTTGATCCCGCAAAGCATCATTCGTTCTGGAAAACGAATCTCAGCCCGCGGTTGAATGCTTCGGGTTTGTTGCCCGAGTGGCGCTCGCCTTCGACCGTTCGGGTCGCCATTTTAAGGCCGGTATAGCCTCGTCCCTGGAGAACCTGCATGAATTCCTGCACTGGCCCTGCTAAGTCCTCCACCTCGCCAACGCTTAAAAACAGCCTGACGGGTAAATCCTGGTGGTGACTGGCATAATCCGCTTCCTGCTTGAAAGCATGTCGATCCCCATAAGGTACGGCTGGGCTGGCGGCTATATAACCCTTGAAGTACCCTGGCTCAGCGAACAGGACATACAGCGTGAAGGTGCCGCCGAAAGAACTTCCCATCAGCACGCGCTGCGAGGTATCAACCCGGTAGTTGGCCTCGAGGAAAGGCGACAATTCTTCTTTGAGAAACGCCGAAAACCTGGCTGCGCCGCCACAGCCCGGAATCTCCACCTCGGTTGCTGGGGTGTAGTCCATGGCTCTCAGCGCATCATAGTCCGGGCTGGCACCCGAATACGTGATGCCGGCGATAATCATCTCCGGAATGAACTCGTCATAAAAAAGCCCGCCGTATATCGAAGCGAGCAGCTTAAAGTCCCACTGCCCATCCAGCACATAGACGATGGGATATTTCTTGTCCTGGTTCTGTGCATACCCGCCGGGCAGGTGAATATAAATATCGTAGCTTTGCCCGGTCGCCGAAGATTTGAGCTCCCTCAACTCCGTGCTTGGGATAGTGACAGGGGGAAATTGTGAACGGTCCGTAGTAGACATAGGAAAACCTCCTGATCAATATTGACTCTATAAAGTACACAACGCGCCTGCCGTTCTGTAAGCCCGGCACCGTCGTTTATTCAAGCGGACCGTACAACCCCAGTGCATTCTCGTAGAGAACCGCCCTGGCATACTGCACCGCCTCGTCAACCCCGAACCATCCTTCAGCGATTTTCTCCGCCAGCACGCGCTCGATATTCCGCCGCGCCATCACACTGTGCCCGTAGCTTCCCTCGATAAAAATATAATCGCCGCCAAACGCGGTAATTTTATTCTGCGGGATGGTCTCGATGGCTTCGTGAAGAATGATCCGCCCGGCCTGCGGGCTGATGACCCATACCCAACACAGGTCCAGCCAGACATTGGGGAACATTTTCCCCAGCGCGATGAATTCCCGAACCCAGGGATAGCTGCCGTGGAAAAGCACGAACCGGGCTTCGCGGTATTCCATCAACAGCGGTATCAGGTGCATGGGGTTGGCATTTTGCAGATTGTTATAACTGCCTTCTAAGAGCCCGGTGTGGATCTGGATGGGCAGGCCGCGTTGGGCCGCCTGCCGCACCGTGTAATGCAGCAGGTAATCCGTCAGCGGCTGCCGGGCGGCATGGCTGAGACTTTCATCCGGATAGGTCGCTCCGATCAACTGGTTGAAAACTATTTCCGCATCTTGATAGGTAGCCTTGCTCACCGCCAGCGATGCATCATAAGCATGGGTCAGTTTCAGCGCGACCGCCTGGTTCGCGCGGACAAACACCTGCGCGATCGCATCCAGCCAATCCTGCAAGGTATGAATGCCATGCCCGCCCAGCAGGTCCTGCATATGCAGAATCTGGTTTTTATTACGCAGGTGGATCAGCGGGCTGCCGTGGATGACCTTCTTAAACAGGCCGGGCGGGTCGGATGGCCTGGGGAAGGGCGTATCGTACAGCGCGTGAGGATCATAGATGCCGTCCAGGTCATCCACAACGGCGAATTGGATGCCAGCTTTTTGGAAGACGGAGGAATACAACCCGGGCTTTGATGCTTCTTCAACGCGCGCCGCAATTTCACCGATGGTATCCCGGTTGATCGCTTCCACCTGGTACAAATCACGCACCGCAATCTTGACTGCCTGGGCATACGCCGTGTGCGAGACCCTTTTCCAAAATGGCTCCAGCTCGCTCCAGCGCCGCGCTATATTCACCCCAGGATCGCGGATCGCCTGAATCCGTTCCATCGAAAGCCCGGCATTGGCAAGGTCCGTCGTAAGATAGTGGCGCAAGAAAAGAGAAAGTACATCTTTTTCAGCGTGCACCCGATAGCCTTCATCTAATAAATGTTCATGCGTATCTATTATGGGCAGGCCAGTAATATCCAGGTTCATCCTTTAAACTCCTTGAAAATAACGCTCTCTACATCTTCCGCATCGCCGACCCCAGCCGCTGAATCCCCACCTCGATCTCCTCCGGCGTGCAGGTGGCGAAATTTAACCGTAAATACCGTTCCCCCTCTTCCGGATCCGGGAAGAACCAGCTCCCCGGCGTGAACTCCACCCCCTCCTCCACCGCCAGCCGCCACAGCGCCTGCGACGACATGCCCTCCGGCAGGCGCAGCCAGATGAACAGCCCACCCTGCGGCGTGTTCGCCTGCACCCCCTCCGGCAGGTAGCGCCGGATTGCTGCCAGCATCGCGTCCCGGCGGATGCGGTTCAGGCGGCTGGTGCGGCGCAGGTGCGCCTGGTAGCGCCCCACCGACACGTATTCGTCCAGCGCGCGCTGCATCAGCGTGGAAGTCGCCAGGTCGTTGACCCACTTGGCGTGCAGCAGTTCGTGGAAGATCGGCCCGTCCGCCACCAGAAAGCCCATGCGCAGCCCCGGCATCAGCATCTTCGAGAAAGTGCCGGTATAGATCACCCCACCGCGCGGATCGAGCGCCTTCACCGCTGGCTGGGCGCGCCCATCGTAGCGCAGGTCGCCCGCGTAATCGTCTTCCAGGATGGCCGCGTTGTACGGGTCGCACAGCGCCACCAGCTTGCGCCGCCGCGCCCCGCTCATGCACGCCCCGCTCGGGTTCTGGAAGTTGGGGATGGTGTACACCAGCCTGGGCCGGTGGCGCTGGAGCAGGTCCTCCAGCAGGTCCACCTGCATGCCCTGCTCGTCTACCGGAACGCCCACAATCTTCACGTCCAGCGAGCGGAACAGCTCCAGCGCCAGGTTATAGGTGGGGCTCTCGACGATAATCGTGTCGCCCGGTTTGAGCAGCGTGTGGCACACCAGCGCCAGCGCCTGCTGCGACCCCGCCGTAACCAGAATATGCTCCGGGCGGGCCTGGATGCCCTGGCTCGCCAGCACCCGCGCGATCGTCTCGCGCAGCGGCGGATACCCGGCGTTGAATTCGCCGTAGTTCAGCGCCTGAGGACTGTCCACCTGGCGCAGCACGCGCTGCAGCGCGTGGTGAAAGTCCTTCACCGGGAACTGGCGCGGGTCGCCTACCCCGGTAAAGATCACCGGCTGCGGGTGGCGGAAGACCGCCGGGTGCGGCCCGCGGTACACCTCCCGCGAGAAAACGCCCTCCCGCTGCGCCTCGCGCTGCCACAGCGGCCAGTCGATCCCATCCTCGCGCCCCCCTCCCAGCAGCACCCCGCTGGCCATCACAAACGTCCCGCTGCCCTCGCGCGTACCGATCAGCCCATCGCTCTCCAGCTCCGCGTAGGCGTTCTTCACCGTAATGCGGCTGACCCCCAGCTCCTCCGCCAACTGGCGCGTCGCCGGCAGGCGCGTATCCGCCGCCAGCGCCCCCGAGCGGATATTCTCGCGCAGGTACTGCTCGATCTGCCGGTAAACTGGAACGGGACTCTGGCGGTCAATGGGGATACGCATTCGCTCATTCCTGGTCAGGAAACAACGCTCACAAGTTCATGTATTGTAACTGCTCAGCCCTTATGGTTCTTGTTCGCCGCCCCCAGCTTGGTAAACGCATTGTAAACCGCCATGGCCGCCTGGACCTGCTCCTCGAGTGTGTGCCTGGGTTGTTGGATCAAAAAACAGATAAAACCATTTCCTGAAGCTCGGATATACAAATGCGCGGTATGTTCCAGGTAGTTGAGCAGCGCGGGGGTGAAGAAATCCGTGACCGGGGTCGGGTCTTTCGCGGTGACGAGATAGTGGTGCTCAAACTCAGGTGCAGCAGAAAAACCCACCCGCTGTCGGTTGATTATATTGGTGAGCCAGTCGAGCGCCGGGTTGACCAGAGCGCCCACCGCGCCTTTCAGTCTTGGCTTGGGTGCCAGGGTAAAACGAGGCAGGTGTAGATGCGGTGAGAAAATCACTAGCGCTCCCTCGTTGCCTTTATCAGCGTTTGCGCGGCGGGTGTTCCGGATATCCAGCAGGTAACAATCGATTATCCCGGTGCGTCTGTGAGTGACATCGAGCAGCTCAAAGTTATCCGGATTTTCGTCATCATCCACGATAGCGGCCACCTTATCGATCAGCGCAATGCTGGGATCAATCGGTGCGAAGCCGAGTGCTTCGGTTTCATCAACAACGGGATCGCGGAGGCGCCAGAGCGAGACAATCAAACAAAAGCACATCGCGACGAGGATCAGGACGCTGCCAAGTACGGGAAGGCCAATACTGTTAATCGATAGAAAATTGTTCATGAATCAGTACCCGATGATTAATTGATGCGCGAGGTTTCGAGGATTGTCACCTTCTCCATACTGAATTGGTTGACTGACTTCTGGCAGAAATTCTCCTATCAAGGTTTGATGGCATGCTGGACATTCATTAAGTTTTCAGCCTGAATAGACTTTACAATTATACTCGCAGGTTTCGGCATCAATTGGGTATAACATTTCAGGCCACTCGCGATTTATAGCAAGCTCAATTAAGCCTTTATTACTTCACTGGTTGGTAAGGTGCATACCCCAACTCAGCCAGGAGCTTCGCAAATGCCTCGCCCATCAACAAGGTGGGGTGTTCTCCATCATCGCGAATATAGCCTTTATCACATGGGTCTTCGCGGTGGTCCGGGCCATTGAACGCATCGTAGCGGCTGATAAAGGGGATGTTATAGGCTTGCGCGGCCTGGCGGTTCGCGGCAGATTGATTGCTCCAGCAAATGTCACAACTTTTATAAATGCCTGCCTTATCCCAGTTTTTAACCAGAGGATTGTACATATCGGTCGCGATTAATATCGTGGCCTGGCCTTTGCGCAGCTCAATTATTTTCTCCCAGATCGATTGAAGATCGGAAATATAGACGTTCATCGCATCCATGGAACAATTCCCCGGTGCGACCCCGCCAAAGCAGCCTTCCATGTCCAGGGGCGCCGTCTGGTTGACCGAACCGAGCGGGTTCGTAAACATCACAACCACTTCGGCTTCGCCCACCGCGTCCGGAAGTGCCTCCAATCTCATATTGGACGATTTCCCCGTTTCGAGCACTTCGCGAACAGAACTGGCGCGTAGGGCGGGTAGAGCAAAGTCTTCCAGAACCACCTTGACACCCCGGTCTTTCTCAATCTGGCGGGCGATCGCTGCACCATGCTCCCACATACTGGAGTCGCCGATGATCACCACGGTCCATTCCGCATCCTTCCCAGTTGGAAGAGTGGCGGTATTGGTACACCCGGCTGCCAATACAAACAGAGCAATCAAAGAGATTGCCATCCACAGGAAGCGCTTTGTATTCATTTTTTCCTCCGCAAAATAGCAGACGAAATGCGAGATCGCTGTTTCGTGCCTATACTTTCTTGCGCGAGCAGCCGCAGCTTTCTCGTAGGATCAGGGAGGTGGGGAGGGTAAGTTGTCGTTGCGGAGGTCGCTCTCCAGCGATGAGGATTTGCAGCATTTTCATAGCTTCTCGCCCAAGTTGGACGGCCGGCGCAGCCACCGTGGTCAGCGCGGGTTCGACCAGGGCCGCGGTTGGTATGTCATTGAAGCCAACCAGGGCGATCTCGTCTGGGATGCGCAGGCCGGCCTGCTTGATGGCTTGCATAGCACCTAGCGCGAGCATGTCGGCGATAGCGAAGATTGCGGTGGGCGGCTCTTTCTGAGCCAGTAGTTTTCTTGCCCCCTCTGCTCCGGAAATCATATCGAAACCGGGGGCACGGGCCACCAAAGTAGGATCCACCGTTATCCCACTCTCTTTTAGGGCCTGTTCATACCCGCTATTCACCGGGGTTACATTCTCAGCATCCTGCGCAGAAGTGATCAATCCAACCCGGCGGTGACCATGCTCGACCAGATGCCGGGTAGCCAGGTAACCAGCCATCTTGAGATCAATTAACACAGAATATCCGCTGCAACCAGGCCAATCAACAGTGACGAACGGTAGATTGCCTCCATCGGTTAATTGGCTCTCCTTATGGATGCTGGGCTGCAGATGATGGCAGATGTCATAGGCCGCGATCAGGATACCATCAACTTGCTTGGCTGCCAGGCGAGCAAAATCACGCAAAGCCGCATTTGGATCGTCATGTGTATTACACAAAAAGAGCAAGGCTTGCTCTGCTTCGGCGACCTCTTCAATCCCCTGGAGAAGCGCATGATAAAAGGGATTCGTCCAGGAGGGGACAATCACACCGATGGTGTGGCTGCGAATTGATCCGGCGACCTGGGCTAATCGAACTGGATCGAATGGCATAACATGCGTCCCGCGACCTTGACGACTCTCGACCAGCCCGTCCGCAGCCAGCTTCTGGTATGCGTGTCGCACCGTGTGCAGATTTATCCCAAGTTGATCCGCCAAAACCTGCACAGGTGGAAGTTGATCACCAGCTTTCAGCTTCCCGTTGGCGATTAACCAGGTGATTTGCTGTTTCAACTGGTTGGCAAAGGTGGTTTCCTGGCCTGGCTGAATAGATAGGCTTTCGAAAACGTCCATTTGTTATATTATAGTATAACAATATAACAATTTCAATACCTTTTTAAATGTAGCGGCTCCTTTGCGCTCGGTCTTCAGCAAACCAAGCATCGCAGAAGACTGCCGCTTGGGCCACATTTTGTTTACGTCAATCCAACTTGATCTATGCCAAAATTCGGCCTTTGATATAATCATCAACAGCGTCTTGCGCGCGGAAACGCTATCCATTTTACAGGACCCACCATGAAATTCTCCGGACGCACCCAACCCCTCTTCCCCCGCTACTCCATCCTCGACGCCCTATCCGCCATCCAGCGCCTGGGCTTCGACGGCGTGGAAATCTGCCTGGAGATCGACGAAATCTCTCCGGCAGTCCTTACCCCCGCCCAGATCGCCGCCATCCGCGAGAAAGTCGAAACCCTCGGCCTCGCGCCCGTGGCGGTGGGCTACCACAAAGACTACATCTTCGACGACGAGCTGTTCGAGCTGTCCCAAAAGGCCATCCGCTGCACCCGCGCCTTTGGCACCGGCATTCTCATCTTCTCCAACGCAGTGGTCCGTACCGGCAGCCCCGACGAATGGGCGCGTACCGTCCAGCGCACCCGCGCCCTGGTGGAACTGGCTGAAGATGAAGGCGTCATCCTGGCCCAGGAGTTTGAGCCGGGCTTCATCATCGGCTCCACCGCCGACCTGCTGCGCCTGTTCGACGCCGTCCCCTCGCCCAACCTGGCCGCCAACTTCGACCTGGGCCACGCCTTCCTCACCGACCCCGATCCCCTGGCCGCCATCCGCCAGGTGGGGCCAAAGATCGTCCACGGCCACGTCGAAAACATGCACGCCGGCCTGCACGACCACGCCCTCCCCCAGAACGGCGACATGGACCTGGCCCCCTACCTCGCCGCCCTGGCCGAAACCGGCTTTACCGGCGGCCTGGCCCTCGACCTCTACCGCTTCGACTACGAAGCCGTCGCCCCCGAAGCATTGGCTTACCTGCGCGCCCTATGAGGAACCGCGCATCCCCCATCCCCGCTGGGCGGCTCGCGAGCATCTGTTCCAACTATTTCTAAAAATGTCTTATAGAACGGCGTTGAAACAACCCCTTCCCCCGCCCCCTTCCCCACCATTGGGGCCCCAACCCCAATGCTGGAGAAGGAGAGTCATATATTATTGACATGTCCCTAAGATCGTCGTAAATAACGAAAGGCACCCCTCGCTATTGTTGGGGTTGGGGCCCCGACAATGGAGAGGGGTCGGTTCGCCGCAAGGGGTTGTTTCTCTATAGAATAGATGAACTGCGGCGAACCGGGGGAGAGGTGTCTTACGCGCGGTAATGGATGAATTCGTTGGAATAGAAAGGCTCGCGAGCCGCCCCTACCCAAACACCTCAATCCCCACCCGCTCCAGCAGGGCGCGGCACACATCCGCCCGGTATTGGATCGGCGGCTTCTCTGGCTTGTGCGAATCCGACCCCGCGCTGACCAGTAAATCATTGCCCCGCGCATACTCCAGGTATGCGGCGGACTTTTCGGGCGTATGGCTCGGGTGGTAAACCTCCAGCCCGTCTACCGCCGCCTCCTGGCGGAACAGGTCCAGCAGCGGAACATCGAAATCCACAAACCCCTCTCCGCGGCCCGGGTGCGCCAGCAGGCACACCGCCCCGCTGCGGTGCGCGGCTTCTACCACCGCCGCCGGTTCGCACAGCGCGAACGCGCAGCCCGCGTCCAAAAGGATCTTGCCCACCTTCGTATTGCGCAGTTCGCCGCCGCGCCCGTGCTCCCTCAGCACATCCGCCAGCGCGTGCGGCTGCTGAACGTTGGGCGTCTCCAGCAGGGTCGGCAGCGCATCGGGTGGGAGGCCGTAACCTTCGCGCTGTAAAGTTTCGAACACCGCGCGGGTATTCTCCTGCTGCCGCCGCATCAGGTCCTGCGCCAGCTCGATCAGCGCATACTGCTGCGGATCGAACCCGTAGCACAGCATGTCCACCATCTCGCCCCGCCAGGTGGCGGATATTTCAGCGCCCACCAGTACCGGCAGGCGCTTCTCCAGCGCCAGTTCCTGAATCGCCGCGGCGGTATCAACCCGGTCATGGTCGGTGATCGCCGCCAGGGCGAACCCCTCGCCGATCAGGTGATCGATCAACCGTTCCGCCGTCCAATGGCCATCGCTGTATTTTGTATGCAGGTGCAGGTCCACTGCTGCATCGCCCGCCAGGCAAAGGTTTGTCGTTGATATGTTCATCATGGCACCTGAAAACCGTTTATCTGATCCTTGGTTGTCCTGTATCCCAGTTCCACGATCTCCGCGTACTTCTCGAACTCCAGCAGCCCGTAAGCCTCTACCGGCACATTGATCAGCAGGTCTGCGCAGCCCTGGGTCTCGATTAGCTTGAACTGGGTAGCGCTGTAGATCATCCCCGCCACAATATCCAGCAGCGTGGGCGCTTTCACCCGTTTCGCGAAAGGCAGGAAGCGCGAGAACAACGCCTGCCAGCCCGACAGCCCCGCCTCAAAGTGATATTCCCCGCTTAACGGCGAGTTGGTGACCAGGTTCACCCCGATCACCTTGCCGTTGGGGCACAGCTCGCGCATGTGGTCCAGCGGCAGGTTGTTAGCCGCCCCGCCGTCGATCAGCACGCAGCCATCTTCCAGCACCGGTGCGAAGACCGCCGGAAAAGCCATGCTGGCGCGGATGGCCTTCCACAGCTTCCCCGTCCGGTGGAGCTGCTCTTCGCCCCGCGTCAGGTTGGCCGAAACGCAGAAGAAAGGCCGCCAGGTATCTTCGATATCCGCCGTCCCGCATACCTGCTGGAGCAGGCCGGCAATGCGCCTTGTGGAGGTGATGGCCGCGTACGGGAAGGTGTAATCCAGCAGTTTCTTCGGGTCAGCGAAGTCCGCGGCCAGCTTCTCCAGGTGGTCCACATCCCAGCCCAGCGCGTACACCGCCGCGATGATCGAGCCCATGCTCGCGCCGCCCACCCAATCCACCTCGATCCCCGCCTCCTCCAGCGCGCGGATCGCCCCAATGTGCGCCCAGCCGCGCGCCCCGCCGCCGCTCAATGCCAGCCCCACCGTCCGCCCGCTGATGCGCCGCGCCATGCGCCGGAAATCTGCCGCCCTGCCATCCCGCACGTGATAGTGCGCCTGGAAGGGCCCCGCGCCGCCGCGCTCCGCCGACAGCCAGGCCGCCGTACCCGCCGGGACCTCCGTCCCAGCCGGGTGAACCAGCGCCAGGTCCACCTGTACCCGGTTATCTCCCACTGTATGCAGCGCTTCCGCCAGCAGCCGCTCCACCTCACCGGGGCGCGCGCCATCCTCAACCCCGCCTTCGCCCACCAGCAGCACCAGGTCGGCGTCCCCCAGGCAGCGCCGCGCCCAGGCCGATAGCCTGCCCCGGTCCAGCACGTCGGGAGTGGTGTCGTAAATCACGTACTGCTGTTCGCATTCCTGTTCGTCCATCCAGGCATGGATCATTAAACTGTTGGGATGGTCCAGCGGCGTGCGCGCCGCTCCCGGCTTGCCAAAACGTTCGTCGAAGCGGGCCGGGTCCAGCAGCAGCGTGCAGCCCAGCGGCTGGAAAGCCTCCGCCAGCAGCCTCGCAAATGCTCCGGACTGGGCGCGCTGCCCGATCGCTGCGCTGGCAGGCGCCACGCAGATCACCAGCGCGCTCGACCCCAGCAGCATATTCTGGTCAATCAGCCGCTCGCGGTGGATGATCCGCCGGGTAAGGTTGAGCACCGCCTGCGGATACTGGCAGGTCAGGCTCTCAAACAGACTCCGAGAAATACCGACCACGTCCGTCAGGCGGGTGGCGTACACGGTGGCGCTGCGCAGGCTCTCCGGCGTACCGCTCTCGGCCAGCATGGCAAATTCGCCGATGAACTCCCCCGCGCCCACCTCGCCCAGTGCGCCTGTACGCCCGCGCGCGGATGTTCCTCCAGGCCTTGCTGCGTCCGCCTCCTCAACCGAAAAGCGCAGCCGCCCCTGTACCACCGCGTACAGCGCATCGCCAGGGTCGCCCTGGCGAAAGAGCACCTCCCCACTATGCAGCCGCAGCCAGGTAGCCTGCTCCTGCAGCGCCTCCAGGGTCTCATCGCTGACCTGCCCAAACAGCCCCGTCATAATGATGCCGATCTGCGCGCGCTGGTACAACCGTAGGAGGCGGTTACCGATTTCACTGGACAGCTCCGGGAAGTCCGTCGCCAGGCGGTCGAAGGCTGCCTTTGGCAGGCACAGCACTTCACTGTCCTCCCCGGCGGTGATGCCGGTCAGGCGCGCCTGCCCGCTGTACGGAGCCGCCGCTCCGGCGCAGTCGCCGGGGCGTAGCACCGCCACGCAGCGCTCGCTCCCATCCGGAAGGCGCAGCATCGCCCGCAGGCTGCCCATAACGAGGATATACAGCGCGTCGCTGCGCTCCCCCTGGCGAAGAACTACCTCCCCCGCCGCCAGTTTTCCGCGCTCCATCCACCCCGCCAGCGTTTCAACCCCGGCGGGCGTCAGGTACTGGAAAATGGGTAGATGAATTGGAAATGAACGTGGGTGCATTTATTCCCCCTCCAGTTGAAAAATAAGCTCATTGGCCTCGCGTTTGTTCAGGCTGCGCGCGCCCACCAGCAGCATCATCGCCAGGATAATTACCGTTCTCACCGCTCCGCCGTCTTGATCACCTTCCTCACCCTTGCCGCCTGCGGCGCGCTCAATTCCGACATGCGGCTCTGGAGGATATCCACGAACGCCTGCTTGCTCCCTGCCCCCACCGCTTCCACGATCTTCTCCGCGTGCTGCGGGATATCCTTGGCGCGGGTGTTCGCCAGGTGGTTGAACAGGTACGGCAGCACGGCCTGCTCGCATTCCGCGCTGCTCTTCGCCACCTCGGTCAGGATCTTTACCCCATTGTCCACCGTGATCACCGAGCCGCCTTCCATTGCCCGCTGCACCTCCCCCACCCGCGCGGCGATCTCCGCGGCTTTTAGCCCGGCAATCGTGCTCAGCGCGATCATCGCGCCCCATACCAGCCGGTTATTTTTACTCTTCAGCAGGTCCAGGAACACATCCACGTACCCGTCGATCAGCGCCGGGTCGGTGTAACCCACCTCGTACAGCACCTTCACGCAGTCCGACTGGACGTTGGGGTTCTTATGATCCAGGCCTTCCACAATCTCGCGGATGCCCGCCGCATCCCCCGCCGACGCCAGCTCGCGGGCCAGTTCCTGATTCGGCACATCGTCGCGCCGGTTCTGAAAGAAAGCAATCTGCTCTAATGCCGTCATGAGATATCCTCCTCGACCTTCGTATCTACGCCGCCCGCTGTTACTCAAATTGGTCGGCGGCGGTCTTCACGCCTCGATCCGCTTCAATGTCCGCCCGATTTCCCTCATTGAATTCAGGTCAATCTCCAGCACTTGTTCGAAAACATCATCTTCAAAGTCGATATGCAGTCGCGCCACAAGCACTCGCTTTTCCCCGCGCTGCTCCACCTGCCACCCCGCCAGCCGCACCGTGTGCCCCGGCGGGTGACCAATCCCATTGACCTTTATTCGCCGTGTTTCCATCGCCCCGGAAGGGTCAGCGATCTCCAGGTAAAAATCGCACGCCGCGTGCAGCGCCGCGTACAGCGCGTCCGATGACTGCACCGCCGGCCCGATCTTCGCGCTTTGCAGGGTAACCTTCAGGTCAGACACAATCCCTCCTCACTTCCCGCTGGTGACCAACACGCCGTATTTGTCGATCATCACCTGGCGCATTTCACCCTGGTAATCCAGTTTCCTCTAATTCTAGCACCACATTCAATAAGGTTTTGTTTGGCAGCCCGAATTGAGTGAAACCCGGCACAAATCGACAAAGTCTCCACAAGCATAAGTGGATATAATCATCTCCATACCCATATTACGGATTTGCAGGAAGAAGATATGAACGGTAATCAAAAAGATCTCCAGCCAGCCAGTGCTTCCAACGATCATTCTGAAAAGCTGTACGAATCTCCCAGCAGCCGCCCCATCCGGTTTCGTTTCCTGCGTGCTTTTGGGGTGACTTTTGGAATCTTCATCAGCTTAAGCTTCTTCCATCTATGCGGCAAATTCCTTGGAAAAGAATGGGAGAACAGTAGAATGGCAGCCGTTTATGGCAAGAATGCCCAAAGACTAAAGCGGCTGCTGCTTTCATTAAAAGGCATATTCATCAAAGCTGGCCAGTTGATCAGCATTTTAAGCAATTTCCTGCCAGAGTACTTTCGCAAGGAATTAGAAGATCTGCAAGACAAAATTCCTCCGCGACCACTGAGCGAAATCTCCGAGCGTATCCAGAAAGAGCTGGGCAAAGATCCCAGCCAGTTATTTGCGGAATTCGATCCGCATCCGATTGCCAGCGCTTCCCTGGCCCAGGTACATTTGGCCCGCCTCCAGGATGGTCGCCAGGTTGCGGTAAAAGTTCAGTATTTAGATATCGAGGCCAATGCCAAACAAGATTTACAGACTGTAAAGCAGTTACTTTCGTTTTACGGATTTTTTCTAAGAATCAAAGGTCTTGGATTTGTTCATAGTCAATTCAGCCAGATGATCCATGAAGAATTGGATTTCCGTCTGGAAGCACAGCATATCGAAACAATCGCAGCCAATTTTACCGGGAATCCGCAGGTCTTGTTCCCGAAAGTGATCCATGAGCTGTCATCGGAAAGAGTGTTGACCACAGAATTCATGCAAGGGGTCAAAATATCGGACCTGGAAAAATTGACCGAACAAAACATTGACCGGCAGGCTCTGGCGGAACGGGTTTTAACCGCCTACTGCCAGATGATTTTCAGCGACGGTATCTATCATGCCGATCCGCATCCAGGAAACATTCTCGTGCAGCCGGATGGGAGCATTGTTTTTGTTGATTTTGGGGCAGTGGCAAATTTATCGGCTGAGATGAAAAATGGCATCCTGCAATTCTTCCAGGGCGTCTTGAAACGAGACAATGATCTGATCTCCACCGCCTTGCAGCAAATGGGGTTGATCGCTCTGCGCGAGGATACTCATCACATTGATCAGCTTATTGACTATATCTACAGTCGTTTCTTGAAACAGATGACCGTTGAATCATGGAATTTGTCAGATATTCACGTTTCGATGGAAGACAAATTGGACATGGTGGTAGATTTTTCAAAAATGGACATCTCGCTTCGAGAACTGATGGCAACGTTCCAGATACCAAAAGACCTGGTACTGTTGACCCGCACCATTTTACTGCTGCTGGGCTTATGCACCCATCTCAGCCCTACCATGAATCCGATCAAAACAATTCAACCGTATTTAGAAACGTTTGTTTTTGGGCGCGATAAAAATTGGGTCAAATTAATCGAAACAGCCGTGAAAGATATCGCTCTTTCAGCAATCACCATTCCAAAAGATCTTCAAACTTTTCTCATCAAAGCGAATCAAGGTCAACTGCAGGTGAAAGGGCTGTCTGAAAGTGCGAACCTGGTTTACGCCTTAGGACACCAACTGCTTTATGGCTTATTCGTCATGTTTTTTGGCGGCTTGGGATATTTGGCGCGCAGCCATGGAGAAACCGCAATTTCTCAAGGGCTGTTTGTGGTCAGCGCCTTTTTCTTGTTAAATTTAGGATTCTCTTTCCTGCGCGCCCGTAAATGGCAAAAAAACTAAAACCTTCAGTTCAGCCATGTGCGCTCCTTACTCTTCACAGGTGAACAGCGACCCATAAGCATCGAGCGTGATCAGTTGCGGTTCGCCCTGGTAGCCCTGTTCTTTCGCCGCCGCCCACAGATCCTCTTCAGTGGCATAACTGCGCACCTCCTGGGTGTCGAACGCAAACAGCCGGTACCCCGCGCCGGTCTCCACCAGCAGCAGGTTCTGGTCGAATGCCAGCCGGGTGATGCCGTCCAGCCCGGAAACCCGGCTGCCCGTGTTGGGATCGCGGAAATCCGCCCCATCGCCCCGCGCCAGGCGGCCCTGCTCCGTCGTATCTACCGCGATGATGCTGTACGGGTACACCAGCGGGAAGCGCCACCAGTCGCGAAAGCCAAAGTAGGTGTAGAAATCATCCGGGACCGGGCCGGCTTCTTCGGGGGCGTACTTTTGTAATAACTGCACCTGCGCGTTCGGATGCGCTGGGTCCAGCAGGCAAGCGCGGTAATCTTCCCACACCGCTTCCGCGCCCGTTTCAACCGCGATCCTGGCGACTTTATCCACCTGCTCGGCGATCCAGCGCGCTGCACCCGCCGCCGCGGACACGCACGGGCACGAGCAGGTAAACGCCAGCAGGACAAGCAGGGCACTGATTCTGGCTATGCGCAGCATTATTGCTACCTCCGAATGGCTGTCAGGCTGGGCAAGGATATTTTGATAGATAGCATATCACCTCAATCCCGCGTAAACGGTATCCCGTTCTCCTCCAGCCACTCGATCGCGATTTCCTCATACGCCTTCTGCTTGAAAGCATACCAGTCGTCCACAATGCCCAGGCGGTGAACCGTGTCTTTAAAACGCCGGAAAGCTCCCGCCCCGCTGATCTGGTACAGCAGCTCCTCGCTCATTTCCACATCTTCCACCGAGTAGCAGAAATCCTGCATGATCTTATAATCGTGGATATCGAATGGACTGGGCAGGGCAATCATCTGGTGCTTATCGAACACCTCGATCAGCTCTTTCCAGCATTCTTTTTGCCAATCGGGGGCGTTTTCCCAATCCAGGTCCACCTCCCCATCAGGAATGCCCCGATCTTCCTCCTGGAGCAGGTAAAACTTCCCCGTATCTTTATCCAAAAATGAGGGGGTCATATCGGACTGCGACTCCATCTCTCCGACCAATTCTCTGAGCGATACAACCACTGCCATCGCAGGTCCTCCCGTGCAAAGAACTTCCCGGTAGAAAGCACCAGCAATCCTATTAAACACCCATTTCCGCTTTTCCATAAAACCGATGCGGCTCTTTTTACGTATACAGTATATGAGTAATTCGCCGGGCAACGGTGCTTTTTCGTAAAAAATTCTCTCTTTGGCTGTCTTGGCTTCAGCAACCTAAACTGAACCAGAGATCGCATGGATCTATTCCTTTCAAGCGGGATCTAAAACATGAATACCATACGTTTTCTCAGGCATTTCTTTACAATAGTCTTCATCTGCCTCTTGGTATTCATCTTTTTCATTGCACTCGCTTTGAAAGACACTCTGGATAGCCCATCCTTTGAAAATACCATAATATACCAACCTGTACCTACACCGGGAAGTGAACTTCAAGAACTAGAAGCAGTTGCTGAGATTTCGCTACCTACCAGTGCCAGAGAAATTCATGGAATGATCTCGGGCTTCACTGATGTAGATATCTGGATCCGCTTTAATCTCCCGAACGCGGATTTGCCTGCTTTTCTTCAAAAGACTCGTTGTACTGAGCCTTTGAAAACCACAGATCCTACGTACTATTTCCCAGAAACTATTGATCCAGATTGGTGGCAGCCTCACAAAGCCACGGATTTGAAAGTATGTTATGGCTCTCACGATCACTTTACCCAACGCATTCTTGTTGACCAATCGGAACCAGAGATGCTAGTGATTTACGTCTTTAGCGTCCAGTATGTTGCTTCATATCCAACACCCCTTACACCCAATCCTTGATTATTCTGCTTATCCTAACCTCATCATAAGTAGCAACTTGGGTTAGTTACATAAACGAAGGTGAAACATGGCGAACACAACCAAAAAGCCCTTGCCGGTCAAGAACCTGCTCGTCCCCGGAATCATCCTGCTGGCCTTTTGGGGACTGGCACTGTGGGGCTGGCTTTCCAACGGTTTTGTGCAGTTCTTGTTCTTGTTTGGGTATATCGGCACTGCCCTCGGCATCGGCCTGGGACTGTACGGCGTGCTGCCCAAATCGAAAAAGCCCATTGGACGCCGCCTGACGCTCTTCCTCATCGGCCTCTTCCTGATCCTCTTTGCCATCTTCCTGGGCGAGGAGAACCCGCAGATCGAGGGCTTTCTCTTCGGCCTGCTCACCGGGGTGATCCAGATGGCGGTCATGCATTACCTTGTCGCCAAGGTCTTCGGCCCGCTGCTGTTTGGCCGCCTGTGGTGCGGCTGGGCCTGCTGGACAGTGATGGTGCTGGACCTGCTGCCCTTCTCGCGTTCGCCGGGCCGCCTGCCAAAGAAGTTCGGCGGACTGCGCTACCTGCACTTCGCCATCAGTGCCGCGCTGGTTTTGGTGCTGGTGTTCGCCTTTGGCTACAAACAGGGCGCGGCAGGCCAGCAGGCGGTGATCTGGTTCATCGCCGGCAACCTGTTCTACTATGCCGCCGGCATCTTCCTGGCCTACGCGCTGAAAGACAACCGCGCTTTCTGCAAATACTTGTGCCCGGTGGTGGTGCCGCTGAAGCTTGGCGCCCATCTATCGCTGATTAAAGTGGCTGGCAGCGCCGGCAAATGCAGCGACTGCGGCGCATGCGTGAAAACCTGCCCCATGGATATCCGCATCCCCGATTACATTCACGCGGGCCAGCGCGTGCTCTCCACCGAGTGCACCCTGTGCCAGACGTGCATCACCGCCTGCGCTCAGGACGCCCTCAAGTTGTCCGTCGGTTTCGACATGGGCGGGAAGGAACTGCTGCGCGAGCGGGCTCAGCCGTAAACCAGCACCCCCACCAGCGCCGCCAGCACCAGCACTACGATCACCGGCACGCGCTTGCTCCATACCAGCAGCAGCGCGCCCAGCGCAATCGCGATGCCCACCCAATCCGTCACCGCCGACTGCGCCAGCCCAATCGCCACGGTAAAGGTCAGCCCCACCACCCCCAGCCCCAGGCCGCGGGTGAAATCCTCCACCGCCGGGCGCCCCTCGATGCGGCTGTAGAAAGCGTCCACCACCAGCGCCAGCAGCGGCGGCAGCAGCAGCGCCGCCAGCGCCAGCCCCGCCCCCAGCCAGCCGTACACCAAATAGCCCAGGCTGATGCTCCACAGCCCGGTTGGCCCAGGGCTGACCGATCCCACCGCGATCGCCGTGAGGAAGTCCGCCTCCTCCGCCCAGCCCAGGTCCCCCAGGTCCTTGGTCAGGAACGGCAGGTTGCCCATCCCGCCCGTCGACAGCAGCGAGGCCTTGAGGAAGATCCAGAAGAACAGCAGCAGGTTCACCGCGCTCCCTCCGGCGGGCCGGCCTTGCCCGGTTCATGTCCCTCCGCCGCTCGCGCCGCCGCATCCCGCCGCGCCGTTTGTCCCTCTCCCATCGACGCGGAGTCGCCCCGCTCCAGGCGGGCAGCATCACCCGCCGCCACCTGCGCATCTTCGTCCGTCTCCGTCCCCGCGGGATCTGTACTCCTCTCCATTGAGGGGGCCCCTACCCCCTCAATGGAGAGGGGCCAGGGGAGGGGTTTCTGTATCGGCGCCACCGCGTGCAGCCCCACCGCCGCCCCGCCCGACAGCAGCATCACCACCACCGGCGACACGCCCAGCGCCATCAACAGCGCCGCCGCGCCCAGAATCCCCAGGCTGGCCGACAGGCGCGCCGCGCCCTCGCGCCGAGCGCGGCTCAGCAGCGGCTGGCCCATCTGGAAACCCATCGCCAGGCTCAGCCCGATCGTCGCCGGAAGAATGCCGCGCATGGCCGCTTTCACCAGCGGGTGATCCGCCGCAGACACGAACCCCGCCGTCATCAGCACCGTAATCCCCGCGCTGGGCAGCAGCATCCCCAGCATCCCAGCAGCGATGCCTTTCCAACCGCACATGCGGCTGCCCACCAGCACCGTCAGCTTCAGCAGGTTAATCCCCGGCGAAATCTGCGCCAGCGCCCAGGTGCGCACAAATTCTTCCTCGCTCAGCCACCCGCGCTCCACGCACACCTGGTGCAGCAGGAAAAACGTCGAAGCTCCCCCGCCAAATGACTGCGCGCCCGCCAGAAACCAGGCGGTGAAGATCTCCCAGGGGGTCGGGCGGCGGGAAATTATTTCTTCACCTGTTCCTCGATCCACGGGTACGTCTTCGCGATGCCATCTTTCAACATAAACTTGGCCTTCCAGCCCAGCGAGTAAATGCGCTCGTTGCTGAAATTGCGCGACTGCACCCCCACCGGCCCCTGGATATGCCGGATGTTGATCTTCTTCCCCGCCACCTCGGCTACCGTGGCCACCAGCTCATCCACCGTCACATACTGCGGGCAGCCGATGTTGGCCGGTACGCGCAGGTCCGACTGCATCAGCAGGTAGATGCCCTCGACCATATCATCCACGTACGTGTACGAGCGCACCGCGCTGCCGTCGCCCCATACCTCGATCGTGCCGCCGTCTTCCACCTCGGCCACCTTGCGGCACATCGCCGCCGGAGCCTTCTCGCGCCCGCCCGTCCAGGTGCCAAACGGCCCGTAGCAGTTCTGGAAGCGCGCCACGCGCACCTCCATGCCGCGGTTGCGCATGTACGCGAAGGCCATGCGCTCGGCGTACAGCTTCTCCCAGCCGTACTCGTTATCCGGGTGGGCCGGGATGGCCTGGTCTTCGGTCATTTCCGGCTCGCCGGGCTGCATATCGCGGTACACGCACGCCGAAGACGAGAAGAAATAACGCTTCGCCCCCATCTCGGACGCCTTCTGCGTCATGTGAATGTTGATCAGCGCGCTGTTGTGCATGATCTCGCACTCGGCGGAGTGGATAAAGCCCATCCCACCCATATCCGCCGCCAGTTGATACACCTCGTCGAACGGATCGCCGCCCAGGTCCAGCGCGCTCTGGCAGTTGTGCGGCTCGCGCAAATCGAGCAGGCGGAATTCGTCCGCCGCGCTGGGCGCGAACTCGTGCGCCTTAATATCCACCCCGCGCACCCAATACCCCTCGCGCTTCAGCTTCTTCACCAGGTGCCCGCCAATGAACCCACCTGCTCCACATACCAATGCTTTTTTCATAGAAATGATCCTTTTTCATCCAATCTCTTATCAGCGTAATCACGCTTGCGCAGCAAGCGCATAATCAGCGTAATCAGCGATTAAAAGCTACGGAAATAGAGCGCCCTTTATCAAATAATCTGTTCTTTTTTGCCTATCGTGTGGTTAATCTCTCCGCTATTGTAACATCCCTCCCGCCGTGCAAGCCCAGGCAAATTTCCTTGATATAATTTCCCTATCGTGATTTTACAACAAGAGCACAGGGAGCGGCTGCGATGAGCAATAATCTTAACGTAATCAAAGCGCTGGAAGATGCGCTGGCGGCAACCCCAGACAACCTGGCGCTGCGCACGCACCTGGCCGAATTGATGGCCGAGGAGGGCATGTTCCTGGAAGCCGTCCAGCACTACCGCAAGGCCCTGGACCAGGCCCCCAACGACGCCGGGCTGAAGCTGGCCCTGGCCGAGGCCTACACCGGGCAGGGCAAAGATGATGTGGCCCTGGTGGTGCTGGAAGACCTGATGCGCGCCAAAACCGCCCCGCCCAAGGCCCTGCTGCTCGCCGCGCGCCTGTACCAGCGGGCCGGGCAGGAGAACGAAGCCGTCCAGGCCTACCGCGAGGCCGTGGCCGAAGACCCCGCCCTGGCCGACCCCGATCTCACCGCCGCCCTGCGCTGGGGTCCCGGCTACCACCCCGACTTCGACTACGATGGCACGACCCAGCCCCCTGCGGTTCAAGAACCGCCGCCGCAGAAAAAACCGCCCCACAAGGATAAGGAGAAAGACAAGGGCAAAGAAATGGTCTTTGTGGTCGGCAAAGACGAGCCCGACGCCGCCAGCATCTACGAAATCGAGCGGCCCAAGATCGGCTTTGAAGACGTGGGCGGCATGGAAAAACTCAAAGAAGAAATCCGCATGAAGATCATCTACCCCCTCAACCAGCCCGATCTGTTCAAGGCTTACGGCAAGCGCGCGGGCGGGGGCATCCTCATGTACGGCCCGCCCGGCTGCGGCAAGACCCACCTGGCGCGCGCCACCGCCGGAGAGGTGCAGGCCTCCTTCCTCTCCATCGGCCTGCACGATGTGCTGGATATGTATATCGGGCAGTCTGAGCGCAACCTGCACGGCGTGTTCGAGCTGGCCCGCGATAAAGCCCCCTGCGTGCTGTTCTTCGACGAGGTCGATGCGCTGGGCGGGTCGCGCGCCGACATGCGCCACAACGCCATGCGCCAGGTGATCAACCAGCTCCTCTCCGAAATGGACGGCGCGGACGCCTCCAACGAAGGCGTGCTGATCCTCGCCGCCACCAACACCCCCTGGTACGTGGACCCCGCCCTGCGCCGCCCGGGCCGCTTCGACCGCGTGCTCTTCATCCCCCCGCCAGACGTGATCGCCCGCGACGCCATCCTGCGCCTGCAGCTCAAGGATAAGCCCGCCGCATCGATCGACTTCCTGCGCCTGGCCCGCGAATCGCGCGACTTCTCCGGCGCCGACCTCAAAGGTGCCGTCGACCAGGCCGTGGAAGCCAAGCTCGGCGTGGCTATGCGCACCGGCAAGACCGCCCCCATCACCACCAACGACCTGCTCGACGCCATCCGCAAGCAGCGCCCCACCACCACCGAATGGTTCGAGACCGCCCGCAACTACGCCACCTACGCCAACGAAGGCGGCCTGTACGATGATGTGCTGGCGTATCTCAAGACGAAGCGACCTTAGCTGTTAGCTCTTAGCTGTTAGCTCTTAGCTTTTAGCTAATAGCTAACAGCTAACAGCTATTAGCTACTTCCTCACCACCGGCAGAAAGCTTCTAAATGCTTTTGCTTTATTCGTTAGGTAGAATGCGGCGCTGGCAGAGCCTTTCGTACTGGCGGTGACGGTGTACGCCCCAACCGTGGCATTGGCCGTCGCGCTCACCTGCGCCGCTCCACCTGCCCCAATGGTCGCCGGGCTGCCGCTGATCGTCGCGCTCGCTCCGCTGGACGGCGCTGTGAAGGTCACCCGCCCGCCGCTGACCGGTTCCCCGGCGGCGTTGGCCGTCACCGTCAGGCGCAGCGGCGCGGCAAAGGTCGTGTTGACCGTCGCCGCCTGAGGCGTGCCCGTCAGGCTGCCCAGTTGAAAGCCGCGCGACTCGAACGCGCCCATGTCGCAACCCGCCCCCTGCGGGCGGGCGACGCCGCGCGCATCCTTTGCCGCGCAGGTAGCGCCATTCCCGGCGTCGATCGCCGCGCTGCCCGGCAGCAGCGCGAAGGTTTGGGTGGGTCCGCCGTAATTGCCCAGTGCAGCCAGCAGCGGGTCCGCGACGATGGCGCCCGCATAGCCTCCCTGCACGATGCTGCTGGTAACGGTAGTTGTGCTGTTTTCATCATTGATGATCTCACCGCCGCTGTCGCCCCACAGGATGCTGTTCCGCACCTGCGGATCGCTGTTATTCCAGCTGTATATCCC
>CAYTHO010000079.1:0-5847 GCA_964437595.1 uncultured Anaerolineaceae bacterium
GTCTTGGTCGGGGTTGGGGGGGTTGTGGCGGGTTTATGGGTGGGTTTTGTGCGCGGTGTGGCTGGCCTGGGCGGGCGGAGTGGGGGGATCATTGACCGGGCTGACGGTGACGATGATATTTGCAGGGCTGGACTTGTTGGACTTGGTGTCGGTGGCGGTGAAGGTGAAGATGGCGGTGCCGCTCCAGTTGGGTTCGGGGGTATAGGTGACGGCGGGCGGTGTGCCGCTGAGCGTGCCGTGGGCAGGGTTGGAGGCAATGGCGTAGGTCAGGGCATCGCCGTCGCCGTCGGAGGCGGTGAGGGTGATGGCTTTGGGGGTGTCTTCAGCGGTGGTGACGGCCTGTTGGTTCGCCACGGGGATGTCTTCGACCGGGTCGACGATAATATCCATGCGTGCATCGGTAGAGGTGACGAGGCCATCGGAGGCGCGGAAAAAGAAATGGTCGCCGCTGCCGTTCCAGTTGGCATAGGGCTCATAGCGGACTCCGCCCCCACCCAGGAGGGTAAAGTAGCTGCTGTGCCAGAACGCGGTTGTTGTGGCCGAGTGGGACAAGGTGTCGCCGTCTGGGTCGGTGGCGTTAAACATGATGTCCGTGATCGAATCTTCGTTCACATGCACAGTTCTGCT
Source organism: uncultured Anaerolineaceae bacterium (assembly GCA_964437595.1). Classification (GTDB taxonomy): domain Bacteria; phylum Chloroflexota; class Anaerolineae; order Anaerolineales; family Anaerolineaceae; genus DSYU01. The sequence goes on from CAYTHO010000079.1 coordinate 628, forward strand.
GGTGACCACGGGCGGGCGGTTGATTTTGGTGGTATAGGTTTTGAAGGAATCGATCAGCAGGCCGGTGAGGGTGGGGTGGGTATAGCGCACGCGCACGGTGAAGGTGTAGGTGTTGCCGCCGGCAGCCGCGGTGGGAGTGCCGCTGATCAGCCCCGCCCCGCTGAGGCTTAGCCCGGGCGGGAGGGAGCCGGAATAGAGGGAGGTGGTGTACGGGGCTGTACCCCCAGAATAGGCAAGCTGCTGCGAATAGGCATACCCCACGGTGGTCCTGGGCAAGGTGGCGGGGGTAATGGTGGTCTGGGGGGCCTGGCCGTGGTTATTCGCCCCCCAGCAGGCCAGCGTCCCGGCGGCGGTGATGCCGCAGGCGTCGAAGCAGAAATCGGTGACCTGGCGGAAGCGGATACCGGCGGGCGGATCGTTGGCGATCAGCTCTGGATTGCCGGGGTAGAAATCTTCCATGCCCCAGCAGTAGACGGTGTTGTCGGTGCGGATGGCGCAGTTGTGCAGGTTGCTGGAGGATATCTGCTTGAAGGTTCCGGGCGGCTCGACCAGGCTGTTGTAGCTGTTATCGCCCCAGCATTGGACGTGCCCGTCCGTGTCGATGGCGCAGGAGTGTTGCTTGCCGGTGCTCAGCTGCTTGTACGTGCCGGCGGGCGGGTTGGTGTGGTTGTTGTAGTTGTTGCCCCAGCACTGCAGGGTGTTATCGGTCTTGATGCCGCAGGTAAAGTCCGGCCCAGCGGAAACCTGCCGGAACAGCACGCCTGCCGGGGGCTGGGTCGCTGCACTGGTTGGGCCAAAGCACTCCACGCCTCCCCAGGGACTCACGGCGCAGGCGTGGTAATCGCTGACGGAAACCTGCACAAACGGCCCATTATCGTTGGCATCAAAAAAACCCCAACAGACCAGCGAGCCGTTGTCTTTGATGGCGCAGGCCTGCCTATACGTCATGCTGACCTGGGTGAAGACGCCGGTGGCGGGCGTTTCGTTGATCAGAGTAGCAGTCTCGGCATAGGACGTATTGCCCCAGCACTTCAAGCTGCCGTTGGGGTTGATGATGCAGGCGGCCGTAGATCCAATGGCCATCTGGAGGGTGCCGAGTGAGGTGAGGTCTGACGGCAGGGCGGTTTGCCCGTCGTCGGGATAGCCCCAGCAGTCTACCTCGCCGTCAGCTTCGATGGCGCAGGTGAAGTTAGCGCCAGAAGTAACCTGGGTAAAGTATTCATCTGGAACGTCGCTGACCTGGCCGTCGGAATCGCTGCCCCAGCAGGTGAGGTTGTTCGTCGCGCCGTAGCCAGCCGCGGTGATGGCGCAGGTGTGGGTGGAACCGGCGCTGACCTGGGTGTAGGCGTCGCCAGTGGCGGTGGCGGGGGCCTTGCCGCCGGTGTTGTCGCCCCAGCATACGATGGTGCTGTCGCTCTTGAGGCCGCAGGTGTGGTTGTCGCCGCCGCTGACCTGGTAGAAGGTTCCACCCAGCGGGCTGGCCTGGCTGGAGGAATCGTCGCCCCAGCAGGTGACAGCGCCGGCGGTATCGATGGCGCAGGCGTGGCGGTTGCCAGCATCGACCTGGGTCCAGACGCCGCTGGTGGGGGCATCGGCGATCTGGTAGTCATCATCATTGCCCCAGCAGGAGATAGAGCCATCCTCGAGGATGCCGCAGGTGAAGTTCTCTCCGGCGCTGATCTGCAGGTAGATGGCGTCCGCATCGGGCGGATCGAGTTTACCGTCGCTCTGGTCGCCCCAGCAGTCGACGGTGCCGTTTTCGCGGATGGCGCAGGTGTGCTGGCCGCCGGAAGCGATCTGGGTGTAGATGCTGGTATAGGAATTGGGGGAGGCCTGGTAGTCATCATTCAGGCCCCAGCAGTTGAGCGTGCCGTCGGACTCGACGGCGCAAACGTGGGCGGTGCCGGCGCTGATGGTCTCGGTGCGGAAGGTGCTGCCGGTGGAGTAGTCTTCATAGGTGGAGCCGCCGTCGGCGGCCTGGGCCGGGGACTCTACCGGCGACAGGAACAGGACGATGACCAGCAGGATGCTGGCAAGGCGAAGAGAACGCTTGAACATTCGTCAAACTCCTTTGATGAAAATGAAAGAAATATGAGGCTGCCCGCTGCGATGGGACGTGAAATGATAAAAGGTGTGTTTTCCCCCGGGCACGTGAAACGAGCGAATATTACAAATAAGAAAACTGAAAATCGCTCGAATTATAACTTATTTTCGATAAATTTGTACAGACAATGATTAAAGCGCACCGTCGTGGATGGCATCGATCACCTGGCGGCGGGGGGTAAGTATCAAAAAAACACAAGGCCCGGCACACGCCGGGCCTTGTGTTTGACTGCTTACTTGCTCAACAGGGGCAGGTAGACCTTGATCTCCCTGACGACTTTGAGGGTGAAGGTGAGGGTGCCGGTCTTGCTGCCATCGCTGGCGGTGACTTCCAGCACGTAGCTGCCCACGCTGCTGGCGGGCGGGGTGCCGCTGAAGGTGCGCGTGGCGGCGTTGAAGGTGAGCCAGGCGGGCAGGGCTCCCCCACCCTGCTGGCGGGCGGTGTAGGTGAGGCCGGTCGAGTCTACGTCGGTGAAGGCGGGGATGACGAGGGTGTAGGGCTTGCTTATCTGCCAGGTGACGCCGCCCTGGGCGGGCGGAATGGGGGCGTCGTTGACCGGGTTCACGTTGACCTCTACCCAGGCGCTGGTGCTGAGCGCGCCATCGCTGACCTGGAAGGTAAAGGTATCCTTGCCGTTCCAATTGGCGTGGGGGGTGTAGGTGATGGCGGGCAGCGTGCCGCTGATTGTGCCGTGGGCAGGATTGGCGGTGATGGTGAAGGTCACAGAGGGGCTGTCCACGTCCATGCCGGGCAGGTTGATGGCTTTGGGGGTGTCTTCGTCGGTCCAGACGGCCGTGTTCATGGTGGTGGGGGGATCATTGACCGGGTTGACGGTGATGTTCACCGTGGCAGTGTTGGAGTTGTGGGACTTGGTGTCGGTGACGTAGAAAGTGAAGGAATCGGCGCCGCTCCAGTTGTCGTGGGGGGTGTAGGTGAGGGCTGGCGGGGTGCCGGTGAGCGTGCCGTGGCTGGGATTGACCACATGCCAGGTCAGGGCGTCGCCGTCGGGGTCGGACGCGACCAGGGTGATGGCTTTGGGTGTGTCTTCATTGGTGCTGGGAGACTGGCCGGAGGCGGTGGGATTATCTTCCACCGGGTTGACGGTGAGGCTCACCCTGATCCCGCCAGTGGTGATGATGCCATCCGAGACGGTGAAATCGAAGTAGTCGGCGCCGTTGAAGTTGTCGTTGGGGTCGTAGGTGAGGGCTGGCAGGGTGCCGCTGAGCGTGCCGTGGGCAGGGTTGGAGGCAATGGCGTAGGTCAGGGCGTCGCCGTCGCCGTCGGTGGCGGTGAGCGTGATAACGGTTGTGGTATCTTCGTTCAAGGTCACAGTTTGCGGGGCTGCCACGGGCGCGCGGTTGACTTTGGTGGTGTAGGTTTTGAAGGAATCGACCGGCATGCCGGTGAGGGCCTGGGTATAGCGCGCGCGCACGGTGAAGGTGTAGGTGTTGCCGCCGGCAGCCGCTGTGGGCGTGCCGGCGATCACACCTATTGTCGCGTTGATGGACAGGCCGGGCGGGAGGGTGCCGGAATAGAGGGCGGTCGTGTAGGAGTCGCCGCCGCCGGAGAAGGTAAGCTGCTGCGAATAGGCATACCCCGCGGTGGGCCTGGACAGGGTGTCGGGGCTGATGGCAGCGTAGGGGGCCTGGCCGTGGTCATTCCGCCCCCAGCAGGCCAGGCTGCCGGCGGTGGTGATGCCGCAGCCGCTGTACCCAGCATCGGATAGCTGCCGGAAAAGGACGCCCGCGGGCGGAGCATCGGGGTAACCAAACAATCCCCAGCAGGCAACGGTGTTGTTGGTGCGCAGGGCGCAACTGTGACCGCCCCAGGAGGAGACTTGCTTGAAGGTGCCGCCAGGGGCGGTCAGGTTTCCACCGGAGCTCCACCCCCAGCACTGCAAGTGCCCGGCGGTGTTGACGGCGCAGGAAAAGTATTCGCCGCTGCTCAGTTGTTTGAATGTGCCGGTGGTGGGATGGTTGGTCTGTCCGTTCCCGTTGAGCCCCCAGCATTCCAGGGTGTTATCCCTCTTGATGCCACAGGTGAACCCCATACCGGCGGCGACCTGCCGGAACTGCACGCCTGCCGGGGGTGTGGCCTCGCCATGATCGTTATTGCCCCAGCACTTCACGCCTCCCCAGGGCCTCACGGCGCAGGCGTGCTCAGCGTGGGCGCTGACCTGCACAAACGGCCCGGGCTCGTCGGCTGTGTAGGCGCCCCAGCAGACCAGCGAGCCGTTGTCTCTGATGGCGCAAGCCACCGCGGTTTGTGAGCTCACCTGGGTGAAGACGCCGCCGGTGGGCGTATCGTTAATCATCTTCGCCGTTGGAGCATAGGATGTGTCTCCCCAGCACTTCAGGCTGCCGTCGGGGTTAATCAGGCAGGAGGCCCAGCCGCCCACACTTATTTGAGCTGTGCCAAGCGAGGTGAGGTCTGACGGCAGGGCGAGCTGGTCATGATCGTCTCTGCCCCAGCATTCCACTTCGCCGCTGGCAAGGATGGCGCAGGAGAAGTAGTCTCCGGAGGTTATCTGGGTAGAATACTCACTCGTCATCTCGCCGGTCTGGTTGTAGGTATCGTTGCCCCAGCAGTTGACGGCGCCGTTTTCGCGGATGGCGCAGGTGTGCAGGCCGCCGGAAGCGACCTGGGTGTAGCCGGTATCATCAACGAGGGCGGGGGCCTGCCCGTCCGCGTTGGAACCCCAGCATTCGATGATGCCATCGTACCTGAGGGCGCAGGTGTGGTTTTTGCCGCCGCTGACCTGGTAGAAGATGTAGTCGGACGGCGGGCTGGCCTTGTTATCGGAGTTGTCGCCCCAGCAGGTGATGGCGCCGGCGGAATCAATGGCGCAGGCGTGGCGGTAGCCGGCGTCGACCTGGGTCCAGACTCCGCTGGAGGGGGCGTTGGTGATCTGTTCGTAGGTGTCGTCGCCCCAGCAGGAGATGGAGCCGTCTTCGACGATGCCGCAGGTGAAGTATTCTCCGGCGCTGATCTGCAGGTAGACAGTGTCTTCATAGTCCGGATAGAGTTGGTTGTACGTGTTGTCGCCCCAGCAGTCAACGGTGCCGTTTTCGCGGATGGCGCAGGAGTGCAGCCTGCCGGAGGCCACCTGGGTAAAG
>CAYTHO010000079.1:5947-27835 GCA_964437595.1 uncultured Anaerolineaceae bacterium
GCCGTTTTCGCGGATGGCGCAGGAGTGCAGCCTGCCGGAGGCCACCTGGGTAAAGATTTTGGTATAGGAATTGGGGGTGGTCTGGCCGTCATCATTCCAGCCCCAGCAGTTGAGCGTGCCGTCGGACTCGACGGCGCAGGCATGGGCGGTGCCGGCGCTGATGGTTTCGGTGCGGAAGGTGCTGCCTGAGGGATAGTCTTCATAGGTGGAGCCGCCGTTGACGGCCTGAGCCGGGGACGGCACTAGCGATAGGAACAGGACGATAACCAGCAGGATGCTGGCAAGGCGAATAGAACGCTTGAACATTCGGTCAAACTCCTTGATGAAAATGAAAGATATGGGGCTGCCCGCTGCGATGGGGTGTGAAATGATAAAAGGTGTGTTTCCCCCCGGGGCATGAGAAACGAGCGAATATTACGAATAAGAATACTGAAAACCGCTCGAATTATAACTTAATTTCGATAAATTTGTACAGACAATTGGTTAAAGCGCGCCGCCGTGGATGGCGTCGATCACCTGGCGGCGGGTGATCTGCATATCTTCTTCGTAGATCAGGGTCAGCTCTAGCTGGCGGCGCGACTCTCTGTGCATTTCCGCCAGGTCGCGGAGGCCCCGATCTTCCAGCAGGTCTTCGAACTGCATGGGCGTCTCGCGGCTGGTCGCAACCAGCAAATCGCGGTAGGCGGCGCGGGCGGGCGGGGTGAGGCTCTCCAAGGTGGTGTAGACCTTGCCGTTGTAGGTCAGCTCCAGCAGCAGCGGGGTGGATTTGACCGGTTCGGGGGGAATGCCTTCGTTGAAAATGGCCACGACGTTCTGGACTCGGTGGTCCAGGTCGGCTTTGGTCAGGCGGCTTTCCGTGTAGAGCTGGTAGGAACGCTGGAAGTCTTCGGCCAGGTCGGGGCGCCCGAGGAGGGCCAACTGCTGGGCGAAGGAGTCGGGGAAGAACACGCCGGACTGCTCCAGATTCTTCAGGTAGGCCTGGCGCGCATCGTGGGGCATGCTTTCGAGGCTGGTGTATTTTTTGTAGTTGTAGACGAAGACCAGGTTGACTTTGCGCGGCCTGGGGCGCGCTTTGGGCGGGGGCGGCGGAGCAGGCTCGGGCGGCGGGGGCGGGCTGGGGAAGATGGCTTTCGCGAAGCCCACCAACACCAGCAGGATGATGACAACGGCAAGATAGACGCCCTGGCTGTGGTCCAGGCTCAGCCAGATGCGTAAGCCCGCGACGATGATGACAACGAGGATGAGGCCGATGATTCTTGCCGCGCGTTCGCCTTTGGACATAGGGTTATTATATATCTTCTGATGATTCCCTATTGACTTTCAAGCTGTTATTCTTTATAATGTGATTAACTTTGCGATACAGAGTAAATCGCAAGAAAGAGTAATAGAACGATGAGCGACATGCTTGACTTAAAACGTTTGGAAAAGAAGGCTTTTCGGGCGACACACCAGGATGGCCTGTGGGATATCTACATGGGTGGCATCGTGATGAGCATGGCGGCGTTAGCATACGCTGAAGCCAGCGAAGCATTTCCACTTTTGCGTTTCACCATTTTTCTATGCGGGTTGGGAGTATCCCTGCTCATCTTTTGGGCGGGGAAAAAGTATATTACCACCCCCCGCCTGGGCCAGGTGAAGTTCGGCCCCCAGCGCCAGAGGCGCAAACGGACCCTGGTATTGGTATTGTCTGGCATCGTGTTCGTTCAGGCAGTGATCTTGATCGGAACGATCTTCCTATGGAATAACCCTCAATGGGCAGAACGGCTGGGGTTCGGCCAGGTAAATCCAGACCTGGAGCGCCTGATTGTGGCAGTCATCGGGATGATGTTTGTGGGCCCCAGCATCGCGTTAATCTCCTATTTCAATGATTTTATGCGCGGTTACTACATTGCCTTCATTGTGTCGTTGGGGGTATTCGCATTGATCTGGTTCGGCAAACCGATCTACTTGATTGCTGCCGGCTTATTGATCGCTGTTCCAGGCGTGATCCTCTTCGTCCGCTTCTTGCGCGAGCATCCCCAACCGCCGGCTGAGGTCACGAATGGATGAGACACAGGCTGCTCCGGAACTGGCCCGGTTTTCCGAGATCAACAGGGTCGTGCATGAGCCAGCCCGCCTGATGTTGATGGCTACGCTTTATGTTCTCGACAGCGCTGACTATACCTTTCTGATGAATATCACCGGGGTGACCTGGGGCAATTTATCCGCCCATATCAGCAAGCTGGAGGAAAGCGGGTACATCGAAATCGAAAAAAGCTTCAAAGGGAAACGGCCTAACACCATGCTGCGCCTTACCACGGAGGGGCGGGCTGCTTTCCGGTCATACCGCCAAAAGATGAAACTGCTGCTGGACAGCCTGCCGGAATAAGAATACGTATGCGCTGGTCAGAATCGGGAATGTGTGTGACAATAATAAAAAAAGCGGAGTTTCCGATATGATCGATATTCAGGACCGGCTGCTGCCGAATGAGAAGGTTCAGTACCAGTTTACGCACCCGCTGTGGGTGAAGGCACTGGCGACGGCGGCGATGCTGGTGGTGGGGTATTTGTTGTTTGAAGATACCGCCGAGGGGCGCTACCTGTTTGTGGTGGCGGAAGTGCTGATGCTGGTTTACATCGGCGCGTGGCTGCGGCAGATGCTGCTGGATACGGGGCAGTATTTTGTCACCGACCAGCGAGTGCTGCGGGTGGACCCCAAGCCGGAGAAAGACCAGGTGGTGGGGTACGGGGAGATCAGCGAGGCGCGCCTGATCCGCGACAGGGTGAGCGGGATTGCGTATGTGACGCTGACCACCGTGGACGGCGGCACGCTGCGCATTCCGACCCCCAGCATGGGCAGGTCGAAGGCGGAAGAGCTGGTGGATATGATCAACCGCAACCGGGGGATTGAGCAGGAAGAAAAATAAGAAAAACCGCGGGCACGTATGCGCCCACGGCTGGGTTGGTTGGTGAATGGTTGGGGTTATCCGTACTGCTGCGGAGATACCCTCGGGAGCAGGTTTGCGAGAGAATGGAAAAAGTCCTTACGGCGCGCCCTGCTGGCGGCGGGTTTGGTTTTCGCCGGGGGCAGGCGCTTGTTCCAGGGTCAAGTCTGCCAGCGGCGCGCCATCCCGCCGATCGATGATCTCGTGGCCCATGAACTCCAGGAAGCGCCTGTCGCGGTCGCTCACCCCTGGGCCGAGGATCACCCGGTGGCAGGCCTGGGCGGCGGTGAGGTACCAGCCAACGGACGGCGCGAAACCATTCTTCTCAACGAATGGCCCGATTCCTGATTTCAACCACTCCAGGTTATCCACGGAGGGCTGATCACCCTGCATGCCGAGCAAGATATAGGTGTTGCCATCCCCGGCGCTGCCGCCCAGTTCCACCTGGTCAAAGGCGTTTTCCACCAGCGCGGGCTGTTCTTCGGACAGGGCGGTAAGCGCGGCAATTTCTTCGGGCTGCGCGCCCTGCGCATATGATTCGAGGAACGAGCGCGGCTCGCGCAGGTACTGAGCCAGCCTGTCCTGATCTTCTAATAGGGCCAGGATGGCGGCGCGCGCGCCGTCCGAAAGCCGGTCCGCGCTAAAACCGGCGTCGGACACCTGGACTCGTTGGAGGGTTTCCGGGAACTGGCAAACGAGCTGCGCGAACTCCGCTTCAGTTTCAGGGTAACGGTTAGCAAACATCGCGAAAGCTATCTTTGTTACCGCTTCCGTGGGATCGAGCAGAAATTTGCGCTTGCGTAAATAGCGCGAGAGCAGCGTGGTCGCAAACCAGTTCACCGCCAGGCGCTGGTAGCTGGGGCTGCGCTGCGAGAGCGGGCGGTTATCGAAGTTCTTTTCCTGACCCGGCCCCAGCCGGGCCGTCCGGTTCTCGGCTGGGGGGTCGTAGCCAATGGAAATCGCGCTTTCCACGTATAGATCCCTTTGGAAGCGGATATAACTGCCCAGCGAATACGAAACCTGAACGATGTAATCGTCCTCCCAAACGGTGTTAATAATCACGTTTCGGGTATCATAAGCGTTCGAAATATCACGGACATACGCTCCGTACGGCATGCTGCACCTCCTGAAATGGGTTACTAGTTTTCGAGAAAGAAGATCTCTGGGCTGCCCTGTTTTGCTAACCATAAGATACGGTTCTGGCTGCTGCCTTGCATTTGATAATCCGTCATACCCAGATAAAGATTGGCCGTCCAATAGGGGGCCTGGTCAGGCCGTACCTTCCAAAGGATACTCGCCCCCCACTGCGAGCAGGATTCGGGCAGCGCGCCGTTTTGCGGTGGGGTGAAGCGGGATATTCCTTCGGCGGCTGCCACGATGATTTCTAATCCGTTGTTCGATGCCATCAGGTCGAGCACTTCTCCGGCTGGCAGGCCTGCCGTTTGCAAGTCGCAGGTCCGCCAGACCATTTTGCCCGCGTCCCGGCTGCCGGCGCCGCCTGCCAGAACGGTAAGCCCATTGGGATGGCCAAACCAGACGCGCCCGGCGCCATCTACCGCGAACGCGCTGACCGAGTTGGGCAGCGCACCGCCGGTGGCCCCAGAGTCGAACCGGTCCCACGCGCCGTTCAGCCAGCGGTAAACGAAAGGCTTGCTGTTGACCCACAGCCCGCCCGCGGGGTCCGCCTCGATGGAGCGAGCCGGCAGAATCGACTGGGGGGCATCTGCCGGGATGGGCAGCCACGACCATCCCTGGGCGGGTGAATAATGTGCGACGCCCTGCATGGCATCGCCAAACCAGGCGCCCTCCCCTTCCGCATCGGCGTACACGGAATATATTTTTCGAAAGGGCTGCTGTGGGTCTTCCGGGATGGGAGAAGCCTGGGTTTCGCCGATGGTATAGCGGTAGATCTGCCGGTCGCCGACCACAAACCAGGCGCGCCTGCCGCTGGGGCCCACGGCAACCGCGCTTACCTTTTCGCTGATCCCCGGCACAACCTGGGGATCAGCCACGCTGGAGGCATCGTACCAGGCCAGCCCGGAGCGCATGGCAAACCACAGGTACCGCTCGCCGTACGCGACCTGCTGGACGGCGCCGAGCGGGATAAGCTGCGGGCGGGAGAAGGGTCGCATTTCTGCCAGGGGCGCGAGCCATTTCAGCAGTAGAGCCAGGGCGATAACGGCGATCAGCAGCGCGGCAGCGGCGAAGAATACGATGCGGCGGAGCTGCCCGACGTCCGTGGGGATTGGTTCCAGCTTCAGGTTGGGGTATGCCTGATGGAGCGCTTCGGCGGGGGTGGCATAAGCAAAGCGGGTGTAGGTGTCCTCCTGCCCGCTGGTGACCATGCCCACCACCCGGTCCAGCTTCAGGTCCAGCACCGGCCCGCCGCTCATCCCGCGCATGATCTCGTCGCCTTTTAGATGAAGGAGCGGCTTGCGCGTGCCGCGGGCTTTTTCCAGGCCAACGATTTCGCTGCGCGCGCGGTGATTCTCGGTGAGCGAGGTGCGCGGAAAGCCCATCGCTTCGTAGGGATGACCGGCAGAGCGGCGAGACGCGCACAGCCGCACCGGGCGCGCGCAGCTGCTCACCGTCTCCAGACGCAAGAAAGCGATGTCGAACTGCTCAACCGGCGACCAACCTTCGTCGAGAACGCGAGCTGAGAAAGGCTGGTTGGTTTCATCGCACAAGAAGTGGACTTCCACCAGACAGTTTGGGCCAGACTGCGCCATATCGATCACATGCGCACAGGTCACCGCCAGGGTATCGGCTACCAGGAATCCCGTCCCAACCGTCTTCGCCTCAGGGTTCAGAATGCAGATTACACTCTCTTCCAGGGATTGAGGCATCACCCCTCATGGTTACCAATGGGTTAAAAGCTACATCATTGAGCTTTAATATATATTATAGCAACCATTTGACCATAATAAAATGGGTAATTATTACAAGAATAAAGTGCCTTCGCCTTAGAACAAACGGGTGATGTCGTCCCACACATAGCCGATCTCGCGGCGGGTGGCGCCAGCGTCATCGACCTCGAAGAACTGCTCGCCGCGCTGCACGCCGCCCAGGTGCTCGTAGAAATGGCAGGCGGGGTTGCCGTCCAGCACCCACAGGCCCAGCGAGCGGCAGCCCAGGGCGTGCATGCGGCGGGCGGACTCGGCTACCAGGGCGCGCCCGGCGCCGTGGCGGTGCAGGCCGGGGCGCACGTGGAGGGCGACCAGCTCGCAGTCGAAATCCGGTGGAGCGCCATCTTCAGCGGGGGGCATCTGGCGGACGAGGGCGTAGCCGCGGATATCGCCTGGCGCGGCCTCGGCCACGATGAGGTACTCCCCTGCCCTACCCCGGGCGAACCAGTTGAGCCAGTCCTGCTCCTGTTCTTCATAGGTAAAAGCGGCCAGGTAATCGGCGGGCATCAGGCTGGCGTAGGCGCTGCGGTAGCTGTCGACCTGGATATGGGCGACAGCGGAACAGTCAGAAGGTGTGGCGAGGCGGAGGTTCATGGGAGTCTCTCCTAAAGCGTCCAACCAGTTTGCGCAGCCCAGACTTCGGCGGCGGCGATGATCAGGTCGCAGACGGGGTCTTTGATTTCGGTGTAGACCAGGCGCTCATCGCCGTGGTAATGGGCCAGGCGGCGCTTGACTTCGGCGTAGGCGGCGGCCATGGCGGGGTGGGCGCGCAGGTAGTCGCGGAAGAGCAGCGGGTAGCGGGCGTTGGCGCGGCCCTGGATGCGCACGTGCAGGTGGGTGGGCCGCTGGCAGAGAGGTGGGGCAAAGTAGCGCTTCTCCCATTCCGAGGCGGGGCGGGCGTCGCCCGGCGGGCGGTGGTCGGCGGTGGTGTCTGCGCGCAGGGTGTAGCCAATGGCTGCCAGGCGCTCGACCAGGGGCGGGTCGAAGCTGGCGACGGTGAGCTGGATATCGATGATGTCCTTGGCGGGCAGGCCGGGGACGGAGGTGGAGCCGATGTGATCGATGCGCAGGGCCAGGTCGCCCAGACCAGCGGCGAGCTGCGCGGCGATGCGGTCGTATTCCACGGACCAGTTGGGGTTGTAGGGGACGATTTCAAGCATGGTGGATGGGAGAGGAACTAACCCCCGCGGAGATAAGGGGCGCCCGCGTGCGGTGGGGTGCTCCGCTTCCCCCTTCCCTGAAAGGAAGGGGGAAAAGGCGATATCTGCATTATACGTGAAACTTTGGGACTGGTGGGGCAGCGCGCAGATGGCAACTTCCGGAACGATCTGCGTCTACCCTTGCTCCGCCTGACGGTTTTTAGGGGCGACCCTTGGGGGGGATTTGACCTGTGCGGAAAGGACCGTGGGTCCCCTGCCCTGCTCCTGTGGGAGAGTGTAACCGCGGTTACACATTGCTAAGGCGGAAACAGGGGACAAATGTTGAAGCCTTCCCGCCGCCCGGGAACGCAGTCCCCGGGCTAGAAAAGCGCGAAGCCCGGCGGAGCCGGGCTGTGTTGGAATGGACGCGCGGTTGCGATGCCAGCCCGGCTTTGCCGGGCTTCCTTGCTCTCGTTAGCCCCGGGACTGTGTCCCGGGGCGTGCTCACAAGCAGCGTCTCCCAAACATGTCGTCTGATCGTAACCCAAGGAACTGCACCGTCCAGAATGTGTAACCGCGGTTCGCCGCAGTTCATTATCCGTTTCAGAAACAGTAACTTGCAGCGAACCGAAGTTACACTTTACTTCTGAAAATCAACACAAGACTCTATGACTCTTGCTGATTCCATTGTTGGATTCTGCATCGTTTCATGTGAAACATTTTTAGCTAATAGCTGTTAGCTGTTCGTTAAGAGCTAAGAGCTAAAAGCTAACCGCTACTTCCCCGGCGGGCCCTGCTGGATGCGGGCCAGGGCTTCTTCGATGCTCATGGTCCAGGTGGACTCGATCCACCAGGTGGCGCCGGACTCTTGCCAGGGGGCGAGCTTGTCGCGGGTCTGGGCGGGCGAGAGGCCGCCGGTCTGGCCTTCCATGATGTAGTCGTAGGGGGTGTGCGGGGCGCGGTTGGCGTCGATGTGCGCTTTCATCTCGCGCAGGTCGGCGGGCGTCACTTCGATGAGCTGGCCCTCGGGGCTGATCTTGTGCGGGATGAGGCCGTCGCCTTTCATGGCGCGCGCCATGGACGTTTTGCGCGGCCACACCCCCACCACCCACAGCGGAACGCGCGGCTGCTGGACGGGTTTGGGCGGGTAGTACTGCACGTCGAGCTGGGTCAGCTTGAGGTGATAGTGCTTGCCGTCGTAGTCGAACGGCTCGCGCTGGAACAGCAGGGTCAGGATGTCGATGGTCTCGCCGAGCATCTCAGCGCGCTCGCGGGTGCCGGTGACCTCGTCTGGGAAGGCCTGCCAGCCCATATAGGTGGCGCCGGTGGCCAGAGAGAGCGTCAGGCGGCCATTGGAGAGGTGGTCGAGGGCCAGCGATTCGGAGGCCAGCCGCCAGGGGACGCGCAGCGGGGCCGGGGTGACCAGCGTGCCCAGGCGGATGCGGCTGGTGACCATGGCGGCGGCGGTGAGGGAGATGAACGGGTCGAAGGTCCAGATGGCGTCGCCGAGGAAGAAACCGTCCCATCCGGCCTGTTCGGCCTGGATGGCGGCGTCGGCAGCCTGGCGGGAGGTAGGATAGGGGAAGGTGATGCCGTATTTCATGGGGTTTTAGGGATTGGGGATTAGGGATTAGGTGGATAGATCAGGTTATCTTTATTATAGAACATTGGGGCGCAACTGGAGGGTTTCAAAAGCCGCGCGGGCCCAGGAAGATGCACCAGGGGCGCGCTGCTTTTGCAGACCGGACTGAATGGGTTCGATAACCTGCCCCCTGCCCTGGATGTCACCCGCTTCCCGGTGGAAAACCGGTGGCGGAAGCTTTGTAAGGTCTGCTGTTCGCGCTAAGACGGCGGGCAGGGATGCCCGCCCTACAAGAAGCGCAGGCCGGGCGGCTGGCGATCCGCCACAAAATCCCAATTCTCTCCATTTGACCGTTTTCCTGGCGCTGAGAATCAGGTAAAATCGATAAAAATCACAGAAAGGACGGCTGGCATGCGCATCATCAGTGTGAACCTGGGAGAAGAACGGGAAGTGCAGAACGGCAGAAACCCGGTGAAAACAGGCATCTACAAGCTGCCGGTCGAGCACGCGGTGCATGTTTCACGGCTGGGTCTGGCTGGTGATGTGATCATCGATACCAAACACCACGGCGGGCTGGATCAGGCGGTGTACGTGTACTGCGAGGCGGATTATGACTACTGGCGCCGCGCGTTGAACCTGCCGCTGGCCCCGGGCACGTTCGGCGAGAACCTGACCATCAGCGGGCTGGAGAGCGGGCCGATGGTGATCGGCGACCGGCTGGTGTGCGGCGATGTGGTGCTGGAAGTGACCGGGCCGCGCATCCCGTGCTATAAGCTGGCCCAGCGCATGGATGATGCTCTGTTCGTGGAGCGCTTCCGCGACGCGGGACGGCCCGGGTTTAACTGCCGCGTGCTGCAGGAAGGTCTGGTGCAGCAGGGCATGCCGCTGCGCTACGAGCCGTTCGGGGGCGAGCGTATCACAATCCTGGAGTTTTACCGCCATCACTACAACCCGGATAACAGCGAGCAGAACCTGCGCCGCTACCTGCGCGCGCCGGTGGCCGGGAAGACGCGGGAGAAGTTTGAACAGTTGCTGGAAGAAGGCAAGCAGGATTAGGGAAAAGCTTTTGGAGATTGGGGGAAAAGCTTTGATCGCTGATTACGCTGATTATGCAGATTACGCTGATAAAACTTTTTGTGAGCTCTTTTTTATCAGCGAAATCGTGCTTGCGCAGCAAGCACGTAATCTGCGTAATCAGCGATTTATTTTTATAATTTAAGGCCAGGTTTAATCGCGACCCGAAACGTTAAAAGTGTAACCGTGGTTACAGTGTAACCACGGTTACTATCTACCCATGTTCATAGTGTAACCACGGTTACACTTTATCTTCTGCGGCTGCGGTTTTGGTGGCGGATGCGGATGCGTTCGGCCAGGCTGCGGAAGATTTCGTACATCGTTTCGCCCTGATCGCCGGTGACGATGTCGTTGGCGATTTCGTCCAGGATGGCGTCCTGGATGTCTTCGTCCTGGGTCTGGATCAGTTTGCTGAAGCGGTGGGCGGATTTGATGGCCTGCTGGATGGGGTCGGCGGGCTGGGAGGCGGGTTTGGAGGTCTTATCTAAGCCGGAACCGGAGCCCAGGGCGGCGATATCGTCCGCGGTGACGCCCTGCTTGAGGCTGGCGAGGATGAGCATATCCCACCGGTCGCGGGGGGCTTTGAGCACTTCGCGCAGCACGCGCTCGGGCACGCGGTAGCGGTCGGCCATTTCCAGCAGGTTGGAGGGCAGTTTGAGCACGTTCATCAACTGCTCCAGGCGCGGGCGAGAGACGTTCATCACCGGCGTGACCCTGTCCCACAGCCCGGGGGGCATGCGCTGGCTGATGGCCTGGCGGAAGTAGTCGAACTCGTCCTGCTCGTAGCCCTGCGGGGTAAGGTTCAGCTCGGAGAGGATCAGCGAAGCCACTTCGCAGGCCTGCCCGACGGCGGAGGGCGGCTCGGCGTGGCGGTTTTCGAGCACCTGGCGCATGCGGGTGGGCTGGGTGATGACCTCCACGCGAAGCAGCGGCTCCTGGCTCATGTTCTGAGCGATGACCTGCAGGCAGGCGGCCCAGAAGCGGCGCTCGCCGGTTTCGATCTGGAAGACGTAGTTGCCGTCGCCCACCTCGACCCACGCGCCGGTGATGGGCTTGATCTGCCCGTGCTCGCTGAAGGAGGAGCCCATATTGAGCAGCCGGTCGACCTGTTCTTTGAGGCCCTCGTCGTTGTTGGCCATCTGCAGCCATTGGCGGGCGGCCTGGTAGCAGTCGATTTTGCCAGAGAAGAAGGGCCCGCGCAGCACGGTGGGCAGCAGTCGGCGGGGCTGGAAGCGGTCGGGGATGATCTGCGAGGGTTTCAGCCGCTCGATGCGCTCCACCTGGTGCGTTTCAGGGGACGGGAGGATTTTGGAGCGCACGAAGAGCGAGTTGGCGCCCTTGGGCTGCGGGGCAGCGGCGGCTTCTGGCTGCCCTTGGGCGGGTTCATCCTGGGCGGGCTCCCATTCGGGCTGGTCGGGTTTCTCGACCGGAAAATCGTCAAATGCACTGAAGCGTTTGCGCGGCATAAGCAGTTATCCCTTGGCACAAATCATTCTGGGGAAGATCATCTTATCGCTGATTATACAACTGCTGGGCAACCGACGATTTCGCTGATGACGCGCTTGATAAAGACTTTTTATCAGCGTAATCAGTGAAATTCGCGTAATCAGCGATAAAAAACGATTGTCCATCGTTCACCATTGCGTTAAAAGGCTTTGGGCCTTTTTGATTTCGCGGGGCGGGCGGTGCGCTGGATCACCTGTTCGACCAGGGCGGCGTATTCCTGGGTGGCGCGCGAGCTGGAGGCGATGGCCTCGGCGCGGCGCTGGCGCGGCGGGCGGTAGGTGAACACATCCATGTGGCTGGAGTGGGCGTAGGCCAGGTCGGAGGCTTTGTGGATGGGCGGGAAGACGTGGCCCGGGTAGCGGGTGGTCATTTCCGCCAGGATCTCCTGAGCCTCGGCGCGCTGCTCTTCGCACAGAGTGGGCAGGTAGCCAAGCACTTCCAGGTCGGGGCGGAAGTGCATGCGCACCTGTTCGATGGTCTTCTGCAGCTCGCGCAGGCCCGAAACGCCCAGGTAGCTGGTCTCGACCGGGATCAGCACGTGGGTGGCAGCCACCAGCGCGTTGACCAGCAGGTCGCCGATGGTGGGCGGGGTATCGATGATAATGTAGGCGAACTGGTTCTGCAGGGGCTCCAGGGCGCGCAGCAGGCGGGTTTCGTTGGCCATCAGGGTGGGCAGCAGGCGGGCTGCGTCGACCATGGCGTGCCGCTCGGAGGGGATGACGTACAGGTTGGGGTGATGGTCGGCGTGCTTGACCATGCGCTGGATGGAGGGTGGGGGGGTCTCGGTGAGCAGCGCGGAGAGCGAGTCGCGCGTGGCGCTGGACTGGGCCTGGAAAGCGGTGGCCAGCAGGCCATGGCCCTGCGGGTCCATATCGACCAGCAGGACGCGGTTGGCCGGAACCGGTTCTTCGGACAGGCGCAGGGCCAGCCCGGCAGCCAGGTTGACTGCCGTGGTGGTCTTGCCTACCCCGCCTTTTTCATTGGCAATGGTGATCGAAATGGCCATCTGGCTACCCCTTGGAACGGTTGTGCTGCAGTATAGAAGAAATTTTATCGCAAAAACCGAATAAGAGCATAGAGATTATCGCTGATTACGCTTCTTGCAGGTGCGGGGTGGGGGTAAAGTGTGACAAAACCCCGCGGACGAAATGTCATGTTTTGACAGGTTGTAAAAAGAGCGCGTTTGGTATAGACTCTGCTAAGGATCAAAGGACCGATTAAGGGCAATTCCGAGCTCCTGGTATGATATTAGCACATTTCGGGGCGAGATACAACAACTTATGCTAATTACGCCTTCAGACTTAAGAATTATGCTAACTCTCTTGCATTTTGCCGGAAATGGTGTAATATTAACTTTGCAGAAGGAGACATAGCGCATGTTTGACCCATTGAGCGATGATGAGTGGCGGCTGGTGCGGTTGGAGCGCCTGGGGCTGAAAGAGGACCCGTTCAAGCTGTCGGCTGACCCGCGGTACCTGTACCTGGGCTCCGAGCACCTGGCGGTATACCGACAGGCGCAGGCGGTGATTTCGCGGCGGCGCGGGCTGGCGCTGATCACCGGGGATATGGGGATGGGCAAAAGCTCGCTGGCGCGGCGCCTGTACGATGTGTACGCGGCAGAGCCGAGCCTGGAGATTTGCTACATCCACACGGCGCAGTTCCGCACGGCGATGGACGCGGCGCGGCAGATCTCCAACGCGCTGGGCGTGCCGCCGCAGCGCAGCTTCCAGCGGCAGATGGAAGGGCTGGAAGAGATGATGGCGAACGCCTATACGGCGGGGCGCAATGTGATTGTGATACTGGACGACGCGCAGTTGATGGACAGCGAGGCGCTGGACGTGCTGCACCGCCTGTACAACTTTGACTATGACGCAAAAGTTGTACAGGTTTTAGCGTTTGGGCAGAGCGAAATGACCTCGCTGTTCGAGACGAACAAAGCGGTGAACGCGCGGGTGTTCGTGCGGCTGATATTGCCGCCGCTGACGCTGGCCAGCGCGCTGCAGATGGTGATGTTCCGGTTGCGTGTAGCCGGTCGGAACGACCCGCTGATCAACGATGACGCTTTTGAACTGCTCTATGAAAAATCGCAGGGGGTACCGCGCGAGATCATCCGCCTGTGCGCCCTGGCGACGGATATCTTGCTGCAAAGTGAAGAACCATACATCAATGCGGCAATCGCACGTGAGGTAACAAGCGCATGACTACACCAAAGAGTGCCTGGGTTCAACTATATCAAGCTCGCCAGATCAAATCGGACATGAGCGAAGCGCGCTCGCCTGGGCGCCCGCCTTCGCCGATCCCCCGGCGCAAAGTTGGCCTGACCCTTTCGCAGGGTGAGATCAGCGAGCTGGAACACTGGCAGGAGCGCATTTCTGAGATCGCCGGGCGCAAAGTTTCGACCGGCGAGACAGTGGGCATTCTGACCCGCATTGCCACCGCGCGCCTGGGCCGCATCGAGAACGCCGAAACCATCGACTCCCTGGTCGATTTGGTGGAAAAGATGATCGGTGAGTAGGGGTTTTTCTTCTTCCCGAAATATAGGGTATTTCAGGAAGAAGAAAATGGCCGACAGACACACAGGGCAGGTCCATGATGGACCCCCCTTTACGGAGCAAACAACATGCCTCTCCAAGCACCTCCATTTCGTCCCGTCCGCGAGCGCACGATTCAATTTCGAGGCAAAGAGATCGCCACGGCAGACCTGCGCGACGGGAAGGGTTATGTCTCCATCCGCTCGCTGTGCGCCGCCTTTGGGCTGGACCAGCGCGCGCAGCGCAAGCGCCTGATGCGCCAGCAGAACTTCTTCGAGCAGTACACGGCGATGATTTTGATGAGTACGCCGGGCGGCCCGCAGCCCACCATGTGCCTGATGGCTTTCACCGTGCCGATGTTTTTGACCGGGGTGGAGCTGGAGCGGGTGCAGGACGCGGAGGCGCGCGAGGTGCTGCAGGCCTTTATGGACGAAGCCGCCACGATTTTGGCCGAGCACTTCGGCATCAGCGAGCGCGGCGAGATCCAGTTCCTGCGCGAGTCAATCGCGCGGATGGTGGCGGGGCAGGAGATCTTTGAGGACCAGATCTCAAAAAAAGTCGAGGCGGAGCTGGCTGAGCTGCGCCGGGCGCACGATGAGAAGGTCCAGCAGATCCGCGAGGCGTTTGGCGACCTGCGCCAGCAGGTGACGCGCCTGGAGGCGGTGGCTGGGCCCAAAGCGCGCCTGACCCCTGAACAGCTCGGCCAGCTCCGCCAGGTTACCGCCACACTGGGCGCGCTGCTGCAAGAGCGCGGCGTAGCCAAGCCGTATCCGGGCATTTATATGGATATCACCCGCCTTACCGGCGTCAGCCGCTCCGAAGACATCCGCCAGGAAGACTTCGAAGAGGTGATCGCGTTTTTGGAGAACCAGGTGAACGCGCTGACGAAGGGCAAGAAAGTGAACAGTGATTAGTGAACGGGAAAGAACCGAATTGACTGATTGACTAATCGACTGATTGCCTGATTGACTTATTAGGACCCTCACATTAATGGACCAAGCGGTAGAGCAGCAGACTCGCGTGAACATGACCCCGCCCGATTTCCAGGAAGCCTGGCAAATGGTGATCAGCCAGCTGCGCATGGAGATGAAACGCTCGGATTACGAGACGTGGGTGCAGTCGCTGCGGCCTTTGGGTTTCAAAGAGGGCGTGTATCGGGTGGGCGCGACGAACTCGTACGCGCGCGACTGGGTAGAAAGCCGGCTGCGCACGCGCATCACCCGCCTGCTGGAGAGCATCTTCAGCCAGGATGTGACGGTGCACTTCAGCCTGGGGCGGGGCGGGGGAGAGATGAGGGGGCTGCCGCTGGCGGTGCTGGAACCAGAATCGGCGCGAGATAGCGCGCCTGAGGATGCGCCTGAACACGAGGCAGCCGATAACGATGAACAAAATTCTTCAACACCGGGCGCCGGGGAGAGCGATTCAGGCCGGCAGCGCGCGGCTCGCCGCGGGACGAAGCCGGAGGCGCCCGGTCCAGAAGGGGGCAGCCCGCGCAAGATCCAGCTCCAGCGGGCGTACGGCACGGCGCGGGCGCGGGTGATCCAGCCAGAACGCGGCATGTTCCTGACCAAGTATTTCTTTATGAACTGGCTGCCGCTGCTGGGCCACTCGGCGATGACGACGGTGCTGGCGGCGCGCTCGCTGTGCTACTGGAATCCGCTGAACGGCGACCTGCGCAATACGGTGGAGACGGATATGAGCGAGCTGGCCCGGCTGGCGTCGGTGAGCGTGCGCACGGTGAAGGATGTGTTGAATAATGACCTGGTGAAGCGCTACTTCCTGCGCTATAAGGTGCGCCGCATTATGACGGCTAACGGGGTGCGCACGGCGGGCATCCGCCTGCAGGTGCGCATGGACGACCCCATGACGCCCGAGGACCAGGATGCGCACAATCTGGCGGAGGAAGAGCGCTGGTACACCGCGGACTTCGAGGACGAGAGCGAAGACTGAAGCGGAATCAATGCGAAAACCTTTAATCGCTGATTACGCTGATTGGACTGATTTCGCTGATAAGAAAGAGCTTTTTATTAAAATTCTTTTCGGCGTAATCGTGCTTGCGTAGCAAGCGCATAATCAGCGAGATCAGCGTTAAATCTTTTTACTTGATTGAGGTAATGGAAGGGCGAAAATTAATCGCTGATTACGCTGATTGAACTGATTACGCCGATAAGAGTGGGGATTAAACAATTCTTATCAGCGTAATCTGTATAATCAGCGTAATCAGCGTTAAAATCTTTTATGACACCGAAGATCGACCGCTGGTTTTTGGTTTCTCCTTATGCGTTTCCCGAACAAGTAGAAAAAAGAGGCGGCTATGCAGCAGAATATTCTGTACCCGGATTTGTCGCATGAGATTCTGGGGGTTGCTTTTGAGGTGCATAAACAGCTTGGGCCGGGGTTCACGGAAGATCTGTATGAGAGGGCGTTCACGTATGAATTGGTTGAGCGTGGTATCCCGTTTGAGGAACAGAAGGTGATTGAGGTCCCTTATAAGGGGAAGCCGCTTGGAATTTACCGGCTAGACCTGGTGGTTGATGGCGCGATCATTCTTGAGTTAAAAGCGGTGAGCCAGCTCAACGATTTATATAAGCAGCAGTTGTTATCCTACTTGCGCGCCACCGGCCTGGAGTTGGGGTATCTGATTAACTTCGGTAACCGAAGTGTAGAGCACGTGCGCATCATAAATACGCGCAAAAGCTCAACGATAAGGGGCTAGCTCGGTTACGGTATTTATCGCTGATTACGCTGATTGAACTGATTGCGCTGATGAAAAGATAGCTGGAAAGATTTTTCTGATCAGCGTAATCACGCTTGCGCAGCAAGCGCGTAATCAGCGATGAATCCTCACCTCATTCGCTCCCCAACCCAAGAAAAACGGCCCTTTTCGTGTAGCCACGATCAGTTGGCCCAGGCGGAGGCGCGGGCCTGGTCTTCGTTGACGGCGAACATGGGGGGCAGGATGGCGAGCTCGCGGCGGAGGAGGGCCTGCACTTTCACCAGCAGTTGGCTGGCGGTGTCGGCCTCGAGCAGGGGCTGCTTCTCCACGGGGGGGATCTGGAGCAGGGCGGCGGACAGGTAGATGAGCATCAGCGGGTCGTCGGGGAGCTGCAGGCCGGTGAGGTCGACGTCCATCTCCAGCCCGGTTTTATCGTCGCCGGCGTGCTGGGCCAGCAGGGCCAGGTAGCGCACCAGCCGGGCGCGCAGCAGCCGCGCGCCGCGCACCACGTCCAGCGTGTGATGCGACTGGAGCGGCACGCTCTCGACAATGCCGGTCAGGTAGGGCTGAACTGTGCTGGATTGGAGGATGTGAAAGCGCTCGTCGCCCACGGCGGTGATGTTGTAGGCGCCGTTCTCGGCCTGTTCCACCTCGACCACCCGCGCGGTGCAGCCGGTTTCGTACGGCTGGGGCAGGGGGCCCAGCGCCTCGGCGCCTTTTTTAATCAGGCAGATGCCAAAGGTGCGGTTGGTCTCCAGCACCTTCTTGAGCATGAGCAAATAGCGCTCCTCGAAGATGTGCAGGCGCACGGGCATGCCGGGGAACAGGACGGTGTTGAGCGGGAAGAGCGGGATCTCATACATACTATGTTTCGATTTTAGCCCAGCCCGCCAGAAATACCAGAGCGTATATAACGTTTAAACGGCGATTTCGTATAGAGACCATTATTTCTTTAAAAATTACCCGAATTCTTTCTTCCGAAAATGCAGGTAATAAAGGGAATAAAAAAGTCCGGGCGGTAGGGTTGAATCCCCTCATAATCGGTCAAAAAGAGAATCGGGCGTTTTCGTGTAGCCACGAAAACGCGCGTAGGCGGGCAAAACGGGCGTGAAAACGCGTGATAACGCGCGGAAAGCGCGCTAAGACGCGCAAAAATGGGCTGATTTTGGCAGTTGGGAGGCCCTTGGACCGTGCTGCGCGGGAGTTAGGGTTTCCATTTGGGGCCGCGCGGCTCCGGTTTTTGATGCTTGAATGACTCAATAGGCAGCGCGAAACCGCCGCCGGTCCATTGCGAAAGGCGCGGCAAAGTGGGGGAAAGGCGCGCGCGGGCAGCAACTCGCGATAAAATACCTTGCGTGCATTCCTTTGCATGAGCGCTATCGGATAGGCGAAGCTGCCTGTATATATAGTGCGAAACGCGGAGCACGCCGGGGCTGGAGCATGCCCGAGTCGATTCGTCCGGCGCAACCGCGTGCCGCGCAAACCAATTGTTGGAGCCAGACATGGATGATGCGCAAGCCATTCGCCGCCTGAAAAACGGCGATATTGGCGGGCTGGAACGCTTGATCGCCTGCTACCAGGAGAAAGCCCTCCGGACGGCAACCCTGGTAACCCACAACGAGCCGCTGGCTGAAGACGTGGTTCAGGAAGCCTTTGTGCGCTTCTACGAGCGCGCCCACCAATTTGATGAAGGCCGCCCATTTGAGCCGTATTTCCTGCGCAGCGTGGTGAACGCCGCGTTGAATGCGGTGGAGCGCGAAAACCGCCTGGCAGACCCGCCGGACGACGAGCTGGCGATGCAGAGGATCGAACGCCTGCTGGCCCGCGCGGAAACGGTGGAGGAACAGGTGGAGCTGGCGCTGTTGAAGCGCGAGATCCACCAGGCCCTGGGGGATTTATCGCCCCGCCAGCGGGCCGCGGTGGTGCAGCGCTACTACCTGGAAATGTCTGAAAGCGAGATGAGCCAGGCGTTAGACGTGACGCCGTTTACCGTGAAATGGCTGCTGCATTCTGCACGCAAACGGCTGCGCGCCATCCTCGGGTGGCAAAGGAGCGAGGAATGAACAAGACACGCTCTTCCCAAATTCTGGACGCTGTGGCTGGCGATCAGGTCCCCAAGGGACTCGATCTGGCTCCGAATATCCTGGCTCGAATCGAGAAACGAAAAGGATTTCGAATGCATCCCAAGCTCAAACTCTTCACCGCAGTCCTGTTGATAGTGATTGCGCTGGTTGTATTGTTCTATACTGTGCCCGCTGTTTCAGCGGCGATTCAACGCTGGTTCGGCTACGTGCCGGGGGTGGGCCTGGTGCGCGAAGGGCAGGTGCGCGCGCTGCCCGAACCGGTATCCGTGACGCGCGAGGGGGTCACGGTGGTGGTTGAGCAGGTGATCGCCAACCGCGAGCGCGCCGCGCTGGTGTACACCGTGGAGGGCATCCCCAACGACGCGGTGGTGACGCAGCCAAAGACGCCGCGCTGTGAATATACGGCGGCGCTGCGCCTGCCGGATGGCTCCGCGCTGCTGGCGACTTCGGTGAACGGGCAAACCTGGGGCACCGGCTACCAGCACCGCCTGACCTTTGCGCCGCTGCCGGATAAGGTGAACGAGGCGCGGCTGGTGATCCCCTGCTTGAATGGAACGCGGCCCGGCGGGGCGCCGGAGAACTGGGAAATTCCGCTGCGCTTTGTGCCCGCGCCGCCGGATATGACGGCCTTCCCGGTGATCGAAATTCCGACCGCGACCCTGGCGGGCGGCGAGGGGGAGGGCGCGCCTTCCGCTACGCTGGAAGGCGGGACGCGAGCCGCCCCTACGGCGAACGGCCCGACAGGCGCCCCGGCGGAGATTCCAACGGCGGCCCCGGCGGAGCCCGCGATGCGGCTGACGCTGGACCGCGCGGTGGAAATGGGCGACGGCTACCTGCTGTTTGCCACGCTGCACTGGGAAGACAGCCCGTTCGAGTCGGTGGATATCGGCGACCCAGTGGACAGCGTGCGCCTGCTGGATGCCAGCGGGGCGGAGATGCTGTACGAGGTGCGTGATGAGGAAGGGACCGGCGTGAATTGGGACCAGCGCCAGACCGTTTTCGCCATCCAGACCGCGCCGGTGCAGTCGCCTGGCCCGCTGACGCTGGTGCTGCGGTCGGCTGCGGTTCAACTGCCGGCGGACGCCCGGTTTACCTTTGATCCCGGTATGGGGGAGGGCGGTAATGGAGCGGGCGGCGAGGGGGAGGGCGCGCCTTCCGCTACGCTGGAAGGCGGGACGCGAGCCGCCCCTACAGCGGGCACCCCTACAGCGGATGCCCCTACGAGTGATGCCGCGGTTGGAACCGAGGCGGTTACCGGGGCGGGGAAGGAATGGGAGCCGAACCTGGAGGTGGCGGTGGGCGAGCGCCGGCTGGTGGTGAACACGGTGTGGGCCTCCGAGAATGGCTACGAGTTCGCGATGACTTCCGATACCGGCATCATCAGCGCGAGCTGCGCGGATGACGCGCATCCGGTGGTCAGCGGATATGAGAGCGCGGACGGCAAGCTGGGCGAGAACACCTACGCTTTCGGCTGCGGCCTGAATTACGCGGACGGCCTGCCCGCCGGGCCGGTGACCATTTCGATCCATTCGATCATCGTTGAACACGGGCAGCCGATGCAGGTGCAGTGGACTCCACCGGCGGTATCGGCGACGCGCCTGCCCACCCCGGCGGGGGCCTGCCTGACCGTGGAAACCTGGCAGGCCGCGCTGGCAAACCGGGCGGCTGCCCTGCCAGAAGGGCTGGGCGGCAGGGTGATCACGTACGGGCCGACGAAAGCGGACAACCCGAACGGCGATTGGGAGGTGGCAATTACGGCGCTGGACGGGTCGACCCGGCAGGTGATCGCAGGGGCGGGGGAAGGGTCGTTTTCGCCAGACGGCGCGAAGCTGGCCTATTCAAAGCAGGATGAAGGCATCTGGATCATGGACCTGGCGACGGGCGAGGCGGTGCAGGTGCCCGGCACCGGGCGGGGCGACTTCAACCCGGTCTGGTCGCCAGACGGGCAGCAGATGGTTTTCAACCGCGGCATGGGGCTGTACGAACTTTTCCTCATCCATCCAGACGGCTCCGGCCTGCGCCAGCTCACGTTCGGCGGGGTGCAGGAGTGGCCGGTGGGCTGGCTGGAGGACGGCAGCTTCCTGTACAGCGTGCCGGGCCGCGTGTATGAGTCCACCGTGTACCGCCTGGACCTGACTACCGGCGAGAGCACAGTGTACTCGAATGAGAACATCGCGTCCTTCTCACCAGACGGGCGGTATATGGCGCTGGAGAAAATCGCCTTTGGCGAGCGCTGGCAGGTGGAGATCAGCGAGCGGGACGGCGCGAACCGGTGGGACCTGGCCAGCGGGAACCTGTGGGTGCTGAACCCGCTGTGGAGCCCGGACGGGCAGTGGCTGCTGGCGGCGGTATCGGCCACGGACTCTGGCTCAACCGTTGGGGCGCTGGTGAACGTGCGCACGTGCGAGATCATCGCGCTGCCGCATATCCAGGGCAACCTGTACGACTGGGCGCCGTAAGAAAAGAGGCGTGGCGTGATAAACCGCTCCAGCGGTTTATCACGCCACACTTTTATTTCCCCAACACCCCCAATACGACAGCCAGCACCAAAAAGATGGTGGAGCCGTTGACCACGAAGTGGATGATGATGCCGGGCCAGGTGTTCTGGCGCTTCTGGGCGATGTAGGAGAGGATCAGGCAGACGGGCAGCAGGGCCAGCCAGTCCCAATATTTGAAGGCGTGGAAGAGCGTCCAGAGGATGCCGTGGATGAGCCATGTCCAGCGGCCATGGACGAGCTGCTGGCGGGGGAGGATGTAGCCGCGCCACCAGAATTCCTCGCCGATAATATTGAAGAACACCAGCGCCACGGCCAGCGCCACCAGGCCCCAGTTGCCGACGGCGTTGGGGCCAAACATGGCCAGGAGAACGTTGAGGTCGTTGGCGGGCAGGCGCGGGTCGATGGGTGCGGGGATATCGGCGGGCAGGGGGATGAACCCGCTGGCGACCAGCGCCCGGGCGATCCCCATGAACAGGACAAGCCCCGCCATTGCCAGCAGCGACCCGACCAGGGTCCAGAGCCAGTCTTTGCCGGTCATGGGGCGCAGGCGGAAGCGATCGGCGAAGGCGGCCCATGTGAATGGGCGCCCTTCCAGGCGGTAGGCCACCAGCGCGGCGGTCAGCATGAGCACCAGCGTGATGAGCCCGGCGACCATATAGGCAGTGAATACGGGCAGGCCGTGGGCAGCCAGACTGGGCAGAACCCAATACACAGCCAATATCATGGCCAGCGCGGGGATGGCGAAGAAGAGCAGCGCCTGCCAGAAGGGCAGGGGTTTTACCGGCGGGGTGGGGGAAGTGGGAGTGTTCATAGGATAATTTATTATAGCGTTACACATCATCACGATACATCCAAAAATATGGGGGATTGTTATTGTAGCAACTGTGATAAAAGTCAAGAGGCAGATGCTGATTTGGGGCTGGCTAAA
>CAYTHO010000080.1:0-27399 GCA_964437595.1 uncultured Anaerolineaceae bacterium
CGCCGTAGGACTCGGGGGCTGCCATATTATCCGCGGAGAGAACGAAGTTGGGCACGGACATTTTGCCCTGCGTGGGGCTCAGCAGCACCAGGCTGAAGGCCGCCACCATCAGCAGCAGTTGGGGCAGGCGGCCCAGGCTCTTAATCGAAGGCGGCGGCGGAGAGAGCAGGGCGGCGCGAGCGCGATCGGCGAAGGCCAGCAGCGACTTCCAGCGGCGGCGGAGGTATTCCTGCAAGCGATATCTGGTGGAAGGGTCTTTGAGCGCGTGGAGCCCATGGACCAGCGCCGGACCCGCCCGGCGCAGGGCGCCGCGCAAGGCATCGAGCCGCGCACGCAGGAAACGCAAACAGCGAGCGCCAAACAGCACGGCATAGAAGGCAAACGCAACCGCAGCGACCAGCAGGGCGATGGAGGTCTGTACGGCAATGCGCGCTGCCAGCGCGCTGAGACGGTCGATCAGCCAGCGCGCGGCAAATAGCCCGCTGCGGCAGGCGGCGCGGATAGCGCGTTGAAGGCGAGCGCAGGAAAGGCGGGAATAGAAAATGAAGACAAAGACGGAGACAATCAGGATGGCCGCGGCGCGCAGCGTCCAGTTCCACAAGCGGATTGCGGCGGCCTGCCGTATCCCGCGCAGCTTCGCCAGCCAGCGCTGGAGAAGCGACCGGCCCCAGTCGAGCGCCTGCCGTGCAATTTGCCGGGCATCAGGTAGGGAGTAGAAAAGGAGTTTCAAAATGGCTCTTCCTCGCAACCTTGTGTTACCGCCCCCGGACGGCACCCCCCTAATAATTTTATTCTAAACGCTCAAAATTATATAGCCATAAACTTGGGCTAAATTGACGGTAAAAGTTGGGTTAGGGATGGGTATGGGGGAAGGTGACTCGCAAGGCGCCCTACGATAATCAATGGAACCGGGTCTCATTCTCCGCCTGATATATAATCATTAAGGGATTTCAGAAGAATGTCATCCGCGTATCAAGCGCCTGAAACCTGCCCCGATTATCATCAAAATATGAACATAAAACCCGCAAGCCTCACCCACGCATTTCGCCACCCGCTGATGATTGGCAGCATTGTGCTGCTGCTGGTCAACGATCACCTGCTGAAGGCGTACAGCCCCTCGTGGCTGACCGGCAAGCTGAGTGACTTTGCCGGGCTGTTCTTCTTCCCGTTTCTGCTGGCGCTGGCGCTGCACCGTGTGGCGCGCGACGAGGATCGCGCCCTGCGCTGGGGGCTGGCGCTGACCGGGCTGGTGTTCGCGGCGATCAAGACGCTGCCGGAGGCCAACGCGGCTTTCACCGGACTGGTGAGCCGGGCGCTGGGGCCGAGCGTACGCTTTGTGCTGGACCCGACCGACCTGATCGCGATGGCGGTACTGCCCGCGGCCTGGCTGTTCTGGAAGAAACTGCATGTTCAAGGTATGCGCGATGAACGCGGAACGGCCCAACCGGGCAAACTGGCCTACGCGGTGATGGCGTTGGGCTCGCTGGCCGCGCTGGCGACATCGCCGTGCCCGCTGCCGCCGGAAGTGTCGCGATTGGTGGTGCAGGAGGGGCGTGTTTATGCAAACGCAGGCTATCCGTTCAACGCGGATCGTCTCACGCTGTATGCGTTCAGCGGGGATGGGAATGCCTGGAGCCCGGTTGAGCAGCCTGCTGAAGCGCTGGTTGAGGCATTTAAAGCGCCCGCGCCAAAGCTGCCGATCACGCAGTGCGACCCAGCGGACCCGCAGATTTGCTACCGCGTGAGCGGAGGGGCGGGCATCGAGGAATCGAGCGACGGCGGGCAAACATGGCAGACGAGCTGGCAGTACCCGCCGGGGCGGGGAGAATTCCAGGCGCGGGTGGGCATCCGGGATTCCTGCAAGGCAAGGCCTGAGCAGCGCTTCGATGACTTGGTGATCCTATCGAAACCAGGCAGCACAACGGTGGTGGCGTCGGCAGGCAACCAGGGCGTTTTGGTCCGGCGGCCCGGTGAGGGGTGGCAGCGCATGGGCGTGGGTGCGGTGAAACCGGTATCCATGCAAAGCAGCAGCCTGGAGCACGCCTTCGGGGTGATTGGCTGCGAGTTCATCACGGCGGGGGTGGCCAGCCTGCTGGCCTATACGATTTTCAGTATATTGGGGCGCGCGTACGCACCGGTTGGGGAGAATGGGAAGCGCAGGAACCCTGCCTGGGCGCTGCCTCCGGCGCTGTTCGTGCTGGCCTGGCTGCTGGCGGTTCCGGCGCTGGTGCTGGGAGCCCCCAACAGCATGGCAGTTTCCATCGTGCATTCATTGGCTGTGCTGGCGCTGTTGATCATGCTGATCGTGCTGCTGGTGACTGCTGTTATTGGAAGAGGCGCGCAGCGTAAGGCCGGGCTGCTGGCGCTGGCGGGGGTCTTCGCCGTGCTGGCGATACCGGTGTTCTTCTTCCTGGAATGGGCGCTGGGGGCGATCACCGGCTATACCACGGCGCAGGTTCTCGCGATAGGGGTGACGCTGGTGGTTTTCGCGGGGATGTTCTATTGGGTGCGGCGCGTGCTGGTCAGCGGTCAGGAGGAGGGGTAATCCTGCGCGATCCGGCGCAGGGTTTCGACCAGGAAGGTGTGCTCGCGCTCGAGGACGCGGGCGGCGAGGGTTTCGACGGTGTCGCCGGGCTCGACGGGCACGCGGCACTGGGCGATAATTTTGCCGTGGTCGTATTGTTCGTCGACGAGGTGGATGGTGACGCCGGTTTCTTTCTCCCCGGCGTTGAGGACCGCTTCGTGGACGCGGTGACCGTACATGCCCTGCCCGCCGTATTTGGGCAGCAGGGCGGGGTGGATGTTGAGGATGCGCCCGCGGTAGGCGGCGAGGACGCGCGGGCCGAGCTTTTTCATGTACCCGGCCAGGACGATCCAGTCGGCGTGGTGATCGGTGAGGGCCTGGAGCATGGCGAGGTCGAGGGCGGCGGGGTCGGGGTGGGTGTGGGCGCTGAGGTGGACGGCGGGGATGGCTTCCTGCCGGGCGCGGGCCATGGCGCCGGAGTCGCTGTTGTTGCTGATCACGAGGCAGGGTATGGCGAGAAGATCGCCAGATTTATAGGCGTCGATGACGGCCTGCATGTTGCTGCCGTTGTGCGAGGCGAGGAAGGCGAGGTTCATAAGGGGGGCCTATTAATGGGTGGGTTCAAGCTTTGCGTATGCCATGATCGCGTAGGGAATATGTGGGTAGGTTTGCCAGAGTTCCAGGTACGTACGCGCAGCCTGAGCGCGCTCTCCATTCAACTCTTGCGTTAGCCCAAGCAAGTAGAGCAGCTGTGCCTGAATAAATGGCGATTCGTAGTCCGGTTGGAGGGGAAGATTTTGAAGATTCTTTAGCTGACTCTGCGCTTCAGCGGGTGAAATTTGGCCCAGCACCATTTGATTTTGGATTACGTTGATCATCTGGCGGGCGCGTCTCGAATTGATGGTTGGGTCTGGTTGATCCATAGGCCAGTACAGGAATTTTTCGGCGTCCTGCTCCTGCCCAACAACGAAAACCTCATAGGCAGGCAGGCCGCCAATGGACGCCAGGGGACGAATATTGATTTTTTCATCCTCCTGTACTTCATTCGGCAAACAGAGATCTGCTGCTTTTCGGCTGTAGATCCGGTCGTTGTTCTTTGCAAGTATATAAAAACTGTTTCCGCATCCATAGCTACTGCGGAACAGCAGCCATTTTTCCGCTTGTCCATCCTGGTCAAAGTCGTAACTGCCAGAT
The DNA here is from genome assembly GCA_964437595.1 of uncultured Anaerolineaceae bacterium. Taxonomy (GTDB): domain Bacteria; phylum Chloroflexota; class Anaerolineae; order Anaerolineales; family Anaerolineaceae; genus DSYU01. Next base: position 3,719 of record CAYTHO010000080.1, read on the forward strand.
AAATGAAAATGGATGCCCATTTGCGGATAGAGTGTTTCAATCTCAGAAAACCGGCTGGACGGAACCAGCGTAAACTTTTCAGCCCATTGAACGAAGCATTTCTCATAGGTCAGGCACAACTGGAGTAATGCTTGCGGATCATTACGGGCTGCCAGGTACGCCGGTGCCTGCTCGCGCCATTCCATAACGGAAGGTTCGGTGCTGGCATTGATCATCTGGATTTGTTCGGCCGCCCCAGCATCATCGCCAATGTTCGTCAAGAAACGGGCCAGGTTGAATCGCTCATTTTCGATCAACCAGGGTTCTCCGTACACATTAACTTTTGCGAGGAATGGTAGGTCCAGCAGTTGTTTGTAGGTTTCAAGCACTGGGCCGTTTTTTAGATAATACGCAGAGCCGAGCGATGAAATCATCAGGCGGGTGCATTCTGGCCTCTGCTCCATTTCTTCCATTGGCGGCGGTACAAAGCCGGTAAACTTCAGTCCATCATTTTTCCATTGATACTGCCAGCCTGCTTTCAAGAAGCCGCATCCCATGGTGGAGTCGGTGCTCACAGGTACTTGAAAGATTATGGTTGGTACAGGCTGACTCTGGTCAAAGGACCATTCCGCAATCTCTGGATCGGGGGGCGGCGCATCAAAGGAGAATTTTTGTGGTGGTACCTGATCCAGACGGTACATTGTTATCTCGCCGGTGTGCATACCAAACGAGCCCCAATCGGAGTTCTGGATGATGACTTCCGCGATTCCATCCCCGCTTAGATCGACCACCCCAACTGAGCTGTAGCCATCTCCATAAGCAATTTCCCATGCGTTTTCCAGGGGATAGCTGGAAAAAGTTCCACCTTTTTGCAAAATCCAGATGGCGAAGCCACCGGCGAAATCGTCTAAGTATGAATCCTTATAGAGGTAAAGAATAATACTCTGCTGGTACCCTTTTGGAGGCTTCGTCTCATACATATTCAACCGGAAGGGTATTGTTTTTGCGAACCAGGTTTCAAAATCCTGTAAGGTGGTTTCTTTCTGGTTCAAGGCGTTGGCAATCAGGCCTGCATATAATTGGGTGATATCCTCGCTGCTGGATTGAAACTGGTTATAAGCGCCATCAAACTGCCATTTCTTTGCCTGTTGCGCCTGTGGAAAACGCAGCGCGCTTTCTAATTCAGCCAGACCCTCATACTGAAACGCGACGTAATATAGACTATCCAGATAGCCCCGGTCTCTTAAATGCAGAGTCTCTGGATAATTTTTCAATGTCTCGATCAATTGGACGGCTTTATCCGGCGTCCAGTTCGTCAACTGATAGCCATTCCCGGTGACAGGCGTGGGAACCAGCAAGGTGCTGGTTGGAAGGGGCTCCCAGGTTGGTTCGATCGTGGCGGTTGCGGTGGGCCGGATGGTGGGCGACGGCGTGGGAAGGAACGTCGCGGATTGGCGACGGGTAGGGGACTGCGTTGGGGCTGGGGCAGCCGTCAGAACAGCAGCAGGGGTATGTGTCGGTACTGCGGTAACTGAACCACAGGCGGAAAGTACAGCCATGAGGAAGAAAAGGCTCAGGGTTTTCAAGATACCTTTTCCGTGGTCGAGAAAATTTTGATGTTTGCTGCCAGTTTGCATAAAAACGTATTCCCGGGCGTGGTTTTGTGCGTGATATAGAATGATTATAGCTATAATCATCTCCATTGACAGTTTCACCAAAGGAGATCCATAAAATGATCCGCGTGAACAAGATGAAGCAGCGCATCAAGCAGGGCGAGAGCCTGCTGGGCACGTTCCTGAAGACGACGGACCCGGCGGTGGTGGAGGCGGCGGCGCTGGCCGGGTTTGATTTTGTCACGATCGACACCGAGCATATCGGGATGACGATCGAGCAGACCACGAATATGCTGCGCGCGGCGGAGGCGTATGACCTGCCGGCGCTGGTACGGGTGCGCGCCAACCAGCCGGAGGACATTCTGTACGCGCTGGACGCGGGGGCGCTGGGGGTGCAGTGCCCGCAGATGAGCAGTAAGGCGGAGGCGGTGGCGCTGGTGGAGTCGGTGAAGTATTTTCCGCTGGGCAAGCGCGGGTTTGGGGCTTCGGTGCGGGCGGCGGGCTATGGGGCGATGAACGCGGAGCAGTACCCGGTGATGGCGAACGCGCAGACGATCGTGGTGGGCCAGTGCGAGACGGCGGAGGGGGTGGAGAACCTGGACGAAATCCTGGAAGTGGAGCAGTTGGATGTGATCTTTATCGGCCCGTACGACCTGTCGCAGGGGCTGGGGGTGATCGGACAGGTGGAGCATCCCAAGATGCTGGCGGCGATCGATTTGATTATCGAGAAGAGCCGCGCGGCGGGCAAGGCGGTAGGGACGATTGCCCCGAACGCGGTACAGGCGCGGCGGTGGATGGATAAGGGGATGCAGTATATCCTGCTCAGCTCGGACGTGGGGTTGATAATGGCGCAGGGCAAGGCGTGGTTGAGGGAAGCGAGGGGAATAGTCAATCAGTGATTAGGGATTAGTGATCAGGGATTAGAGATCAGTGATCAGGGATCAGTCATCAGGGATTTGGGAAGAAGTAAGAAAAGATAGGGGAGTTATGACTCATTGGCTTTCATCTGGTCATAGATGGTTTTGATGCCGTCGAATGGGGCGGGGTCGAAGGGCCAGGCGTTCTTTTCGCAGATGGCGTGCCAGAGGAAGCGGGTGAGGTCCAGGTAGCGGCCCAGGGTGGTGACGGCGGAGGGGCGATCGTAGGGGGTGAAGCAGCCTTCTAGTTGGGCGAGGATGCGCGGGTCGGTGCGCTGTTCGAGGAAGCGCCCGGAATATTGGAGGAAATCGGTTTGCTGGCCGACGAACCGGTTGTGGGCCTCGATGAGCTGGAGAAGCAGGTCGCGCATGTGGGTGTTGATGCAGCCGGTGGCGATCCACAGCTCACCGCGCTTGATTTTCTTAAAGGCCCAGATCACGTGGTAGATGATCTCGCTGGCCGCCATGCGCAGGTCGATTTCGGCGGGGATAAAGGCGGGCTGCGCATAGCCATCAGGGATGAGGGCGCGCAGCTTATTTTCCAGCAGATCGCCGCAGGGATCGTAGAGCACGCGCCAGCCTTTGGAGAGGATGTCCTTGTTCACTTCGAGCACTTCATCCAGGTTGTCGTTGGGCAGGATGGAGAAGTCGATGTCGCGGTGGTCGGTGTAGAGGATGCGCTTGACGCGCCAGCTCCAGTTGGTGAAGTTGAGGGGGACGACTTCGTTGAAGTGGCAGACCACGTCGCCAAAGCGCCCGAACCAGGATTCATCTTCCATCACGGCCTGCGGGTCGCTGACGAAGACCATCAGGTCGAGGTCGGAGTAGGCGTCGGAGGCGAGGGTGGCGCGGGCCTGCGAACCAATGAGGACGATGCCCCGGATACGGGGGTCGGATTGGGCCCAAGGAAGGAGGGCGTTGAGGGTGGGAAGGTAGGTGGGATGCATGGGAGTAGTTGTCAATCAGTCAATCAGGGATTGGGGATTAGGGAATGGGGATTGGGTTATTGTAATTGTTTATGCGGATCAGTGGGGGAATGTGACGGGAAAACGTCCCGGGAAAATGTTCCGGGAAAACGCCCTGGGAAAACGCCCCGGGAAAATGCTCCGGGAATATGGGCGGTGTTCGTTATAATACGGGCATGTCGAAGAAGACCGGCAAGGCACGTTCGGATAAAATTTTCCGCAGCCTGGAGCGGATGGCGCGGGCAGAGGAGGCGCCAGAGACTGGCTTGCCAGAGTCTGGCGTATCGGAACCCTCGTGCAGGGCAGAGGATGAGGCGCTGGAAATCACCAGCCTGGCGAGCCAGCCCATCCCGGTGGTGATGGATACCTCCAAGACGCTGCGGATGAAGAAGTTCCGCGCGCAGTTACTGGCGCGCTGGCTGGTGCAGCATTTCGAGCCCTGCCGCGCCTTAGATGTGGGCGGCGGGAAGGGGCTGCTCAGCTACCTGCTGATGCGCGCCGGCTGGCAGGCGACGGTGGTGGACCCGTTCCACCAGCCCCTGCCGGATAAATACAAAGATATCGCCGCGGGCACGCGGGTAAAAATCCCGCCAACCGCGGTTGTGCCGCGCATCAGCGCGCCGTTTGAGACGGAGATGGGCGCGGATTTTGACCTGCTGATCGGCATGCACGCGCACGCCAGCAACGCGAAGATCATCGACGCGGCGGGGAAATTTGGCTGCGGGTTCGTGCTGTTCCCCTGCTGCGTGATCGACGAGCCGTTCTTCCCGCGCCTGGGCGTGCACTGGATCGAGGCCCTGGCGGACTACGCGGTGCTGAAAGGGCTGGATATTTTCCCATTCCGCCTGAACTTCAAGGGCCAGAACATCGGCATCTGCCACCCGGGCAAAGCCAAGCGGATGGCGTAGCCTGCCGGGCGCGCCCGCCTGAGGCGCATTACGACCGGCAAAAAGACAATAGACAACGAAGAAACGAGGAACGCATGACAGAATTTGATCAGGCCGCGGCGACGTGGGACGAGAACGCGTACCGGGCGGACCGGGCGCGGGCAGTGGCGGCGGCGATCCGCGAGCGGGTGCCGGTGAGCGCGGGGATGGCGGCTTTGGAGTACGGCTGCGGGACGGGGCTGTTGAGCTTCGCGCTCCAGCCGTATTTGGGGCAAATCACGCTGGCGGATAATTCGCAGGGGATGCTGGCGGTGGCGGAACAGAAGATCGCGGCGGGGGGCATGGCCAATATGCGCACGCTGCTGCTGGACTTGAGCAGCGATCCGCCGCCGGGGCTGGGCGTGCGGTTGGTGTACACGCTGATGACGCTGCACCACATCCCGGACGTGGAAAGGGTGCTGCGGGGATTTTACGGGCTGCTGGAAGCGCCGGGGTACCTGTGCATCGCCGACCTGGACGCGGAGGATGGCTCGTTCCACGGGCCGGACTTTGACGGGCATAAGGGCTTTGAGCGGGCGGCGCTGGGGCGCATGGCGGAAAAGGCGGGCTTCCGCAATGTGGCGTTCGAGACGGTTTACCAGACGCCGCGCAGGGTGGGAAATGAGATACGGCACTTCCCGCTGTTTTTGATGACGGCGGAAAAGTAGGTGGGGGCGCGTTCCTGCTGGTGGCGTGGAAGGGACCGTGAACTATTGACAGCCCTCCAGCAGCGCCAGCAGGGCCAGAGCGGTCGTTTCGGTGTTGGCGTCGCCGGTGGGGTGAGTGAGGTCGCGGTAGTGGGTGGTGAATCCGCCGTCGGGGCGCTGCATGGCGAGCAGGGCAGCGCGGATTTCGGCGGCGGCGGCGCTGCCAGGCGGGTTTTTGGCGCGGATTTGCGCACCCGCGTAGAGGGCCAGGGCCAGTTTGTAGGTTTCATACCCGGCCTCGGCTGTGAAGGCTTTATCGCGGAACCCGGCGCCGTTGTAGAGGGACATGGCGGCGGCGTAGATTTCCCGCGCTTCGGCGGCGCGGCCCTGGTGGAAGGCATTCAGCGCGCCGTAAAATGCCAGGTCAGCGTATTCGGCCCAATCCTCGAAGCGCGGGCCGGAGGTGTGCTGTTCCTGGCGGATCTGATTTTCCCCGGCGCGGGCCAGGTTGATGGTTTCGGCGGCGGCGGGGGGAAACTCGATCTCTTCGCCCCACAGCACTTCGATCAGGCCGCTGGTGGGTTGACCATAGCGGAGAATGGCGGCTGTGATCTCGGCGCTGGCGGCGGGGCGGCCCACGCGCTGGTAGGCGTAGGCGGCCAGGGCGTTGTCGTTGGTCAGCCAGTAGGTGTTGGGGGCGGCGGTGGGGGCCTCGTTGAGCAGGCCGAGGGCGGGGCTGCGGCGGGCGTCGAGGAAAGCGAGGGCGCGGGAAATTTCGGGGCAGCCATTTACGGGGGGCGCGGCAGGGGCGCAGGCGGCGAGGAGGGCGGTGAGGAGGAGCAGGAAGCCTGTGGGATGGCGCATTTGAGTCATAGTGTACAGGAAAAAGAGCCACGAAACACGTGAAAATACTCGAAAAGAGAGGATAAAGCTGTGAAGAAGAAAAGATTCTGGCAGAAAAGGGGCTTCCATCGCTGATTACGCCGATTGGAGCTTTACACTTTATAATAGAAAGGTCGATTTTTTACTCCCGGCCCTGGGTCGAAGTTGAATCAAATGAGGAAATGGATGATGGACAGGCGTTTTTCAACGGTAGCGGTTCGCATTCTTATAATGGCTGTAGTGATTTGCGCGGCGTGGCTGGCCCGCCCCGCACAGGGCGCAGCGCGGTCTCAATCGAATGCATCGCGGGTGGGTGGCGCGTTTTTCCAGGCGCAAACGCAGGAACCGACGCCAACCACGAACCTCACGCTTGAGGCAACCGAGATGGCTACGGCGACGGTTTCCGCCACGGCGACGGTTTCCGCCACGGCGACGATGCGCGCGCTGTACGTGCCAATGTTGGGGTCGGAGGAGAGCGCGCCCGAGGAAGAGGAGACGGATTGGGTCGGATGGGTGCTGATTGGGGGGCTGCCGCTGGGGGCGTATTTATTGTGGGAATTTTATATGAAGAAGAGAGGGATGCGATGAAGAAGAAGCGGATGAAGACGCAAATGAAGACCTCAAAGGTCTGGAAGACCTTTGAGGTCTTGGTGATTTGCCTGCTGCTGGCGGGGTGCGTTCGGACGACAGTGGCGCCGCAAAGCACGGCGACGGTGGCGCTGCCCGCGCCGACCGAAACGATGGCGCCGCCTACGGAGACCGCGGTTCCGGCGAGCGCGGCGGCCAGCGCGGTGGAGTTGAACTGCGAGGACCAGGCTGTGCTGGATGACGGCAGTTTCCGGGTGGAGAATAACACCTGGGGCAAGGGCGATCTGACGGGCTGGAGCCAGTGCATTGGGTTGAAGGCGAATGCCGACGGGACGGCAGCAGCGCGCTGGAAGTGGGATTGGCCGGCTTCGGGCAGCAACGTGAAGGCTTACCCGGAGGTGATTTACGGGCAGAAGCCGGGCGGGACCTCTACTACGCCGGATTTGCCCCGGCAGGTGAACGGCCTGAACGAGCTGGTGGTTTCGTATGACTACACCACTACCACTTCGGGCAGCGGCAACCTGGCCTTCGACGTGTGGCTGACGGATACGGATAACCCGGATACGTTTGGCGTGCCGCCGATCACCACCGAGCTGATGATCTGGGTGGATAATTTTGGATCGCTAGGCCCCGGCGGGAACTGGGAAGAAGTGATCAAGATTGACGGGGTGCCGTACAGCCTGTACACTGCCAAAAATTGGGGCGACGGCTGGGATTACGTGGCCTTTGTGATGACCGAGCCGCAGACCGGAGATATCAACGTGGTGAGTTTTTTGAAGTACATGAAGGAGAAAGGGCTGATTACGGGCGAGGAGTACGTGGCTTCGGTGGAGTTTGGCAACGAGGTGGTGGGCGGAAAAGGGGAAACGTTCCTGAACATGTTCAGCGTATCGGTGCGGTAAGAACACCGGACGGGCAGGCTGCCCGCCCCACGGCAGCGCAAACCATGGAGGATGCAATGGAGCAAACAGCGAAAACGGCGCGGGTCGATCATATCCCGGTGGTGTGGGTGGAGCCGGAAGGCGCGGCGCAGAGCCGACGGCTGGTGATTTTTCTGAACGGACTGTCGGGGAATAAGGAGGGCATGCTGCCCTACCTGAGCGACCTGGCGCGGGCGGGCTTTGTCGCCCTGAGCTTCGACAACTGGGAACACGGCGAACGCACCAGCCTGAACCAGGGGCAGATCATCGAGCGGGCGTTTGGCAACTTCCGGCGGTATATGTGGGTGAACATCGGGCAGACGGCGCTGGATGCGCTGCGGGTGATCGATTGGGCGGTGGAAACGCTGGGCGTGGAAGCGCGGGTGGGCATGGGCGGGCTTTCGATGGGCGGGGATATCGCGGTGGCCGCGGCGGGCATAGACCGGCGCATCGAGCGGGTGGGGGCGGTGGTGGCGACGCCGGACTGGCTGCGCCCTGGGATGACGGATCTGCGCGTGCCGGGTCACCCACTGCTGCCCGCGGGCACGCCGGACGCGTACGCACAGAAGTTTTACGACCTGTTCAACCCGATCACGCACCTGGAGCATTACGCCCACGCGCCGGAGATCCATTTTGTGTGCGGGGAAAAGGATGACCACGTGCCGCCCGAGGCGGCGTTCCGCTTCCAGGCGGCGCTGGCGGAGCAGTATCCGCGGGCGGGGGAGCGGGTGACGATTGAGATGATCGCGGGGCAGGACCATGGGGGTGTAGGGGGCGTGAAGGAAAGCTGGTGGCCCAGGTTGGTGGAGCGGTTTATGGGGGGATGATTGGTTGAACCGGCGGATCCGTTTTCAAACAGGGGAAGTTTGCGAATCTAAGGACATACTATGATAGAAAAACCGCAGACAGGCGAACCGGGCAGAATGGCGCTTCTCATCGCGATCCTTGCCGGGCAGTTGTTTGTAAATATACCGGTTGTAGTCATCATGCTCGGCGCGATATGGCTGGGTCGTTTGATGCTCAATAGCTACTGGTGGATTTTTCTACTGGTAGGGTTTGCTGTGGCCTGGCTTTGGTGGGCGTTTGCGCTTCCCAGGTGGCGGCAGTGGGCGCTGCAAAAAGGGATTCCGGAAGACAGGCTCCATAAAGCCGCGGTTATGACTGGGCTGGAATGGCCGAAGTGGTAACACTGACCGAGCACATGCTGTCTTGTTCGTTTTGTGTTAAGAAGCTTCTCTTCCCGGTCTTAGCGGACTTTTGAAAACCGGTCGTTCAACTTTACAGCCGGTGAAATTGAGAAGATGTCGACCGGCTGGCGAGGAAGCAAGGGGCGCTTTACTGGTGATATAATCGCCTCGGTTCTACGCACGCCGCGTTTTTGCGGAACGTGAAACGGTTAGCGCCTAGCCATATCAGGGTTTGGGCGCGCCGGGGTGGTTATTGGTTATCCTTTCTGGGGCCAGGAATACATTCAATATGCTCTCGTTTCTAAAGAAGTTTTCATCGAATGGGTTGTTAGCGGCGGTTGTGATGGTCAGCGTGACAGCCGCGCTGACCTTTGGGCTGTTGATCCCGCGCCTGGGCTATTACCACGATGACTGGTTTATGATCTGGTCGGGTGTGTCGCGGGGGGCGGGCAGCCTGTTCTCGTTGTTCAGCTCGGACCGGCCCTTTATGGGGTTCATTTATGTGCGCCTGTTCGGTATTTTGGGCGAGAGTATCGTGGGCTGGCACCTGGCGGCTCTGGCGGCGCGCATCGCGGGGGCGCTGGCTTTCTATTGGATACTGCGGTTGTGCTGGCCAAAGCTGAAAAATGTGTTTGTTTTGGCGGCGCTGTTGTTTATCACCTTCCCCGGGTTCTTATCGCAGCCGAATGCGGCGACGAAGATTAACCACCTGATCGGGTACGGCGCGGCGCTGTTTTCCATCGCTTTCACCCTGCAGGCCGCGGTGACCGGGCGCAAGGTGTGGAAAGTCCTCTTCACCGGCGCGGCGATGCTGTCGGCGGCCTTCTATTTATGGATTTATGAGTACATGATCGGGCTGGAGGTGATGCGCGTTGCGCTGCTGTTCTGGCTGACCTGGCAGGGGGAGCGGGGAAAAGCGCTGGCGGCGGTGAAGAAAGCTGCCCTGGCGTACCTGCCCTATGTTCCGGTGGCGCTGGCCTTCCTGTACTGGCGCATCTTTATCTTTGAGAGCACGCGCGTCGCTACCGATGTGACGGGGTTGATGACGCAGTACCAGGGTGATTCGGTGAATATGGTGATGCGGCTGGCCCTGCAAGGGGTGAAGGATTTTTTTGCCGTATCGGTACTGGCCTGGTTTGTACAGCCATATCACCTGCTCGCCAAAGCGGATATTGGCAGAATTGGGGCGGCGCTGCTGACCGCCGCGGGGGTGGTGCTGTGCGCGATGGGGTATGCAGCCTGGTCCCGAAAGCGTGAAGATGGCGAGGGTGATTCCGCATCCCCGCGCTCTTTGATTTTGATCGGCAGCCTGATCACGCTGGGGGCGGTTTTCCCGGTGGTGCTGGCCAACCGCTCGCTCGATTTGCTGGACCCGTACAAGAGCTACGGGCTGCACCCTTCGGCGGGGGTAATCCTCATCCTGCTGGGGGCGGCGATGGCGATCCAACCGAAATTCCGCCGGGTGCTGTTGATCGCCGTGCTGGGGCTTTCGGTGGCTGCGCAGTCGTTGAACACGCAGGATTGGGCCTATTACTGGGACCTGCAGAAGAACTTCTGGTGGCAGCTTACCTGGCGCGCCCCGGACATCCGCGACAATACGCTGGTGATGGGCCTGGCGCCGGAGGGGTACAGCTTCCAGCAGGATTATGAGGTGTGGGGGCCGGTCAACCTGATTTACCGGCAGGAGCGCGCGCTGGCGCCGATGATCCATTCGGAGGTGCTCAATACGGATACGGTGCTGGAGGTGTTCGAGAAAAAGAGCTACCCCACGCTGTATGTGCGGGATATCTTCATGCCTAGAGATTACCAAAACCTGCTGGTGATCAGCCAGCCAACTGCCGGGGCGTGCATCCATGTGATCGATGGAAATATGCCAACCTATTCGGCCAGCGAACGGCTGATCGTTCAGAAGGTGGGGGAATATTCGAACCTGGACCTGATCGACACCTCCGCCGGGCCGCCTACGCCGCCAGCGGCGATCTTTGGCCAGGAGCCGGAGCACGGCTGGTGTTACTATTACCAGCAGGCCGCGCTCGCCAGGCAAAAGGGGGAATGGGGACGCATCGGGGAGCTGTATGACGCGGCGAAATCGGCAGGGCTGGCGCCTGGTGACGGGTATGAATACCTGGTGTTCATCGAAGGGCTGGCGAACCTGGGCCGGGAGGAGGATGCGAAGGCGGCGGCAAGCGCGGCGCTGGGTGGGAATCCGTATCTGAAATTCTCGCTGTGCAAGAGCCTATCGGCGGCGGCGGTGAAGCCACAGCCGGAGGGCTACCGCCAGGACGCGATCACGAAGATTGTGTGCGAGACGCCGGTGGAATAGGAAGAATAACCGCAAAGACGCTGACGCAACGGAGTTGCGCGGGAACGAAGGAAGAGCTAAGAAAGAGAAAAAGTGGAGTGAAGACAGCGCAAAGAAAGAGGGAAGGAATTATTCGTTGGAGAAAATGGAAGAATTAGATGTTTTGAAGAAATCTCGGGCGAAAGGAGGGGCGCGAAGGTCGTTCATTCGCCCGGTCCCTGTGCATGTTTTGCTGGTGGGGTTTTACCCGCTGCTGTTCTTATGGAATGCGAATTTTGACCAGATACCGGTTTTCGCGCTGTCCAGGGTATTTTTCTTTTCGCTCGCGCTGGTGGTTGCGGCTTTCGTGGTGAGCCTGCTGATTTTCCGTAATATCCATAAGGCGGGTATTTTTACATCGTTCTTCCTGCTCTTGTTTTACCTGTACGGGCACATCTTTCCGCTGTTGGATAAAAAGGCCGTGTTTGGTTTTGTGATCGGCAGGCACCGCTACCTGCTGGTGATTGCGCTTGCATTGCTGGTAATCAGCGGGGTGGTGCTTTTGATGCGGAAGCCGCCCAAAACGCTGACCCTGATTTTGAATATCTCCAGCGGGGCGCTGTTTGGGCTGGCGCTGGTTTCGGTGGCGACGCCGTATATTTTGAACCCGGGGCTGGTTGAATTGGAGCGCAAGGCGTGGACTGGCGCGCCTAAGCCGGCGGCGACTGCGCCCGCTGACGCGTCTGGGACGGAGGGGCGGGACGTGTATTACATCGTGCTGGACGGCTATGGGCGGGAAGATCTGCTGCGCGAGGAACACGGCCTGGATATCAGCGGGTTTGTGCAGGAACTCGAGGACCTGGGGTTCCAGGTGCAGGACTGCGCCTACAGCAATTATGCCCGCACGCCGTTTTCATTGGGGTCTTCACTGAATATGGATTACCTGGATGCGCTGGGGGTGCAGGAGCCCGCGAGCGAGAAGAAAACGCAGTACGGCAAACTGGGCGATATGCTGCAGCACAGCCAGGTGCGGAAGCAGTTCGAGGCGATGGGGTATGCATTTATCTCTTTCAAAGGGGTGTATTCCTGGTTGAATATCCAGGATGCGGATGTGTATGTCGACAACGACCAGGCGATCCCGGTGCTCGACCGGCAGGAAACGGTGAATTTCCAGTACCTGTTCCTGCGGACCTCGGCGCTGATGTACCTTTTCGACCGGCAGGCAGTGACTCCGGAGGCATTTGAGCGCCTGCCTACCGGCTACCTGGAGCTGCTGTTCCCCGATTCCAGCGTTTTTTCCACCCGCGAATACCGGCAGTATAAGGCGAATTTATACGCGCTGGAGCGTTTGAAGGAAGTGCCCAGCATCCCGAGGAAGAAGTTCGTTTACGCGCATCTTTATATCACGCACCAGCCGTACGTCTTCAACGCGGACGGCAGTTTTCGCTGGCCGCCTCTGGAAGATATGAATGCCTATAACGAGCAGATCCGGTTTGTCAATCCCAAAATCATCGAGATCGTAAAAGAGATCATCGCGAAATCAAAGATTACGCCGGTGATTGTTATTCAGGGGGACCATAGTTTTCTGCTGAACCAGCAGCGGATGAAGATTTTGAACGCGTACTACCTGCCGGAGGACGGCGACCAGGCGCTGTACGCGGAGATTACGCCGGTGAATACCTTCCGGGTGATTTTCAACCAGTACTTCGGGATGAATTATCCGCTGCTGGAGGACCGCAGTTATTACTCAGAGGGGAGCTCGCCGTACCAGTTTGAGGAGATTCCGATTGCGTGCCCGGCGGGTGGGGAATAATCCATTAAAATACATCTATGCCCAACCACATCTACTTCGCTGATAACCTGTCCGTTTTACAGTCGCTCTCTGCGGAGAGTGTCGATTTAATTTACATCGACCCGCCCTTTAACACGGGCAAATCCCAGGCGCGGACGCAGATCAAAACGGTGCGCTCGGAGGATGGCGGAGGCGACCGCACGGGGTTTGGGGGGAAGCGCTATGAGACGCTGAAGGTGGGGTCAAAGTCGTATGTGGATGCGTTTGACGATTACCTGGCGTTTTTGGAGCCGCGGCTGGCGGAGGCGCGGCGGGTGCTGAAGCCGCACGGGAGCCTGTATTTCCATATCGACTACCGCGAGGTGCATTACTGCAAGGTGCTGCTGGACGGGATCTTTGGGCGCGAGTCGTTTTTGAATGAGATTATCTGGGCGTATGACTACGGAGCGCGGACGAAGAAGAAGTGGCCGCCCAAACACGATAATATCCTGTGGTACGCGAAGGACCCGCAGCATTATACGTACAATGTGGAGGCGATCGACCGCATCCCGTATATGGCGCCGGGGCTGGTGGGGCCGGAGAAGGCGGCGCGCGGCAAGCTGCCCACGGACGTGTGGTGGAATACGATTGTCCCTACCAACGGCAAGGAGAAAACGGGCTATCCTACGCAGAAGCCGCTGGCGATCATCCACCGCATTATCCTGGCTTCGTCGAATCCGGGCGAGGTGGTAATGGATTTCTTCGCTGGGAGCGGGACAGTGGGCGAGGCGTGCCTGAAGCTGGGGCGGCAGTTTATCCTGGTGGATAACAATCCCGAGGCGATCGAGGTGATGAAGAAGCGCTTCGCGGGGGTCGAGGGCATCGAGTGGGTGGGGGAATATGATCATCGGATAACGCGGATCGGGCGGTAAGCCCGGGCGGGCGGCTGTTCATCTCGCGGATTATCGTTCTATTGAGCCGGGCGGGAGCCTTTCGCTTCCTCCCTTGCCGCGTTTAAACTCTCCACTTGCGCACCAACCTTATATAATTTAATTGTGCTGGCACAACGATCGATCAGGCAAATGAATTGACGGAACGACGAATTGAGAATATGGTTTAACCAGGAGCTGGATATGTCCGAAATTGTTATTCGCGGTGCGCGGCTGCACAATTTGAAGAATGTTACGCTTACTCTGCCGAAGAATAAGCTGATTGTGTTCAGCGGTTTATCGGGGTCGGGGAAGTCGACGATGGCGTTTGACAGCCTGCACCAGGAAGGCCAGCGGCAGTTTATGGAGTCGCTGGGGATGGTGGCGCACGTGAGCAAGCCGGCGGTGGACAGCATTTCGGGGCTGTCGCCCTCGATCAGCGTGGACCAGCGGCTGACGAACCACTCGCCGCGCTCGACGGTGGGCACGGCGACGGAGGTGTTTACTTACCTGCGCGTGCTGTACGCCAGAGTGGGCCACCGGCCCTGCCCGCGCTGCGGGAAAGACGTGCCGCCGGAGCATGAGGCGACCTACGAGGGGCTGTGGGACGATGAGGGCGGGCTGCCGGAGGCGTCGCTGCCGGAGGTGGTGGACCTGCCAGATGGCGCCGAGGCGGAGAGCGCCATAGCGGGCGGCGCCGTGGCGGAACCAGCGGCGGGTGCGCCTACCGGCGCGCCTTCTGGAGAGGAGAACGGCTGGGGGGCCTGCCCGCACTGCGGGGCGCGGCTGCTGCAGATGAATATGGCGATGTTCTCGTTCAACAAGCCGGATGGGGCCTGCCCGACCTGCACCGGGCTGGGCACGGTGTACACCGCCGAACTGGACCACCTGTTCGATGAGAGCAAAAGCATCATCGATGGGGGCGTGGTGGTGTGGGATATCTACTCGATCCAGCGCTACACGGATACGCTGCGCAACGCGGGGAAGCATTACGGGTTTGAATTCGACCCGGCGCTGCCGATCGGCAAGCTGGGGCAGGTGCAGCGCGATTTGCTGCTGTACGGGGTGCGGGGCAAGCCGTTTACCCACCATTTCCCCAACGTGGAGCCGCCGCCGACGGTCTTCAAGGGCTTCTTCGAGGGGGTAGTGACCAACCTGCTGCGGCGGCACGCCGAGCACGCTACCGACGCGGATTACCTGGAGAAGATCGAGCGCTATCTTTCGCAGCAGACCTGCCCGGACTGCCATGGGGCGCGGCTGCGGCCTGAGGCGCGGGTGGTGACGGTGACCGGTCGGCGGTTGGTGGCGGCGGCGCGGGAGGCGGCGCGGGAGGCGGCGGCGCGGGGGGCGGGGGAAGTTCGCGGCTCTTCATCGTTTCTGGATGAATCGGGCGAACTGCCGGGAACTTTCGACGGCGCGGTTTCGCAGATGCCGCTTTCGGCGCTGGCGGAGTGGGTGGACGGGCTGCAGGCGGCGCTGCCGGGAGAGGATTGGAGCATCGCCGAGCCGATTGTGCTGGACCTGCGCGAGCGGGTGCACCGGCTGGTGGAAGTGGGGCTGGGCTACCTGACGCTGGAACGGGCGACCCCGTCGCTTTCGGCGGGGGAGGCGCAGCGGCTGCGGCTGGCGGCGCTGCTGGGGTCGGGGCTGACGGGGGTGCTGTACGTGCTGGACGAGCCGACCATCGGGCTGCACCCGAAGGATACGCCGCGGCTGGTGGGGATGCTGAAGGCGCTGCGCGACCTGGGCAACACGGTGCTGGTGATCGAGCACGACCTGGAGATGATCCAGTCGGCGGACTGGGTGGTGGACTTTGGCCCGGGGGCAGGGCGGAACGGCGGGCAGGTCGTGGCGCAGGGCACGCCGGAGGTGGTGGCAAAGTGCGCGGAGTCGCACACCGGGCGGTACCTGAGCGGGACGGAAAAGATCGCCGTGCCGGAGCGGCGGCGCCGTTCGGACGGGCGGCGCCTGACGATCCGCGGGGCGCGCGAGCACAACCTGAAGAATATCACCGCGCGCATCCCGCTGCGGGCTGAAAACGGGCGGGCGGGGATGCTGGTGGCAGTGACCGGCGTGTCGGGGTCGGGGAAGTCGTCGCTGATGTTCGACATCCTCGACCGGGCGGCGCGGCAGAAGTATTACGGCGCGTCCGCCGCGCCGGGCGACCACGATGGAATCGAAGGCTGGGAGCACCTGGATAAGATCATCACCATCGACCAGGCCCCGCTGGGGCGCAGCACGCGCTCGAACGCGGCGACTTATACCGACGCCTTCACGGCGATCCGCGAGGTGTTCGCGGCGCAGCCGGAGGCAAAGGCGCGCGGGCTGGCGGCGCAGCACTTTTCGTTCAACGTGCCCGGCGGGCGCTGCGAGCGCTGTGAGGGGTCGGGGACGCTTTCGGTGGAGATGCACTTTCTGCCGGACGTGCTGGTACGCTGCCCGGTGTGCCGCGGGCGGCGGTATAAGAAAGAAGTGCTGGCGGTGAAATACCAGGGCGTTGATATTGCCCAGGTGCTGGATATGACCATCGAGGAAGCGCTGGCGCTGTTCGATAAGGTGCCGGGGGCGAAGTCGCGGCTGGGGCTGATGGTGGAGACCGGGCTGGGGTACCTGCAGTTAGGGCAGTCGGCGTCAACCTTCTCTGGCGGGGAAGCGCAGCGGGTGAAGCTGGCCCGCGAGCTGGCGCGGCGCTCGACCGGGCGCACGCTGTACCTGCTGGACGAACCGACCACCGGGCTGCACCCGGCGGATATCGCCCACCTGCTGCTCCTGCTGCAGCGGCTGATCGAGGCGGGCAACACGGTGGTGGTGATCGAGCACAACCTGGAACTGATCAAGGTGGCAGATTGGGTGATCGACCTGGGGCCGGAGGGCGGGGCCGCGGGTGGGGAGATCATCGCAGAAGGCACGCCGGAGCAGATCGCGAGCGTGGCAGAGTCGAAGACCGGAGAAAAGCTGCGGGGGGTGCTGCGGTAACCGGCGGGGGGCGCGGATTTCCCCTGGCTTGTTTTAGGAAAAAGAAAGAATAGCCTCCTGGAAAAAGGTTGAAGCTGCAGAGCTCACCAAACCAGGAGGCCTTATTTTAGGCTTCATTGTTTGGGCAACAGCCTATCAGCGTCAATGGAACCTACCTGGCAAATTATCCGCTGGGTGCTTTATGCTATAATACACCCTATTCAAATACGGTTATTAAACAGACGTACAGTGATATCACAACATTTAAGGTGATATTTTGGTATCCAGGGCACCATTCATAATCGTAATTCCTGTTTATAATGACTGGGAAAGTCTGGATTTGCTTTTACAAAATATCGATAGAGCCCTGAGTGATCAAGATATTGAAGCAGATATTTTTGTAGTCGATGACGGCTCAACGCGACAACATACCTTTGACAAACAGTCGCTTTGTTACCGGGCAATCCGCCGCGTTGAAGTTCTAACACTTAAGCGGAATTTAGGGCACCAACGCGCGATTGCGGTTGGCTTAGCCTATATTGAAGAAAACTTCTCCATGGAAGCCGTTATTGTAATGGATGCGGATGGGGAGGATAAACCAACCGATATTATCCGGTTAATTGAAAAATGGAAACAAGAACCAGACTGTATCATTTTTGCTGAACGCACGAAACGATCAGAACAGTTTTGGTATCGGGTTTCCTATCGAGTCTATCAAATCATCTATTGGCTGCTAACTGGTAACAATATTTTTATGGGGAATTTCAGCTTAATTCCTGTAAAACAATTGAAACGGGTGGTCGTGATTTCTGAGATTTGGAACAGTTTCTGTTCTGGTATCCAGCGGGCAAAGATCCAAAGTCGTTTTATTCCGACGGAGAGAGGTTACCGGCTGGCAGGAAAATCAAAAATGAACCTGGTTTCTTTGATCATTCATGGCCTTGGTTCAATATCTGTTTTTAGTGATATTGTGGGAATCCGTGCAATGATCTTTTCCTTCATCAGCGCAATGATTGTGTTTTTGGGAATTGTCGTTGTGATTCTTGTCCGTTTTGCCACAACCCTTGCCATTCCTGGTTGGGCAACGTACACCCTTGGCCTGTTATTTGTTATGTTTATTCAGTTTGTCTCTCTTTCCCTGATCTTCGCCTTTATCATCCTGAGTTCAAGAAATAATGTTAGTTTTATACCGAAGAAAGATTACCATCTATTCGTTTTGGAACTGAATGAGCTTTATTCTTATGGTCGATAATTTTAAGTACATTGGAAATGAGCTGGATCTTTTCAGCCATGTCGATCACTGGAAGGATTACTTTGCCAGTTACATGCTTCCGTTTGTCAGGGGGAGGGTTCTTGAAGTTGGAGCTGGAATCGGTTCTTCAACCCGTCTTTTTGAAAATGCCCCATTTGAAAAATGGTTGTGTTTAGAGCCAGACCCGGAATTAGCGAGCCAACTCCCATCTGTATTAAATAAGCTTAATCAACCAGATCGTTACCAATGGATGATTGGAACATTAGGTACCCTGCCCAAAAACGATGTTTTTGACACGATACTGTACATTGATGTACTTGAACATATCGAGGATGATCGCGCGGAAGTGGAAATGGCTTTAAATCATCTATCTACGAATGGGGCTCTGATTGTCTTATCCCCCGCACACCAATATTTGTACTCCTCATTCGATAAAACCATCGGGCATTACCGGCGTTATAACAAAGAAAGCCTCAAAGCACTGTCTCCGCAACGCTTTGAATGCAGGAAGTTAATTTACCTGGACAGTATGGGAATGCTGTTATCGCTTGGCAATCGATTAATTTTAAGAAAGGATTTGCCGTCAGCAAAACAACTGGCGTTTTGGGACCGTTATATCGTTCCGATTTCGAAACGAACCGACCGGTTGATCCACTACCGGCTTGGAAAGTCCATACTGGCTATATGGGTTAACACCAATGAACAGTAAAGTCAAGAAGGTTTTTCTCATTGTTCCGTTTGTTGTTGCTTTTTTCATCAGTCTATATTTTGGGCTGCTCATCACTTTTTCAAATACGAGTAATTATCGAGGCGTGGAAGAAAATGTAATTTACTCCATTCAACAAGTGGTAGCCGATAAGCCGCTTTACAGTCATCCGGAAACCCTCCCGTATGCAATCACGCAGTATACGCCTTTGTACTATTTGTTTTCCGCAGGGGTCGCCAAAGCATTCTCGCTGACGCCGGGTGAGGATGTTGTTGAAATTTATAAAGTGTGTCGAAATATCTCGCTGCTTTTCTCTGTAACACTCTCGAGCCTGATGTTTTTTATCAGTCGAAAGGTCTATTCCCTCAACCTGAGCATCAGTGCGGTTATTTTTGTTTTATCGTTTATTCTTCCCATGCCATGGTTTTTTCTAGCGCGCCCCGATGTTTTGTCCTCTCTACTTTTGATGACCACCGGCCTGTTTTTTATACTCCATCTCCAAAGCCGAGAAACCGATCGCAAATCCATTTGGCTTTTGTTTCTTTGTGGCGTTTTTGGCTGGCTAACCTTTCTGGCAAAACAAAGTGGGCTCATCATTTTCGCAGCCATCATCGGGTATGAAGTCCTGCATTTCAGGTGGAAAGATATCCTGATCGCGATTGCGGGCTTTCTTATTTCGTTGGTATTTACATCCATTCTATTTCAGCCTTTTTACAGTTTCTTTCCCTTTTCAAGTACATTGTTTTATTTAAACGCTATTGAAGGGGTGAACAATGGCATCGATTTAAACTGGGCGCGAACTGTATTTTTGCGCTACCTGAATCAAAGCTGGATATTCATCCTTTTAATGATCATTGGGGTGGGGGTAGGATTTCTTGTAATCCGAAAACAACAAGTTAAAATTGCCCCGACGGTCTCATTTCTCTTTTTTGTTTTCATCGTAATTTTGGTTTACTCGCTGGGCGCCGTTCTTAAATATGGATCGGGAGAGCATTACATGATCGATGCTCATCTGCTATCGCTGCTGCTGATCGGGATTGCAGTTTCCCCAAATAGGGCGCCTGGAAACAGCCGATTATTATCTGGTATTCCTGCCCTGGTGTATGTTCTATGCCTCTTATTTTGTGGAATAACACTGCGGCTTGTTTTTGATAAATATGCGAGTGTAGCCTATTCATCCTATAGTGCGAGTAATCCCTATACCAGTGATTTAATGGGGTATTTGAAAGGGGAGATGGAGATCGAAGAGGGGACTTATATTTTTACAACAAATCGACTTATTAATAACTTTTTATATGACCGGGTTATTTTCCCTCAGAATGAAATTGTGACCTGCTGTGCATATCCATTAAAAGTCTTCCAATACAATGATTTTCAAGAAACTGTCGATAGAGGAATCGTAAAATATGTTGTGCTTCCAAGGACTAAGCCGCTGAAAGGTTTTTTGAATGTTAGCTTTGAAGAATTTCGTCTAGTTCAAACAATTGATGATTATAGTATCTATGTGAACCCATCTTCAGAATAAGGTTCAGACCCGCTCCGTACGCTTTACAGGCCTGTTACGCTGCTGCATAACAAGCTCATCATACCTTCACCAAAGCTTCGCCGCTTAGTGAGGAGTAAGGCGCTGATCGGGCGCGAGCCGGGAGTGGATCAGGCCTTCTTCAAGGCCGCGCCGCGGCGGCTGCGTTCGGCCCAGGCGCGGCTGGCGCGGCGGGCGGCATCGATGCGCCGACCATGCAGCGCTTCAAAGAGGCGCTGGTCGCTGGCCAGAGCTGGAGCGGCGCAGCGGCGGAAGAGGCGTGCCATGCGGTTGAGGGCCACGGGCAGCTCGGGGGAGTTGTTGATAACGGTGGGGGTGTAGGCAACGCCAGCCCAGGTGGCCAGCTCTTCCAGGTCGAAGTTCAACTCGAAGCTGGGGTCGGGCTGCACCCGCCCGGTGTGAACCCCCAGTTGATAGGAGCGGAGGCGGTGGAAGATGTTGACGTAGGTGGAGGGCTGCCCGGCAGCGACCGTGGACTCATAGCGCACGAAGACCGGGTCGGCGTGGACGATTTTGAAGCCGTAGGCGGTTAAGTAGGAAAAGGATTTTTCCACCTGGGCGGCAAAGTTGAAGCCCGCGCGCCCGGCCAACTGTTCGGCGGGCAGCCAGTAGCCATCGGCGGCGTGCTCGGCGCTGGCGCGTTTGGCCTTGTCCTGAAAGGCCAGGAAGTCGGCGCCGCGCGGGCCTTCCATGTTGAGGAAGATGAAGATGGAGGGCCACATGCTCTGGAGGATATCGGACAGGCGAGCGAGCTGCCAGTTGATGCTGGCCTCGCCCCAGATGCGCAGGGAGAGATGAGGATAGTAATACAGCCAGGCGGCGGCCTTGTTGGGGGTGGGATTTACCGAGCGAGTGAGGTAGGCAAAGATCCAGGCCAGGTCGGTGGCCTGCTGGCCGATTTTGCCGGCGTAGATGCTCAGCTCGGGGCCCATGTTCTCCACCTGGAAGTCAATGAAATATTCACTGGACTCCATGCGGAGCATGCCGCTGCCAAAGCCTTCCGGTTCGTAGGTTTGGAAGGTGACTTTAAAACCGTGCTCATCCAACAGGGAGCGAAAATTTTCGGTGACGGGGTCGAAGAATGGGTGGGCCATAGAATACCTGGTAACGGAATTGTACAACAGATCACAAAGAATGTCCGTTAAGGTGGGACAAAAAAAGGTAAAAAGGAGGTTAATTTTTTATCTGGAGGTCCTTCATCTACTCAGCGAAGGCAGGAAGATGAAGTCGGTAAAACCGATACTCGATGGCACGTTTAGGATGATGGCGCTGCCTTCTTTGGGCTGGATTTGCAACGCGGATGAGAGGGTGAATTTTTCGGAAGCAGCGGGCGCTGCTGAAAGAATTGCTGAAAAAACCGAGGAACCGCCTGTGGAAGGATCGACCGGCAGGGCATCGAGATCGTAAATGCCATCATCGGCTAATTTTGTATCAATCAACACCATAAATATGCCATATCTATTGGTCTTTACCTGGCCCAGCACCTTTCCATTTACCTGGATATCAAAGCGAGCCTCGGGCGCAAAATTTGATCCCACGATGCGCAGTTTGCTGCCGGGTTTCGCAGTGGGGTAATTCACTCGCATCACAGGGTTGGGTTGAAGCCCGTCGACTTCCACGGGGAAGGTGCGATACAGCGGCAGTCCATCGCCAAGGGCGCCTTTGGATGCATCACCCCAGCAGTACATCGCCCCATTTTTCACGGCGCAGACCCGGTTCCAATGGGTTGAGAGCGCGGTTACCCCGGTGGAAAGGCCGGTGCTAGTGGCGGGCACATCATGGCTGGTTGTGGTTCCATCTCCTAACTGGCCGAACTGGTTGCCACCGGCGCATTTCACCCCGCCGTTGATATCCAGATAGCAATAATGTTCCCACCCCGCGGCAAATTTGACAACATCGCTGCGCTGGATATTCTGAACAGTATAGGTGGTCCCAGGAACCTGGGTGACATCATCATTGCAGACTACACTGTTGGCCTTGAGCGCGCACAGCTTATTGAACATCATTGAAATCTGCTGCACGCCCGATTCGAAACCGCTGACTCCAAACGGCTCAAAGGTCTGTGTCCAGCACTGGACAGAACCATTGCTGAACCTGGCGCAAGATACATCTTCGTTTCGCCCGGAGGCAATTTCTACAACGCCGCTGTCAAACAAAGTAAATGGTATAAACTCACCAGCGCCCCAGCACTGCAGCTCGCCGGTGCTGAGGAGCGCGCAGGAATGACTGCGATCACTCATCAACGAGGTTACACCAGCGCCTGTCCCCAGGCCGATAACATCCACCGGAACCAGGGACGGTTCGTTACTGTCATTGCCGAGCTGACCCTGGCTGCCTTTCCCCCAGCATTTTACCCCGCCTTGGGTGGTCAGGCCGCAGCTAAAGAATTGCCCGGCGGTGATCGCGGAAAAACGCGTGGTTCCGGCCTGTACCTGGACCGGCTCCGCGCTGGAAATGAGGGTCTGGCCGCCTAATTCTCCGGCAGTGTTCATGCCCCAACAGTAGGCTGTCCCATCTGCTTTTAATGCGCAGGAGTTATTCATTCCCTGCGCCAGTGCAGTAGGAGAAGTTGAGGCTCCACTTTCAAATCCGTTCGCCGTGGCGGGAATCATGTATTTCAGCGGGGCGGAATCGCCCACCTGGCCATTGATGTTAGATCCCCAACAGAACACTTTGCCGTTCTGTTCCAGAATACAGGTATGGGCATTGCCAAGATCGGCGGAAATGGGGTGCAGTGACTTGATATTCGCCAGACGCGGAGTGTTCGAATCTTGAAAATCTCCTGCTCCTAACTGAGCGAAATTGTTTTGCCCCCAGCAGTACATCACATCGCTGTTCGTAATTGCACAGGCGTGCTGGAAACCAGCGTAAATGTACCTCGCCGAGGAAATGCCATTCAGTAAGATTGGAAAGAACTCGATTACCCCAGGGTTATCCGCGCCAACCTGTCCATTAGTGTCTCTTCCCCAGCACCAGACGCTGCCGTTCTCTTGCACAGCGCACGAGAATCGGTCGCCGCTGGCGATATCAACAACCTTGCCTGGGAAGTACAACTTGACCGGCGCGGCGTGGTCGCCTGCTCCGACACCTAACTGGCCGTAATCATTATCCCCCCAGCAATAGACCTCTCCGGCGGTATTCAGCGCGCAGCTATGCCAGTTGCCCGGCGCAACTTTTACAAAGCCGGAGGTGAGGCCGGGTACGGGCGCGGGTGGAAAGACATCATTCCCCCAACACAAAACGCTGCCATCGAGGGCGACCGCGCAGTAATTGCTGTTATACGCATAAATTTTCGATACCGGTTTGGGTAGGTCAATCTCCAGCGGCGTAATGCTTTGCGATGTAACGGCAGGATCAACGCCAAACTCGGCGAAGCTG
The DNA here is from genome assembly GCA_964437595.1 of uncultured Anaerolineaceae bacterium. Classification (GTDB taxonomy): domain Bacteria; phylum Chloroflexota; class Anaerolineae; order Anaerolineales; family Anaerolineaceae; genus DSYU01. The sequence goes on from CAYTHO010000080.1 coordinate 27,158, forward strand.
TTATCTCCCCAGCATACCATTCCATTATCCGCAGTGACGGCGCAGGTATTCTGGTTGCCCAGCGCTACGAATTGAATGCCGGTGAGCCCCGGAACAGGAAGTGCATTGGACATGTTTTCGGCAGAACCATCCCCAAGCCCCAACTGCTGGCTCAGGTTATTCCCCCAACATTTTAGCGTGCCGTCTGTAATTCGTATTTAGACAAAAAGTAGTGCGGTAATCCCCTTGAGGAAAACCGCACC
>CAYTHO010000081.1:0-26942 GCA_964437595.1 uncultured Anaerolineaceae bacterium
CTTGAGGGCATTCCCCTTTTTCGTCAACCGCTTTTTGAATTCACATCAGACGTATTATAGTTATTTTGTACAATAAGTAAATCACTCTATCACATATTATTCATTATAATAATGGCTTATGACGTGCGAACCGCAGCCTATCCTGCGCTATACACTTTGCTTTCTGACGCGTGGCAGCGAGGTATTGATGCTTCACCGCCAGCGCCCGCCCAACCAGGGGCTGTGGAACGGCGTGGGTGGGCACCTGGAGCCTGGCGAATCGCCCCGCGAATGCATCCTCCGCGAAGTCTTTGAAGAAACAGGCTATCGCCTGGGGCAGGTGAACTTTGCCGGGATTCTCACCTGGAATGGGTTTGAAACGCCGCCTGGCGGGCTGTACATCTTCACTGCGGCTGCGCCGGCAGGCGAACCGCGGGAGAGCGTCGAGGGCGCCCTGGCCTGGAAACCCCGTGATTGGGTTCTATCATCGCCCGAAGTTGTCTCGAATATCCATATCTTTGGGCCGCACGTTTTCAACGGCAGCCCCCCGCAGGTATATCATTTTGAATATCAGGCTGGAGAGATCGCGCGCTACGCCATAGGACCGTATCCTGGGAAAGGTGTGGGGGAACTGCGCATTGATGCAGGCAGATGATGTTTCCGGACCGGTTGTAAGAGGAATCCCTGCGCTGTTCAAACCGCATGGAAGGCCAGCGCATTCGACCTGTCATTTCAGCCGGTTCAGCAGTGTAAAAACCCAATGCGCAAAATCTGTGGAACCAATCCGGAAATTGTGCATCTAATCAATAGTGAGACGTATCTGTTTCAAAGAATGAACCATCAGATGACAGGCCTTGAGGGAGGATAAAAATGATGCCCCGCACGCTTTTAGCGGTTTTAGCTCACCCAGACGATGAAACCTTTGGCACCGGTGGTACGCTGGCGCTGTATGCTCGCCAGCGGGGTGTGGATGTTTACCTCGTTTGCGCCACGCGCGGCGAAGTTGGGGAAATGGACCCCAAGTATATGCGCGGATTCAATTCCGTTGCCGAGCGGCGCGAAGCCGAGCTGCGCTGCGCGGCAGAGAACCTGGGTTTAAAAGGCGTTTATTTTCTAGTTCGAGTTTAGACAAAATCGAAAAATCCCGTATATATGCCGGTTAATGGGTATGCTGAACTAGTACATATAGCGAAAAATGTCAATTTGTCTAAACTCGAATTTCTAGATTACCGCGATTCAGGCATGCCTGGCTCGCCCGATAATGACCACCCAAAAGCACTGGTTGCCCAACCTGTGGAACAGGTAGCCGCGGACATTGTCCATTACATCCGCCTGCTCAAGCCACAGGTGGTCATTACCTTTGATCCCATTGGCGGGTACCGTCACCCGGATCATATTGCCATTCACAATGCCACGGTAGCGGCGTTTAAGCAAGCTGGAAGTGCAGCCTCCTCTCCGCAAGATCTGGAGCCTTATCAACCCCAGAAGCTGTACTACCATGTTATGCCCCACGGGCTGCTGCGCGCGGCGGTATTCCTGATGCGGCTGGTGGGCCAGGATCCGCGCCGGGTGGGTACCAACAAGGATATCGACCTGGTATCGATCACCGAGGTTGATTTCCCCACCCATGCGCGGATTGACTACCGCCCGGTCGCGAAGATCCGCGATGAAGCCTCGGCCTGCCATGCCAGCCAGGGCGGCGGGCGGATGATCGGCGGCCCGGTATTAGGCCAACTGCGGCGCTGGTTTGCCTCCAACGAAAGCTTTATGCGTGCCTTTCCTGAGCCAGAAAAGGGCGCGCCCATCGAGCGAGATTTATTTGAGGGCATTGCTGGGTAAAAAATCCGGGAGGCTCTGTTTTTCACGAGCTTCCCAGATTTTTTCGTTTAAGGATTTACCGCCTCGGGTGCGGCTTCTGGCTCAAAAACCAGCCTATCCGCGCCGCGCGACACGCGGATCGTTTCACCGGTGCGCGCCTCTCCAGAAATTACCTTCAGCGCCAGTGGATCCTGCACCTCGCGCTGTATAGCGCGCTTGAGCGGGCGGGCGCCAAAGTCTGGGTCCCAGCCCACTTCGGCCAGGTAATCGAGCGCTTCTGGGGTAATATCGAGCTTCAGGCCGCGCTCGCGCAGTAAAGCGTTCACGCGCAGGAGCTGAATCTGGACGATTCCTCCGTCAACTGCTGCGCTGGGCCCTTCTTACCATACCTTTGAAAAATTGGAATTGCGTTAATAAAAAATCAGAATCAGATCAATATGGCAGGCATATTGCAAGGAACAGAATGCACCCGATCAGCGTCTGGTAGATATACAGGGAACTGTGCGCTGAACGCGGTGATGGCGTTCGTAAATTTGAGCGCTGTGTATCTATGGCTGTAGGGCAGATACCATTCAAAGGCTTGCGGGTTATAATCATCTCAGGAGGGTGTGCAGAAAGGAACGCTGTTGTAAATTGACATTCTAAATTATTAACATTAAACTTGTAGCAAGGACGAAACAACAAGGAGGAGACTATGCAATCCAATTTCCGGCTGGTGATGCGATCTGGCCCATCCGTGGGAAAAGAATATCCCCTGGATAAAAATGAAATGTTCATCGGCCGTGATCTGAGCAACGATGTTGTCATCAATGACCCGGAGATCTCCCGACGTCATTCGCGCCTGTTTACCCAGGGCAACACGTACGTTCTGGAAGACCTGGGCTCAACCAATGGAACGTTCGTCAACGGTCAGCGCCTGATGGGACCCAACATGCTGCGCCCGGGAGACGTGATCACGTTCGGCGAGCGAATGAGCCTGGTTTTCGAATCGTCAGATTACGACCAGGATGCCACAATGGTAAACCCGGCCTCGCGCCCTTCCTATGAAAGCCAGCCGCCAGCCCAGGCGTACACTCCCCCGCCGTCCTCCCCCCCGCCGTATACTCCTCCCCCTGCGCCGCCGGCCTATTATCCCCCGAGCAGTCAGGCGCCCGCCCCAGCCAGCTCGTATGCGGGTCAGGTTCCTACCGCCTACGCTCCCGAAGCGCCAGCCGAGCAGCCGCGCCGTTCGCCGTTGATCTGGATCGTGCTCGTTGCTGTGCTGCTGCTTTCCTGCATCTGTGTGGGGGTCCTGTTATGGAATGCGCCCCGCGAGTTCTGGTGCATGTTCCCCATCTGGCCGGCAGGCGCCTGCCCATAAAATATGAGCATGGATGAAGACGCACAGGAATTGATGCAGGTCCCAGCCAGTAGCGCGCCGGAACGACCGGGCGGTGGCCCGCGTTCGCCGCGCTGGAGCGCGACTACCAAGCTGATTGTTGGCCTATCCTTGGTGGCAATCGGCGCTTTCTTGTTGGTCCGCTTCTTAAACATCGTTGGTCCCCTTCTGCTGGCCTTTGTTTTGGCCTATTTGTTCTACCCGATTACGGAATGGGTGCGCAGCGTGCTGCACCTGTCCTGGCGTTCCTCCGCAACCATCCTCTACGTTGTGATGCTGGTTTTATTATTGGGGTCTATCGCCATCGGCGGCCTGGCTGTTGTCGACCAGGTGCAGCAGTTAATCGCCTTTCTACAAACGGCGATCAAAGGACTGCCAGATTTTATTGCCAGTATTACCGCGCAGCCGCTGATCATTGGCCCCTTTACATTTGATCTTCATCTGCTTGATGTAAATGAAGTTACCCGGCAAATCCTGGGAGCCGTTCAGCCGCTGCTTTCCAGAGCAGGTTCATCGGTGGTTTCGGTGGCGGCTGGGGCAGCCACCTTCTTTGGTTGGACGTTCTTCATCCTGCTGGTGTCCTACTTTATGCTGGCCGAAAGCGGCGGGTTTCCAAACCGGCTGTTCAACCTGGCGGTTCCTGGTTACGATGATGATCTCAAACAGTTTGGCAGGGCGCTGAACCGCATATGGAATGCTTTTTTGCGCGGCCAGATCACCATCGTTATCATCACCATCTTGCTCTATAACGTGCTGTTGGGTGGGCTGGGCGTCCATTATTTCTTCGGCCTGGCGCTGCTGGCTGGCCTGGCGCGTTTCATACCATACGTGGGCCCCTTTGTCGCCTGGACCAGTTACGGGCTGGTGGCCTTTTTCCAGGGCACCACTTTGTTTGGCATTTCACCCTTGGTGTATGTTGCCCTGGTGGTTGGCATTGCCTGGCTGACGGATGTTATCATGGACAATGTGGTGGTTCCGCGGCTGATGTCGGACGCCCTGAAAGTTCATCCCGCGGCTGTGATGATATCCGCATTGGTGGCATTCAACCTGCTGGGTGTGATTGGCATGGTGTTGGCCGCTCCGGTACTTGCCACGGTAAAACTGTTTCTCGATTACATATTCGCGAAACTGTTTGATCAGGATCCCTGGGTCAGCATGGAGACCATTCCGGGTCCTTCACATGCGCTTTTGGAACCAGTTTGGCCTGTGGTTGCGGAGCGATTTGAAAAACTAAAAGCCAAATTCTTCAAACCTCGCGAACGCTTGCCTGGCAGCCGGGATAAATAGCGAAGAGATCGCGAAACCGTTTGCGAATGTATTTTTTTAGGAGGATGAAATCAATGACAGCGAACAGTCAAGAACCGAAAATTCAGACGGTTGTAGAAACGGAAAATTACTCGATCTGGCGGGCAGAGGAGCCAGATGGGGAAACAACCTATAATCTGCAATTGAACAATGTTACGATCAACTTCTTTGAAGAGGAATGGTCCGAATTCCTTGACCTCGTCCGAGCTCTGTTGAAAAAGTAAACACGAACAATGCATAAGAAATAAAATCAGGTCAACCCCTAAAATGATTAGGGGTTGACCTTGTCTCAAGTGCGGTCCCCTGATCTCCGCGCTTGGCCGAGAATTACAGCGCCAGGAGGATAGTTTCGGACATTAAGCTGGTTACTTTGCGCTAGCCTGGGGGAGAGGGGTCTGAATAATTTGATCTTGCACTTCCTCGTCCATCTCTGTAGCAATCAGCCGGTGCAACTCATCCAGACAGGTAAACGTAAAGGTTCTACCCGATGAAATGACCTTTATCCGCCCACAAAATGAAGAATCTTCATTTTCGGGAGTTAATATGGTCAGCAAAAAAGTTTGCCTCTTCCGCATCCGTCAATCCTCAACATTATCATAATAGCTGAAACTGACGGGAGACTGACGTTAAGTAATTCGCCGAAAGTATTTATCCAACAATGCACCTTTGCCCGGCGAATTACTCGAGTAAACCGCCAGGCCCTATTGCTTTTTGGAAAAAGTATATATGGCGGTTTACTTAGCGCTTGCAGCCTCAGCGCTTTTTCAGTTCTTCGGCCAGGGTTCGGATATCCTCGCGTGGTCGCAGCCCCAAATCTTTTTCGAGCGTTTGCTCCAAATCGCGGTACATTTGCAGAGCATGGGGAGCATCTTGTAAGCCCAGGTACGCTCGCATCGCCAATAAAACGGCTTCCTCATTCCAGGCATCTGTGCTTAAGATTTGCCGGCAGCAGTTGATGGCATAATAAAATTGATTTTGAACCAGGTACGATCTGGCGAGTGAAAGCAGCCCACGCTGGCGTAAATCTGCCAGGGTGTGGCGTTTTTCTTCGCTCCAATCCGCATAGCGGTCGGAGGGGAAAAGTTCTCCAACGTACAGGTTGAGCGCTTCTTGCAAGCGGTCGGTGCTGGGGGTCTGGATAGCCAGTGGTAAAACCCGCTCAAAATGCTCGAAATCAACTTCCGATCCTGGGGGCAGGTTCAATGCAATGTGCTCGCCCTCCACTTTGAGGTAGCGCGAGGGGAATTTGTCGGGTAGATCGGGCTCCAGGGCATGCCGCAGCGCGGATGTAGCCTGGTGCAGCATATCAATCAGGCTTTCCGAATTGGATTCGGGCCATAAGGCTTCGATAATCACTTCGTGGCCGGCTGCCCGATTTTTTTGCAGGAGCAGGTAGCGGAATAATTCGCCAGCTTTCCGGCGTGACCAGGCCTGGTCCGCGATCCTCCGCCTGCCTTTCCAAACTGCGAACTGACCCAGTCCCACAATCCGCAGGGGCGGCGGCGGGACATTGGCCAGGTGGCGCAGTAGTTCTTCGGTAATGGCCCGCACCTCAGGCGTCTTGCTGCGCGTATAGGCTGCAATCAATGGAAAGGCCAGATCCTGCTCTTTTTCCAGAATAAATGCATACCCTTCGCGGATGATGTGTTTTGCAGCTTGCAGCCAGGCAGCTTCTGCTTCTGGATGGTTCGCCTGCCGGTACCACAGCGCGCGCAGGAAGTTTGCACATGCAAGGTCGTAAGCAGCGCGTAAAGGTTCGAGATAGCTGACAGCTTCATTCAGGTCTGCCTCAGCCGCGGCGCGGTCTCCCGAGTCCCAGTTATCCCTGGCGCGCTCCAGCAGGGCCAGACCGGTAAAGTACAGCGATCCCGCGCGCCGCGCCTGGTGAAGAGCGTCTTCCGCCCAGGTACGCGCCGCCGGTGCTTCATTTATCATTCGGTGATAGCGGCTGTATTCCAGTCGAATCCATGTGTTCAGCTCGGCAGCCCCAATGCGATTCGCCACCCGCAGGCCCAGCCGCAGGTATTCTTTAGCCTGTTCGAACTCCTGATCATCGATTGCCAGGCGCGCCCATAAGTAGTAATAGACGGCAGCCAGGCGCGTACCTGGTTCGATTTGCAGCACCAGCTCGTCCAGCACCTGCCGGCAGTGGCGGCGGTCGCCAACAATCTGGTAAATCATGCCGCGCATGAACGGTGCGGTCCAATGCTTGGCGCCCTTTTCTTCCAGCAGAACCTCAGCTTCTTCAATCAGGGTCAGCGCCAGGTGAAATTGTCCGCGGACAAAATAAATCTGGCTGGTGAGGTATTGAAGGGAACGAGCCAGCCCCGCGGGATAACCGATCTCCCGGCCAATCTCAGCTGCCTGGTTGAAGTATTTTTCGGCATCGTCCAGGTGGTTATTTTTTGCGGCGCATACCCCCAGGGTGATTACGGCTTCAACGGCATTACCAGTCAGCCGTTCAAGCTGGATTACCTCTTGCGCGCATTCTTGGGCCTGGTCATACTGCCCATCGCGGGCAAGCAGGCGGGCATAGGTTGCCAGGGTCTGAGCCAGGCGGTTTGGGTCATAATGGCGCGCCTTTTCAACCGCCTCATGCGCGCTGGCAATCAGCGCCTGGCTGTCTGCGATTCGATCGCTATCGTCCGTTTTCGGTTGAAGTCGCTCGGGGTCTGGCAGCATATGTTCCAATCTTCAATTCATCCATAGCTGGATTGCCTATATTTGGATTTGTACATCAAAATAATAAATTAATGCTTGCCAATCATACAACGGACGGCGTAGGTTGGCAAGCCCAGGCAGGTATGGCAACGAGAACATGTGATAACATACTTGAATATGATCACTGTAGCAATTCAAGCCGGTGGGCAATCCAGCCGCATGGGCCAGGATAAAGCATTGATGCCGTTCTTGGGCCAGCCGATGATTGCATATGTGGCCGGGCGGCTGCGGAAAATGGCGGATGAAATGATCGTCACTACCAACCAGCCTGAAAAATATGCCTTTCTTGAGCTGCCTGTGTTCCCCGACCTGCTCCCCGATATGGGCGCTCTGGGCGGGCTGTATACGGCCCTGTCGGCTGCCCGGTATCCGGTTGTTGCGGTGGTTGCCTGCGATATGCCGTTTATCAAGCTGGACCTGCTGCGGGCGCAGTGCCGGATGATCATTGAGAAAAATGTGGATGTCGTCATCCCGCGCTCTCCGCAGGGTTTGGAACCTTTACATGCAGCTTTCCGCCAGGAATGCTGCCTTCCGGCGGTTCGTGAGGCGCTGCAAGCGGGCGAGCGGAAAATGGTTAGCTGGTTTTCAGCCGTGCGCGCGCTGGTACTGGAGCCGGATGAAGTGGCTGTGTACGACCCTGAGTTTACCTCGTTTGTAAACGTTAACAATCCGGAGGAGTTTCGCCGGGCAGAAGAACTTGCTCGCCGTCAGGAATAGTTTCCAGCCTGGCGGGATGGGTGTATACCACAAAGTGATCGCGCCGCGCGTATCCGACCAGGGTAATGCCAAGCGCCTCAGCCAGTTCTACCGACATTGTGGTAGCTGAAGTGCGTGAAACCACCGCAATCACCCCCAGGCGGGATGATTTTTGGAGCATTTCGGAGCTCACTCTGCCCGTGGTAAACAGGAGTAGTGGTGGAAATGGAAAATTGTCGAGGAGCAGTCGTCCGGCAACTTTATCAATCGTGTTTTGCTGCCCGATATCTTCGGCTGAAATGCGGATTTCCTTCCCATCGCTGAGTGCTGAACTGTGCACGCCGCCAGATTCCTGATAAAGCTCCTGCTTGCGCAGAAGCTGTTCCATGCCGCGCAGTACCGCGTCTGGCGCAAACTTCGTGTTTTCGGCGACTACCCTTGCCGCACTGGTATTGCTGGCAGTGGTCAATCCGCCGGTGCAGTCCGATGCTCGCTGCCATCTCGCCGGTCGTTCGATGCTCTTGTTGAGCCAGACATCCACGTTGGCGCCCTGTTTGCACACATCAATGATGGAAATCTCGCCCCGGTCCTGGATAAAACCCTCAGTGTACAGGAAACCCACCGCCAGGGCGTCCAGGTTGGTGGGTGTACAGGCAAAATCAAGCCAAGGGTTCCCGTTTACAGTAAGTGAAACGGTGGTTTCAGCAATGATTGAAGTATTCTCAGTTTCCCAACCAGAGACAGTATTGTACCGGTATAACGTTTTCGAGTGGCGGGTCGATTGCATTGAAGCCTCCAATAATGATCCAATTGTATTCGATCCTTTGGAAAACACCAGGGACGAAACCTGACCCTCTGCCCGTGCTAACCCCACCAATTGCGGCGTAAGTTCACCCTTCGGCTGCGGAAAACTTTGGTAGAATGTGACCATTGCTGTAACTATGAAGAAAAAAATAAGCGTTCCGATTTGTTTTTTGGTTATATACGGGCTGGTTGCGTGCAGTTTATTCCCCGCCCGTTCTGAGAAACACCCATCCCAGGAGGAGATTGAGAATCAATACCAGGTGGTGTCTGCGCTTCTCACGCAGACGGCGCAGGCAGCGCCTGTTGATCCTGCCGGACCACAACCCGCATTGACCTCTGCGCCCAATAGTCCAGTAGTTTCGGAAACACAGCCTTTCACCGGCACAGCGATTGCCGGTGAAACCATCGCTCCTGAGGTAACTACTGTTTCGCTCGAGACAGTGGGTGTTGGCGAAGAACTTCTTCGCACTCCGGGGACATCCGCTACGCAGTCGAGTTCTCCATCGGAAAGCGCCGCCAGTGCAGCGCCCTGTGATCTTGCCCAGCTTGGCTTCCCTGGCGATCTGAATGTTCCAGATGGAACGCAGTTGCTCCCCGAGCACAGCTTTTCGAAAACCTGGCGGCTATACAATGCCGGAAGCTGTACCTGGACGGCGGATTATGCGATCGTATGGTTTTCTGGTTATTATATGGGGGGCAGCCAGGTTCAACCGCTGAACGTCGATGTTCCGCCGGGCAGCACAATCGATGTAACTCTAGACCTGGTTGCGCCCCAGGCGCCGGGAGCTTATCAGAGCAACTGGAAGATCCAGAATAAAAAAGGGGAAATGTTCGGAATTGGCCCCAATGGTGATGCGCCATTCTGGCTGCGGATCGAGGTAATTTCGTTAGGAACCCCAACGGTTGTTCCCCCAACCGCGGAAGCGACCCCCATTCCCATCATCTACGCAAGCGGTTCGATGCCCTTAATGTTGGGCGAAGGATTAGACCTGGACAGCGCGCAGGTGAACCAGGCGGAGCAAGATGATATCCGTATCGAGTCCACCGAGGCAGGGAAAATGCAGCTTGCTTCGGTAGACAGCGCGCGCTTGACCGAGTATGGAAACAGCATTCCGCAAATGTTCGACTGCAGTCAAACCGGTGATTACAATACCCCGCTTGTTCTGCAGCCAGACCTGGTGGGCGTGTATTATTGTTACCGTACCACCCAGGGGTTGCCAGGGTGGGTCACCATTAAATCCATTGATCCTGAGAAGGGGCAGGTCGATCTTGAGTTTGTCACGTGGGTGGTTCCTTAACCGGGCGAATCATGGGGAAACTGTATCTTGTCGCTACACCAATCGGTAATCTGGAAGACGTGAGCTTTCGCGCATTGCAGGTTCTACGCCAGGCATCCCTGGTGGCAGCGGAAGATACCCGCCAGACGCAAAAGCTGCTGCAGCGATACGATCTGCGGAAACCTATGGTCAGCTACCATGAACATAACAAGCTCAGCCGGGTCAATGAGATTCTCGCGGCGTTGTCAACCGGGGATGTCGCTCTTGTCTCGGACGCCGGTACGCCTGGATTGAATGATCCCGGGTATGAGTTGGTCAGGGCGGCTCTGGATGCAGGCTACCCTGTCAGCGCAGTTCCTGGGCCGGCTGCGCCCATTATGGCGCTGGTGGTTTCCGGCCTGCCTACTGATGCATTCCTTTACCTGGGATATTTGCCGCGCCGGGGCGTCGAGCGCCGCCGCCGGCTGGCCGAGGTTGAAGCGCTGCCCTACACGCTCATTTTCCTCGAAACGCCGCACCGGCTGCATGAGGCGCTGGAAGACCTGGAAGCTGGCCTGGGCGATCGGCCAATTGCGGTCGCCCGCGAGCTGACAAAAATCCACGAAGAAATCTTCCGGGGAACCATCCGCCAGGCCCATGATTATTTTACGCAGAACGAACCGCGCGGCGAGTTCACCCTTGTGGTAGGGGGAAGCCTGGGAACCAATTCTGGCCCGTGGGAGGAGGCGCAGTTACTCCGCGCGCTGCAGGATGGCCTGGCTGCCGGCGAACCCCAATCGAAGCTGGCGGCAGAAATTGCGGCCCAATCTGGATGGAATCGCCGCGAAGTGTACCGCAAGATGATCGATTTAAAACAGCAAGATCAACCCTCATGAGGTATTCATTATGGACCTGGACGATGCAGCAAAATTTCGCGAGGTAGATACGCAAGATATGATCGGTCACATTTACGCCCTCCCCGAGCAGTTGAATGAAGCCTGGGATATGGGGATGTACCTGCCGCTGGCGCAGATGGAAGGGATTGAAAAAGTTCTGATCTGCGGTATGGGCGGCTCTGCCATCGGCGCTGATCTGCTGGCTGCCTATGCTGCGCCTTTCAGCCAGGTTCCGATTTTGGTCCATCGCGATTATGACTTGCCAGCCTGGGCAAGTGGCCCGAAGACGCTGGTAATCGCCTCTTCCCATTCTGGCAATACTGAAGAAACCCTGGCAGCCTTTGCCCAGGCCGGGAAGCAAGGCTGCCAGCAGCTGGTCCTCACCACCGGCGGAAAGTTAGCCGGGTTGGCAAAGTCTCAGTCAATCCCACTGCTGCTGTTCCGCCATAATGGTCAGCCAAGATCGGCGGTGGGATATTCCTTTGGGCTGCTTCTGGCCGCGCTTCACCGCCTGGGCCTGCTCCCTGACCCAAAAGCGGAACTGCACGAGGCCTTACACGCGCTGCGCAACCAGCAAACCAACCTGCTTCCTGAAGTGCCCGTTGCCTTCAACCCTGCCAAGCGCATGGCCGGGCAGCTTGTTGGTCGAGTCGTGACTATTTTTGCCGCCGACTCGCTCAGTCCGGTGGCGCGCCGCTGGAAAGGACAAATCAATGAGATCGCCAAGTCTCTGGCCCAATTTGAATTTCTACCCGAAGCCAACCATAACACCCTGGCCGGTTTGAATAACCCAGACAGCACGCTGGCGCAGCAAATAGCCCTTTTTCTAAAAGCTCCCTCTAACCATCCCCGCAACCAGTTGCGTCTTGATTACACCCGAGAAATGTTTATGACTCAAGGGATCAATACCGATATCGTCCAGGCAAGAGGCGAAAGCCGGCTGGCGCATATCTGGACTCTTTTGCACTTTGGCGATTACACTTCCTACTATCTGGCGATGATGTACGGAGAAGACCCAACCCCCGTGGATGTTCTCACCGTCTTTAAAAACGAACTAGGCAAAGCCACCGAGATTAGCGAGGATCACAGCTTATGAAGCATCATACTGGCTCGATTGAAGTTGTCACCGGTTCCATGTTCAGCGGTAAGACGGATGAATTGATTCGCCGTCTGCGCCGGGCTACAATCGCGCGGCAGAAAGTCCAGGTATTTAAGCCCATCATTGATAATCGCTATCATGTCGATAAAGTTACCTCGCATGCCGGAACCGTGTTTAATGCGCTGCCGATTAAATCTTCCACGGACCTGATGAAAAACCTGGATGCCGATACTTCCGTTGTCGGCATCGATGAGGCGCAGTTCTTTGATGACGGGATCGTCAATGTGGCCAAGGACCTGGCTGACCGAGGTATCCGGGTAATCGTTGCCGGTTTGGATACCGATTTTCGCGGAGAGCCGTTTGGCTGCATGCCCGTATTCATGGCAATTGCTGAGCATGTGGATAAACTCCAGGCGATCTGTATGGTGTGCGGCGAGGCTGCCTGCCGCACGCAGCGCCTTGTAAACGGTAAGCCTGCCCGTTATCATGATCCTGTTGTCATTGTCGGGGCATCGGAGATGTATGAAGCCCGCTGCAGAAAGCATCATGAGGTCCCAAAAGATGAGTAATTCATTTGGACAGCAAGCCGGAGTGCCAGATTATCGCGAATTTTTAGGAGAAGTGCTGATTCCCGAAGATCAACTCCAGGCGCGGATTGCCGAACTGGGCGCGGAAATCAGTCACGATTATCGCAGCAAGAATCTGCTCCTCATCTGCATTCTGCGCGGTGGGGTCATGTTCCTCACAGACCTGATGCGCCGCATAACCATTCCGCATGCCATCGAATTTATGGCGGTGTCCTCTTATGGGGTGGGGGAGCGCGAAACAACCGGTATGGTGCGCATCACCCTGGACCTCAACACCCCCATCCATGAGCGAGATGTGATATTGGTGGAAGACATCGTCGACAGCGGGCGCACGATTTCATCGGTTTTAGACCTGCTCGAGGCGCGCAAGCCGCGCAGCCTGTGTGTGTGTGCTCTGCTGGATAAGGTCGAGCGCCGTGAAGTGCAGATTCCTGTTCGTTATGTGGGCTTCACCATTCCAAACAAATTTGTGTTTGGCTATGGATTGGATATTGATGATTTCTACCGCAACCTGCCATTTGTAGGCGTGGTGGATCTAAAGAAATATGAGGCGCTTCGTGCGTAGCCATTGATGAAGGGGTTGACGAAGTCTCAGCTCAGGCAGCATATCCTGGAAACGCTCCGCGCGTTTTCCACACCGGAGCGACCGGTGTACCTGGTTGGCGGCGGTGTGCGCGACCATCTGCTCAATCGCCCAGCCCATGACTATGACTTCGTGCTGCCCGGAGAAACTCGCCGCCTGGCGCGCAAGGTTGCCGATAAGTTGAACGGGGGCTTTTATATCCTCGATGAAGAGCGCGATACCACCCGCGTGGTTTTGGGGGTCGATGACCTTCCGGAAGACCGGCTGACGTTGGACTTTGCCTCGCTGCGCGCGCAGGATCTGGAGAGCGATCTGCGCGCCCGCGACTTCACCATCAACGCAATGGCGTTTGATGTAGCCCACCCGGATCGCCTGATCGACCCGACTGGGGGCCTGGTGGATGTGCGCGAAGGCCGCCTCCGCGCTTGCTCGCCCACCAGCCTGTCCGATGACTCCTTGCGCGTGCTGCGCGCCGTCCGCCAGGCGCTGGCCTATCATTTCCGCATCGATCCGGAAACCGTCCGTCTGATGCGCATAGCCGCTCCGCTGCTGACCCGGCCCTCCGCTGAAAGGCTGCGCGATGAATTATTCAAAATACTGGATGGCCCCCAGGTGAGCCTGGCCATTCGCCTTCTCGACCAGATAGGTGCGCTGCCGTTCATCCTGCCGGAGCTGGAAAGCCTGAAGGGAATCACTCAAACTGCCCCGCACGTATCCGATGTTTGGGAGCATACGCTGTACGTGGTGCAGCAGCTAGAAATGCTCTTCTCTGTTCTGGTAGGGGAGTACAAAGAAGAAAACGTGGCCGACCTGACCATCGGCTCTGCCGTGCTCTGGTTAGGCCGCTACCGCGAGCAGCTTACCAAACATTTCCACCACCACCTGGTCCCCGACCGGAGCCTGCGCGCGCTGTTATTCTTTGCCGCCCTCTACCACGATATCGCCAAGCCTGCCGCGCGGACGCAGACGCCCGAGGGTCGGGTTCGATTTTTAGGCCACGATTCGCAAGGCGCGAAGGCTGCTGCAAGCCGGGCTCGGGCCCTGGCATTGAGCGCGGCGGAAGCCAGCCGGGCGGAAACCATCGTAGAAGAGCACATGCGCGTTCATTTTCTGGCCAATGCGGTGCAGGCAGCGGCGGGGAAGGCCATCCCGGCGGAAAAGGGCGTTTCAGCCGAAGGCAATGCTTCTGTATCGCGCCGCTCGATATACCGGTTTTTCAGGGCCGCTGGTGATGCCGGGGTAGACGTCTGCCTGCTTTCGCTGGCGGATGTTCGCGGAACCTACCAGACCGAACTGCCGCAGGAGGTATGGCAGGCGGAATTGGAAGCTTCCCGCGCCTTGATGGAAGCCTATTGGGAGAAAAGTGCGGATGTGGTTGCGCCGCCCCGTTTTCTCTCGGGCAGCGAGTTGATAAAAGAGTTTAACCTCAAGCCTGGAAGGATTGTTGGCCTTTTGTTGGGCGCAATTCAGGAAGCGCAGGCGGTTGGGGAAGTTCATAATCAGGAAGAAGCGCTGCGGTATGCCAGGCGTTGGGTAGAACAGCACGCGGAAGGGCAGGATGCCGAAGAGCATCACAGCGCAGAACGTTCGTCAGGGGAGGAAACAAAAGGATAGAGAAATGGAAATGAACCCGGTAGATTTACACTTTGAAGAATATGTCCAGGAACGCCAGCACGGGACCCCGGTCATCTTTTTACACGGTTTTCCATTTGACCACACCATTTGGGAGCCGGTCATCCCATTGTTAGAGCAGGACGCTCGCCTGATCTTACCGGATTTGCGTGGTTTTGGCAGTTCGCCGATCACCGATGGGACGTATACGATGCGCTTGCTGGCTGAAGATATTGCCCACTTAATGGACCGGTTAGAGATCGAAAAGGCCGTGCTGGTTGGGCATTCCATGGGCGGATATGTCAGTCTGGCTTTTGCCCAGGCCTATCCCAACCGCCTGCTCGGCCTTGGCCTGGTGGCGACCTATTCTGCCGCGGATACCCCAGAACGCCGCCAGTCGCGCTACAAAACCGCGGAGTCCGTTCTGCGCAAAGGGGCCAGGGTAGTAGCAAGCAATATGGTCGAAAGCCTGACGCCAAAGAAGGAACTGCTGAAGCCCATCCAATCGCTTATTCTTCAGGCGCACCCCACTGGCATTGCCGGCGCGCTGCGCGGAATGGCCGAACGGCACGACTTAACCGGCGAGTTATCCAACATCACCGTTCCGGCGGTAGTGATTGTTGGGGGAGCAGACAAGCTGGTAAACCACGAGCTTGTCGAAACGATGGCGCAAATGCTTCCAAAAGGCTGGTTGGTTAAGATACCGGATGCCGGCCATATGCTGACCATGGAACACCCTCAACAGGTCGCCAGCGCGTTACAGCAGCTATTTGCGAAGGTTGGAAATTCGGCCTAAGGGAAAATTTCTTCGAGCAGCGGCTGGTAAAAGCAGCGGCAGCCGTGTTCGTGGGAGCAGCCCTCAACCGGGATTTTTGGAACGCGGTCTTTGGGGTACGTTCCCTGAATTTGCTGGCAGGCTGGGCAGGCGTCGGCATGGACGATGACGTTAATCGCATTCACGCGGGGATTTTCCTGAAATTTTCGCAGTGCGGCGGCTGTCTTGGAAGCCTCTATCAAATCTACCCCGCAGGTAGGGCAGGTAAGGGCGGTATCCGGCGATTGTGTATTGCAGCGAGAACAGGTTTGCAAAGCAGGTCTCCTCAATAAAAGATCGGATATCGTAAATTTTACTACATCCGATCCGCCCTGACTGCATACTTTCAGGCTTGCATAAACTTACGGGACCCTCAATACTCAGCGGTAGTGGTGGGTGGATGGGAAACCTTTGCTCGCCGTACCAGTTTGTTGAGGTGCGCAATCAACGTTCCGCTGGATACCGGTTTGACCAGGTAATCATCCGCGCCAACATCCAGGGCCTGGGCAACCACCCCCGGTACATCCATCGCCGATAAGATTAAAATAGGCACATCGCTAAATTCGCGGATTTGTTTGCAAGTTACCCAACCATTCATCTCGGGCATCATCAAATCCAGAATGATGACATCCGGGTTATGTTCTTTTGCAAGCGCAATTCCATCTGCACCACTGTTCGCGATAATGATCTCTGATGACGCTGGAGCCAGGAGTAATGACAGCAGTTCTGTCATACCCTCATCGTCATCGATTACCAGAATCTTTGCTTGAAACATCAAGA
This sequence comes from uncultured Anaerolineaceae bacterium, assembly GCA_964437595.1. Taxonomy (GTDB): domain Bacteria; phylum Chloroflexota; class Anaerolineae; order Anaerolineales; family Anaerolineaceae; genus DSYU01. The sequence continues at coordinate 16,328 of CAYTHO010000081.1, forward strand.
CATGTACTCCACAAGTTTCAGTATAGTTCTTATTATCTTCCAGGTTAGAAGGAAATTACCTTTCACCTTGTTTACAGAATGAGTGGGCCTGAGATGGGCTTTGCAGCATCATTCCTCGCTGCGTAACGCATCTGTATAATCTCCAGGCCCGGTTGCCGCCGCACGCGTCTTTTGGAAAATAGGGGTTTGTGGTAGAATGCTGTGGGTTTGGAATCGATTTGAAATCAAATCCCCAATAATTCCGGGGTTATGAAAATTCTCAGGAGGAAGTCATGGTCGATAAGAAATGGGTCTATTTGTTCAATGAGCTGCCCCAGGCGGAAGCCTACATGAAAGGATCGTGGGATGGCGTACGCAGTCTGCTGGGCGGCAAAGGCGCGAACCTGGCCGAGATGACTCGCATTGGTTTACCCGTCCCACCGTTCTTCACGGTGACAACTGAAGCATGCAACGCTTACACGGCCGGTGGTAACAAGTTCCCTCAGGGTATGTGGGAACAGGAACTGGAAGCACTCAAGAAAGTTGAAGAAGCTTCCGGCAAAAAATTTGGCGATCCATCCAATCCATTACTTGTATCCTGCCGCTCCGGCGCGAAATTCTCTATGCCCGGTATGATGGACACGGTTCTGAACATTGGCCTCAACGACACGACCGTCAAGGGCATGGCCCAGTTGACCGGCAACGAGCGTTTCGCCTATGACTCCTACCGCCGCCTGATCCAGATGTTTGGCTCGGTGGTGCTGGGAATCGCCGATGAAGCCTTCGAAGATCCGTTGGAAGCCTACAAGCATGAGAAAGGCTTCAAAGCCGATACCGACCTGACCGCCGACGATCTCAAAGCGCTGGTCGTAAAGTTCAAAGAAGTAGTCAAGAAAGAAAAGGGGTTTGATTTCCCCCAGGAACCCATCGAGCAGCTCAAGCTGGCCACCCAGGCCGTTTTTGGGTCGTGGATGGGCAAGCGCGCCATCGATTACCGCCGCGCCGAGAATATCCCCGATGATCTGGGCACCGCGGTTAACATCGTGACCATGGTCTTCGGCAATATGGGCTGGGACTCCGGCACGGGCGTGGCCTTCACCCGCAACCCTGCTAACGGCGAGAACAAAATGTACGGCGATTACCTGCTCAACGCGCAGGGCGAAGATGTGGTCGCTGGCATCCGCAATACCGAGCCGATCGTCAAGCTGGGTGAAGCACTTCCTGAAGCCTACAAACAGTTCATGGAAATCACCGCGAAGCTGGAGAAGCATTACAAGGACATGCAGGACGTCGAGTTCACCATTGAGCGCGGCCGCCTGTGGATGCTCCAGACCCGCAATGGCAAGCGCACTGCTGCCGCTTCGGTCAAAATCGCCGTTGACATGGCCAATGAAGGCCTGATCTCTCGCGAAGAAGCCCTCATGCGCGTCACCCCCAAGCAGGTGGATGCCATGCTGCACCCGCAGTTCAGTGAGGACTCCAAGAAGAAGGCCAAGAAAGATGGCCGCTTCTTAGCTTCCGGCGTGAACGCTTCGCCGGGCGCCGCGGTGGGCCAGGTATACTTCGATGCCGATAAGGCCGAGCAGATGGCCAAAGAAGAAAAACAGGATGTTATCATGGTTCGCCCGTTCACCAAGCCGGATGACGTGCATGGTATGCTGGCCGCCAAGGGTATCCTGACCAGTGAAGGTGGCGCTACCTCGCACGCCGCGGTAGTTGCTCGCCAGTTTGGCGTCCCCTGCGTGGTTGGCGCCTCTGCTGTGAAGATCAACCTCGAAAAACGCGAGATGAAAGCTGGCGACGTGGTCGTCAAAGAAGGCGAGTGGATCTCTGTCGATGGCAGCACCGGTGAAGCCTATGTTGGCAAACTGGACCTGACCGTTCCTGACCTGGAAAAGCAGACCGACCTGATGACCCTGCTCACCTGGGCAGACGAAGCCTCCCGCCTGCAGGTGTGGGCCAACGCCGACTACCCGCGCGATGCTCGCCGCGCCCGCTCTTACGGCGCCAAGGGTATTGGCCTGTGCCGCACCGAGCACATGTTCTTCGAGCCCGAGCGCCTGCCCACCGTCCAGAAGATGATTCTGTCTGACAACCAGAAAGATCAGCAGGATGCCCTGGATGTTCTGCTGCCTTACCAGCGCTCTGACTTCGCCGGCTTGTTCGAGGCGATGGATGGTTTACCCGTTATCATCCGCCTGATCGACCCGCCGCTGCATGAGTTCATGCCCGACGAAGAAAAACTCTTCGAAGAAATCGTGACCATGCGCGTCAAGGGCGAGACCAAGGGCCTGGCTGAAAAAGAGAAGCTGCTGGCTGGCATTCGCGGGCTGCACGAGAGCAACCCCATGATGGGCCTGCGCGGCGTCCGCCTGAGCATCTATATGCCCGGCATCGTTGAAATGCAGGTGCGCGCCATCTTTGAGGCCGCCTCCGACTGTGCCAAGAAGGGCATTGTCGTCAAGCCAGAGGTAATGATCCCGCTGACCGGCACCGTCAACGAACTCAAATGGATCCAGCCGCGCCTGGAGCGGATTGCCAAGCAGGTAATGCAAGAGAAGGGCGTCACCTTCTCCTACAAGTTCGGCACCATGATCGAGATCCCGCGCGCCGCTGTTACCGCCGCTGAAATCGCTAAGCTGGCCGAGTTCTTCTCCTTCGGCACCAACGACCTGACCCAAATGACCTTTGGTTACAGCCGTGACGATGCCGAGCGCAACTTCCTCGTTAAGTACGTTGAAGAAGGCATTCTGGAAAAGAACCCCTTCCAGACCCTCGACCGCGAAGGCGTTGGCCGCCTGATGTCGATCGCCGTGCAAGAAGGCCGCAAGACTCGTCCAGAGTTGGAAGTTGGTATCTGCGGTGAGCACGGTGGCGATCCTGACTCGATCGAATTCTGCCACCTGGTCGGTAACAACTACGTAAGCTGCTCGCCGTTCCGCGTTCCGGTGGCCCGCCTGGCTGCCGCGCAGGCCGCGATCAAGAACAAGAAGTAAGCCTGTTTCATTATGGTAGTGAAGACGAGGCGCAGTTCATTGCGCCTCGTCTTTTTCTATCTGTAGGGCAATTGCAAGGTTTTATTTACGAGGCATAAACTGTAAATGCGGTAATGCAAGCGTATAATTGTGTGGGAAATCCTTTTTTAATTGCGCTTATTTCTAGTAAGGAGGGAAGGAATGGCTGAAGCAGTTATTGAGCCTGCTGAGACCAAACCCCAGGTTATCGTTCCCATACGGAATGCAATCCTTGTAAATCGCAACATGGGTTTATGGGCAGTCTTTGTATTTTCATTCAGCAGTATCGGCCTGGTTTACAGCGGCCTGATCCCATTCTCTACCCTGGCGGGGACTTGGCCTGGCGCGAACCTGCCCGGGGTGATCGGGATTGCCGGGTTGACGATCCTGCCGCTGCTCTATGTCTTTAGCGCCATTGGAGCGATCGCGCCCCGTTATGGCGCAGATTACGTGGTCGCCAGCCGGGTGGTAAGCCCCCCTCTGGCTTTTGCTTCAAGCTGGACCCTGGTGGTGTTTTTGGCTTTGGCAGCGGGCTCCATCGCCGCTTCGATAGCCCAGAATCTCATCCCGATATTCTCAAGAATCATGTCGATGGTTTTCCTTGATGAAACTGTAAAGGAAATCAGCCAGTGGGCTACTTCGCCTACCGGCATCATTACCATCGGCACGGTAGGCATCATTCTCGTATTCCTGTTTTTGAACACTCCTCCGCGCGTAACATCCCGCGTGTTGTTTTTTGGAGTGATTGTATCGGCATTGGGCTGGATCGTGCCCTGTGTCCTTTTTGCGATCCAGACACCTGAAGTCTTCCAAATTTCCTGGGAAGAGTTGATGGGTCAGGGTACTTTTTGGAATAACTTGCAGCAGGCGCGCGGGTTGGGGATGAAAGCCGATTTCTCCACCGTTCCGATGTTGATCGCTGGTTTCATGTCGACGCTTTGGCTGTTTTCTGGGTCCTTCAACCCCGTTTATTTTGCCAGTGAAATAAAGAACCCCAAAAAGAATCTGCTGATCGGAAACATCATAGCGCTGATCGCCGGGGTCGCGCTCATGGCGGTTATGGCTTACCTCCTCCAGCACATCGTTGCTGCGGAATGGCTGTCCGCCGAGAGTTTCCTGCTCCAGACTGGCGCGGACCAGCAAACCGTTATGCCCTGGCTTCCCTTCTACGCCATTGTTTTGTATCCAAATACCTTTTTACTGCGTTTCATTGGGTTGTCTTCTGTGCTATCCTATCTGATGATGGCGCTCGCATTACTTTACACTGCCAGCCGTATTATGCTGGCCTGGGGTGAAGATCATCTGATCCCGTCCTATTTCACTTTCGTTCACCCTCAGCTTCGCATTCCATTGATCAGCGTGCTCATCGTATGTCTTCTTGCTGTAATGGGAGTAGTGGAAACGGCATTGAACACAGGCGTCGATGACCGTGTCAATCCGGTTTTCTTTTTTGCATGTGTCGCATTCTTACCTGTTTTGGGAATGACCCTGCTTCCTTTCCGCAGGCGCGAGTGGTTCCAGCAGTCAACTGGTTTTCTGCGAGCGCATATTGGACCGGTGCCGGTGGTTACGATTATGGGTGTGCTGTGCATGATTCTCCTGATGGGCGTGGTTGCGTCGTTCGTAATCTGGCCGGGCTTTAATCCATTGAACAGCGATACACTGTTGTGGTTCGGCGTGATGTTTGCCAGCGGTCTGGTCTGGTTTTTTGGACGCCGCATCTTCCTCAAAAGGCAGGGACAGGATATCGGCCCGCTATTGGAAAGCGTTCCGGAAGAATAATTCCTTCTTCCTTTACTCGTGAACAGGATTAAGTTTGTGGTTTGCATGGAATTGCAAGCCACAAACTGGTTAAAGGATAAAGCCCCTACTGTCTACTTGTACAAAGCCTGGTTAATGTTATCCAATCTGATATAATTGGATTAGATACTATACTAATGATCCTGCTCTTCCCGCACACACCAGGGATCAATACATGGGAGGAAATCGGTTGTATGGAGAAAAGCGAATATCTAAAGCTTTATCAAGAAATGGTTGTGATCCGGCGGCTGGAAGAACGAGCTGCCGAGTTATATCAGCAGGGTAAGATTGGGGGCTTTCTGCATTTATATATCGGTCAAGAGGCGGTCAGCACCGGGTTAATTGCTGCCCGCAAGCCGCAAGATCGCGTCATCACGGCTTATCGTGATCACGGCGTCGCCATCAACGTGGGCATCTCGGCCAACGAGGTGATGGCCGAACTGTTAGGCAAAGCTACGGGCATCTCCAAGGGGAAGGGCGGTTCGATGCACATGGCCGATGTATCGAAGAACTTCTTTGGGGGGCACGCGATTGTTGGCGCGCACCTGCCGCTGGCAACCGGGCTGGCATTGGGCGACCATTATCAGAAGAAAGACGGTGTAACCATTTGCATGTTTGGCGATGGCGCCTCAAATATTGGCTTCTTCCATGAAGCGCTGAACATGTCTAAGGTGTGGAAATTACCGGTTTTATGGGTAGTAGAGAATAACCAGTACGGCATGGGCACAGCCATTGACCGGGCTTCGGCGGTATCCGAAATGATCCAAAAAGCGGAAGGCTATGGTATGCCCAACGCCCAGGTGGATGGCATGGACCTGATGGCGGTCTACGAAAAATCCCAGGAAATGATCGAGAAAATCCGCGCTGGCGGCGGGCCGATGTTCCTCGAAATCATCACCTACCGATTCCGCGGTCACTCCATGGGCGACCCCGAGCGCTACCGCAAGGCGGAAGAAGTGCACAAATGGCAGGAGAACGATCCGATCGGGATTTACCGGCGCTACTTAATCGATAAGAAGATTGCCAAGGAACAACAGCTAAACGATGAGGATGACAAGGCCATCCAGATTGTAGAGGAAGCCGTCCAGTTTGCCGAGAGCAGCCCGGAGCCGGCTCCAGAAGAGCTTTATACAGATGTTTACGTAAGCGAGCAATGCTGAGAGCGAGGGAGCCACAATGGCACGAATAACCATGCGTGAAGCAATTTCCCAGGCCATATGGGAGGAAATGGAACGCGACCCCAATGTATTCATCATGGGGGAGGAGGTCGGCGTTTGGGGTGGGACGTATGCCGTAACCAAAGGCTTTTATGATCATTTTGGCGGCGAGCGTGTTCGAGATACACCCATTTCTGAATCAGCGATTGTTGGCGCTGCCATCGGCGCGGCGCTAACCGGCACGCGTCCCATCGCTGAGCTGATGACGATCAACTTCGCCTTCGTAGCAATGGATCACATCGTCAACGAAGCTGCCAAGCTGCACTATATGTTCGGCGGGCAGTTCGTTCTGCCTATGGTGATCCGCACCGTTGGCGGCGGTGGTCGCCAGCTTGGCGCGACCCACTCGCAGACCCCAGACGCGATTTTTGCCCATTTCCCCGGTCTAAAAGTGGTTGCTCCTGGCACCCCTGCGGATGCAAAAGGCCTGCTTAAGGCTGCTATTCGCTGCGACGACCCGGTGTTGTTCATCGAGCATGCCACCCTGTACCAGACGCGCGGCGAGGTCCCCGAGGGCGATTACACCGTCCCCATCGGAAAATCCACCGTTCAGCGCGAGGGCAAAGATATCACTATTGTCACGTACAGCAAAATGCTGGAAGTATCGCAGAAAGCTGCCGATCAATTAGCAAAAGAAACCGGGATCGAGGCGGAAATTGTCGATCTGCGCACGCTGCGCCCATTAGATATGGAACCTGTGCTAGAATCATTCAAGAAAACCAACCGCGCCGTGATTGTTGAAGAAGGCTGGAAATCGTACGGAGTAGGCGCGGAAATCTCTGCGCGAATTTATGAAGAGGCCTTCGACTACGTTGACGCACCGGTAAAGCGGGTTGCGCAGGATGAAGTGCCGCTGCCCTATAACCGGACATTGGAGCAGATGGCGCTGCCGCAGGTAGATGATGTCGTTGCGGCAGTCAAGGAGGTCTTGAATGGCTGATACCGTCACGATGCCCAAACTTGGTTTCGACATGCAGGAAGGCACCCTCGTGCGCTGGGTGAAGGTAGAAGGAGACCAGGTCAATAAGGGCGATGTTCTGGCTGAAATCGAAACGGATAAGGCGACCGTTGAGGTTGAGTCTGGTTTTGCGGGCGTGGTAGCGCGGCATCTGGTCAGCCAGGGTGATATCGTCCCCGTGGGCACGCCGATTGCCGTTATTGCCGCGCCGGGCGAGAAGGTGGAAGATGCCGCTGCTGCGGAACCGTCCACCCAGGCTGCCCAGCCAAAAGAAAAAGAGCGCGTGGAAGCTGTTGAGAAAAAGGCTGAATCGCCCGCCAGCGCTTCTACCGCGCCAGCCGAAGGCGAGGATGGGCGTATTCGGGCCACACCGCTGGCGCGCAAGATCGCCAATGAGAGCGGTATCGACCTGCGCCGGGTGAAGGGTACCGGCCCCGGCGGGCGTATCCAGCGCAGCGATGTGGAAGCAGCCGTGCAGGCCGGCCCGCAGGCCCAGCCCGCAGCGCCTGCTGCGAGCCCTGCAGCCGCGCCTGTCCCAACTGCCCCGGCTCCTACTCCTGCGAAAACCCAGGCGGCGCCAATTCCGCCAGCGCCAGTGTGGTCCGGCGCAGCCGCGGTGCCGGAAGACGAAGTTATCAAAGTCAGCCGCCTGCGCTCTGCCATTGGCCGCCGTATGGTGGAGTCTAAGACGCAGATCCCGCACTTCTATGTCACCCGCACCTATAAGTTCGAAAAAGTGATGGAACTGCGCAAACAGCTCAACGAATTCCTGCCGGATGACCAGAAGCTGACCGTGAATGATTTTGTGATCAAAGCAGTTGCCCTGACCTTGCGCCAGTTCCCCAACATCAACGCCTCGCTGCGCGGCGATGAAGTAGTCCGCCATGGGCATATTCACATCGGAAGCGCGGTTTCTATTGAGGGCGGCCTGATGACCGTGGTGGTCAAAGATGCCGACCAGAAACCGCTGCGCCTGGTCTCTGCCGAAATGCGCGAACTGGCCGCACGCGCGCGCCAGGGCAAAGTGCGCCCCGAAGATATTGAGGGCTCAACTTTCTCAATCAGCAACATGGGCATGTACGATGTCGATCACTTTATCGCCATTATCAACCCGCCGGAGGTAGGCATCCTCGCCGTAGGGTCTGCCATGCAGGTGCCCGTGGTCGAAGACGGGCAGGTGGCGGTTGGACTGCGCATGAAGGCCACCATTTCCATCGACCACCGTGTCTCTGATGGCGCGGAAGCGGCGCGCTTCATGCAGGCGCTGGCGGCATACCTTGAGGAGCCAATGCGGCTGGTGCTGTAAAGAAGAAAACGTTTGAGGCCAGTCAACCTGGCCTCAAATTTTTATAACCCTCGTTCGTACATCAGGCGGTAGAGGTTAAAGTTTTCCACGATGCGCATGATGTAGCTGCGCGTCTCATCCGCGCGGATCACTTCCAGGAGCAGGTCAGGGTCACTTCCGGCCAATTCTGTCCAATAGATGGTATTGCCCGGCCCGCCGTTGTAAGCCGCCAGGGTAGCATACAGGTTGTTGTTGAAGTAATCGCGCTGGCGGGCCAGGTAGCGCGACCCCATAAAAATGCTCACCTCTGGCCGGAACAAATCATCCGTTTTGTAATTTTCCGGCCAGTTCATTGTGGAGGCAATCTCTCCACCGGTGGCCGGCATGATCTGCATCAGGCCGCGCGCGCCGGCGCCCGAAACCGCGAAGCCTTCAAACATGCTCTCCTGCCGCAGCACGCTGAGCAGAAAGAGCGGGTGGATTTCCTCTTTCTGGCTCGCCTCCACCACCTGATCCTTATAGTAAACGCCAAAACGAATGTGGTTGAAATAGGCCGGCGCTTGCAGCGTACCCATATCGTCCATGCCAGCCATATCCAGCACCTGGCGGCTGGCCAGGATAGCAGAGCGGTACAGTCCCAGGCCGAGCATGGTGTTCATAAGCCGGTAAGATTTTTGTGGGTCCTGCACTACGTCCTTGCGCAGCGACTCAAACTCGTTTCGCGCTTCAACGTACAAACCCAGTTCCCAGAAAGCCAGGCCTCGCTGGGCGCGCGAATCTGCAGCCAGTTCGCCCAGGCCGTTTAAGTCCACTTCTGCCGGGATAGAAAAGTTGCTTCGCAGCCATTCTTCAGCCTGGCTGCGTTCCTGCTCCAGGTCATACGCCAGGTCAATTGGGCGGCTTACGGTGAATGGCTGGTGATTTTGCAGCAGTTCATTCGCCCGAACGCTGTAATACCCGGTCGGGTCTGCCTGTGCGGCTTTCTCCCAGGCATTTTTCGCCGCGGCGGGGTCGCCCTTTTTCTCGTGGATCTTGCCGATCCATACATACGCCGCCGCCTGGTCAGCCGGGGTGGTTCCCAGCACCATGGCTCGTTGGAATACGGTGAGCGCCTTATCCAGATCGTTGGCGCGGAAGTAGGTGATGCCGCTCAGGAACAGCCCGCGGTAGCTTTGCTCGGCGGAGGGATATTTGTCAATCATCTGTTCCCAGGTGGCTGCCGCATCTGCCAGTTTATTATTCCGCTCCATAATACGCGCCGCCATGAACAGAAATTCGGGGGCTTTGGAAGAGTCGGGCATCTTTTCAACATACTGCATCAGGGTGGCAGCCGCTTCATCGTACTTATCGGTGTAGGCCCATTGGATATAGGCCTTTTCATCGAACCCGGAAGCCCACAGCGCATCGTTCGAATACTTTTCGATGATCGTATTTAAATCTTCAAGCGCCGGTTCGATGGCCCCGTTCGCCAGGTGGCTGAGCCCCCGGTAGAAGAACGGCGTAGCATCCAGGCTGGTCGCCGATGCGATGTAGCGCGTGAACGCCTCGATGGCTACGCCGTACTGGCCCGCATAGTAATCGACCATGCCGCGTTGCAGTTCATCGACCACCATGCCATCATTCACCAACTGCACCAGACTGGAATAGGCATCGTACGTTTTGGGGAATGCAGTAACCGCATCGAGGAAGCGCGCGTGGGCCTGTTCCGTCTGGCCGATCGCCAGGTAAGCCTGCCCGAGCAGGAAATCGGCCTGGGCGCGGGCGTAATCGTTATCGCTTTTTTCATAAACTTCCAGGTATTTCTTGATCGCGTTTGTAAAATCGCCCAGCGCGGTGTAGGCTTTGCCCAGTTTTAGCTCAGTCCACACAGTGGTTCCCAGCTGCGGCGCATTGATCGCGGCATCATAGGCCGCCACTGCTGCGCCAGGGTTGCCCGCATTCATGTATGCATCCCCGCGCCGTTCCTGAACGTATGCATCCACAACGCCAGGCCGCAGCTCCAGGAACTTCGTATAGGCATCAGCGGCGCGATCATAGACCTGCTGCGCTTCCAGGCTCTGGGCCAGGAAAAAATAAGCGTTCGCGGTATGCTGGCTCTCTGGGTGCGCGGCGATCATCGCCTCCAGGGTATCGGTTGCATTGGCATAATTTTCGGCCAGGTACTGCGTCCGGCCCAGGCCCAGCGCCGCGGCGGCTTGCATCTCAGGTTCAGCAGAGTTGGACTGCGCCTCCTGAAAATCCTGATGCGCCTGTTCGTAATTTCCTACTTCCAGCTCCTTTTCCGCATTTTCAATGCGCACCGCGGGTGGTGGGGTCGGCGTTGGTGGGAGGGTAGGGGTTGCTGGGGTAGTGGGTGTAAGGG
>CAYTHO010000082.1:0-15890 GCA_964437595.1 uncultured Anaerolineaceae bacterium
TTTCGCGATTTTGACAATGTTTTTGTGCTTCTGGCTTTATGCCTGAGTAGTTACACTGAATTTTAAATAACCGGGTATCACTTCATTCTATATCGGGGGCTATATGAACCGAAATCCGCGCCGGGCATTTTTGCGCAAGGCTGGCCTGCTGGCAGCCGCGTTAGGACTTTCGTTTTACAAGCCAGCTTCCAGCGCCCGAGCCAGACCCCGCCTGCCCGGGGCCGATGCTGCCCGCGAGCACCGTCCGGACCGGCAGGTGAATCCGGCGGCGGCAAGCAGCGCTGTTACCTCCTACCAGGTCCAGACGCCGCACCAGGCCTTTTTGATGGACCTGAGAGGCGGCGATTACGCCAGCCGCTTCGAGCAGCTCGTCGCCCAGGGATACCGCCCCATCTGCCTGCAGGGCGTCAGCAATGGCTCGAATCCGCCAACCTATTCATCCATCTGGATTCGCGATGGCTTCATGGACTGGTATGAATGGCACAATCAATCGGATGAAGCATACCAGGAAAAATTTAACGAGTATGTCGCTCAGGGCTACTGCCCCATTTCGATTACCGGGTACCTGAATGAATCGGGTGAAACGCTCTTTGGCGCCATCTGGGTAAAATCGGATGGAGTCGGTTATGGCGGCGGGCACAACATGGAAGAAGGTGACTACCAGGCATTCTTTGATGAGATGGCCTCGCAGGGCTTATACCCGCGTGTGGTGGATGGCTTCCTGGGGGAATCGGGTTCGCGCTACAATTCCATCTGGATCGATACCGGCAGCGGCGATTGGGTGGGCGGTCACGGCATGACGGGCATGGATTACGAGGATTTCTTTGACTATTATACTTCCCTCGGTTTCCGGCCCATTTCGGTCAGCGGGTACAGCGCGGGGAGTTCAGCGCAGCTCGCCGCTTACATGGTCAATGACGGGTCTGAAATCGATTTTGCAGCCTATCACAACAGCCTGCCCAGCGCATTTATCACCTATGGCATAGAGCAGGCCCGCAGTAATGGTCAACCTGTGGCGATCGACAGCTACGATAACGCCGGGGCGCGCAATTTCGCCGGGATTTGGATTCAAAAGGAACGTACCTGGACCACTACCGGCACAGCGCCAGCCGAACTGGCGGGCTTTGAAACGGCTATGCAGGGCTTCATGCAGGCGCGAGGTATCCCCGGCGGCTCGCTGGCGGTAACAAAGAACAGCCGCCTGGTGATGGCGCGCGGCTACCGCTGGCACTATGACACCCTCACGTCGGTCCAGCCCACATCGCTGTTCCGCATTGCCAGCCTCAGCAAGCAGATCACCTCAATCGCGATCATGCGCCTGGTTCAGGATGGCAAACTGAGCCTGTCCTCAAAGCTCACCAGCCTGCTTAACCTGAATCCGCTGCCCGGTCAGACGATGGACGCGCGCATGAATTCGATTACCGTGCAGATGCTTCTCCAGCACTCCGCCGGTTGGGACAGCCAGGCATCCATGGACCCGATGTTTGAAGATGATTGGATTGCCTTCAACATGGATATTCCGCTGCCTATCACGCAGCAGAATATTATTTCCTACATGACAGGCGTCCCCCTCGATTTTGACCCCGGCGCCAGGGTGGCCTACAGCAATTATGGTTACCTGCTGCTGGGCCGCATTATTGAAGCCGCCAGCGGATTGCCCTATGCGGATTATGTTCAGCAGAAGGTGCTGGCTCCGTTGTTTATCAAGCGCATGAAAATCGGGAGAGCGGAATTTGAGCGGCGCGACCCGAATGAAGTACCCTACTATGGGGTGGATGTCGGCCTGCACTTCAATGTGTGCCGCCCAGGCAAAAAACTCAATGCCATGGCTCCTTATGGTCGTTGGAACCTGGATAATATGGACTCGCACGGCGGCTGGCTGGCATCCGCTGTGGATATGGCCCGGTTTTGCACAGCCCTGGATGCAACCGGGCGTTATCCGGTCCTCAATGAAAGCGCTATCGCCCAAACCTTCGCCGTGCCTCCAACCGGCAAAGACGGCGATGGCTCCTGGTATGGCCTTGGGTGGAATGTGCGCGATGAAGGCGGCGGGTTGAACACCTGGCACAGCGGCAGCTTCGATGGCACGTTCGCTTATATGGTGCGGCGCTTTGATGGGGTCAACTACATTGCATTGTTCAACCAGTGTGACGATCCCTCTGGCCTGGACTATTTCGACATCGATGGGCTGCTCTATAACGCCGCCGATGCGGTTTCTTCCTGGCCCGCTGGGGATCTGTTCCCTGGCTATAATTTGCCCTCGCCTGGCCGGAGGTACGTATACTTGCCGGGGATCGCGAAGTAGCTCCGGCGCGGGTCATAATCGGGGGCCGCTTGCGCGCGGTCCGTCTCCATCATTATCGCCAGCACGCGATTTTTTATTCAGATTTAAGTACCCGTGTGCCCGGTTCGATTGTAGTCTGTGATAATATATGATGGCGAACAATCATCGACCGGGAGGGGTTCATGGCAAGCGCCATTGAATTTACGAGTAACTATAACGATCTGAGCACGCAGCACGGCTTTCAGTTCGAGTTCCGCTGCGACCGGTGTGAAAATGGATTCCGCACGCAGTTTAAGCCCTTCGCCTTGGGCACCGTCGACAGCGTGGTGGGCACAGCTTCCAACCTGCTGGGCGGCCTTTTCGGGTCCGCCTCCAACGTGACCAACCAGATGGCTGAAGCGCAGCGCGAGCGGGCCAGGGAAGCCGCCTTCATGGAGGCTGTCGCGGAGATTAAGCCCCATTTCATCCAGTGCCCGCGCTGCCAGGCCTGGGTCTGCCGTAAAAACTGCTGGAATACGAAGCGCGGCCTGTGCAAGAACTGCGCTCCCAGCATCGAGGTTGAGGTAGCCGCGGCGCAGAGCGCCCGGGGCGTCGAGAAAGCCTGGGAGCAGGCGGTGGCTTCGGAAGAGGATGAGCAGCAGATTGCCGCCCGGCCCAAAGAGACCAAGGTGGCCTCCTGCCCGCAGTGCGGCGCCGCGCTGGGGTCGACCACCGCCAAGTTCTGCCCGGAATGCGGGGCAAAGTTGAATGTGGTAAAGCACTGCACCGAGTGCGGGGCGAAGCTGGAGCCGGGAGCCAAGTTCTGCGGGGAATGTGGTCATAAAGCAGCGTGAGCGAGCCGTTACAACGTGATCATGAGTGATATCTTTGAAGACAAGGTGACGCAGCAAATGGAGCGCTTATCGCTCGGCTCTTTACAGGAGATCGAGCGCGAAGTCGCCAAAAAGCGCATTGCCTGGTGCCGCCAGAATCTTCTCGCCGCTGGCTTTCCCTCCCCGGTCACGCCCCGCCAGGCATTCGAATCCCTGTTCTTCGATTATATGGGGCTGTCTCCGGAGGAATTGCCCATCGTGCGCGAATCGCCCGCGGAAATTGCCTGGATGTCACGCAATCCCTGCCCTACACTGTACGCCTGCCTCAAGCTGGGCCTGGATACCCGCCACGTGTGCCGCGCCGCGTACGAACGGTCGACCCAGGCCTTTATCTCGCAGCTCGATCCGCAGCTGCGCTTTATGCGCAGTTATCAAGAAATCCGCCCCCACGCCGATCACTGCCTGGAGTGGATTCTGCGGGTGGATTTTTCCCGCATGATGGACCTGGCGGTGGAAGAGGCGCTGGCGGGCAAGGAAGAGGGCTGCACCCCGGGTGGGGCGGTCATGCTGCTGGGCAAAGATGTGCTCGGCTTTGCCCATGACACCACCGTCACACCCGATGGCGGCGCTAACCTGCATGCTGAATCACACGTTATCTTCCAGGCGGTTCAGACCGCGGGAGACAGCAATTTGAGCGGCGCGATTCTGTTCGCCACCCGCGAGCCGTGCGCCGAATGCACCAACCTCGCCCTGCGGGCCAACGTTTCCACGATTGTGTACGGCGTGCCGGTGCTGCGCAGCAGCGCGTCTGAAATCATTGCGGCTCGCGAGGTACTTGCCCGCTCGCCGGCGGTAGTGGAGCTGGTGGGCGGCGTGCAGGTGGACCGCTGCAGCATGCTGTACTACGATTGAGGTTCGCCGCGCCAAACGAGCACCACTACAGGGCTGTAAAAATCCGCATCCCCGCCAGGATGGCCTGCGGGCTGCCGCGGAAAGCCAGCGAAATTTCGGTGTACGGCGAAAAGCCGCACTTCGCGCAGTCGATGACGGCGCGGTTTTGCAGGTAGCAGCCCTGGTGAATGCTGCCGTCCGGGTTGGCGCAGTCGATCAGCCAGGGCAGGCAGCGCCAGTGGTTCGTTTTCAGCGCGCGCAGTGAAGCCACCGAGTTCAGTACCGGGTAGCCTTCCTGCTTGAGCGCGATCACCTGATCCAGCAGCACGCGCCGCTCCGCCCAGGGTAGGAACAAGGGGTCGGGCCGCCCGTCTTCGTCGGGGCGGTAGGGGTAGTAAAACTGGAGGGTGATCCCTTTGACAATGCCGGATAAGTAGCGGATCAAGGCGGGGATTTCGGCGGCATTCTCGGCGTTGGCGGTGATATGGGCAAACCGGCGTGGGTGCCTGGCCTCGCGCAAATGCCCGGTGACCCGCTCGAAAATATCGGCTCCGCGCAGCCGGTTGTGCGTCTCCGCGAAGCCATCCACGCTGGCCCATACGATATCCGTGTCGACATCCAGCGGCAGCGTCCCGTTGGTGGTAACCGCCACGCACGCGAACCGCTGGCGCGCGTAGCGGGCCAGGTCGTTGAACCCCCGCTCGCCGTCTCGCCACAGCAGCGGCTCGCCGCCTTCGAAGACCACAATGCGATTTCCGCGCTGGTACAGCCGGTCGAGCACCTGGCATACCTGCGCGTAGCCCGCTTCGCCGCCCGTATCATCCGGAAACGGGCACTGCTGGCAGCGCAAGTTGCAGCGGTAGGTGAGCTTATAGCTGGCAAGCAGCGGCCTTTTCACCGGCGAAAGCAGGTGATGCGCGATCACATCTCGGAGCAGGACCAGGCTCTTGGGAACCATCATACTTCTATTCTACCGGGATTCAAATTGGTGGTAAGGTACTTATGGCGCTTTACTTGCATTAAGAAAATCATAAAAACAGCTTATCAATTGTTATATTTTGGTGACTATTTCAATTAAATTTTCTGACAAAGCTGCGGCGATTTTCGTTGTAAAGCCCGTCACAAATGGGTAAAATAGCGTAATGAATGAATTCAAGAAAGCCGCATTGGGCGTTCTCGCTTCGAACCGCCGAGAAAATGGTTCTTTTCCGCAAGTATCGCCGTCCAATCACCGCCTTGGTGTTGGTTTCTCCCGATTCTTGTCCACATACATTTTGACCCCCTATTTACAGGTAATGACCAGGCGCTACCTGCGCATGCAGGCGGCTAACCTGGCGGCCCTGCCAGGGCCGCGGGCGGGCAAGCAGTACACCCTGTATCTGCATGTTCCTTTCTGCGAAAGCCTTTGCCCCTATTGTTCCTTCAACCGCTTTTTCTTCGATGAGGAGAAAGCACATGCCTATTTCCGCCGCCTGCGCGAAGAAATGCGCATGGCCCACCGCCTGGGGTACCGCTTCACTTCCCTGTATATCGGCGGAGGTACGCCTACCATCCTGATCGATGAGCTGTGTGAAACGATCGACCTGGCCCGGGCCTTGTTCCCCATCGGCGAGGTTTCTTGCGAGACCAACCCCAACCACCTGATCCCGGAGATTGTGGGAAAGTTGGAAGGGCGCGTGCAGCGCCTGTCGGTCGGCGTGCAGTCGTTTGATAACGAATTGCTGCGCGAAATGGGCCGCTACCAGAAGTTCGGCTCAGGCGCGGAGATCCAAGAAAAAATCCGCCAGGCGGCGCCGCACTTCCCCTCGCTCAACGTGGATATGATCTACAACTTCCCCAAGCAGACCGAAGAAATCCTGCGCCGCGATATCCAGATGGTCATCGAAACCGGCGCGCAGCAGACCACCTTTTATCCGCTGATGACCTCTCCGTCCGTGGCGCGCACGCTGGACCGCACCGTGGGCCGGGTGGACTTCGGGCGCGAGGCGCGTTTCTACGAGGTTATCCTCCAAAGCCTGGGCGAAGAGTTCAAGCCCATGTCGGCCTGGACGTTCCTGCGCAAGGGCACCGGCATGCTCGATGAGTATATTGTCGACAGCGAGGAATATGTTGGGCTGGGCTCGGGGGCGTTCAGCTTCATCGATGGCGCGCTCTACGTGAACACCTTCTCGCTGCGCGAATACAATAACCGCATCGACCAGGGCATGATGTCGGTGTCTGCCCGGCAGCAGTACGGGCGGCGGGAGCAGATGCGCTACCGCTTTATGATGGAACTGTTCAGCCTGCGCTTCGACCGCGCCCGCTTCCGCCAGGTGTTTGGCGTCAGCGCGGAGTGGGGCCTGTTTATCGAAATGCTCTTTATGTTCCTCGCGGGCGCGTTTGCCAGGGCCACCCACGATGCTATCTACCTGACCCCGCGTGGCAAGTACCTCTCCGTGGTGATGATGCGCGAATTCTTCTCCGGCGTAAACAACGTGCGCGACCAGGCTCGCAAGGCCCTCACCGATGAAGAACGCTCCTGCGCTTTCCCCGCCGCCAGCAAACAGGTGGTAGTAAGCCGGTAAATGCGGATATAATTAGGGTACCTGTTCCAGCCGGTAACGTTTCCATTTACCTATGTTCGCGGAGAATTTAATCATGGCCGTCATCCCTGACCCTGAAATCCTTACCCTTACCCAAGACCTGGATCTGCCTGCCTTTTGGGCTGAAAACGAACGGTGCTTCGCCTTTACTACTGAAAAGCCGCGCTGCCCGGTCTCGTTTTCGCCCGATGACCACTGGCTGTTCGAACTGCTGGACGTACCCTCCACCCTGCGCTATTATCGTGACAAAGCCTACCGCGATGACCTGCACCGCCAGGCGAACGCGCAGACCAAAGAATTTGTGGGCTGCACCTATTTTGACGAAGATACCTGGGAGACGTCTCCCAGGCGCATCGAAAACTTATTCGGCTGCGAATTTTCGTATTACGAAGGCGGCACCCCCTGGCTGACGCCCGTTACCGATGACCCGGACGAATTTGCCCGCGTTCTCGACCAGGCCGAGCGCACCGATATCCGCGCCTGGGCTTTGCCCGAGGATTTCCTTGCCGAGTGGGAGAAGCGCAAAGCGCAGGGGAAACCGCTGCCCCTCCTGGGCACCGGCTCGCGCGGCCCGGCGACCATTATGACCTCCGTGCTGAAGCCGGAGACGCTGTTCTACTGGTCAGCCGATCACCCCGAGCTGCTGGCGCGTTTCAGCGCGATCCTCGCCGAAAAGATCGTCGAGTTCAACCGCGTGCTGCGCGAATTCAGCGGCAACGACCAGCCCGGCTGGTGGATCACCGATGACAACAGCGCCTTGTTCAACGTGCGTCTGTACCGCAAGTACTGCTACCCGGTGCTGGAGAACCTGCTCCCGGCCATGGCCCCGGGCAATGCGCGCCGCTACCAGCACTCCGATTCGGCTATGGGCCACCTGGTGGAAATGCAGTATGCCCTGGGCATCCGCGCGGTCAACTACGGCCCCACGGTAGATGCCGGGCTGATCCGCGAGAAGATGCCCGACGCCTGGATCTGCGGGCAGCTTCCCCCCATGCTCCTGCGCAACGGCACGCCAGAAGAGATCCGCCAGCGGGTGGTGGAAGATTTCCACAAGGGCGGCGCCACCGGCGGCATGGAAGTGACCACCGCCGGGTCCCTGGCGGCTGGCACCGGCGTGGACCGCATGCGCTGGCTGATGAAGATTGTCCAGGATGAGTGCCGGTACAAATAACGAAAAAGAGGGCGAGATCGCAAAAGGATCTCGCCCTCTTGTATTGTTTCTTTCGTTATCCTGCTTTTTCCGCAGCTGGTTCGCTGATTTTCTTCAGCTCCAGCTCGATTTCCACGGTGATCTCATCACCCACCAGCCAGCCGCCGGTTTCCAGCGCCCGGTTCCACTCCAGGCCCCAATCCTTACGGTTGATCACGGTTCGCCCGCCGAAACCATAACCGGTATAACCAAAGGGTGACTGCGCCTGGCCGGTAAATTCAACGTCCAATACCACCGGGCGGGAAATGCCTTTGATGGTCAGGTCGCCGTAAAGTTTGGCGTGCATCTCGTCTTTCACTTCCACGCGCGTGCTCTTGAAGGACAGGTGCGGGTAGTTTTCGGCATCTAAAAAGTCTGGCGAGCGTAAGTGCCCGTCGCGCTGCGGCTCGCGGGTGTTGATACTGGCTGCCTCAATGTGAATGTCCACGGTGGTCTTGGATGGATCTTGCTCGTTGAGTTCAATATTGCCATCGAACTTTTCAAACCACCCCCGCACTTTGGCAATCATCATGTGCCGAATGGAGAAAGAAATCTGCGAGTGAACCTGATCGATCTGGTAAGACATGAGAAACCTCCTGAAGAAATGTGTGTTGATATTGAGTATTTTGATATCGAAATATTATTCCGAAAGAATGCCGCAGTACAGCGAAGGATAACCCCGCCTTTCCTGCGGTTACGATTCCGATGCGGGATTTGCCTGCAAATCCCTGTCTTTCACGGTTGTACCTGCCGGGTTCTCGTAAGAAAATCGTTCCTTACCCAGGCCCAGCTTGCGCGACAGTTCGCTCAAGGCTGCCTGTTCAGCCGCGCTCAGTACGCTCATCTCGTCGGTGATGGCAGCTACATGCAGCGGCAGCACCCGCTCGATCTCCTCTTTTCCAGAGGCAGTCAGCTCGATCGTAATCATGCGGCGGTCTTCGGGCGAGCGAACGCGGCGCACATAGCCAATTTTCTCGAGGTTATCTACCACCATAGTCATGTTGCCCGTGGATTTCAACAGCTTATGGCTGAGCTGTCCCTGGCACATTGACCCCAGGTGATAGAGCGCCTCCATCACGCCGAACTGGCTCAACGTCAGCTTTCCCAGCGTGCCGTGCGACAGCACGCGATCTTCCAGAGCATTGTTGGCGCGCGTCAGCTTGATAAATGTGTCCAACGCCAGTATCTCTTTTGGATCTCCTTTGTAATGGGTTGGCATTTCGTTTCACCTTTCAACATCAAATCATTTGATGTTGAAATTATTATAACGAAACATATCTTATTTGTCAAGTATGATTAAAAAACGTTATACAACCCCGCCAGTAGCCCGAAAAACCGGGCCTTACCTGAACAGCATCGGCAGGTAAAGCTGGATTCCGTCTGTCACCGACAGCGTAAAGGACTGCGAATAGGTGTTTTGGAGCGGCTGGTTATCGCGGGCAACGACCACAATCGTCTGCGTGCCGGTGTTGGGCCCGATGGTCAGGGTAAGGATAACCGTGCCGTCTGTCTGCACCGGGCCAACCTGCAGGTTTGAAAGGACACCCGGGTTGCAGGGCTGGGTCACCGGGCACTGCGCCGTGAGGCTCACCACCTGCCCGCTTTCATACTCCGGCCCAGGCTTGACCCCGGTAATGGTGATCGTTTGCACGCCCGAGTTCCGGATCGCTTGCTGGCTGCCAATCGCATTGAAGGATGGCGGATCATTCACCGCCGACACATATACCGAAATCTGCATCTCGGCGTAATTCCCATCCTGGTCCGTGACCCGCACCGTAAAGCTGTCTGTTCCCCGCCCGCCGGCGCTGTTCCAGTTGGGGGGAGGAGTGTAGAGAATGGCCTTGGTTTCGCCCGGCGCGGTTTGTCCGCTCGCCTGGGCGGTCCCGATGTTGGCGGGCACGGCAATGCTCCAGGTCAACTGCTCATTGATTCCAGGGTCCTGCCCGGTGATGGAAAGCTCAAAGGGGTCCGCGCGCCCGTAGCTGTCGAAGCCGTCCTCGCTCATAAAAACCGGAAAGCCCGCGCTGGTGCTCATGGTGGGCAGGGTCGGCCTGATCTCGATGGTCATCACTTCTTCCACCCACAGCCCACCCAGGTCCGTGGAGCGAATGCGCACCTGGTACGTCGAACGGGTTGCGTAGTCGAAGACGGCGTTGGTGATCAGGCGCGGGTTGCCAGAATTGCGCACATCGAACAGGGCATTGTCGTAATTGTTCCCCTGGTAGGAAACCAGGGAGTATATAAAGGTGGTGTCGCCTTCATCGGGGTCGTCCGTCGTCAGGTAGCCCACCCGCGTGCCGATGTTCTGGTGCTCCAGGACGCTCGTCTGCGAGAGGTTGATGTTGGTCGGTAAGTGGTTGGGTACCACCTGGATAGTGAAGTCTTCTTCGACGAAATATTCCCCATCCGACGAACGAACGCGGATGTGGTAGGTAGATTTGGTCGCGTAATCAACCGGCACGCTGGTGATCAGCCGGTCGTCGACGATATGGAAGGAGGCGTTGTCCGGGCCGCCCGCCGCCAGGGAATAATCGAAGGTCTGGTAAGCGTCAGGGTCTTCAGTGGAAAACGTTCCCACAAAGGTGCCAGAAGGCGCGCCGTTGGGGATCAAGTTGTTCGATAGGGTGATGGCTGTGGGCGGGTCATTATGCTGGCTGACGCTGATGTTGACCACACCCCGCGTGCAGTACAGGCTGCCGCTGCGTATGGCAAAGTAGGTGAAGGAGTCCGTCCCCTGGTAAGGCGAGTCAGGGGTGTACACCAGCGCATTGGGGATGGTGGGGTGTTCCACCAGGTCTCCGTGGCCCGGCTGGCTGAAGCTCAATACCTGCAAATCGCCCTCGCCGGACCCCGCATTATCGTTGGAGAGCACGTAGAAGGTCGATTCCACGCTGTCTTCGACCGCGTAGCCATCGTTGACCGCCACCTCCTGGCCCAGGTGGATCACCCGCCCGGGGGTCGTGTCGAACGGCCCGCCTGCGTAGGAGGCATCCACCGCCTGAACTGACCAGTAATAATCGCCATCGGGCAGGTCATACAGGTATGCCGCCCGGCGGGTATTGGCGTTCCCCATTTCTTGCAGGCGGCGGTTCCCGCTTGCCGGGTCGGCGGCTGGGTTGACGATATCCTGCCCGCCGGGGGTTGTCCCCACCTGGATATTGTAGGTCAGCGAATTAACCGGCGCGGGCGCATCGCCTGGGGCATTCCAGGTGAATTCCAGCCGGTTTGTGCCGTACCAGCAGGCGGAAACCAGCTCGGGCGCACCGGGCGCTGTGTTGGCGGCGGGTGGAATATTGGGGTAGAAATAGGTGTAAAAATATTCTTCGCCGGTTGCCTCTACCTCCACCCGCACGCCGCTGATCGCCAGGTCGAGGGTCAGGTCGCCGTTAAAATCGCCCCATGCCATGGAGGTTCCCGCGCCGTCCGGCAGCCCGATGTTTGCGTCGGTGAAGGTGCCGTCGTGGGCATCGTTGCTGAGGAAGATTTCGTTGGGCAGCAGTTCCCCGGTCATTCCACCTGCCGCCAGGTCCACATCACCATCGTTATCATAGTCGCCCGCTGATACTGTGCTGTTCCAGATGCCCGGCAGCCCGGTGGGGGTAATGGGACGGAAGTACGGCGCGGTCGTGTAGAACTGGTAAAGGATGGTGGTAGGCTGGTAGCCCGAGCTGTTGCTGTTGCCGGTGACCAGCAGATCCAGAAAGCGATCCTGGTCATAATCGAAGAAATTCAAGGTTCCGCCCCATAACCCGGTCAGCGAGTAGGCGGTAAAACTGTTGTTTCCATTGTTCCGGTAGATCAGCGTCATGGGTACATTGGCCGAGGTCTTGCCGGATATCGCGAAATCCTTGTTCCCATCCCGGTTGAAATCGGCCCAGGCGGCTGCGCTGTCGCCTAACTGCGTCAGCGGAATGGCTGAATCTTCATACGGCGCGCCGGATGTGCTCCCGGTGTTGCGGTAAATCTTCGAGAACGTCGCTCCGCCGTCGGTATACCCCGTCAGGAGGATGTCGAACCGCCCGTCCAGATCGTAGTCGGCAAAACTGCCGGCGCCCCGGTAAATATTTGGAAAGGCCTGGCCCGCGATGGGAAATTCGATCAGGTCGAATGCCCGTTCCGTGCCGGAGGGAATGTTGTGGTACAGCCCGGCGAATCCGATGACGTTCACGCCCCCCTCGACCCGTAACTGCCCGGTCAGCAGGATATCGAGGTAGCCGTCGTTATCGTAATCGCCCCAGGCCACCGAAGAGAACTGCACCTGCGCCAGCCCGGTATCCGCCGCTAAAAGCGTTTGAAACGCCCCGCCGGTATTCTGGAAGAGGATTGTTTCTCCGCCTTCGTTGATATTTGCGCCGCTGGCTAAGAGGTCCAGGTCCCCATCGTTATCATAGTCGCCCCAGGCAATCGCCCCATCGGCGACGCCCTTATCGATCTCAATCCGGTTGGCGGTATCCAGTGCGCGGGCTGGCGCGCTGTTGGGCTGGGCCGCGGCTGGCTGCGCCGGTACGCTGGTCAGCCCGAGTAAAAGGATGAAGACCCAGGCAATCCGCAGCACAGCCTTCACCCGGCTGTCCTTCCGCGCTGGTCGATTCCTTAGTGATTCCATGCGCTTCTTCTCCCCATTTCTACTATTAATGCTCTTGGGAGCCTTCATTTCTGGTTGGAAATTGGTTAGTAATTATGAGTATAGCTTAATTAGAACGGTTAAGGAAGTATGCAATCCTCTCGCCGTTATGGGCGAATGCCTTTACAATGGGTGAGACCAAAAACCAACCAGCGAGGGAATGCAATGCATTTACGGGCCATACTCTTTGACCTGGACGGCACGATCGGCAATACCCTGCCGGTCGTACTCCAGGCGCTTCAAGAAACGTTCCGAAAGTACGGCGGGCGCGAATACACCGGGCCCGAGATTGTCGCGATGTTCGGCCCGTCCGAAGAGGGCGTCATTCGACCACGGGTGCCCGTGCCTCATTTCCAGGCGGCGCTCCAGCATTATCTCGACCGCTACACTGCTCTACACGCCGCGGCAGCGGAACCTTTCCCCGGCATGCTCGACCTGCTGGCATCCCTCAAGCAGGCGGGCGTTCGCCTCGGCATCGTGACCGGCAAGGGCCGCGGCACCGCTGAAATTTCCATGCGCGCCATGGGCCTCGTGACATACATCGAAGCGCTCGAAACCGGTATCGAAGCCGGCGTGGATAAACCGCAGGGCATGCTGCGTATTTTATCCGCGTGGGGCGTTCCCGCCGCGCAGGCTGCTTACGTTGGCGATACCCCTTATGATATGGAGGCCGCCCGAGAAGCAGGCCTGCTGCCCCTGGGTGCTGCCTGGGCCGAAACCGCCACGGTCATCGAGGGCGATGGCGCGGCAAGGGTGTTTCGCACGGTGGCAGAATTGGCGGATTGGGTGAGAGCGTATTCCGCGTAGCCGCGGCCTCAAACCGCTACCCGGTTTTCCGCACCAGGTAATGCGCTCCGCGTTCAAACCCGCGGTTTTCATAATATAAGCGCGTTCCCACTGCCGCGATCACGGCCAGTTTGGGGAACCCCTTTTCGCTTGCGATGTGCGCCGCCGCGTCCAGCAGGCGGGTGCCCAGCCCGATATGCTGCGCCGCGCCAGGCTGGTCCGAACCGACCGCCAGCGACTGCCCGTACACGTGCACCTCGCGGATCAGCGCGGCGTCCTTCAGGTCGGGTAATATGCTGCTCACGTCTGGCGCGTCCGGCCCCGGGATCGACAGGCGCAGGTACCCGGCGATGCGCCCATCGGGGAAACCGGCTTCGGCTGGTGTAACGAACTGCAAGAAATGCTCCTCGCTGCCCTGCACTCCGGGCAGCCCGGCGGGATAGACGGTATCCACCAGCTCCAGCGCCTGCGGGTCCACTTTTTCACCCTTCACCTCCCGGCAGCGGATGCAGGTACAGCGCTGGCCGCGCCGCTCCAGCTCGGCGAAGACATCCATACGCAGGGACGTGCGCTTATTGCCCGCCACCACGTTGTTCGAAGGGATATCGCGGATCACGCGGTTCACCCGGCAGTAGACCGGGATGGCTGGCTTGATGTCGGCGATCAGGTGCACCAGTTCATCCTGGGTGTAGGGCGAGTATTCCCCGCGCTGCCAGTATTCATACAGCTCCGCATTCCGCAAGAGCTGGCAGGGGTAGATTTTGATTTCATCCGGCGCGTAGCCGTCCTGCCACAGGCGGGCAAAATCCGCCCGATCCGAGTCGACGGTGGCGCCCAGCAGGTTGGGCATCCAGTGTAGAACCACCTTGAATCCCGCCGCGCGCAGCAGCGCGGTGGCCTGGAGCGTTTCCGCGCTGGTGTGCCCGCGCTTATTCATTTCCAGAACCCGGTCATCCAGCGACTGCGCGCCCATCTGCACCTTGGTGACGCCCAGGGTGCGCAGCCAGGCCAGCTCGCGGCCCGCTGGCTTCCCGGCGGTGATTTCGTCCGGGCGAGTCTCGATCACCAGCCCCACGTTGCGGTGGGGGGCCGTTTCGTTTAACTGTTGGGCTTCGGCCAGCGTGGCGGTTTCGGCTTCGTTGAGCGCGTCGAAACAGCGCTTCACAAACCATTCCTGGTAGTCACGCCGGTACGCCGACCAGGTGCCGCCCAGGATCAGCAGCTCGATTTTGTCGGTGGGGTGGCCGGTTGCCTCCAGCGCATCGATGCGCGAGCGGACTTGCAAATACGGGTCGAAATCGTTCTGCACCCCGCGCATCGCCCCGGGCTCGTCGGGCAGGTAAGACTTGGGCATGCGCGTGTCGGTCGGGCAGAAGACGCACTTCCCCGGGCACGGGTAGGGCTTGGTCAGCACCGTCACCGTGGTGACCCCCGACAGCGTGCGCACGGGCTTCATGCGGATGCGCGCCAGCAGGTCCGCGTCCGCGGGCCGCTCGCCGGTGGCAACCATGCCCTTATACACCGCTACCAGGATCGATTTTGGCAGGTAGCCGCCCGCCGGCAGGGGGTGGCGCCGGATGGCCCGGGTAACCTCGCTGCCGCGCTGGATTTCAGCCAGGATTTCGCGCGCCACAACCTCACGCTCTGGGGTGACCTCGCGCAGTTCCTGCCACAGGGCAATATCCCTGGCCCGCTCGAAGGGGTCCTTCTCGTTCATAGGGCGAAATTATACCGGTTCTATCTGGAAAAAGAAAGCCGCCCCGCGCCGAGCCCCGGGGTGTTTATGCCTTCTTCCATATCTGGTACAGCCCTAACCGCCCGCCCTGACCGTCCGATTCGAACGTTTCCACCACCCGCAAGCCCGCCGAGCGCGCCAGCGCGTGCAGTTCCTCCAGGTCGAACAGGTGCACGTAGCGGAATGCGGGGCCTGCAGCCAGGGGCGCGTCCGCGGCGCGCCAATCCAGCAGCGTATCGCCCGGCTCCAGGCCCGCCGGGTCGATGCCCACCTGCTCCCAACGGGCGCGCCGGGCCATCAGCTTGGGGGAATGCTGGAACTGCCATACGGAATGGATGAAGGCGCCTTCGTCCGGAATCAGGTTTGCCACCTGGCCCATGATGCGCTCGCGTAATTCTTGCGAGGGCAGGTGGTGCAGCGCGGCAAAGCACAGCGCGCCCGCCAACGGCTTTGCCTGCGCCTTTTCCAGGGCAGCGGGCCAGTTTGCTTCAGCCAGGCTGGCGGTAAAGAATGACGCCCGTTCCGGGTTAGGCAGCCCTTCGACGGCTTTGCGCGCCTCCTCGATCAGCACGCTGCTGAAGTCCATGCCGATATACGCGCTCTGCCGCCCGGCGCGCAGCCATTCTACCGCCAGCGCGCCGGAACCGCAGCCCAGGTCCAGCCAGGCATTAGTGGGCGAGTCGGGCAGGCGATCCAGCACCCGCCGCACGCCCGGCTGAATCCGCCGCCGCGTGGCGGCGAACGACTCGCCAAAGGCGGTGTAGAACCGCTGGTTCAGGTCCAGTAAAAACTGCGCGGTCGCCGGTTTCATGCGCTTCATTTTACATCAGAACCCGCATCGGGCTGGTCCTGGTTTCGTATTCCGTGGATAACCCCCGCGCAAATTCTCTATTTTCGTTGACTTTTTGAATCAAAGATGTTATCATATAGTTGGCACCCCGAAAAGGCGAACCTGGCGAAAGCCAGCGGCGCAAAGTTATGGGCCTA
>CAYTHO010000082.1:15990-26521 GCA_964437595.1 uncultured Anaerolineaceae bacterium
GCGGCGCAAAGTTATGGGCCTACAGTTTCAATAAATTGAAACCATGGCTGCCAGACTACCGAAGGGTGCGTGCCATTATCCAAAGCATGCCTCACCGCGAATGATCATTCGCGGTGAGGCATGCGTTTTTAATTGCTCCCTTCTCACTTCCCTACCAAAATAAAGGAATCGCCAAGCTAAAATGCGGCAGCTTTGTTACGGGGCTGTGCTAAGATTTTAAGCAATATACGAACATAAAGATGAGGTTGTAGCGATTTGGTCAGGTGAGAAGATGAAAAGGAATTATGTTTTTTCAATAGTGATCGCTGTATTCGTTCTCCTGAATTTGCTAGGGATTATTTGGGTGATAAATCGGGTGATGCAAAATACAAGCAATATTAAAAACCAAATATTCGAGAGAGGGCCCCTACCGCCTGAATTTCAGTACAGCGTACTGAATGAGAAGGGCCTGATGAAAAAATGGGTAGTAAATGATGTTTTTGCAGATTTTGTGTTATTTCAATCAGATTTAGCAGTGGGGGATAAAAAGCTTTTCCTTCTGGGCTCTCTTCATCACGATGATCCTCGATCGATTATCGTTCTGGATTCATCCAACGGGGGCTTCATCTGGAAATCTGATCCAATTGACATTGGCTCCAATTTTGCGATCGATAATAACAACCTGTATATTGCACAGAATAGTACTGGAAAGATAAACAAGGTGCATTTAGAGAATTTTCAAGCTGAATGGGAAGTTTCATTACGACCATTACACAGCCCGTGTTGTTTGCAAATAATCGATGATAATCTGCAGGGCAGCTGGGAACCAAACCAGTTTTATGTGCTGTCGGCGGAAGATGGTAGCAGCATTACAAAGCTTAAGAATCAAGGTAGCCCGATCTTTCGATTGGAGGAGAATATTATATACTACCGAGGAGGAACGAATGTTTTAGGGGCTGCGGATGAGAAAGGGGATAATATTTGGACAGTAGGAATAGATGAAGAATTCTGGCAGGCCCCTGTTTTTGATGAGGAGGTGATTTTCGTCCGGTCAGGAACAGGCATTGGAAGGATCTATGCAGTAAATCGTAGAAACGGAGATATCCTTTGGAAGTCGCCTGGAAATGTAATAAGTTCATTGGCCCAATCAGAAGAGCACTTATATTATTTTACAGAGCAGGGAGTTTTGGTTGGCGTTGATAAAGATAGTGGCGAGAAAAATTTTTCAGTCGAATTTACCAAGAACAGCAACATTCCCAGCAATTTGGATGGAAGGAATAACTACGAAGTTGCTTATGATGAATCGAATTCGTTGGTATATTTATGGATGGGGGATAGCGCACAACTTTTTGCATTTCAGGTTGAAAATGGTAAATAAGGATTGACCAGCGTCCATCGGGTTTTTGCGGGTAAAATTACCTGGATGGCGGCGGTCGCTGCAAGCAACATCGCCGCGTATACTTCGATTTCTGGAAAGATATCTGCACGATGACAATCACTGAAGAAGAACAAGTCTCACAAACTCCGCTGAATATGACCGAACCTTCCCAAGGGCTGGCCTACCGGCTCCGCGCTGCTCTCCTACCGGCGCTCACCTGGGAGACCCTCGCCTGGTTGGGGTTGTTGATCGTCGCCCTCATCACCCGCCTGTGGAACCTGGGCGCGCGGGTGATGAGCCACGACGAGAGCATGCACGTTTATTATTCGTGGCTGTTATCGCAGGGCGGCGAATACAAGCACAACCCCATGATGCACGGCCCATCCCTGTACGAACTGACCGGCCTGATCCAATCGATCTTCCCGGTGACGGATTTCACCGCCCGGCTGGTCCCGGCGCTGATTGGCATGGTGCTCGTCATTGTTATTCCGCTGCTGTTGAAGCCCTGGCTGGGGCGCTGGGGAGCGCTGGCTGCCAGTGTGTTCTTCCTCGTTTCACCCTATATTCTGTATTTCTCTCGCTACAACCGCCACGATATTTATGAAATCACCTGGGCCTTGCTGGCGACCGCCGCCATCCTGAATTACCTGCGCGGGCACCGCTCGCTCAACCTGGCGCCCCTCCCCGCTGAACCCCCGGCGGGCGCGCTCGAAGCGCAGCCAGATGAGGGCGTGGATCTCACCCAGGCCGCCGCGGAGGCTGTCCCAGACCGGGCCGCACCCAGCGCGCCGGCAGCTGATCCCGCTCAGGCTGACAACTGGCTGCTTATCTTGGCGGGGGCGGTGGGCCTGATGTTCTCCACCATGGAGACGGCCTTCTTCTACCTGGCGATTTTCGCCTCCTTCCTGCTCTTCCGCCTGCTGTGGCTGAACGGCCTCCACTGGAAGCGCATTCAGCGCGCGGCGGAGTTCGACCTGCTGGTGGTGCTGGTGACGCTGGGCGCGTTTTTCTCGTCGCCTATCGCCCTGCTGGTGCTCAACCCGATCTGGACGGCGATCACCGGCAGCGCCTTTGTGCCGCTCGAAACCCTGGCGGTCTTTGGCATCGAGTGGTCGCAGGGCCCGTACGGCACGCACCTGTGGGGTCTGATGATCGTGTTCTGGTGGGTGGCCTCCATCATCGGCATTCTGTGGGACTGGCGGCGCTGGTCGAAGCTGGCTCTGGTGTTCCTGCTCGTGACCATTACCATGTTCACCACTTTCTATTCGAATTGGGGCGGCATCGGCACCGGTTTTGTGGGTTCGTTAGGTTACTGGCTTTCGCAGCACGATGTACAGCGCGGCAACCAGCCCTGGTATTACTACTTCATCGTCTTCCCCATCTACGAATACCTGGCGATTGCCGGCAGCCTGGCGGCGGCGGTATTTTTCGGCCTGCGCTGGCGGCTGTTCAACGCGCACGTGCGCGGGTTCATCGTGTATGTCGCCTGGTGGGCGGTGTGGATCTTTACCGGGCTGTCCATTGCCGGGGAGAAAATGCCCTGGCTGTCCACCCACATCACCACGCCGCTCATTTTGCTGTCGGGCTGGTTTGCCGGGCAGCTGCTGGAGCATTTGTGGAGCAAAGATGCCGAAGGCCAGCCGCTGCTCCGCCCTGGGACTGCCCTGGGCCTGCTGGCGCTTGCCGTTCTGGTCGCCCTCACCGCGCGCACGGCCTACTTCGCCAATTACGTCAATTACGATTCGGTCGAGGAGTTCATCGATTACGCCCACGGCGCGCCGGGGGTGCGCTGGCTGGCGGATGATGTCGAAACCATCAGCGCCGCCCTCCAGCAGGGCGATGCCATGCCGGTCGCCTTCGACAGTGAAAACGCCTGGCCGCTGACCTGGTACCTGCGCAGCCGCGCCGGCTTTTTCGGCGAACAGCCCAACCGGGCCACCCTGTTGAGCACCCCGGTGGTTATCGCGGGGCAGGCTAACTGGGAAAAAGTGGAGCGCTACCTCGGCGCGGACTATAACCGCTACGAGATGAACCGCATCTGGTGGCCGATGGAAGATTATAAAGACCTGACCTGGGAGCGCATCCGCGGCGCGCTGGTCGACCCCGAGATGCGCCGCGCGGTGTGGAACATCCTCTGGGCGCGCGATTACAGCCTGTACTCCGATCTCACCGGCCAGGTGCTCGATGCTCCCCGCCAGTGGCCCCTGCAGGTGCGCATGCGCGTGTACATCCGTAAAGACGCGGCCTCCCTCGCGCCGAACTTGAGGGTCGCGCAAGGCCAGATTGCTGATATCACCGTGCTCCCCGACCCGTACATTTCGAAGCAAATCGCCCTTTTCCCGATGCGCCTGATCCAGCCGGGCGATTTTAACCTGCCTCGCAGCCTGGCGCTGGCCCCCGACGGCTCGGTTTATGTCGCCGACACCGGCAATTCGCGCATCGTCCACCTGGATGCGCAGGGTAAGGTGCTGGGCTCCTGGGGCGGGCGCACGCCGGAAGGGCAGAATCCTCCCGCGGCGGGCACGTTTAATGAACCGTGGGGCGTGGCCGTCGACGCGGGCGGGAATGTGTATGTGACGGACACCTGGAATCACCGCGTCCAAAAGTTCGACGCGCAGGGTAGTTTCCTGCTGGAATGGGGCACCGGCGGCGTCAGCGCGGAAGGCAGCGACCGCTTTTGGGGCCCGCGCGGGATCGCGGTGGGGCCGGGCGGCAACGTGTACGTTACCGATACGGGCAACCGTCGCGTGGTAGTGTTCGATGCGCAGGGCGCCTTCCAGTTTGAGTTTGCCGCGGATAACAGCGCGCAGTTGAATGAGCCGGTCGGCATCACCTTCGATGCGCAGAACCGCGCCTTTGTAGTGGACACATGGAATATGCGCGTAGCCATCTTCGATGCCCAGGGACAGTATATCAAAAGCTGGCCAGTAAGCGCCTGGAACGGCACTTCCATTGATGAAAAACCCTTCATCGCCATCGACAGCCTGAACCGCGTGTACCTCTCCGACCCCGAGGCCGGGCGGGTGCTGGTGTTCAACGACGGCGGCGTGCCCCTGGCGGCATTCGGCCAGCCCGGCAGCCTGGAAAATCAATTCGAGCTGCCCACCGGGCTGGCAGCCGATGGGCAGGGCCGCATCTGGGTCGTCGACGCGGGCAACAACCGCCTGTCTGTATACCCCGAACTGGAAAAGTAGCGATTTCAGATATAATATTTGCATGATACCCTCATCTACCGAACCCTCGGCATCCTCGATGCCGGTTTCAACCCAGCTTTCCTGCACGCAGTGCGGCGGCGAGCTGCACCCCGATGAAGGGCAGCTGTTCATCACCTGTCCGTACTGCAGCGCCACCGTTTACCTGGATAAATCGCGGGTAGTGTTCCACTGGTACGTGGCGCCCACCCTCAAAGATCAGGATGCCGTCTCCGCGCTGTACCGCTGGATGTCTGGCAGCCAGGCGGTGAAAGACCTGGATAAAAAAGCGCGCCTCGAGGGGCAGTCCTTCCAGTATTTCCCGGTCTGGTACTTCAAGTGGAAGGCTCTGGGGAAAGAGCAGGTGGCTCTTCAGCCCGCGGCGGCTACATCGGTGAGCGAGCTGGCCGGCCTGAAAATTCCGGCGGGCGACCTGCGCAAATACGACCCTGCCCTGGATGCCCAGTCCGCGCCGCCCACCGTGCCGCTCGAAGCCGGGCTGGAATGGGTAGGGCAGAAGAACCCCGGCGCATCTCAGGCGATGGAGGAAATGTCCATCGTGCATATCCCGTTATATTTCTTCAAGTACGCCTACAAAGATCAGCGCTATACCGCCGTGGTGGATGCCGCCTCCGGCACCGTGCTGGCGAACCTGTTCCCGGCCAAAAACGAGACCCCCTACGTGGCCGTTGGCCTGGTGGCAGCCCTGGTGTACCTGTGCCTGGCGCTGGTGCCCTTGGTGTCCTTAGGCATGGGCGGCGAGATCGAAGCCACCACCGGCCTGCTCGTGTGCGGCGGGCTGGGAGTGATCGCCGCGCCGCTGCTCTTCGCCTGGGCGTACTGGGTCGCGAGTAGGGTATAGGCAGGCCGCCGATGACGACTGAAGCTGTCCATGGATTAGATTGCCCGCGCTGCGGTGGTATGGTTCCCATCCCGGAAGGGCAGGTGATTGTAAAATGCCCCTACTGCGAGCAGCGCTCGGTGGTGGCGGCAGCCAGCCCGCCGCCGCCCTCGCTGCCCGCGCCCGCCGCGCTGCCTGCATCCGCTGTACCACCCGCACCCGTTGCACCGTCCGCGCCAGCCTCCGCGCATGCCCCAGGCGTGCCGGATGTCCCCGCACCGGCTGGTAGCACAACAGCGCCAGTCGGCGCACCACCCGCCCCGATTGGCGGTACGCCAACCTCGGCAGGTGGTTTTCCTGCCGCCTTTTCTTTGCCAACCTCCTTTTCCCTGCCCTCCCAACCCGCTGCCGCCATCGCGCCTGCCGTTGAGTCTGGCAGCTTGGGCGTGCGCCGCTACCAGGCCCCGCTGAACATCACCCGCGACCAGGCCGTCCAGGCATTGAGCGGATTTTTGTCCGGCAAGGTCCAGGTCGCGCGCGACGCTGCCCGCGGCGCGCAGCTCCAGGAGGCTTTCCTCGTTCACCTGCCGTTTTGGGCGGTATGGGGGCGCGGTGTTGCCTACGCCTTCGGGCAGGTCAAGGTCGGCTCGGGCGACAACGAACGCTGGGAGCCGCGCGAGAAGAAAGCCGCGCGCGAGCTGACCTGGAACAGCCCGGCCTGCGAGGTGGGCGAATTCGGCGTGCGCGGGATTTCGCTGGAAGGCTGCCCGCTGGAGCCGTTCAACCCCGATGCGCTCCACCGCACCGGCATGGTGTTCGAGCCGGTTGGCGCGGAGACCGGCGCGCTGGAAGCCGCCCGCAAGGATTTCGAAGCTACCATCCGCGGCGCGGTTGAAATGGGCCGTACCGCTCAGCTCTTCACCCGCCTGGTGCGCACCCGCCTGGGCGTGCTGTACTACCCGCTGTGGGTACTGCGCTACCTGTACCGCGGGCGTGCCTTCCAGGTGGTGGTGGACGGCGTGAAAGGCGAGGTGCTGTACGGCAAGGCGCCCGGCTCGGTCATCTACCGCGCGGCGGTGCTGGTCGCTGGGATGGCGCTGGGCGCCGTCGCGGCCATCGATATTCCGGCCCTCATCATGTCCGCCTCCTCCAGCTCAGACGATAACCCGTTTATCTTCGCCCTGATCGTGTTTGTCGTTGGACTGGTCATCATGTACGGTTCCTACCGCGTCTTTCGCTATGGTGAGCATTACGAATATCACCGCTACCAGAGCGGTCGCTCCGGAAAACTGCCGTTCAATATCGGCCAGGTGACGCAGGGGAACGTGCGCCTGGATGAGGTGGATGTTGGCAAGATCATCCGCACGCTGGAGAAATTTCAATGAGCCAGCCCGCCCTTCCTCCCGTTCGACTGGTGCCGCTGTTGTGCGTAAAGTGCCGCGCCCCCATCCCCGCCGAGCCCGACGAACTGGCCTGGGTCTGCGAGCAGTGCGGGCAGGGTCTGCTGCTAGATCCTGCCCCCGGCCCGAACGAACCAGCCACGCGCGCCCTGGATATCTTCTTCTCGGATGCCGTCAAGCCCGGGCAGAAAGGCCGCCCGTTCTGGGTATCCCGCGGTCAGGTGACTATCACCGACCGCCAGACCTACAAAGGCGACGAAGGCCGCGCGGCGCGCCAGTTTTGGGCCGGGCCGCGCCTGTTCTACGTGCCCGCCTGGGAAACCGCCCTGGACGAGATCATCTCGATGGGCGTGTACCTGCTCAGCAACCCCGCGCGCCTTCAGCCGGGGTCGCCCGTGCCATTCCTCCCGGTAGTCACCCCGCCTGCCGATATGCGGGCGCTGGTGGAATTTATGGTAGTCAGCATCGAAGCCGACCGCCGGGATGCGCTGAAAACCATCCGTTATGATTTGAAACTCGAGCCGCTACAACTTTGGATCTTGCCCTGAAAGGTCGCTATGATCACCACCATCCTCAATGTCCTCATCGTACTCCTGGTGCTGCTGTTATTTGTCGCCGCACTGCTGATCTTCCGCGCTACCACCTTTGGCCGCCTCCCCGAGCCGCTGGAGTCAGTCGATCCCGAGCCTGCGCCGCACGGCATGGATCGCCCCGTTGACCCGATGGTCGTGGCCGAGCACCTCGCCTCGGTGATCCACCTGCAAACGATCTCCGAAATGGACCGCGCCAAAAACAACCCGGCGATCTTTGAGAAGCTCCATGCTACTCTCGAGGGCATGTATCCCCGCCTGCACGCCACCCTCAAGCGCGAAAAGATCAACGGTGGCAGCCTGCTGTACACCTGGGCGGGCCGCGCCGGTGAGCTGGAGCCAGTGGCCCTTTTGGGGCACCTGGACGTCGTCCCGGTGGACCCCGCCACCCGCGCCGAGTGGACCCACCCGCCCTTCGAGGGGGTGGTGGCGGACGGCTTCGTGTGGGGCCGCGGCGCGCTGGACATGAAGAGCACGGTTGTCGCCATTCTGGAGGCCGTGGAAGGGCTGATTAAATCCGGTTACCAGCCCGAGCGCACCCTCTACCTGGCCTTCGGTCATGACGAAGAAATCGGCGGCCTGCAGGGCGCGCGCAGCATCGTTGCGGAACTGGAGAAACGCGGCGTGCGCCTGGCCGCGGTATTAGATGAAGGCGGTTCCATCATGGAGAATTCTATCCAGGGCTTGGCGGCCCCCGCGGCCCTGGTGGGCGTGGCGGAGAAAGGCCATGCCTCCGTGGAACTGGTGGTGGAGGGCCGCCCCGGGCATTCTTCGATGCCGGCGCCGCATACCGCCATTGGAGTGCTGGCGCGGGCCATCACCCGCCTGGAAGCCAACCCCATGCCAGCTTCCCTCCGCTATGTTAACATGATGTTCACCGACCTGGGCGCCTTCCTGCCTTTCACGCTGCGCATGGCGTTTGCCAACACCTGGCTGTTTGGCGGCGCGGTGCTCAAGCGCCTGCAGGGCGCTCCCACCACCAACGCGCTGGTGCGCACCACCATGGCAGCTACTGTGATCCAGGGCGGAGTGAAAGATAACCTGCTGCCCGCCCATGCCCGCGCGGTGGTCAACTGCCGCCTGCTGTCCGGCGACTCCTCCTCCGCTGTACTTGAATACATCCGCCGCACCGTGCAAGACGAAGCGGTCCAGATCAATCTGCCGGAAGAATCCACCTGGGAACCCTCTCCGGTCTCCCCGGTCGGCTCGCCAGTCTACAAGAACCTCTCCCGCACCATTCGCCGCGTCTTCCCCGATGTGGTGGTCGCGCCGTACCTGGTCGCCGGGGCAACCGACTCGCGCTACTATACTCCTTTGAGCGAGAACGTCTACCGCTTCAGTCCCACCCGCATGGACAGCGAGCTTCTCAAATCCGTGCACGGCATCGATGAGCGCATCGCCATTGATGTCTTATTCAGCATGGTGCAGTTTTATAACCAGCTCATCAAATCCTGGACGACGGTGGTAGGCAGCGTCGAGTAAAATACAATAAAGAGGCATTCCCCTTGCATCCTGTCCAGGAAACCCGCGCATGATTGAGATATCCCATAAGCAGGCCCAGCACCTCATCCGCGAGGCGCAGGACCGGCGGCTGCCAGAAGAGCAGTGGGCCGTGCTCCATGCGCACCTGGAAAGCTGTGCCTCCTGCCGCGCCTACCGGGAACACCTCTCGGGCTACGAGCGCAACCTGCGCCGCCTGCTGCTTATGCGCTGGGCATCCGCGCGCGGCCCGCGTGGCGAAATCGCCGATATCATCCTGCGCCGCCGCGCCCGGCGCAGAAAAATCCGCCGCATTGCCGGGCGCGCGGCGCTCTATCTGCTGGGCGTGCTGCTGGTGGCCGGTTTCATTTTCTACCGAAGCGTCAATGCCCCCGAACCCGAACCGCCCGTCCTCCCTACCGCCGCGTTTGGCGTTGGCCCGGTACAGACGGCAACCCCCTCGCCCCTGCAGAGCGAATTCCGCCAGGTGGTGGCCTTCGAGTCGCGCCAGGACGGCAACGCCGAGATCTACCTCATCAACGGCGCACCCGAGGGTGCCCTGCTCACCAACCTCACCCAAAACCCCGCCCAGGATACCCAACCCGCCTGGTCGCCGGACGGCCAGTGGATTGCCTTTCTATCCGACCGCACTGGCAAAAACGAAGTGTACATCACCCATGTGGCCGGCAGCCGCCTGACGCGCATCACCCATACCGATGATATCGATTGGTCCGGCCCGCTGGCCTGGTCTTACGATGGCAAATGGCTGGGTCTGAGCGGGCGGCGGGGCGGCCTGAGCGGCGGCTCATTTCTATACCTCGTCCCGCTGGACGGGAAAACCCCGCCCGCCAGCATCGCTTACACTTACCTGGCCGAGCCCTGGATGCGCTTCTCCAGCGGCCAGCCCGCCCTGGCGTACCTTTCCACGCGCCGCCCGGGTGCATTGGATGTGATCAACACCGAAACCGGCGCGGTGGTCACCCTTGCCGTGCAAGACGAGCAGAACCTGTTTACCGCTCAGAGCGGCGATTTTGATTGGTCTTTTAGCGGCACCAGCCTGGCGTACATCACCCGGCCTGCTGTACAGCAGGCGGGAAGCGAAGGCGGCGCGGAAATCCGCATCTCGCCCGAAATTACCACCACCAACCAGCGCATCCTCCTGGCCGGTCAAGGGCACGTGGTGGACGGACTGCCCGCCGGGAACCGCCTGCGCGCGGTGAGCTGGGTGCCCAACAGCCTGGTCATCGCCAGCCTGTTGGCCTCCGGCGAAGACGCGGGGCAGGCCCCGTGCTGGATGATCCGCCTGACCAATTCCAACAATCCCGCGCAGACTCCCCAGACGCTCCCCGAAATCTGCGTAACCGGCGGGCTGGGACAGGCCAACTGGTCGCCGGACGGGAAGTGGCTGGTGGTGATTGGCCGCCAACCTTCCGAAACCGAATCAGCCTTTTACGCCCTGCGCCTGCCCCAGTTTACCGGGCGCGAAGACACCTCCCGCGGCGACACCCTGCTCGCCGGTTCGACCTATATTGAGCGCCTGGCCGACCTGCCAGCCGCCGATGCGCCTGCGCCTGCCAGTCTGCTGGAATTCAGCCCTGTGCTGCATGCCGAGCCGCGCGTCAGGCCTGGCGGGGCATTGAAAGATTTTCGCCCCCGCGCCG
Organism: uncultured Anaerolineaceae bacterium; assembly: GCA_964437595.1. Taxonomy (GTDB): domain Bacteria; phylum Chloroflexota; class Anaerolineae; order Anaerolineales; family Anaerolineaceae; genus DSYU01. The sequence continues at coordinate 26,510 of CAYTHO010000082.1, forward strand.
CCCCCGCCCCCG
>CAYTHO010000083.1:0-25632 GCA_964437595.1 uncultured Anaerolineaceae bacterium
TTAGCCAGCCCCAAATCAGCATCTGCCTCTTGACTTTTATCACAGTTGCTACGACAGAACGGTTACCCACAGCACGCGGAACGTGCAAGAAAAGAGGGTCCCACGCCGGAGCGTGGGACCCAGAAGATTTAAGGTGAAATGTGGAAATGCGGGCCATGGCCCGCATTTCCACATTTTTTCTATTACTTTTTGGCTAAAATGGCTTTCAACTGAGCCTGGCGGGCCAGATCGGTGGAGGCGGCCAGGATGCGCAGGGTTTCTTCGGGGTTGTGGAAGCCCATGCTGTTCTCGGCGGCGATGAAATCCCAGCGGAGCTGCGCGGAGCGGTGGAGCTGGCGGGCTTCTTCGAGCAGGCTGGGGTCGGCTTTGCCGCTGGCGCTGGCTTCCTGGATGGCGGCGATGGCATCGACCAGGGCATCTTCGGCGCCGTCCATGGTGTCCGACACCTGCTGCTGGATCTCCGTTACCCGCCCGGTGACGTAGGCTACGTCGGTGTGGCAGGCGCCGCACGCGCGGCCCGCCTCCACCAGGGGCGACTGGACGTTGTGGGTGGAGAATTTGACCGCGCCGTCGCGGGTGTAGGGCATGTGGCAGTCGGCGCAGGCCACCCCGGCGGCATAGTGGGTGCTGCCCGCGGTAAAGAGCTCATAATCCGGGTGCTGCATCTTGATCATGGGGGCCTGGCTGTCGGGGTGGGTCCAGTCATTGAAGCTGACGGTCTTGTAATATTCCTCGATCTGCTCGATGCGCGTGCCGTTCTGCCAGGGGAAGGTGAGGTATTTGCCGTCGCCCTTGAAGTAGTATTCGACGTGGCAGTTGGCGCACACCACGGTGCGCATTTCCTGGCGGGTGAAGGTGTTCCAGTCTTTGCCCTGGGCCTTGAGGGCTTCATCCAGGGCGGGGTTGGTGACGATCAGCCGCATGGTGCCCGCCTCGTGGCAGTTAGCGCAGCCGATGGGGTTGTTGATGCGCTTGCCCAGCTCGCTGAAGGGCGTCTTATCGTATTCGGCCATGCCCATTTCAGCCCACAAGGCGGGGTTATCGGAGGATTTGCACGAGTAGCAGGTGCCGGGGGTCTTATCGTTGACGCGCTTGGTGGCGCGCACGTCGGTGAGCGCATTCATGTGACCGCGGTCGTCGTTGTATTCGATGCTGAAGCCGTACCCGGCGAAGAGCGTCACCAGGCGCGGGTCGCGTTCCAGGTGCGAGAAGTTTGTCGACCCGCCGTAGGTGGTCTTGGTGGCGTTGGTTTCGGTCTTGAGCAGGGTGGTGTACTGGTTGGGGAAGTTCAGCCCCCACTGGCTGCTGTCTGGCTCCATGGCTTTCACTTCGACCAATGGCGCCACGCCGCGCTTCTGCATGGGCTGGTTTTTCATAAAGATCAATAAGGCCACGGTGGTAATCGCCAGCACAACGATGATTCCGCTCAGAATGGCAGGTAAAAGCCAGCTTTTTTTCATTTCTCTTCTCCCGATTTGATGTACATACCTTTGTCTTGATAGGGCAGGATGCTGATGCCGCGCTGCCCGTGGGCCACCGTGCGGTGGCATTCGAAGCAGTAGCGCCCGCCGGAGGCCTTGGGGTCTTCCACGCCGTCGGCTACCATGGAGACAGTTTCTTCGTGGCAGCGCACGCAGTTAGCCTGCACGATCTTCTGCGTCTCGGGGATGGCGCGCAGCGGCTCGGGGATTTGCCCGGTGGAGAACATGAAGACGTGGTTCATGCCCGACTTGCCCTTGTACAGGTATTTCAGCACGATATTGTGCGGGGTGTGGCAGTCGATGCAGGTTGCCCAGGGTTGGTGCCCGGCATGGTACCAGCCCTCGTAGACGGCGTCCATCACGTGGCAGTTGTTGCAGGTGGTGGGGTCGTTGCCCAGGTAGACGGTGAAGTCGGTGACGTACATGCCAACGCCCAGCACCACCAGCGCCGCCAGCGCGCCAACGATCAGCGGAATGCGGAGGGTCTTCCAATGTGCCATCCAGGATTGCACGGCGTTACCTCCCAGGTTGGTGATTTTAATCTTGGTTTAATAAATATATCAGAAAAAGGGATTTTGAGGGGATGATGTTTGTCATAAAGAGGGAAGGAAGGTTCCCTATGGAGGGTGGCAGCCACGCGCCGGGAACCAGCGCGTAGGGCGGCCATCCCTGGCCGCCGGGGAGCGTCACGCAAGGATGCGTGACCTACCGCGAGCCGTGCGACCCCTGGATGCGTGACTTACTTGTAGGGCGGGGATCCTTCCCCGCCGAGTTGTTCTCGCTTGCGCGAGCGTCACGCAGGGATGCGTGACCTACCGCGAGCCGTGCGACCCTGGATGCGTGACTTACTCTTCGATCTGGAATCCCTGGATTTCCTTTGGCTCTATGGCATTTCCCCAATTGGCGGGGTAATATCCCTGGCGTGTCCAATGCGTAAATGATGATTCCTCCCAGGCTTCTGGAAAATCTACATGCTGGTGCTTGACCGGGTTCCAGTGGATATAGTCAATATGTCGTTCCAGGTCTTTTTCGTCACGGATGATATGATCCCAAAAACGTTTCTGCCACAAATGTTTCGCGGGCGGGTTGGTGCAGGTCTTCTTGTAGTTGAAGGTGAAATTCCATTTGATGCTTTGCATCACGGTTGAAAAATTGGGCTGATCTTCGGGAAGCTGCATGATCCAATGAAAATGATCGGGAAGGATGACGTAGGCCAACAGATGGAAGGGGTGAATCTCTTGTACATTGCGCAGTGTTTGCCAGAATATGCCCAAAGCCGGTTGGCCTTTCAATAAGGGAAGGCGTTCGTAGGTGACACAGGTGATGAAGACCAGGGAATTGGGGATGTAGTAGCGGCGAAAATTGGGCATGGCGTTTTCTCTTGGGGTTGTTCTCGCTTGCGCGAGCGGCGGCCAGGGATGGCCGCCGGGGAGCGTCACGCAGGGATGCGTGACCTACGGAGGGAGCGCCCGCTTCTTCTCTTCCTTCTCTTTATACATCCTCTCATCCGCTGCTTTGAACGCGGCGAGGAGGTCGGCGCTGGTGGGGGCGGTAGCCATGCCTAGCGACATGCTGACCGGGTCCCCGCCGGGGGCCTCGCGCAGGTGGGTGACCAGGCGCTCGTAGATCTGTTGGGCGCGTTCTTCGCCGATGCCGGGCAGGATGACGGCGAACTCGTCGCCGCCGATGCGCACGATGGCGTCCTGGTCGCGGAAGGCGCCGTGCAGCAGCCCGGCGGCGCGGCGCAGCAGCTCGTCGCCCGCGGCGTGGCCCTGCTGGTCGTTGACCTTCTTCAGCCCGTCGATGTCGGCCACCACCAGCGTCACCGGGGCAAGCTGTTCTTCCTGCAGGCGGGCCAGCTCCTGGTCGAAGAAGGCGCGGTTGTACAGGCCGGTCAGCCCGTCGTGGGTGGCCAGGTAGGCCAGCTTCTGCTCCGACAGCACCCGGTCTGTGATGTTGATGTGCGAGACGACCGCCCCGCCCTGTTCCTGACCCAGCGGGGTGACGTGCAGGATAAACCAGCGCTTCTGGCGCGGCGCGTGGCAGGGATATTCGAGGGTGAACAGGCTCTCGCGCCCTTCCAGCACCGCCTGGATGCCGTCGGCGGCGCGTTTTGCCATCTCGCTGCCCTCGCCGGTGGCGGCGCGGCAGATTTTGAGGTAGTTCCTGCCGATCCCGGCCCGCCCTTCCAGCGCGCCGTTATCGTCGCCGAAGCGTTCCCAGGCGCCGTTGACCGCCACGATCTCGCCAAAGCGGTTGAGCACGGCGATGTTGGCCGAAAGCGCCTGCAGCACCGATTGGGAGAAGCCCTCGCTGACGCGCAGGGCAGTTTCTACCCGGCGGCGGCTGGCGCGCTCGGCGATGACCTTTTTGCGCAGGTCGCTGAGGGCGCCCGCCATGCCGCCCATGGCGAGGATCAGCAGCGACAGGATGCCCGTTTCTACGCTAAGGGCGCGCAGGACGGGCTGCCTGCTGACCAGGGCCACCAGCAGCGCGCTGACCAGGAAGGCCCCGGCGCCCGCCGCCAGCCCCACGCGCAGGCCGAACAGCCCGCCCGCCAGCAGTACCGGCAGCAGGGCCAGCAGCAGCGCCCAGGACCCCAGCGCGCGGTACGCCCAGGGGAACAGCAGCACCGTAGCCCCGGCGGCTCCCCCTACCACCGCCAGGCGGTGATCGTAGAGGAAGTCGGAAATTCTAGTCATGGGAGGGGTTAGAAGGGGATTGGTGATTGATGATTGGGGATTCGGGAGGGAGAGGCTGCGGATGAGACGATGCGGCGCTCACAGGCCGATTGAGAATCCACGGCTGGCAAATTTCTGTTTCATCGATCGCCAGCTCTCTACCTTCCGCTTCCCGGATGGACGGCTCACTTCTTTCCTGTTTACCAATCTCTAATCCCGAATCCCCAATCCCTTCTTCCTCCAAAATCGCCATGAAGTGTTCCACCACCTGCGGGTCGAAGGAATGGCCGGACTGGTCGAGGATGTAGGCCACGGCCTGCTCTTTGGGCCAGGCGGGGCGGTAGGGGCGCTGGGAGGTGAGCGCGTCCCACACGTCGACCACGGTGAAGATGCGCGCCGCGAGGGGGATTTTTTCGCCGCTCAGCCCCTGCGGGTAGCCCGTGCCGTCCCATTTTTCGTGGTGGCAGTAGGGGATTTCCAGCGCGGAGGCCAGGTATTCGATGGGGTAGAGGAAGTCGAGCGCGTAGAGCGGGTGCAGCTTCATGATCTCCCATTCTTCGGCGGTGAGCGGGCCGGGTTTGAGCAGGATGTTATCGCGGATGCCCATTTTGCCGATGTCGTGGAGCTGCGCGCCGCGGCGGATGTGCGCCAGCTGCTCGCTGGTTACGCCCAGGCGGCGGGCCAGGCGCATGGTCAGCTCGGTGACGCGCCGGGAATGGCCCTCGGTTTCGCGGTCGCGCATGTCCAGCACGCGCGACCAGCCGTCGATGGTGTCTTCGTAGGCTTCGCGCAGGCGCTCGTTGGTCTGCTTCTGCTCTTTGAACAGCAGGGCGCTGTCGATCGCGATGGCGGCCTGGTCGGTCAGGGCCTGGAGGAAGTTCATCCAGTCCGCGGCAGGCTCCAGGCGGGCGTGCTGGAAGATCTCGACCACGCCTTTCACCTGGCCCTTGGCGACCATGGGCAGGGCCAGGTAGCTGGCGAAGCTGGCGCCGATGGTTTTGAGGCGGCGGGTCATGGCATCTTCCACCTGCGACAGGTCGGGGATAAATTCGACCTGGCGCTGGAGGGCGACCTGCCCGGCGTGGGTGTTTTCGAAGGCCACTTTTTTGGGGAAGAGCGGCTTGCTGGGCATGCCCTTCTCGGCGGCCAGCAGCAGCACCTGGTGGCGCGCGTCGTACAGCAGGATCTGCACCGCGTCCAGCCGCAGCAGGTTGGTGAATTTTTCCAGCAGAACTTTAAGCGTTTGCTCCAGGTCGGGCGCGGTCAGGATGGACTGGTCGATGGAGCGCAGGGCAGTGAGGCGCTCAAGCTGCTGGCGGGAGAGTTCGGCCAGGGCTTCCAGCTCTTTCAGGCGGCTGCGTTCGGTTTCCAGCAGGCGGATTTTTTCCAGGGCGGTGGCCATGGCCCCGGCGATTGCCACCAGGAGCTGCTCGTCGGCGGCGTTGAAATAACCCAACACGCTGCTCTCGGCGTTCAGCACGCCCACCACGCGGCCATCAATTACCAGCGGAACGCATACCTCAGACAGCACCGATGGGCTGGCCCGGTAGTAATCGGGGCACTGGCGCACGTCGCCCACGCGCATGGGCCTGCCGCTGCGCGCCACGGCGCCCATGATGCCCTGGTGGATGGAGATGGTGCGCTCTTCGCCGTTCAGCAGCCGGTAGGAGGAGGGGTGGTAGCTGAGCGTGTCTTCGGCGTCGTTCAGGAAGGCCACGCCAAATTCATCGGGGAACAGGCGCTGGCGGACGGTCTGCACCACGCGGCGCACCAGCTCGTCGAGGCTGGTGGCTTCGGCCCCGGCCTGGGCCACTTCGTTGAGCGCCTCCAACTCGATCATGCGCCGTTCCAGGGCCAGCTCGGCGTCCTTGCGGTGGGTGATGTCGTGGATGATGCTCAGGCTGACCTTTTCGCCGTCGATGCTGACGCCCAGCGAGCTGACTTCGACCGGGATGCGGCTGCCGTCTTTGCGCATGTGGCAGGTTTCAAAAACGACGCCCTCGTGGCGGTTGGCGGTGGAGCGCACCTGGTTCAGGTGGGCTTCGAGCAGGGGGCGGGTTTCAGGGGCGCGCAGGGCGGCGATGTTCATGCCCAGCAGCTCGGTGCGGGTGTAGCCATAGGCCTTTTCGGCGGCCTTGTTGGCCTCCAGGATGAGGCCGTCGTTGAGACGCACGAACAGGAAGATGTCGTGGGCGTGCTCGAAGAGCATCTGGTAGCGCACCTGGTCTTCCAGGTGGTACTGGTTAGGGTGGGGCAGCAGGGCGCGCCGCACCGCCGCGGCCAGGCGGGCCAGGCGGTCTTTGCACAGGTAATCGGAGGCGCCTGCGTTGAGGCATTCGGCGGCCTGGGCTTCCATGGCCGGGTCGGCGATGACGATGAGGGGGATGCGCAGCCCGCTCTGCCTTTGCATAGCCAGCGCTTCCAGCGCCCAACCCCAGGGAAGGCCGGGTTCTTCGGCGGTCAGGGCGGTTTTGGGGTGGCTCTCGGCGATGGAGCTGCACGAGGCGGGCTGGAAGCCCTCCGCCATCGCCACGGGGGCCGGCCCGGGCAGCTCGGCCAGGATCATATCCAGGTGGGGGTCGATGGTCACCAGGGCGGGCGTGCTGGCCCCGGCGCGGGTGACGCGCGGTTCGAAGCCGCCCTGGCGCAGTAAATCCACCAGCCGGTCCGCGTCGGCAGGGACCGCCGTGTAGATGAGGATATTGAGGGGCTCGGTGGGACGCGCCATGACAATCCTTATTCTTGCAAGAAATACCCCTCAGCTACGTAAAAGCAGGCTAAAAAATAGGTTGCACTTGCGTATTAATGATAACGCGGGAAAGCGGAAAATATCACACCTTTGACCCACAAATGTGTTAGGAAAGCAGAATTGGCCTGTTTCGAATGGGACCTGGCCCGGCTGGCCGAAAACGTGCGGGCGTATCCCGATCGATATGCCTGTAAATCTTTCCAGCGGAAATCTGTGCTACAATTTCTGTGCAGTCCTTCATATATATTCATCAAGGTTCCGTTCGATCACGATATCTGGGAATGGGCAGGCGGCTCCGCGCCGCGCAAGGCTTAATTCGTTTAGCTGGCTGATCCTGGTTCATGCAGGGAATAGAGGATGCAATGTCAGGCACAAGCGAATCCAAGGACGGGAACCGAAACGGGTGGATCATATATGCCTGGGTGGTTGGGATGCTGCTCCTTTTGGTTGGATGCGCGGGAGAGGCACCCAAGACGTACCGGGTGGGCATTCTCGTTGGGGCCGATACCCTCCGTGTTGGGGCGGATTCCTTCAAGAACAAGATGGCCGAACTGGGCTATATTGAGGGGAAGAACATCACCTACGATGTGCAGAAGTCGAACGGCGACCCGGCTGAGGAAAAGCGCATCGCTGGCGAATTTGCAGCGAAGAAAGTTGACCTGGTGTTTGCCTTTCCGGGCCAGTCGGCGCGCTCGGTGAAGGCCGCCCTGCAGGGGACGGATATTCCCATTGTGTTTGCCAACGCAGTGCTCGAAGGGGCGAACCTGGTGGACAGCGTGCGCAGCCCGGGTGGAAACATCACCGGCGTGCGCGTGCCTGGGATAGAAAGCGTGCTCAAGAGCTTCGAATCGCTGCTGGAGTTCACTCCCCGTTTTGAACGCATCATGGTGATCTATGACCCCAATTATGCGACCACCTCACCCGCGCTGGAGGCGCTGCGCGAGGTGGCTTCATCCTCCAACGTGACACTGCAAGAAGTTCAGGTCACCCAGGTGCAGGATACCCAGGCCGTTTTGGAGCGATTGGAGCAGTCTGGAGAGGCGGGCATGGATGCCATCCAACTCTTGCAGGATACGCTCGCCCGGTCGGCGGAAGCCTCTGGCACGATCCTCAGGTTCGCGGACGCGCACCGCGTGCCGGTGGTGGGCGGTCCGAAAACCCTGGTGCAAGGCGGGGCTCTCCTGAGCGCATCTTCCGATATCGTCGAATCGGCTGAAATGGCCGCGCCCCTGGCGGACCAAATCCTGAAAGGCACCCCGGCGGGAACGATCCCAGTTGTGTCGCCCCAGCCCCACCTGTATGTCAATTACAAGAAAGCCCAGGAACTGGGATTGACCGTTCCGCCCGGCCTGTTGAAGCAGGCGGTCGAAATCTTTCGCTAGCACGGCCCATGTTTATGAATTGGATGAGAGAGCGCATTAAGCCTTTCGGAAAGAGGTCCAGGTCTGCCATGAGCCTGGGGGCGATATTCACCATCGCTTTCTCAGTCTTTGGCGTTCTGGTACTCTTGATTTCCAGCGGCTTGCTGCTGTTCTCCATCTATAAAACCCAGCAGGCGGTTATTTTCAGCAACCAGCGCCTGATGGCTCAAGAGGCTGCCACCACCGTGAACCATTTCATCCTGGAAAAATTCAGCATCCTGGAAACGGTGAACTGGATTGCCGAGCCAACCGCGGAGACAACTGCCGAACAAAACCTGGTGCTGGACAGCTTGTTGGGTCTGCAGCCAGCCTTTTTAAACCTGATCCTGCTGGACGCCGAGGACCAGGTTTTGGCCCATTCTACCCGCCTCCCGCAGGCGGAGGAATGGACGCTTACCGGCCAATTGAACCAGGAAATGCTGGACAGGATGCACCACAAGGAACGCTATATCAGCCCGGCATACATCCACCCGGGCTCCAGCGAGCCCATGGCCGTGATAGCGGTTCCGGTGACGGATATCCTGGGGGACTATGATGGGGCGCTGGTGGCCGAAGTATACCTGAAGTTCATCTGGGACCTGGTGGCTCAGCTCGATATGGGCCGGGCAGGCCATACCTACGTGGTGGACCGGCAGGGCAACCTGATCGCTTTCGCCGACACGGCCCGCGTTTTAAGGGGCGAAAATGTATCCAGCCTGATAGCGGTCCGGGATTTCATCGATACGCCCAGCGGCGTCCGGGCGGTGGGGGTGAGCACCTTCCGGGGAATCAACGGGGAGATGGTTGTGGGAACCTATATTCCCCTGGAGACGCCGGATTGGGCGGTCGTGACTGAGATGCCCTGGCAAGCGGCTTATCAAGACGTCATTCGCCTGGCTGAGACGACGTTAGGGATCATATTGGGTATGGCCGTTTTAGGGGGGCTGTTGGGATGGTTCGTGGCGCGCCGCCTGGCGGTGCCCCTGGTGCGCCTGATGGAGACTTCAACGCGCATTGCCGGGGGGGAGCGGGAACTACAGGTGGAGGTCAGCGGGCCAAAAGAAGTGGCCAGCCTGGCGAGCGCCTTTAACAGCATGACGGCGCAGCTCCAGCAAAGCCTGGTGAGCCTGGAACTGCAGGTTTTGGAGGTCAGCCGAGCCGAAGAGGCCCTGCGGCAGGCGAACGCGACCCTGCGGATGAGCGAGCAGAACTACCGGGAGGTCTTCAACGCCACGAGCGACGCGCTGTTCATCCACGATGAAGCGGTCCGCGTGCAGGATGTCAACGACCAGATGTGCAAAATGTTCGGCTGCGACCACAAGCGGGCCCTCGAACTGCAGGTTAGCGATTTCAGCCAGGGCAGCCCGCCTTACTCACAGGCCGAGGCGGTAGAATGGGTGCGCCGGGCAAAGGAAGAAGGCCCCCAGGTGTACGAGTGGCTGTCGAGGCGAAGCAATGGCGAGCTGTTCTGGACCGAAGTTGCCCTGCATGCCAGCCTGATTGCCGGTGAGAAGCGCGTCATCGCCTCGGTGCGCGATATCACCGAGCGCAAGAAGGTGGAACAGGCTCTGCGGGAGGAGGAAGAAAAGCTCCGCCAGATCACATCATCGCTGCGTGAAGTGGTCTGGCTGCGGGATGCCAAAACCCGGCAGGTGCTTTATGTGAACCCTGCCTTGGAAGTCATCACCGGACAGACCTTGGAGAGATTCTATGAAAACCGGGGCAGCATGTTGGAGGCTGTCCACCCGGATGATTATGAGCGGGTGAAGAAAGCCCTGGATGAGCGCGACCAACGCTCGACCATTGAACAGGAACATCGCATCATCCGGCTGGATGGGAAGGTGCGTTGGGTATCGAGCCGCAGCGTTCCGGTTCTGAACGAGGCAGGCGAGGTGTACCGGTTAGCGGCGATTATGGAAGACATCACCGATCGCAAGCTGGCGGAGGAGGAAATCCGGCGCTTGAATGAGCAGTTGGAACGGCGGGTCCTGGAACGCACCCAGCAGCTCCAGACAGCCAACAAGGAGCTGGAGGCATTTGCGTATTCGGTTTCGCACGACCTGCGGGCTCCCCTGCGGACGATCCATGGCTTTACGCAAATTCTCCTGGAAGATCACGCACCCGCGCTGGATGAAGATGGCAAGAACGTCTGCGCCACGATCCAGGCAGGGGTAAGCCGCATGGGAAGCCTGATCGATGACCTGCTGACCTTCTCCCGCCTGGGCCGGGCGGAGATGAAAACCTCGTTGGTGGATATGGGCGCGCTTGCAGATTCCGTTTACCAATCGCTGGCGGTTTCTGAAAAGCCGGGCGGAGTCGATTTTCACCTGGAGCCCCTGCCGAAAGCCTATGTTGACGCCAACTTAATGCGGCAGGTGTGGGAGAACCTGATTTCCAACGCGCTCAAGTTTTCCCGCTACCGGCAGCCGGCGGTGATCGAGATTGGCAGCCGCCAGGATGATCGCGAGGTGACCTATTGGGTAAAAGACAATGGGGCCGGTTTTGATATGCGTTATGTGGGCAAGCTGTTTGGCGTATTTCAACGGCTGCATTCCGAAAGCGAATTTGAGGGGATCGGCGCGGGCCTGGCTATCGTCCAGCGAATTGTACAGCGCCACGGCGGGCGCGTATGGGCGGTCGGCGAAGTGGATCACGGCGCGACGTTCTTTTTTGCGCTGCCCCTGAAATTCGAGTTTAGACAAAATCGAAAAATCCCGTATATATGCCGGTTAATGGGTATGCTAAACTAGTACATATAGCGAAAAATGTCAATTTGTCTAAACTCGAACTGAAAGGAAAGAGGGATGAATGCTGACGGCACCGGGGGCTGGTGGGGCATCGACCCGGCGGCCAGGGATGGCCGCCCTACGGCCTGGGAAGATCTGTTGGTACTACCGCAGTGGGTCTAGGCGGTAACTTAAGCGGCGCGGGGTAGAACTGTGGCGATCCAATCGGCCTCTTTCCGGGAAAATCGTCCGCGAGACCATATCGCCCGGAGCTAAAGCCGAACCAAGGCAAGCCTTGGTTTTGGGGCTACGCGTTTTAGCCTGCCAAGGCAGGCTGCAAGAAGCCCGACTTTCCCCTCTTGGAGCCCGCTTTAGCGGGCACCGTTCGCCAAGGCGAACCGCGACCGCGTAGCGGTGGTTGGCTTGGCCAACCTCGGCCTTTAGGCCCGCGTGATGGTTAAGTGACCGCCTATGCCCCGGTATGTACTGGGAACGATCCGGCGCGCAGGGATGCGCGCCCTACGGCCTGGGAAGGTCCGTTGGTACCCGCGGTGGTTATAGGCGCCCGGTGAAACGCTGCTCAATTCTCCGAATACGAGACCGCTGTAAACGAGTGGCACGCTTCACATCGAAATTCGCAGTCAAAATATAAATCACCGCTCATGGGATGCACGCAGCACTGCATGGCGATTACTTTCACGGCGCCGCTTTTGCATTGACCGCATTCGATCGCTTCCTTGAACCGCTGTAAGAGATGCTTCAGAGGATGTTTGTTGGGGGAGACCCCTGTGCCGTGATACCATTCCTGGCCTTGGTAAACCTGCTGCACGCACGGCTCGGTATCGCTGGCGTAAAATTCTTTCGTCGCGGATAGGATGGGCGTGCTGCTTGTGCGTATATACATTTTATCTCGCCTATTTGTAGACAACCCTATGGGAAAATCCGCAGGTATAGGGCGCAGCGCGGGGGTTGGACGGCGCAGGCGCCTGAAAGTCCCGCTGCGCCCCTACCGCGGTGGTTACCGGGGGCGCAGCGGCGGCCAGGGATGGCCGCCCTACAGCACTTCGCGCATCTTTCTTGTTCTTCCTTTGCGGTCTTTATTTCTTTCTTCTTCGTACCTTCGTGCCTTCGCGGTTATTCTCTTTCTTTCTCTTCGCGCCTGCACGGTTCAATCCCGGCGGCCAGGGATGGCCGCCCTACCCGTTCACCAGGGGCAGGAACTGTTCCACCACGCGCGGGTCGAAATATTTGCCGGACTGGTCTTTGATATATTCCAATGTGGCGGCTTTGGGCCAGGCTTTGCGGTAGGGGCGGTCGGAGGTGAGCGCGTCGTACACGTCGACCACGGCGAAGATGCGCGCGGGGAGGGGGATTTCCTCGCCTCTCAGCCCGCGCGGGTAGCCCGAGCCGTCCCATTTCTCGTGGTGGCAGTAGGGGATATCCAGGGCAGGGGCGAGGTAATCGATTTTTTGCAGGAAGCTGTAGGCGTATTCGGGGTGCTTGCGCATGATGACCCACTCTTCGTCGGTGAGCGGGCCGCATTTTTTGAGGATCACGTCGGGGATGCCCATTTTGCCGATGTCGTGCAGCAGCGCGCCGCGCCGCACCTGGCCCAGGGCGGGTTCCTCGATGCCCATTTTGCGCGCCAGGGTCTCGGTCAGCTCCAGCACCCGGCGGGTGTGGCCCTGGGTTTCCTCATCGCGCAGTTCCAACGCCATCGACCAGCCCAGCAGAGTGGCCTCGTAGGCGCGGATGAGCTGGGTGTTGGTCTGCTGCACGGATTGGAACAGGCGCGCGTTGGCTACCGCCAGGGCGATTTGGTAGCCGAGGATGCGGCACAGGTTGATTTCGTGCTCGTTGAAAGCGCGCACCTCGCTGGACGTGCCCACGATCATCACCCCGGTGGGGCGGCCTTCCAGGATCAGCGGGATGAAGAGGACCGAGCGCAGGTGGCGCATGTCGCGGATGGCGGCCTCGGCGGGGGAGACCGTTTCACTGTTCATGTCGGCGATAAATACCGGCCCCCGCTCTTTGAAGGCCTGCGCGATATGCACGTGGTCGGCGACCGCCTCGGGGCGGGTCAGCAGGGCTTTGAGCTGCGGGTCGAGCCTGGGGGTGGTGGCGCCCAGCAGCAGCCAGTTGTTTTCTAAGAGGTACACCGCGCCGGTCTCCAGGCCCAGCACTTCGATGGTGCTTTCAATGGCGATCTGCAGCACCACCGAAAGGTCCAGCGAAGTTGCCAGGGCGCTGCTGACCTTGAGCAGCGTGGACAGTTCTTCGGCGGGGATTTGTTTGGAGGAAATTAAAGCGTGAAAGTTTCTTCTGGGTGCCATTCCAACGGCCTTTGATGAGGAGAATTGGGTTGGAAATTTGATTGTACCTGAAAAAACGTTACTGCGCCTCATCGATGATCTGCACAACCACCATTGTCTGCCCGTCGGACGCGGAGACGTTGACCATCAGCATGCGCGAGTCTTTGGTGTAGGCGAACATCAGCGCGTCCTGCGACTCCATGGTGATGGTGCTGTCCGGTTCCCAACCCAGCTCTTCCAGCTCGGTCTTGAAAAAGGCGGCGACTTCGCTTTTGGCGAGCCAGGTGGTGTACATGTACATCGTCGCGCCCTCGCTCTCCTGCTTGATCAGGTCGCCGTTGTTCTCCATCAGAATGGGCACGTCTTCGGGCAGGCCCTCGATTTCGGTGAAGGGCGGGCGCCGGGTGGCGGTGGAGTCCGCCGCCGGTTCGGTGGCCTGGGCGGCGGCGGTCGGTTCGGCGAACGCGGCTTCGCCCACCGGGGTGTCGTCGAGCGGGGCAGCCGCGGCTTCCATCGTCGCGGCAGGCGGCGCGCCCGCGGCGCCCGTCAGCGCCTTGGGCGGGGGCTCCATGGCGATCCACTCTTTGGTGGGCTGGGCGTCGCCGCGGCTGCCGCGCAGCAGTACAAATAGGGCGATGGAAATGACGCAGCCCGCCGCCAGCAGGGCCAGCAAACCACCACCCACCGCCAGCCAGTGGTTCCTGCGGGATGGGGCGGGCGGCTGCGTAGAACCGGGCGCGCCCGAGGCGGGCGGTTGGGCCGGGGCCGGGCGGGCCGCGGCGGAGTACGCTCCCGGCTGGGCGGGGCGGGCCACCGGCGGCGCCGGTGAGACGGGCGGGGCGATCGGCTGGCCGCCCGGCGGCGCGGCGTGCGGAACGGCGGGCAGGGTCAGCGCGGGGGATTTCGCGGCGCTCGAAGCCAGCCCTTCCAGCGCCCCGGCGAAGGCATCCATGCTCTGGAAGCGCTCGTTGGGCTCTTTGGCCAGGGCTTTGAAGATCACCCGCTCGACGGAGTCGGGCAGGCCGGGGACGAAGTCGCCGGGGCGGGGCAGGGGGTCCTGCATGTGTTTGAGCAGCACGGCGGCGGGGGTGTCGGCGGTGTAGGGCAGGCGCCCGGTGATCATCTGGAACAGGATAACGCCCAGGGCGTAGACGTCGGTGCGGGCGTCGGTGGTGCCCAGCCACTGTTCGGGGGCCATGTAGTCGGGGGTGCCCATGCCCACGCCGGTGGCGGTGAGCTGGTTGGCGCCTTCCTGCTGGAGCAGTTTGGCGATGCCAAAGTCGGAGAGGATGGGCTCGCCGGTGGGGGTGATGAGGATATTGGCGGGCTTGACGTCGCGGTGGATGATGCCCTGCTGGTGCGCATAGGCAAGAGCGCGGGCCACCGGGGCCAGGATGCGGGCCGTTTCAGCGGGGGCGATGGGCTGCCCCATGCGCGCTTTCAGCGTGCCGCCGCCCACGAAGGGCATCACCAGGTAGGGCACGCCGTCCTGCTCGCCGTAGTCGAGCACTTTGAGGATGTACGGGTGGTCGAGCTTCGCCAGCGCTTTGGCCTCGCGCTGGAAGCGCTGCAAAAAAGATGGGTCGCTGCCCATTTCGGTGCGGATGACTTTGATGGCAACGTTGCGGTCCAGCGCGGCGTCATAGGCTTTGTACACCATCGCCATGCCGCCTTCCCCCAGCGGCTCGACCAGGTGATACCGGCCAAGGTCTTTCCCTTTCAGGTTCAACATGGGCCCCCCCACGAATGTAAATTGCAATCAGGTAATCATTAATTTTATTGTAGCATGAAATTTTTTAAAACAGACCTGCCTGGTTGTGTCCCTCAACCAGGCAGGTCATTCATCCAAACAGTCTCTATTCTTCAAGGAGGAGATGCATATAGTATATGTAGGTCGGGGCAGTTTTCCACTCGCCATCTGTCCAATTTTCATTGGGAAAACGGACAGGATTCGATTGGACTTAAGGATAGGTGCCGCGCTTGGAAGCGCAGCTTAAAAGCAAACCCGCCCCCCAGATCTGCCCATCCGTGAAGCGGGTTCGGTCAAACCATTCGCTGTTCCGACAACAGCAAGAAGAAGATGCTTACAGTATAATCCGGCGGCTTTTGCGCGTACCTAGCCAAAAGTCAAGGATTTTCCTATCCGCCGGTCCAAATTTACCCGCGCACGTACTGGGCGAACCAGGTGAGGGCGCGCAGCCAGGCGTCGTTGGCGCCGTAAATGGCCAGCACCGCCGCCTGGATCGAGGCCAGCTCTTCCACCGGCGGGGGCGGGCCGTAGTAGGGCACCGCGGCGCGCAGCTTGGGCATTTTGGTCGCCACCCGCCAGGTGACTCCGCCGCCGAAGCAGGGGATTTCGCTTACTCTTCCCCGTTGTTGATCACCGGCAGATACGTTATTTTCCCGGTCTTGTAGCTGCCGATATAGTTGGATACCTTGCCCCCGGCGGTTTTGAAGAGGCCCCCGGCGAAGAGGTTGCCGCCCCAGTCCATGCTCATGGCGTAGATGGTGTTATCCACGCCGCTGCCCAGGGGGGCCCACTGGCTGCCGTTCCAGTAGGCGGCGCGGCTGGCGGGCACGCCGCCAGCGTCGGTGAAGTCGCCCCCGGCGTACAGGCTGGTTTTGTTGGAAACCGATAGGGCGCGCACGGGGCCGTCCATGCCGCTGCCAAAGGCCACCCACTGGTCGCCGTTCCAGCGGGCAATGTAGTTGGCGCTGAGGCCGCTGACGCTGGTAAATTCGCCCCCGGCGTACAGCATGCCGCTGCTGTCGACCGCCAGCACATCCACTTTGGCGTCCATCTCGCCCACCACGCTCCAGGCACTGCCGTCCCAACGGGTTACCTGGTTGGTGGTAGTGGCATCTTCGGCGAACAGGCCCGCGGCGTACAGGCTGCCGTCGCTGCCGGCTGCCAGGGCGTACACCAGCCCGCTCGGCCCTTCGCCCAGCGGGCTCCACTGGCTGCCGTCCCACTGGGCCACCTGGGTGGCGCCGACCCCCCCGGCGGTGGTGAAGTTGCCCCCGGCGTACAGGCTGCCGTCCGAATCCACCGCCACCGCCGTGACGGACTGGTCCATGCCGCCGTCCAGCGCGCTCCACTGGCTGCCGTTCCAGCGGGCGATGTAATTCACGCTGGCCCCGCCAGCCGTGGTGAACTCGCCGCCCGCGTACAGCACGCCGTTATCATCCACGGCGATGTCGTTGACCCAGCCGTTCATGCCGCTGCCCAGGGGGTTCCAGCGGCTGCCGTTCCACCTGGCGATGTAATAGACCGGTATCTCACCGGCCAGGGTAAATTTGCCTCCGGCGTACACGTTGCCATCGGAATCGGCGGCCAGGGCGCTGACCTCTTTATCCATGCCGCCCATGCCCGCGCGCAGGGCGTTCCAGGCGGCCCCGTCCCAGCGGGCGATGCGGTCGCCGTCTTGTTTGAAGTACCCGCCAGCATACAGCACGCCGCTGCTGTCAAATATCAGGGCGTTTACACTGTCGTTCAGGCCGCCGCCCAGCGCGTTCCAGGCGGAGCCGTCCCAGCGCGCCGCGCGGTTTGCGCTGGTCCCACCAGCGCTGGTGAAGTCACCCCCGGCGTACAGGCTGCCGCTGGAATAGAGGAGCGCCGCAACTGAGGCGTTCAGGCCGCTGCCCAGGCCGCTCCAACTGCCGTTCCAGCGGGCGATGTGGTTCACGGTGGCGCCTTTTACTTGGGTGAAGTCGCCGCCCGCGTACACCGCGCCGCTGGCGTCCGCCGCCAGGGCGTAGACGCTGCCGTTCATGGTGCTGCCCAGCGAAGTCCAGCCCGAGCCGCTCCACTGCGCCAGATGTTGGGTGAAGTCGCCGCCCGCGTAGAGTTTGTGGGCGCTGTCGACCGCTACGGCATTCACCTGTCCATCCATAATGCTGCCCAGTGTGGACCAATCGGAGCCATTCCAGCGATCCACCCTGCCGGTTGTCTTGCTGGGGTCAACAGGATCGGGGATGCTCACCCCGGCGTACAGGGTGGCGCCATCCAGGATCAATGCATTAACAGGATTGTCCAACCCGCCGCCCACCGGGTTCCACTGCGCGCCGTCCCAGCGGGCCACATAGCTGGCCGCGGTTCCACCGGCGGTGTCAAACTCACCCCCAGCGTACACCACACCAGAGGCGGCGATGGCGATGGCATTGACGCGGAAGTTCATGCCGCTGCCCAGGGCGTGCCAGCGCCCCCCATCCCAGCGGGCAATGTACCTGGCGCTGACGCCGCCGGCCCGGTCGAAGCTGCCGCCCACGTACAGGCTGCCCTGCGCGTCGCGGGCCAGGGCGTTTACCGAGCCGTTCAACACCGACAGGCTGAAGCCGTCGGACCAGTTCTCGTCGCCGGGGGCGGCCTGAATCGCTGCCTGGGGCCATGCCAGCCCCAGCAGGAGGAGGATGAGAATGCAGCATCTGGTGAATTTGAGCAAACCCGGTTTTTGCGCGGCGTGTGGTTCCGGCGCCATGAATTACCTTCCATGCTTAATAACGATAATGTAATTATATTGTTTCTTTCAAGAAGATGATATATAAGATAGATAAAACTGGTTATCAAAATTCTTAAGAACGGGGGGAAAACCGTTTTTTCTACCCCTTTGTTACGAAAAGAAGGAATACAATCAAATATTCAGGTCGATCGAAACAGAACGCTTCTACATGCGTTTACAATAGTAGAAATGTGGGGTTACAGGAGAGCGCAGCGTGGCAAAATTTCGATATCAATTGAATGGGTCGTGGTTTAAGGGCAATACGCACATTCACAGCACCGCTTCGGACGGCGGCAAGACCTTTGCGGAGCTGGCTGAGATTTACGCGAATGCCGGCTACCATTTCTTGTTCCGCACCGATCATTGGGTGATTTCCGACGCCCGCTCTGACCCGCAGCCGTACCCGCTGCTGTGGCTGGACGGGGTCGAGATGGACGGCGTGGACCGCGCCGGGACGGATTATCACGTGGTGGCGCTGGGGCTGTTGAAGGATATCAGCCGCGAAATGGGCTTTTCAGACGCGCTGGAAGCGGCGCGCAGGCAGGGGGCGCTGCTGATCCTGGCGCACCCGCTGTGGATGGGCAATACGTTTGAAGACGCGGTGCGCTGGCAGTTCGACGGGGTGGAGGTGTACAACCACATCTGCCAGTACCTGAATGGAAAAGGCTTCGGCGGGGCGTACTGGAACGCCATGCTCAAATATCACCCCAACACCCTGGCGATCGCGTCCGACGACGCGCACGCCAACTGGGATGATCCCGAGCTGAACCGGGGTTGGGTGGTGGTCAACGCCAGCGAATGCACGCCCGAGACGATCCTGAAAGCGCTGCACGCCGGGAACTTTTACGCCTCCACCGGCCCGGAGATTCACGACCTGCGCTACGATGGCGAGCAGTTGGTGGTGGAATGCTCGCCGGTGCGCTACGCGCGCCTGGTGGGGCCGGCCTTTCTGGGCGTGCGCGCGGCGGCGACCAACGGCGAGGGCCTGACCCGCGCGGAGCTGCCGGTTCCGCAGCACTGGCCCTACGTTTACCTGGAGCTGGAAGATTACCAGGGCCGCACGGCCTGGAGCAACCCGCTGTTCGTGGGCGGATAAATGAAAAACGGTCAAAACCGTAAGCCCGTTGCAAGGTTTTTTTACCGAATTTTTAATAGAATTTACGGTAACCGCGAAGCGTTTGCGGTATAAATAAATCGTACTTCCAGCGCGACAGTTATTCAAAAAGCCTTCTCTCCGCTATTCCTTACCGGGCCACCCGGCAAAGGATCGAACAGGAGCTACCTCATTATATGTTCTCCACGCTGCGCAACATCCTGACTGTGTTTTACCGGCGGCTTACGCTGCGAACCCGGCTGCTGGCGTATTTGCTGGCCTTCTCCTTCTTCCCCGTGCTGCTGGTGAGCGGGATCGCCTATACCAATTCCAGCCGGGGCGTGGAGACGATGGTGTCGGATGTGATGGCGCGCTATTCGAGCATCGCCGCGCAGCGTATCGATGCCTTCATGCGGGACCGCATCGGCGAGAGCGTATTCCTGGCGAACGAACCGATGGTGCAGATCCTGTATCCAGAGGCGGTTAACTTGAGCATCGAGCGCCTGACCAAAGAATGGCAGGTGTACCGGGGTATGGCGGTGATCCGCGCCGATGGGGAAACGGTGGCCAGCAACATGCCGGACGTGCCGCAGAGCGCGGTGACCCCCTACCTGGCCCAGGCCCTGGAAGGCAATGTGGTGATCGCGGAGCCGTTTGACCCCGGCGCTGGTTCGAGCGGGGAGGTTGCTGAGAGCCTGGTGATTGGCATATTCGCCCCGGTGAAAGATGCCCAGGGTAAGGTGGTCGCCGCGGTGGCCTTGTGGTTCGACAACCAGGAGCTGACCCGCATTCTGGCGGATGCCCAGATGGGCAGCAGCGGCGAAGCCTATCTGATCAACAAGCAGGGCCTGCCGCTGACCCCCTCGCGCCACGCCGAACAGCTCAAGGCGGACGGGTACATCCAGAACCGCTTTGAGCTGGAAAAGCCGGTGGAGAGCGAAGGTGCCCGGCAGGCGCTGGCGGGCAAGCAGGGCATGGACGTTTACCGCAACTATAACGGCAAGAAAGTGGTGGGGTACTATACCCCGCTGCCCAGCCTGGGCTGGTCGCTGCTGGTGGAGCAGGAGGAGGCGGAGTCATATTCCGCCATCACGCGCCTGCGCGGTTTAATGCTGGCGCTGCTGCTCTTCCTGGGGCTGCTGGCGGTGGTTTCCGCGCTGGTGATCGTCAACGGCATCAGCCGCCCGATCACCAACATCATGGAAGTGACCGACGCCATCGCCGACGGTAACCTGGAGCGGCGCGCGCACGTGGACGACAGCGATTTTGGCCGCCTGGGCAAGTCGCTCAACCGCATGGCCGACCAGATCCGCACGCAGTTGGAGAACGAGCGCGGGCTGCGCCAGTACCTGCAGGGGACGGTGGAGCGATACAGCGGGTACTTGAATGTGGTGGCGCGCGGCGATTTGTCTCAGCGCCTGCAGGTATCGGATAACGGGTACGACCAGAATGATCCGCTGGTGCAGTTGGGGAACAACCTGAACGATATGACGGCCAGCCTGCAGGGCATGATCCAGCGCATCAACCAGAGCGCCAGCGACATGAGCACGGCAGCCGCTGAAATCCTGGCAACCGCCACACAGCAGGCCGCCGGGGCCAGCCAGCAGTCGGCGGCGATCTCGCAGACCACCACCACTGTGGAGGAAGTGAAAGCCATCGCGGAGGCGTCGCAGATGCGCGCGCAGGAGGTATCCGGTTCGTCGCAGCGCACGCGCGAGGTAGCCCAGGACGGGCGCCTGGCGGTGCTGGATACCATCCGCAGCATGAACCAGATCAAAGACCAGGTGAACGGCATCGCCGAGAACATCCTGGCGCTTTCCGAGAAGACGCAGCAGATCGGCGAAATTATCGCCGTGGTGAACCAATTGGCCGCGCAGTCGAACATGCTGGCGCTGAACGCCTCCATCGAGGCGGCGCGGGCCGGGGAGCACGGCAAGGGCTTTGCCGTGGTCGCCGCCGAAGTGCGCAAGCTGGCCGAGCAGTCGCACCAGGCCACTTCGCAGGTGGGCAACATCCTGTCCGAGATCCAGCAGGCCACCAATACCACCGTGATGGCGACCGAAGAGGGCACCAAGAGCGTGGAACGCGGCACCCGCCTGGCAGCCCAGGCGCAGCAGTCCATCGAACAGCTCTCGCAGGTGATCGATGAGTCGTC
The DNA here is from genome assembly GCA_964437595.1 of uncultured Anaerolineaceae bacterium. GTDB lineage: Bacteria > Chloroflexota > Anaerolineae > Anaerolineales > Anaerolineaceae > DSYU01. The sequence goes on from CAYTHO010000083.1 coordinate 21,097, forward strand.
GCAGTCGGCCCAGCAGATGGTGGCGGGGGGCCAGCAGCAGTCGGTCGGGATCAGCCAGGTGGCGACGGCGATCGAGCACATCAACCTGGCTACCGTGCAGGGGCTGACCAGCGCGCGCCAGGCCGAAAAGGTGGCGCAGGACCTCAACGAGCTGGCCCAGCGGCTGATGGAAGTGGTGCGGCAGTACCGGTTGTAGGTAGTAGGGCGGAGATCCTTCTCCGCCGATGGGGCGCATCGGGGCGCAGCCCCGATGCTAGGGATAAAAAAACCTGGCTGGCTGGCATGGCAGCGGCGCGGGCGAGGATGGGTGGGTCCTCGCTTCGCGAGCGTCGGCCAGGATGGCCGACCTACTTTTTGTATCGCTGCACCCCTACACAGACAAACATCCGCAACCACCGCCGGGCGTCATCGTAGGGGCGCAGCGGGACTTTCAAACGCCTGGTCCAATCTAGCCCCGCGCTGCGCCCAGACGGTATCATCCAACACCTTGGCATTGGAATTCCGCGGATTGGGCGCAGCGCACGGGTTGGACGGCACAGGGGCTAGATGCGTGTCGCTGCGCCCCTACCAGAACACCCCGGGGCGCGGAGCGCCGGGGAGGGCATTCCCACGCCGGAGCGTGGGAAAGAGAATCTCGCTTCGCGAGCGTCGGCCAGGATGGCCGACCTACTGTACTGCGCCCCAGGGCGGGCATCGCTTATGCCGCGGCGTTCTGCATGCCGTACAAAAAGGCGTCCAGGTCTTCGACGTGGAAATCTTGCAGCGGGCCTTCGATGACCGCGGGCAGTTGGGCGAGGAGCGCTTCGCGGTCGGGGCCGATTTTTTCGATCAGCTCGGCGGTGCGGCGCAGGTTGCCGGCTTCGCGCAGGAATTCTTCGCGGGGCCAGGGCTGCGGTTCGTGCGCCAGCACGTAGTATTCCGCGTCCAGGGCGGTTAACCGGTCCAGCAGGGGCAGCAGGCGCGCGGCGGTGTACACGCGTTTGGCGCCGCCCTCGGCAAAACCGGCGTAGAAACCGTCGCCCAAGAAGGCCACGCGCTCTTCGGGGGTGTAGATGACGGACGAGTCGGAGGTATGGTCGCCGCCGATGTGGAAGATGCGCGCGGTCAGGTCGCCCAGGTCGACCTCGATGCCGGAGGAAAACAAGATGTCGGGCGGGGGAATCGCCAGCGCGCCGCGTTCGGCGCTGGTCATTTCCAGCTTGATGTGCGCGGCGGAGAAGGCGATCTCCTGCCCGGAGGCCACCCGCGCGTTGAGGGCGTTGTCGCGCCAGTCGAGCCTGGAAAGCTCAATCACCTTCTGGCGGGTTTCCTCGTGGGCGAAGGTGGGCACGTTGAGGGCCGAGCCGCCAAAAACGTGGTCCCAGTGCCAGTGGGTCAGGGCGGCGTAAGCGGGCGCGGCTGCGCCGAGGTCGATCAACCCGCGGCGGAACTGGCTGGCATGGGCCGGGCTGGCGCCGGTATCCACCACCAGGCTGCCGCGCGCGCCGATGATCGCCCCCAATACGGGGCGGTCGCGCTGCGCGTCTGGCGGGGACCAGGCCACCCGCGGCGTGAGGAATGATGCAAAACTCATAGCGACCACCTCCGGTGAACAAGTTGATGATGAGTAATTGTAATATGAAAAAGTGATGTAAGAAAGCTGGACAACGTCTAAGGTCCCATTATGGGTATAATTTCTGTATGCGTTCACGCCTGCTGGCGACCAAATTTCATATTCCACCCTGGCGCGCAGGCCTGATTGCCCGCCCGCGCCTGCTGGAACAGCTCCAGCGCGGGTTGGACGAGAACCGCAAGCTGTTGCTCATTTCTGCCCCGGCTGGCTACGGGAAGACGACTCTGGTGACCGAATGGATTGTTTCCCTGCAATCCACCAACCTGCCTGAGCCATCGAAGCGCTGCTGGCTGTCTATCGAAGAGGCCGATAATGACCCGCTGCGCTTCATGCGCTACTTCCTGGCGGCCTTCCAGCAGGCGGACCCGGCGCTCAGCGCGCAGGCCCAATCGCTGCTGGAGATGCCCAACCTGCCGCCGCTGCCCGCCTTGCTCGACGACCTGTTGAACAACCTGGCGGCGGTAGAGGCTCCGCTGGTGCTGGTGCTGGACGATTATCACCTGATCACCAACCCGCAGATTCACCAGGCGCTGGAATATTTCCTCGACCACCAGCCGGCCTCGATCCACCTGGTTTTGACCACGCGCGTCGACCCGCCCCTGCCGCTGGCGCGTTTCCGCGCGCGCCGCCAGATAACCGAGCTGCGCGCCCGCGACCTGCGCTTTACGCCGGACGAGGCGCGCGCCTTTTTCGGCCTGGCAAACCTGCCGCTGGCAGAAAACGCGCTGCGCGCGCTCGATGAGCGCACCGAGGGGTGGGCGGCTGGCCTGCAGCTCGCCGCGCTGGCTTTGCAGCACCAGCCCGACCCGATACCCTTTATCGAGACGTTCCGCGGCAGCCACCGCTATGTGCTGGATTACCTGGCCGGGGAAGTCATTCACCAGCAGGGTGAGGAGATACGCGCCTTCCTGATCCACACCAGCCTGCCCGACCGCTTCAACACCGAACTGTGCAATGCGCTCACCGGGCGGGATGATTCGCGGGCGGTCATCGCCCGGCTGGAGCAGTGCAACCTGTTTATCATCCCGCTCGACGACGAACGCCGCTGGTACCGCTACCATCACCTGTTCGCCGATTACCTGCACAGTTTGCTCTCGAAACGGGAACAGACCGCGCTCTACCAGAAAGCGGCTGCCTGGCACGAGGCCAACGACCTGACCGCCGAAGCCGTGCGCTACGCGCTGGCGTGCGGCGATCCCGATTTTGCCGCCGGGGTGATCGAGCGGGCTCTGGGGAGCGATTTGACCTGGTCGGAAGGGAACCTGGCGCAGATGGCGGCCTGGCTGGAAGCCCTGCCGCGCGAGGTCATCCAACGCCGCCCGCGCCTGGGGCTGCACGTTTCTGCTGTGCTGTATCTGCTGTGCCGTTTCGAAGAGGCCGAGGCGCAGTTATCGCAGACCGAGGGCCTGCTGCGCGCTCAGGCGATCACGCCTGAAAATGATGTGCTGCTGGCGATGATCGCGCTCTACCGCGGCGCGATTGCAGCCGTGCGCGGCGATTTTCAGCAGACCATCGCGCTGATCCCGGCGGCCCAGGCGCGCATTCCGCGCGAATATCACCTGGCGCACGCCCGCGCCTTTTTCAGCCTGGGCCTGGCTTATGAAATTGCCGAGCAAACCGCGCAAGCGGTGGATAATTACCTGCAGTCCAGCGCCGAAGCGCGCGCCGCGGGCGTGCTGTACCTGGATATGCACGGGTTGTGCGCCGCCGCGCAGATGCAAATCGCGCAGGGGCGGCTGAACCTGGCGTTCAATACCTGCCAGGAGGCTATTCAACGAGCGGAGGGCGCGCGCCTGCCGCCGCTGGGGCTGGCCTGGGATATTCTGGGCCTGATCGCGCTGGAACGCAACGATTTAAAGACCGCGGAAAAATACCTGCAGGATGGCATTGCCCTCTCCCGAAAGGGCGGTTTGCTGGATGATCTCATCGTTGGGCTGGCCGCGTTGGGCCGCTGGCACGCTTACCAGCGCGACCTGGGCGGGGTGCAGGCGGTGATCGATGAAGCTCTGTCCATCCTGCGCGCGGTGGGCATCCCGCGCGCGGAGCAGACGGCGCGCGCGTACATGGCCCGCTTCCAGAGCTACCTGGGCATGCGCGAGGTGGCGGCGCGCTGGGCGGAGGATTACCAGTCCATCCGCGCCGCGCCGCTGCCCGAATACGAGGAGCTGACCCTGGCGCGCATCCTGCTTTCCACCGGCAAGCTGGAGCCTGTTCCGGGCATTCTGCGCCCGATTCTGGAAAAGTCTTTTGCGGCGGGGCGCATGCAGACCTGCATGGAAGCCATGCTGGTGCTTGGGTTGTATTACCGCGCCCGCGGCGAAACCGCCGCCGCCCTGGAATGGCTGAACAAATCGCTGGAACTGGCCGCGCCGGAAGGCTATATCCGCATGTACTTAGATGAAGGGCAGCCGCTGCTCGACCTGCTCCCCAGGCTGCGGCCTGCCGCGCCCGAGCTGGTGGATGCCATCCTGCGCGCGCATAAGGCATCGGCGGAGCCGCGCCCCACGCCGCTGGACGGGCTGCCCGAACCGCTGAGCGAGCAGGAGCTGCGGGTGCTGAAGCTCATCGTCGAGGGCAAGTCGAACGCGGAGATTGCCGCCGAGTTGGTGATCAGCCCCGGAACGGCCAAATGGCACGTCCATAACGTTCTGCAAAAATTAGGGGCCAGCAACCGTCCCCAGGCCATCGCCCGCGCCAGGGAGTTGGGGATGTAGCCGGTTAAGCTAACGAACCGGGATTGGGAAGTCTGTACTACTATGGCGCGAGGTGGTATGATCTTTATATTACACAGTTCACCCAACCGGATAGTATTATACCCGATCCCTATAATCCAATTGATTGGAATAGATACGCGTATGCGCGGTATAACCCAATACATTGGACATAGTGCACCTTAGTGGACTTAAGATAGAGGGTTGGGATTT
>CAYTHO010000084.1:0-25303 GCA_964437595.1 uncultured Anaerolineaceae bacterium
TACCGCGCGTGGCGACGCCACGCGCAGTACCCCAATAACCTCTTTTTGCCCCCTTCGAGGGGGCAGCGGCGCAGCCGCGGGGGTGGATGTCGGCCTGCTCACAGGGCTGTTCGCCGACTTTACGAACAGCCCTGTTTTGAGCCCAGAGAATCGTTTGACAATATTGTTAGGTGGGCTATAATAAAGTCACTATATTCGTTCAGAGAGGAGTGAACAAGCTATGGCTAGTGTTACGTACGATCATGTAACGAAGAAATTCGGTGATTTTACCGCGCTCAATGACTTGAACATTGAGATTGAAGACAAGGAGTTCCTTGTTCTGGTTGGCCCGTCTGGGTGTGGCAAGACCACCGCATTGCGCTGCCTGGCCGGTCTTGAAGAGATTTCGCTGGGACGGATTTTGATTGGCGATCATGTCGTGAACGATGTTCCTCCGAAGGATCGAGACATCGCCATGGTATTCCAGTCCTACGCGTTGTATCCTCACATGACCGTCTTCGACAACATGGCCTTTGGCCTCAAGCTTCGAAAAGTCCCGAAGGATGAGATCAAGCGCCGCGTAGAAGAGGCTGCCGGGATCCTGGGCATTGAGGGGCTGTTGAAGCGCAAGCCGCGCGAGCTGTCCGGCGGTCAGCGCCAGCGTGTTGCGGTAGGCCGTGCGATCGTCCGCGAGCCAAAAGTGTTCCTCTTCGATGAACCGCTGTCGAACCTGGATGCCAAGCTGCGCGTACAAACCCGCGCTGAAATCAGCAAGCTGCACCAGCGCCTGCAAACCACCTTCATTTACGTTACCCACGACCAGATCGAGGCCATGACCATGGCTTCTCGTATCGCGGTAATGAACAAGGGTATTTTGCAGCAGCTCGATACGCCGCAGATACTGTATGATAAACCCGCCAACCTGTTCGTGGCTGGTTTCATCGGCTCACCGGCCATGAACTTCTTCCCCGCCACCCTGCGCAAGGACGGTGCTAACCTGTTCGTGGATACCGGCGATTTCTCGCTCAAGATCCCCGAGAGCCGCCTGAACCTGTACATGCCCTACGCTGGCAAAGAAGTCATCTTTGGCATTCGCCCAGAAGATATCCACAACCCAATCTTCGTCCCCCAGGGCATCCATGCCGAACCGGTTGAGACGAAAGTGGATGTTACCGAATTGATGGGTAACGAAATCTTCCTGTACCTGGTCAGCGGCAAGAACAGCTTCGTTGCCCGCGTTGACCCGCGCACCCGCTTCCAGATCGGCGATCAGGTCCAGGTGGTCTTCAACATGGACAACTTCCACCTGTTCGATCCGTCCGCTGACCGCGAGAACCCGCCAGCCATCCGCTAAACCTTCAAAGTGTAATTCATATATGGAACGTTTTGTAGCGCAAGAGTTCCCTTCTTGCGCTACATTTTTGAATTGAATCTAGCTGATACACCTTCACTTTCTGCCGCCCGAAAGCATTACTTTGCGGTAAAATCTCTTCATACTAAACGAGGATTTCAAATATGACTTTTAAGAATGTCAATTCACTGTTGACCCCGGCAACCACAAAGATCGTGATGCTGGTGATGGATGGCCTGGGCGGGCTGCCCTTAACGCCCGGCGGTAAGACGGAATTAGAGACGGCTCATACGCCCAATATGGACCGCCTCGCGGCGGAAGGCATGCTGGGGCAAACCCTGCCCATCGATTATGGCATTACCCCCGGCTCTGGCCCGGCCCACCTTTCGCTGTTTGGTTATAACCCGGTCGAGCGCGAAGTGGGGCGCGGCGTGCTGGAAGCGCTGGGCGTGGGCATGTACGTGCACCGTGGAGACGTGGCTGTGCGCGGCAACTTCTGCACCATCGATGCAAACGGCCTGATCACCGACCGGCGCGCGGGCCGCATCCCCAGCGAAGAGGCTGCCCCGTTGATCGAAAAACTAAAAGCCATCCAGCTTCCAGGGGTAACCATCGAGGCCAAGCACGTGAAAGAATACCGCTTTGCCCTGGTGATGCGCGGCGAGGGCCTGAGCCCCGAGTTGGAAGAGACCGATCCGCAGCGCACCGGCGTTGCTCCGCTGGCAGTGGTCGCGAAAGTGCCCGAAGCGCAGAAGACGGCTGACCTGTTCAACCAGTGGGTAGCAGAAGCCAAAAAGATCCTGGCTGACCAGCCCAAGGCCAACTGCCTCACCCTGCGCGGCTTTGCCACCGATCCACGGTTGGAGACTTTCAAGGAAAACTACAACCTGCGCGCGGCATGCGTGGCGGTGTACCCCATGTACAAAGGCGTGGCCTCGCTGGTAGGGATGGAGATCATCCAGTTCGAAGGCGAAACCCCCGCCGATGAGTTCAAAGCAGTCGAACGCATCTGGAATGACTACGACTTCTTCTTCGTTCATATCAAGAAGACCGACAGCTACGGCGAAGACGGCAACTTCGATGCCAAAGTACACGTGATCGATACCGTCGATGAGGCGCTGCCCGGCCTGCTCAAGCTCAACCCGGACGTGCTGATCATCACTGGCGATCACTCCACCCCGGCCAAGCTCAAGTCGCACTCCTGGCACCCGGTGCCGTTCTTGCTCTCGGCGCCTGCCACCATCCGTCCCGACACGCAAACCCAGTTCGGCGAGCGCGCCTGCGCCATGGGCGGCCTGGGCACCATCAACTCGATGGAAGCCATGCCGCTGGCCCTCGCCCACGCCCAACGGCTGACCAAGTTTGGTGCGTAGCCTTTAACCTGTTCACAGAAATTGAGAAGCCATGCCCTTATTCAGGTCGTGGCTTCTCTGTTTTATTTTTCTTATCTGCGTTCATCCGCATCCATCTGCGGTTAAACTTTCTTTCGCCCAAGCCAGATCAGCAGCGCGGCTCCTGCCAGCGTCAGAACGCCAACCAGGATAAAACCCATCTCCCAGAAGGGCAGGGGAAACAGGCGGATGAGCGTGTCTGAATAATAGAACAGCCAGGAATTGCCGGTGAAGAAGATGCGGTGAAAGGCGGTAAAGAGCGCATCGAAGCTGATCGCCACCGCCGCCAGGATGAACACAACGATTCCAATCGTCAGCTTGCCGCCGTTGGACAGCGCGCGCAGAAAGGCCGGCATCCATCTTCCCCGCCACGCCCACAGCCCCAGCCCTGCCAGGATTACCAGCAGGCTGGTCCAGGCGGTTACCATGCCCTGGAACACGATTTTGACATCCAGCATGTGGCTTAGCTCGCGCTCGTTGTAGAGCGGCTGCCCGTCCATCAACTGCTGGTCGGCCAGGTAATCGATGCCGGCGCTGTTGAGCAGGTATTCGACCGAGATTCTCGACCAGTGCAGCCGGTCATCGAGGTTAAAGCCGTAGGTGTCCTGCGGAAAACCGGGCAGCCGGTAAACAATCTGCGGGTACAGCGGGGTGAACAGGGCGCGGATGGCGGTCATCAGCAGGAAGAAGGGCACAATGAGCGTAATTAGCCACGATACTACACGTGTGAGCGTTGTTTTCATTGCAGCGTCTCCACTTCTCCAGTCAGGAAATAATCTACAACCAGCGCATTGGTGATCCACTCAATCGGGGCCAGGTCATCGGTGAAGACCCGGTCCGGCGGCGGCGCGGGCTGCATATTCACCAGGGCCGACTGCACCGGCTCGAGCAGCAGGGCTGGCGTATTCTCACGGCTGCTCAGATTGGCCAGGTTGGCCTGCAGGTTGGCAAGGCTGGTCGGCTGGACGGTGGCGTACATAATGGAGTTGAAGGTCTCGGGAATGTCCATCACGTAGATGGAAGGAAACACCGCGCTTAAGGTGGCGGCAAAGGCATTCACCAGGCGGCGGTCATTGGGGCTGCGGCCCACGTTGATCACCAGCACGCCGTCCTCCGTCAGGTGGTCGCGGGCAATTTGAAAAAATTCTTTGGTGGTCATATGCCATGGAATATAGGGCGGGCGGTAGGCATCTACGCTGATGATCTGGTATTTCTTATCGCTTTTTGCCAGCCCGACCCGGCCATCTTGCACGATCACATTGAGGTTGGGATCGTTCATGTCAAAATACGTCCGCGCCACGGAAACAATGTCCGGGTCAATCTCGATGCCGTCAATTTGAATGCCCGGGTAAACCGCGCTGGCAGCCCGGGCGGTGGTTCCGGCAGCCAGGCCCACAATCGCCATGCTCTTCACCTGCGCCGGGTCAACCGGGGCCGGGTTGAAGTACGGCGCCGCCAGCACCTGTTCCCACGGCCCATGAAAGTTTTGCAGCGTGGGGCTGTACATGGAGTGCATGCCCTGGCCTTCGTTCAGGCGCAGCACGCGCACATCGCCGTACTCCAGCACCTGGATGTAGTTGTAGGCCGATTCCCCTTCGTAGATCATGCCCTGGGCGGTCTTATCGGTGCCGCGCATTCCGATGATTCCCAGTACCAGGATAATCAGCGGCATCAGCAGGTAGGGGGCGGCGGCGCGCCATCCGCTGGTGCGCCACAGGCAGAACAGAGAAACCACCAGCAGCAGTCCGGAAATGACCATGAAGGTCCGGTAGGTGCCAACCGTGGGAATGAGCAGCAGCACAGGCAGGAAGGTGCCGATAAACGAGCCCAGCGTAGAGAGGGCATAGATATCGCCGGAAGTGCGTCCCGCGCGGCGGGCGTCCTGGATCGCCAGCCGAATAGCAAACGGCGAGGCGGTGCCCAACAGGGTGATGGGCACGATAAAAAGTACGATAATCGCAACGAATGAACCGAACAGAACGCCCATCTCCAGTTCGTCGAACGCCGAAGCGGCAAAGCGCAGCACCGGTCTTGCAATTACCGGCACCAGTCCGATAAGGAAGGCGCCCCACAGCAGGATGCGGAAGAACGTGCTGTAATGCGGCGAGCGGTCAGCCCAGTATCCACCCAAGAAGTAGCCAGCGGTGAGGTAGATGAGGATCAGCCCGATAATGCTGGCCCAAACCAGGTTGCTGGCGCCAAAGTAATTGCCGACCAGCCGCGAGGCGGCCATTTCGACGGCAAGGGAGGTAAACCCGGAAACAAAAACGGCAAGGTACAGGTATTTTCGATGCATGGCGTGTCCGTATATTTAAGGTCAGTGGAAGTTATTATAATGGGATTTCTTTGTCTGGGAATTCGAATGTAGAGGATATAATGGTTCATTGGAGGCAGGCACATGAAACTGGTGACCGTGGCGGAAATGCAGGCGATTGAACGCGAATCGAACGAGCGCGGCTGGACGTATGAGCAGATGATGGAGCGCGCCGGGCAGGGACTGGCGGAAATGGTAGAGTCCTTCTACGGCTACGAAGAGGCCCGCTCGGTAGTCGGGCTGGTCGGGTCTGGGAATAACGGCGGCGACACGCTGGTGGCGCTGGCGGCGCTGGCGGAGAACGGCTGGCAGGCGCGCGCGTACCTGGTTCGCCCGCGGGCGGAAGAGGACGCGCTGGTGAAACGGCTGAAAGACGCCGGCGGGACTCTGGTGAGCGCGGAAGAGGATCAGGATTTTCATCATCTGGACGCCTGGCTCGGCGAGGCAAGCGTGCTGCTGGACGGCGTGCTGGGCACGGGCATCAAGCTGCCTCTCAAGGCCGAAGTAGCGCGGGTGCTGGAGCATGTGAAGGATCTTACTGGTTGCCCGCCCGTGGTTGCGGTAGACTGCCCATCCGGTGTAGATTTGGATTCCGGTGAAGCGGCGCCTGAGGCGCTTCCCGCCGATATGACCGTTTGCATGGCGGCGGTCAAAACCGGGCTCCTGCGCCAGCCGGCTTTCCGGTTGGCCGGCGCGCTGGAAGTGGTGGAGATTGGCTTGCCCGATGGGCTGGAAACGTGGGAGAGTGTGAAGCGCGAGGTGGTCAGCGAAGGCCTGGTGCGCGGTCTGCTGCCCGACCGCCCGGCGGATGGCCACAAAGGTACCTTCGGTACGGTGGGGGTAGTGGCTGGCTCACTGAATTATACCGGCGCGGCGTATTTGTGCGCCGGGGCCGCCTACCGCATCGGCGCCGGTCTGGTGCAGATTGCCGCTCCCGCGCCCCTGCACGCGGCGCTGGCCGGGCACATCCCCGAGGCCACCTGGGTGCTGCTGCCCCACGAGATGGGCGTGATCGCTGAACAGGCGGCAGATGTGCTGGCGAAACACCTGGAACGAGTGGATATCCTGTTGTGGGGCCCTGGCTTTGGCCTGGAAGATACCACGGCGGCTTTTGTCCGCCGCCTGGTGGAAGGCAGGGGATTGAAAAGCGCGACAAAACACATTGGCTTTGTCTCGGCGCAGGGCAGCCCGCGGCCTTCCGCGAAGAACAGCCCGCTCCAGCCGATGGTCATCGATGCGGATGGATTGAAGCTGCTGGCCCGGGTAGAAGGCTGGCCGGAAAAACTGCCTGGTAACGCGGTGCTGACCCCTCACCCCGGGGAGATGGCGATTCTGACCGGGCTGGATGTTCGCGATATTCAGGCCGACCGCCTGGGAATGGCGGAGAGGTATGCCCGCGAATGGGGCCACGTGGTGGTTCTGAAAGGCGCGCTGACCGTGATCGCGGAACCGGGTGGGCGAACCAGGGTGATCCCGGTGGCGACCTCCGCGCTGGCCCATGCCGGCACAGGCGATGTGCTGGCCGGGATGATTGCCGGCTTGCGCGCGCAGGGCGTGCTGGCCTTCGATGCCGCGGCAGCCGGGGCCTGGATTCATGCCCAGTGCGGTTTGCTGGCCGCAGAGGAGGCCGGGCATGCCGCTTCGGTGCTGGCAGGTGATTTGATCGATGTGCTTCCGGAAATATTAAGCTGGGTATGGTAATTAAACGTCATCGCACGGCGGTTTACACGCCGTGCGATGATATCTACCGCTTTGGTTATTACTCAGCTTGCTCTTCGTGAGACCCGCCGCGCAGGCTCTGAAGGCGCGTGCGCTGCTCTTCGATGACTACCTGACCGCGCTGGCGCAGTTCTTCGGCGCTCGTTTTCGCTTTATCGGCGAGCGTGGTCGCGCGGGTGCGCACTTCTTCAGCCGTGGCGCCGATTTGCTCGCGGGCGGTCTGGGTGGACTCAGCCGCTTTATCACGCAGTTCGATTGCCCGATCGCGGATAACACCGCGTGTCTCTTCGCCGGTTTGCGGCGCCATTAAGAGCGAGATAGCCGCCCCAGTCAATCCGCCTACGATAAATCCAATCAGGAAAGCGCCAAATTCGTCACGTTCTGCCATTGCTGTTTCTCCTTTCCAAGATATGTGAAGGGTTTTCGGTCAAGGTGACCGTTTTATTATCGCCTGGTGCGTCCCGGGCGCATCAAATCGAAGAATTGTTTAATGCCTGCCAGGTACGCATTCAGCTTAATCACCGGTTCGGTCAAATTCTCGCTGATGAATGTAACAGTGCCTTTGAGGGTATTCACTGTTTCATTAGTCGATTTAATGATTGGCCGGACTTCGTTTTGAAGCAGGTTAATCAGGGTAGCGAGCTGGACAATCAAAACCACCAGGGCTGCGCCAATGACGATCGACTCAAGAGCCATGAGAATAATGAAAACATCCCGCACGCGTCCGGTGGTCTCGTTGCTTGAGGTAAGCAAAAGCACGATGCCTGCAATGATGAGGATGAGAATGACTACAGCAGTGATGATAAGACCGACTGGAGCTTTTGACGGCTGGTCAATCTTGACCTCACCCTCATAACGCTGTTCTGTGGAAGGTGGGAGGGAAGGAACGGGCTGGTTATCTTCCATAATCACTCCAATTATATCATGATCGGGCAATAAGCCTCATGGGAACGGCGGGGAGTAGCATAAGCCGCCGCCTGCTTGATAAAGCAGGGCGCCCCATGCCTCTCGAGTGCAATGATGGAGCGCACCATTATTAAAAATTATAACACTTCGTTATAAAAAATACTTGTGTTGTAAACGTATTTGTGTGGGGTTGTGTGTTTTCTCTCACAACTCCCACACAAATGGGACAGGTGATGGTTAGTGCAGCAGGAATTGGTCAACCGCGGCAGCTAGTTGAGATAAGTTGGAGACCTGGAACGTCCGGCCACAGTACGGGGCATATTTCAGCATATCCGAATCCCCGGTGCCCCATAACCCCATCGGTTCCGGATTCAACCAGATGGTATTCCGGCTGCGGCGGGCAATGCGCTGGAACAACTCCAGCCGTGGATCGTTATAGTTGTTCCTTCCATCGCCTACCACGATAAAGGTGCTGCGGTGATCAACGCTGCTCATAAACTCTTTCGTGAAGCGGTCCAGGCTGTTGCCAAGATCGGTGTTGTAATGCCCGGACGGCATACGATAAAGAATTTCGCGCACGGCTTCCGATGGATCGCGCCTGGCAAAGTCGGGAGTGATGAATTCGAGGTGATCGATAAAAGCGAAAGCGTGCGTTTTGCTGATCTGATCTTGGATAGCGTACAGCATGCTGAGCATCAATTCGGAGACATAGCGCATCGAGGTGCTGATATCGCAGATGACCACGATTTTCGGTTTCATCTTCCTGTCGCGATGGCGCAGGTCGATCGGCACGCTGTCGTGCTTGAGGTTGGCCCGCAGGGTGCCTTTGGGATCGAGCTGCCCGGTCTTTGCGCGTTTGAGGCGCAGCGCCAGGCGGGTTCGCAAGGCAGCCGCCAGGCGGCGCACCTCTTTGCGCAGCACTTCCATATCTTCTTCGGAAAGAGAGCGGAAGGGACGGTTCATCGCTCCTTCAGAATGTTCTTTGCGGGGCTTTTTTGCCAGGTTTTGAGCAATGGCTTCCCCGGCGTGCTGGTGGATTTGTTCCTGCAGGGCTTCCTGGTTTGCTTCCATCATCTGGCGCAGCCGCTCCACCTGCTGGCGGTTCATCCCCATCTCGCGCAGCATCTGGGCCAGTTCTTCCATGGCTTTGCGCACATCTGGGAAGTTCAGCGCTTCCTCCATCTGGCGTGCCAGCCAGTTCTGGTAGCGCAGTTCGGTCATGCCGTCCATGTTCATCAATTGGTCTAGCTGCTTCAATTCCTGCTGAGAAAGCGGCTGGCCTTTTAGCAGTTTCTCCATCAGATTGCGCATCTGCCGAGAGAACTGGCGCAGGGCCTGGGCCAGCATCTGCGCATCCTGGGGAGTCATCCCTTTTGTGGCATCCATCATTGGCGGCGGCTGGCTGGGCTGGAAGAACATCGGGAACAGCTTCTCGAATGTTTCCAGGTCGCGAAATTCTTTCACCAGTGTAGAGCGCAGGCTGACGCGGAATAATTCTTTGTCCTGGATTCCCATTTCCTCAATGGCTTTAAACGCATCCGCGCTTTCTGCCAGGCTGATCCGCACGCCGCTGGCTCGTAAGGCCGCGATAAACTGGGTAATCCTTTGATCCATATGCTATCGGTGCTCCCTCTACCGCTATTTGATTCGCCAAAAGCGGCATAACAAGAAGCCTCCATTCCCGGCGAATCGCCGCGGCTGTCGCAGGCTGCTCGGTAAGACCCCTGAAGGTATCAGTTCTGCCAGCGAGCCGTGCCGAATGAGTTATCCTGGCGGCGGTCGCGCGTGGATGGGTTGAATAACTGCCGCCTCGCTGACTGCAAATCGCTCTCGTGTTTGAGCAGCACGCTGAGTGTGGATTCGAGGGTCTTTTTATCCAGGCTGTCAGCGTTGAGCATCACCAGCGCTTTCGCCCAATCCAGGGTCTCGCTGATGCTGGGGAATTTGCGCAGTTCCATGGTGCGCAGCTTCTGCACCAGCTCGACCGCCTGGCGGGCCAGTTTCGGCGGCAGTTCGGGCACCTTCAGGCGCACCACCGCCAGCTCCTGCTCCAGGGTGGGGTAGTCGATGAACAGGTACAGGCAGCGCCGTTTCAGCGCCTCGCTCAGTTCGCGGGTGTTGTTGCTGGTTAAGAATACCAGCGGGCGGTGGATGGCTTTGAGGGTGCCTAGCTCCGGAATACTCACCTGGAAGTCGCTCAGCACTTCCAGCAAAAAGGCTTCAAATTCGGCATCCGCGCGGTCGATCTCGTCGATCAACAGAACGGAAGGCTGTTCGCTCTGGATCGCTTTGAGCAGTGGCCGTTGGAGTAAAAACCGTTTTGAGAAGAATACGTCTTCTTCTTGCCCGAGCCGGTCGGCTGCTTCCTTCAGGGAATTTGCGCTGCCCAGCGTATCGTGCAGCTTTTCCCGCAGGAGCTGGGTGTACAGGAGCTGCTTGGCATATTCCCATTCGTACAGGGCTTTCGTCTCATCCAGTCCTTCATAGCACTGCAGGCGGATTAACTCACGGCCGGTTGCGCAGGCCACAGCCTTGGCAAGCTCGGTTTTGCCTACTCCCGCCGGGCCTTCCAGAAGCACTGGCTTTCCTAATTGCTGGCTGAGGAAAACCACCGTGGTGATCTCATTATTCGCAATATACATCTGCTCGTTAAGAGCAGCCATCAGGCTGTCCGGTGATGCAAATCCTTTTTCATTCATCGTGTTGTTTTTTCCCTTCTCTTTTCACCCCGAACCACTAAAACGGTTCATCATTCTTCCCACCATTTGTTTTAATGGTAACAAGCAGCGACGGGAGGGAATGGTGTATTTTATAGATACTATATATCAGTATACCTAAAAAGAATGGCTCTTGCTAGGGCAGTACAATGATTTTAACTTTTTTTGTATGCGGCATTTGCGTCTTTTGGCGCTTCATGCTAAACTTACCGATTGCAATGTTGGCCCATAAAGGAACCTGTTATCTACTGCTCTTCAGCGTGCCCTGGATCATGGCGCATCTGCTGTTTTCGCCTGTCTCTATAGAGCCTGCTGTCTATGATGGCCTGGCGGTCGCCTTCAGCAGTAGAGCCCTTGCCTTCAGCAATGATCCCATTGCCAAAGGTAAGGATCCCTTTGCCGCCGGCAAGGGGTTTGTTGCCGCCGGCAAGAGGTGGGCTGCCGCCGCTTCCGCCACCCCCACTGGAGAGGTGAAACCCGGCATCCTCGCGCCCGGCTCGGGAGAAGCATTGCAGGGATTAGTAACCCTTACCGGAACCACCGATGTCCCCGGTTTTGTTCGGATCGAGCTCGCGTTCGCCTACCAGTCGGATACAACCGGCACCTGGTTTTTGCTGCAGCAGAGCGACACCCGCATCAAAGATGGGACACTGGCGACCTGGGATACCACCACCATTACGGATGGAACCTATCGCCTGCGCATGCGAGTCTTTCTGCAGGACGGCCAGGTTCTGGAGGATACAATCGATGGCCTGCGCGTGCGCAACTATACAACCGTAGAAACCAGCACGCCTGAACCCGACACGCAGCCCACTGGTAGGGCAACCAGCACGCCAACTGCCACGCCCAGGCCGGATTTTCAACCAGCAGTAGTGGCTGCCACGCCGCTGCCGACCAACCCGGTGCAGGTCACGGCGCAGCATTTGCAGTCATCCATACTGCGTGGGGTGCTGGCAGTGTTGGGGGCGGCGTTGTTGGGATTGGTATATATTGGCATACGAGCGATCGTGCGGCGGTGAGTGGATATGCTGCGAAGGCTGCTGGGAGGGGAGAAGCGTTTGTCCATGGAAGAGCAAAATTTACCATTTCTGGTCGTCGGGTTGGGCAACCCGGGCCGCGAATATCGCGATACGCGTCACAATATTGGTTTTATGGTCATAGACCAGTTGTGCAAAGTGATGGGCGTATCGATGGCGCGGGTGCAGTCGAAAGCGCTGGTGGCAGTTGGCCTTATGGAAGGGCACAAGGTCGTTCTGGCTAAGCCGCAAACCTATATGAACCTCTCTGGCCAATCCGTTGGCGGCCTGGTGCGGTTCTACAAAACCCCGCTTGCACATATTATCGTGGCGCATGACGATCTGGATCTACCGCTGGGTACCATCCGCCTGCGCCCTGGGGGTGGATCGGCTGGGCAGAAGGGCATGGAATCGATTATCCAGCAGCTTGGCACGCAGAACTTTGCCCGGCTGAGGTTAGGGATTGGCCGTCCGCCGGGACAAAGAGATGCCGCGACCTATGTTCTACAGCCCTTTCACCGGTCCGAACAGGAGATGGTTGCCATGGTGCTGGAACGCGGGGCAGCCGCGGTGCGCACATTTGTACTCCAGGGGCTGGATGCGGCCATGAACCAGCATAATGGTAACCTGCAAGAGCAATAATCTGAGGAGCGTATGGTGGAAGAAGCGCGTAAGCCAGAAGCATCCACACCGGAATCATCCATACTGGATGCAGTCCGCTCGCAAAGCTCATACCAGCGCCTTGTGGAGGATCTCTCTGCGGGGATGCTGCTGCCGGGCCTGGCGCTGCCGCGTGCAGCCCGCTTACCGGTCTTAGCCGGGCTGCTTGCTGACTTAAACTGCCCAATCCTGCTGCTCACCGACCGGGCAGACCGGGCGCTGACCATGCTGGAAGAGTTATCGTTTTGGTCTCCACAGGCGGCCCGCCAGATCTTTCCTGAGCCTAACCCGCTCTTCTACGAGCAGGCAGCCTGGGGTACGCTGACCCGCCGCGACCGCCTGCAGGCGCTGACCCTCCTGGCGTCCTATCATCTCTTACCAATGCGCAAGCCGGCCCGGCCCCCGGTGGTGGTAGCCTCGGTGCGCTCGATTATGACGCGCACGCTGCCGCGGCGGGAGTTCGTGCGGGTAACGCGCGCGCTGAAGGTGGGCCAGCAGATCACCCCGGATTCGCTCAAGCGCAGCTGGCTGGACCTGGGCTACCAGCCAGCCGATACCGTGCTGGAATCGGGCCAGTTCTCGCACCGCGGCGGGATTGTGGATGTGTGGACGCCCTCGGAGCTGGAACCGGCGCGGCTGGAGTTCTTTGGCGATGAGATCGATACCATTCGCGCTTTCAACCCGGCCACCCAGCGCACTACTCGTAACCTGAACGAACTGCTGGTTACCCCGGCGCGCGAGGTGCTGCCCGGCAAAATTGCCAGCCTGACCCTTCCGGAGGTTATCACCCTGCCGGAGGGTGAAGTGGACGAGTTTTACCTGCCGGTGATTCACCAGCAGCACGCCAGCCTGCTGGACTATATGCCGCGTCCCTCGCTGGTGCTGGTCGATGATTTTGAACTTATCCAATCGGTAGCTAATGAGATCGAGGAACAGGCCGTGCGGCTGCGCCAGGAGAGCGTTGCTGAGGGAACGCTTCCGTCGAACTTCCCCTTGCCCTACCTGACCTGGTCTGAGCTGCAGGACAGCCTGAGCGGCGTCGTCTGGTTGGAACTGGGCCGCTCAACAGCCAGCGAGCCCTCGCCGCTGGCGGAAGCCTTCCAGCCCGGTCAGCGGTATGGTGGCAGGTTGAAGGTCTTCATGGACGACATGGCTCGCCAGGCGCAGGAAGGCGCGCGCCAGGTGATCGTTTCGCGGCAGGTGATGCGCATTCAAGAGCTGTGGTCCGAGCGAGAAGAGAGCCGTGCTGCGCGCCGAGCCCCGGAGTTCATGGAAGGCACGCTGAGCGATGGTTGGGTGCTGACCCAGGAGGATTCTAACCACATCCACCTCTTCACCGACAGCGAAATCTTCGGCTGGGAGCGCCCGCAGCCGCGAGCGCGGACGCGCCAGGTGCACAACGCCCCCGAGGCGGATTATACCGACCTCAAGCCGGGCGATTGGGTCGTGCACGTCGACTTCGGCGTTGGCCGCTATATGGGGCTGGTGCGCCGTTCGCTGGAAGGCGCGGAGCGTGAGTTCCTGGCGGTAGAGTACGAAGGCGGCGACCAGATCTTCGTGCCGGTGTATCAGGCCGACCGCCTGAGCCGCTACATTGGGCCGGGGGGCGAGCCGCCGAACCCCACCCGCCTCGGCGGCGGAGAGTGGGCGCAGGTTAAGCAGAAGGTGCGTGAGTCTGTACAGCAGGTGGCGCAGGAACTGCTGGAGCTGTACGCAAAGCGCCAGGTGGTAAAAGGGCACGCGTTTGGGCCGGATACGACCTGGCAGCAGGACCTGGAGGCCAGCTTCCCTTATGTGGAAACCGATGACCAGGCGCGGGCCATCCAGGACGTAAAGCGGGATATGGAACGCGTGCGCCCTATGGACCGGCTGTTATGCGGTGATGTGGGCTATGGCAAAACCGAAGTAGCCCTGCGCGCGGCCTTCAAGGCCGTCACGGACGGAAAGCAGGCGGCTGTGCTGGTGCCGACCACGGTGCTGGCGCAGCAGCATTTCGAAACTTTCCGCCAGCGGCTGGCGCCCTTCCCGGTCGAAGTAGAGATGCTGTCGCGCTTCCGCTCGCAGAAGCAGCAGGACCAGATCGTTAAACGCCTGGCAGAGGGCAGCATCGACATCATCATCGGCACCCACCGCCTGATCCAGCAGGATGTTACCTTCAAAGACCTTGGCCTGGTGATCATCGATGAAGAACAGCGCTTCGGTGTGTCGCATAAAGAGTTCTTCAAGCGCCTGCGCACTGAGGTGGATGTGCTGACCATGACCGCTACCCCGATTCCACGCACGCTGTATATGGCGCTGACCGGGGTGCGCGACATCTCGCAGATCAACACCCCGCCCGCCGAGCGCCTGCCGATCATCACCCACATTGGCCCCTATTCCCCGAAGCTGGTCCGGCAGGCTACTCTGCGCGAGCTGGAACGCGGCGGGCAGATCTTCTTCGTCCACAACCGGGTGCAGACCATCCGCGCCATGGAGAAACACCTGGATACTCTGGTGCCAGAAGCGCGGGTAGGGGTAGCGCACGGGCAGATGCATGAAGATGAACTATCGAAGGTGATGACGCGCTTCACCCAGGGCGAGATCGATATCCTGCTGTGCACCTCCATCATTGAATCCGGCCTGGACATCCCCAACGCCAACACCCTGATCGTTGACCGCGGCGATACCTTTGGCCTGGCGCAGTTGTACCAGCTTCGCGGTCGGGTGGGGCGCGGCGCGCAGCGCGCCTACGCCTACTTCTTCCGCCACCGCAAGCGCCCGCCCACGCCCGAAGGCCAGGAGCGGCTGGAGGTGATTGCCGAGAATACCCAGTTGGGCGCGGGCTACTCCATCGCCATGCGCGACCTGGAAATGCGCGGAGCAGGTGAGCTGCTGGGCAACCGCCAGCATGGCATGATCGCCGCGGTGGGTTTCCACCTGTACACGCGCATGCTGGGCCATGCCGTGCGCCAGGTGCGGCGCATCACCGGCATGGCAGGTGGGGATGATCTCGCGGCGCTGAAAGATACGCACGTGCCGGTCAGCGTAGACCTGCCGCTGACCCTCGGCATCCCCATGAAGTATATCCCCGACCAGGCCATGCGGCTGAACCTGTACCGCCGCCTGGCGGATATGCAGGATGAACTGGAAGTCAACGCCATGGAGGAAGAGTTTCAGGACCGCTTTGGCGCGCTGCCCGAGGAAGTGGCGAATCTGTTCTTCCAGATGCGGGTCAAGCTGCGCGCCGAAGCCGCCGGGCTGGCATCCGTAGCCATGGAAGGAGAGCAAATCGTACTGCGCTACCCGCCGCTGCCGGAGGGCATCAACCGCGCCATGCCGCGGCCCGCGCCAGGCATGCGCGCCGGGAAGAACGCCTTCTGGATGCCGATTATTGGCATGAAAGAGGCCGAGTGGCATGCCCGGCTGCTGGATGCCCTGTCTGCTATAATTGTCGAATGGCAACCATCTTGATTGTTGAGGATGAACGCGAGCTTGCCCGGGTTGTTCAGTCGTACCTGGAACAGGCCGGGATGACCGTGCGCGTGGAAGGCCGGGGCGACAGCGGCCTGCGGGCCTGGGAGCAGATCCACCCCGACCTGGTGCTGCTGGACCTGAACCTGCCGGGCATGGATGGGCTGGATGTGGCCCGCGAGATGCGCCGCAAAGGGGATACACCCATCATTATGGTTACCGCCCGGGCGGAGGAGTATGACCGCCTGATCGGGTTGGAACTGGGCGCGGATGACTACATCGTCAAGCCCTTCTCGCCGCGCGAGGTGGTCGCGCGGGTGCGGGCGGTGCTGCGCCGCGCCGGAAAAGCGCCTGCTCCCGCTGCACGCATCATCGAAGGCGACCTGGAAATCGATTTGGAATCGCATACAGTGCGCTGCGCGGGTGCGCTGATCGACCTGACTCCAACCGAGTTCAACCTGCTGGCAGCCATGGCCTCTCAGCCGGGGCGCGTATTTAGCCGCCTGCAATTGCTGGAGGCCTCCCAGGGACAGGCCTACGAAGGTTACGAGCGCACCATTGATGCGCACATCAAAAACCTGCGCGCCAAGCTGGAACCGGATGCCCGCCATCCGCGCTGCATTGAGACGGTGTTTGGGGTAGGCTACCGCTTCCATAAGGAGTAATATGCGCCTGAGGCTGATCCTCTCGTTTGCGCTGGTAGCGCTGGTGGCAATCGCCAGCGTGTTATTGGTCACGCAGCAAAGCATAACCTCCGAAGTGCACTCATTTATGATGCGCGGAGGCATGATGGGGCAGGAGACGCTGGTCGGAGAACTGGAAGATTACTACCAGCAGAATGGAACCTGGCAGGGGGTTGAAAAGCTTCTGCAGAACACGCGCCCGGGCCAGGGCATGGGGATGATGGGCCGCGGCCCGTGGCTGCGGGTGGCAGATGCGCGCGGCAACGTGGTGGCGGATAACCAGATGGCGCCGCAGGGGAAGCTGTCTGCGGTTGAGCGCAAGGAGGCGATCTTTCTGCGCAGCCCGCGGGGACAGGTGGTCGGTTACCTGGTGGCAGCAGGATCGAGCGAGCTGGCTTCGGAACAGCAGTTATTACAAGGACTGATGCGCGCCGGCTGGATTGCGGCGGGGATTTCGGTTGCGCTTGCGCTGGTGCTCGCGCTTTTGCTATCGTACCGGCTGCTGCGCCCGGTCAGCGAGTTGACCGGCGCCGCGGCAAAACTGGCTGGTGGCGATTTGAGCCAGCGCGTCGTTGTGCGGGGCAAGGATGAAATTGGCTCGCTGGGCCAGGCATTCAATCATATGGCAGCTTCGCTGGAACAGGTCAATCAGTCTCGCAAAGCGATGACGGCGGATATTGCCCACGAACTGCGCACGCCTATCGCCATCCAGCGCGCGCACCTGGAAGCGCTGGAAGATGGCGTATACCCGCTGACGGTTGAGAATCTACGCCCGGTGCTGGAGCAAACCGAATCGCTCACCCGCTTGGTAGAAGATTTGCGAACGCTGGCGCTGGCTGATGCCGGCGAGCTGGCCCTGGAAAAGGCAGACATCGATCTTACCGCCCTGGTCCAGCGGGTGGTGGAGCGCTTTCAACCTGGGGCCGACCGGGGTGGTATCCGGCTGGAAGTAGACGCAGCGCCGTTTCCGGCGCTGGGCCGTTTGCACCTTGACGGCGGGCGGGTAGAGCAGATCTTGAATAACCTGCTGAGCAATGCGCTGCGCTTTACCCCGCAGGGAGGGACGATTCGCGTGCGCGTTCATCAGGAGGGCGATTGGGTGGAATTGCGTGTATCAGACAGCGGCCCGGGCATTCCTGCCGAAGCGCTGCCGCGCCTGTTCGAGCGCTTCTACCGCGCTGATAAATCACGCAGCCGCGAAGGCGGCGGCACCGGCCTGGGCCTGGCGATCGCCCGCCAGCTTGCCCTGGCGCATGGCGGCGATTTGACCGCGAGCAACCGGCCCGCAGGTGGGGCGGATTTCGTGGTGAAGCTGCCGGTAAAATCATAAGCATTTTGCTATACATTTGGGTAGTTCACAAATGGAATGTCCGGGTGTACAATACCCATATCTAGAACAGATTTGCTAGGGAAGGATACGCGATGGAATTCAATCTCCAGTCTCCCTATAAACCCATGGGCGACCAGCCAGAGGCGATTGCGCAGTTAGTGGAAGGGATCAAAAAAGGGTATCGAGACCAGGTACTGCTGGGCGCGACCGGTACGGGCAAGACCTTTACCATGGCCAACATCATCCAGCAGATGCAGATGCCGGCCCTGGTGATGGCCCATAACAAGACCCTGGCCGCACAATTGTATGCGGAGTTCAAGGAGTTCTTCCCCGATAATGCGGTGGAGTATTTTGTTTCGTATTACGACTATTACCAGCCCGAAGCCTACGTCCCACAGCACGATCTGTATATCGAGAAGGAAACGGATATTAACGAGGAGATTGACCGTTTGCGCCTGGCTGCCACCACGGCGCTCATGTCGCGGCGCGATGTGATCATTGTGGCATCCGTTTCATGCATCTACGGCCTGGGCAGCCCGGAGGCTTACGGCAAAACGGTAATCAACCTCGAAACGGGCGCGATCTTCCGCCGCAATGCGCTGCTGCGCCACCTGGTTGAGAGCCAGTACCAGCGCAATGACATCGACCTGAAACCGGGCACTTTCCGCGTGCGGGGCGATACGCTGGAGATCTTCCCCGCTTACGAGGACCGAAAAGTGTTCCGGGTCAGTTTCTTTGGCGACGAAGTGGAGCGCATCATGGAAGTTAACCCGCTGACCGGCGAGGTGTATGCCGAGCCGCAGCAGGTGGATATCTTCCCTGCCAAGCATTACATCACCGAAGAGCAGCGCCTGAAGAAGGCCATTGGCGATATCGAAGCAGAACTGGAAGAACGCATTAAGTACTTTAAGGACAATAATAAACTGCTGGAGGCGCAGCGCATCGAGCAGCGCGCGCGCTACGACCTTGAGATGCTGCGTGAAGTGGGCTACTGCTCCGGTATCGAAAACTATTCACGCCACCTCGACCAACGTGCGCCTGGCTCGCCGCCCTGGACGCTGATGGACTACCTGCCCAGCGATTACCTGCTGTTCATCGATGAGTCGCACATGACCATCCCGCAGGTGCGGGGCATGTTCAACGGCGACCGCTCGCGCAAGGGCGTTCTGGCAGAGTATGGCTTCCGGCTGCCTTCGGCGATGGATAACCGCCCGCTGACCTTCGATGAGTTTGAGCAGCATATGGGTTATACGGTCTATACATCGGCGACTCCCAGCGCTTATGAAATGAACCGCGCCGACCAGGTGGCGGAGCAGATCATCCGCCCTACCGGCCTGATCGATCCGGAGGTGGAGGTGCGCCCAACCCGCGGCCAGGTGGATGACCTGTTGAAGGAGATCCGCCAGCGGGTGGAGCAGGGCGAGCGCGTTCTGGTCACCACCCTTACCAAGCGCATGTCTGAGGACCTGGCGGAATACCTGATGGAGTTGGGCATCAAAGTGCATTACCTGCACTCTGAAGTGGAGACTCTGGAACGGATCGGCATTCTGCGCGACCTGCGCTTGGGGGTATTCGATGTGATCGTTGGCATCAACCTGCTGCGCGAAGGGCTGGACCTGCCGGAGGTTTCGATGGTAGCCATCCTGGACGCCGATAAGCAGGGCTTCCTGCGCTCGGCGACAGCGCTGATTCAGACCATTGGTCGCGCTGCGCGCAATGTCAACGGGAAAGTGATTATGTACGCGGATACGATCACGGAGGCCATGCAAACAGCCATCGATGAGACGAACCGCCGCCGTAAGAAGCAGTCGGACTACAACGAGGCCCATGGAATCATTCCGGTCAGCATCACCAAGACCGTGCGCGATATTACCGAACGACTGAGCGCCGGGGCGGGTGTACACGCGGTAGCCGAAGGCGGCGCGGCCTATTCGGTTGACCGGAAAGCGAGCGGAGGTATGCCAAAGACCGAGTTACAACGGTTGATTGCCGAAATGGAAAAGCAGATGAAGCAGGCTGCTAAAGATCTGGAGTTTGAGAAGGCGGCTGCCCTGCGCGACCAGATCTTTGAGTTGAAAGCGATCCTGGTGGAAGAATCGGATCTGTCGCCGCTGCAAAAAGTACGCCTGTTATCTGGCGAAGAATAACTAAAAACAAAATCAGATGAGGACCTGGCGCAAAGCGCCGGGTCCTCATCAATTTAACAGACCTTCTTCACAAAATCTACATATCTGGGCGATATGATGGGGACGTAAGAGATCAAATCAAACAATTCTAAGGAGACACGATATGAAACGCTTATTGTTCGTTGCGGTACTGGTAATTGGGCTGATCGGGTTTGGAGTTGTCCAGGCTGTATCCGCTCAAGACACGACCCCGCCCGCGCCGGTACCCGGTAATAGCTACGGTCGGGGGATGATGGGCGGCGCTGCTGGCATGGGCCTGATGCACGATTATATGCACGAAGCGCTTGCGGAAAAATTGGGCCTGACGGTCGAGGAACTCCAGGCCCTGCATGACGATGGCCAGACCTTCTGGCAAATCGCTGAAAGTAAAGGCTACACCGCCGAGCAGGCGCAGCAGTTCATGACCGACGCGCGCAGTGCTGCTCTGGCCGCCCTGGTCAAAGATGGCACGATCACCCAGGAACAGGCGGACTGGATGAACAGCCGCATGGGCGGGGCGATGGGCCGGGGTGCTGGCGGCTGCATGGGCGGCGCTGGCCTGCAGAATGGCACGACCACCACCCCACGGGGCAGCATGATGGGTCGCCGCGGCGGGCGCTGGTAGAAGACAAAAGTTGCAGAGAAAGCGGCTCGCAAAAATGCGGGCCGCTTTTCGTTTAACCTCTTCTAAACCGTCCGGCGGACCTCAAATGTGGTAAATTCGCCGGTGGCGGGCTGCCACTCTTTTACCACTTCTGTCACAAATGCGCTGCGCGGGCCCAGGCGTAGTTTCTCCAGCAGCAGCTCCAGAACAGAGTACGTGCCTTCGGCAGTGACTTCCACGCAACCATCGTATGTGTTCCGCACCCAGCCGGTGACGCCCAAAGCATTGGCATGGTCGAGAACGAACATGCGGAAGCCAACCCCCTGCACCGAGCCATCTACAACCGCATGCAAACGAGCGCGCTCGGCATTCTCGGGCATGCTAATCCTCATCCACCTCGGGCCTGGCGAAGCGGGGCGTGACGAAGGCAGTAATGGCTGGCACGAGGATCAATAACGCCACGATCAGGATGGGCAGCATGTTTACGAAAGCCAGACCGCCAACATTGATTCCTAAAGTCTCCTGCTTCCAGCGTAGTTCAAGCTGGTTTAAGGAATAACCCGTCACGGAAGCGATGCCTTCCTCGCAGCCCAACCCATTCTTATACGTCTGCACCAGTTCGGTGATTTTCGATGTGCCAAATTTTTGCTGCAGAAAGTTGACGAAAGACTGCGACTGGGCGTAAGCCTGGTACGCGGAGGCCGCCTGGCGTGGGAACATGACGCACAGGGAACGGAAGGGGATGAGTTCATCCGTCGCGGCAGCCTTCAGCACCGTACGGTACTCCGGGTTATCGTTCAGTTCGGCCATGGAGGCCATCCCCTCCACCAGCCAGACTGGCTGGCGGGTATAGGTATCGCCCATCACCTGGTACTGCAAGATGTGCATGATTTCATGGGGGATCATGCGGCGAAGCTCAAAATTCCGTTCCGGCCCGGATGGGATGGAAATCATGATCATCGACAGCTCGGGTGTGGCATGCCCGGCGACCCAGGGCTGGCTGGTTAAATCCAGCGCTTCCTGCAGATCGCTTGATTTGGCATAGGCGTAAATGCGAATAAACTCCGGCGTGTCTACGTTCAGCAAATTCTGACCGCGCTGCAGCCCTTCCTGGGCAATGTTGGCAATTTCCTGCCCGAGGGTCGAATCATCATTGTTCCAGTGGATGTCGAAGATGCCGCTCTTTACGTTTTGCCAGATAAAGCGGTTATCTTCGTAAATAAACGACTGCGTCTCCGTGGATACGGAACGGTTGTCTTTCAGCTTCACGTCGAAGCGGTAGGAGACCTGCGAGAAGGGGAACAGTACCAGGTTGTGCGCCTTAATAGTCTGCAGAAATTCACCCTGTTCGTCCACATGGTCCAGGTCGATCTTCTGCCAGACGGTGGGCTGGCCTTCCGGAGTGATGTAAACCACCAGCTCTGTCACTTCATCCGCGGGCTGGATGCGCACCCGGAAGGTGATCTGCTCGCCGAACTGGCTGGCCGGTTCCAGCGGGGTGATTACCGGCCCGCTTTGGGACGCGTTGAACTGCGCCGCGAAAAACGGCAGGCTTTGCAGCGGAAAACTCACGAAGAAAACCAGGGCAATCAGCCAGCGCATGAAACTTCGTCCTCAATACCGGTCTTGAAAAAATAAGGTAAAAGAATTACCCCAGGTAAATACTGATACTATTTTACATCGGAAAAAGCTGAATATCTGGCTTAATGACGGTGGCGTTTCGGTCCGGGGTTCGGGCGCGGACCCTGCTCATCATCCTCTTGCCCGCTGTTTTTATTTCCATCCAGTGTCGACCCATCGTCCAGATCATCGGGGTCCATTCCACCGGCATTGGCGAAGTCGAACAGCCCGTACAGGCCCACATCTTCGGTAAAACTGAGGTTGTCGAGGGCGTCTTCCAGGATTTCCGCCTCTTCCTCATCCTCGGTTTCCTCCAGGATCGTTTCCAGCGTCTCGCGCACTTCTTCCCCACCGATTTGGGAAAGCGACCAGAAGATCGCCGCGCGGATTTCGCTGTCTTGTGCCTCTTCCTCAAGCAGGTCGAGCAGGATGCGGCGGGATTTTTCCAGCTCCAGCGCGCCGGCGGCGCGCACGGCCTCGAGCTGAACGTTGGCCTTTGGATAGCGCAGCATGCGCATCACTTGCGGCTCCCAGGCGTTGTCGGCGGAGCGGCCAATGGCGAACAAGGAGCTGGCCACCCAATCCATATCTTGTGAAGCATAAGCGGCTTGAATGATCTTCGCAACCTCTGGCCTGCCGGAATACCCCAGGGATTCAAGCGCGCGCCGGCGGATCAGGGCATCATCTTGCCCGGCGTGTACCTTTAGCAGGCTCTCTTCTACCTGATGCAAGATCTGTTCCGGAATTTTCTCCGTCTCTCCCAGGTAGATGAACAGTCCCAGGGCGCTCGCAGCGGCAGCGCGCACGCCGGCATCCGCATCCTCGTTCATCATCTGGATAAAGGCGGAAGCCAGGCGGGGGTCTTCATCCTCCCACAGCAGGCGGACCGCCACGGTGCGCACGCGCGGGTCTTCATCGGTTAAGGCCATGCGAGCCACGGCGTCAAACGAAACCAGGGTGTCATTTTCGGCCAGGTCTTCCAGGTCTTCCAGAAGCGCCAGGCGGCGGTGTGCCTTCACCTGGGGCCAGACCGAACGCAGGGATTCGAGATCGGCGCCTTCCAGGTCGGAAAAGTGCCGCAGGTAAGCGGGTGGGAAAACGCTCTGGTCATCCAGCAGCGCGGCCAGCACCTGCTGGAGCGATACGTTTTTCTTTTGGGGGTGGTTCGTCAGCATGTTGGGTGCGGCCTAAGGAATCACGATGGGGTTGATGATATCCTGGGTGGTGATGTAGATCATCAGGATAATCAGGACGGCAAAGCCGATGAGGTGAACCATGTTCTCGTACTGGGCCGGAACGCGGCGGCGGAGCAGGATCTCAGGCAGCACGAATAAGATGCGCCCGCCATCCAATGCGGGGATTGGCAGTAGATTGGTGAACCCCAGTGCGACGGAAATGGTCGCCAGGAAGCTGAGCGTGTTGAGCCCGATGGGGGGCTCGGGCTGCTGGTTAGCGGCGGCTTCTTCCTGATCGCGCTCTTGGGCGGCGGAGTAGATATCATAAATGCCCTTTGGCCCAACCAGGCGCCCTTCTTCTGGCGAAAGCTCCCCGCGCAGCAGCATGCCTGGCAGGGCGATGAGCTGGCGGCCTTGTTCCGCCGTCAACTGCGCGGCGAATGGAATGGCTTGCGGCCAGTTGGAGATCTTAATAGTTGGGCTGCTCATCGTGATGCCCAGCGCGCCCTGGCCCTCCGGCGGGTTAGCGCGCGGGACAGCACGGGTCTCGATGTCCTGCCCATTGCGCTGCAGGGTGATGGCGATTTCTTTGCCCAGGTTGGCGCGAACCATGGTAGACAGATGCGTGGTGTTCTTTACTGCCTCACCGTTGATCTTCGTAATCAGGTCGTCTTTTTGTATGCCGGCGCTGGCAGCCGGTGAATCTGCGCTGACATCGACGATCAACACTTTCTTCGTATCGGGAACCATGCCCACCTGGTAGTAAACCAGGCTGAAGAGCAGCACCCCAACCAGCAGGTTCATCGCCGACCCGGCAGCCAGCACGGCCAGCCGCACCCATGGATCGGCGGAAGCCAGACCACCCGGCACATTGGGGTCGTTCTCGCCCTTGGGCCGCACAAACGCACCGAAGGGAATCCAGTTCAGGGTGAATTCGGTTTCACGGAAGTTGAACAGCCGCAGCATGCGGGGCGGAAACCCAAACCCAAATTCCTCTACTTGAATTTTGGCAATTTTGGCCATGATGTAATGGCCAAATTCATGGATAAACACCAGAAAACCAAAGGCCAGGATAAAGCCCAGGATTCTTAACAGGTTGCTTGTTAATTCATTCATCGATAAACTTCTTTCATTGTTATACAGCAGTTGAGCCGCGAACATCCGGCAGCCTTGCCAGGAACGCAAAAAGCGGAGCTGCCTGGCAGCAGCTTTATTATAACGCGTATTGATTTCGGGTTCGAGGGTTTGTCAGCCGTTTGTAGGGGCTTCCGCCAGGCGCGCCGGGCCGCCGGGCGTGGCCGCGCGGACCTGCTGCACGCCGGGAATATCCAGCAGGCGGCGGGTCACCTCTTCCTGCGCGGAGGCTTCGCACAGGATGTGCACGTTTGGTCCGGCATCCAGGGTGTAGGCGCAGGGCAGGCCATTCTTGCGCCATTCCTGCACAGCTTTCATCACCTCCACCGAGGCAGGTTCCCAGTAGAACAGCGCGGGCCGCGAGGTAAGCATCACCGCGTGCATCAGGTTGCTGTCCTGCTCGATAATGGCGGCCAGCGCGGAAAAATCACGCGCCTGTACTGCCGAACGGCAGATCGCTAAACGGCGGGGCGTATCGGCGATGCGCGCGGCCTGCAGCGGGCTGGTCCCCGCCAGGCCGTGGCCCTCGGTGGAGCCAACCGGCTTGTGCCCGGTTTGCAGAATAGCGATGCAGTCCACCAGGTTCCAGTGCTCAGGGGGCGCGATAGAGAAGGCGTAGGAGTCGGCATCCCCGGCGCCGGCCTTCCATTCGACAAACCCACCGGGGACCGAGCGGCAGGCAGAGCCGGACCCCAGCCGCGCCAGGCGCGAGAGGGCGGGCTCATCCAGGTCCAGCCCGGCGGCGCGGGTGGCCGCCAGCGCCAGGGCCGCAAAAGCCGCCGCCGAAGAAGCGATCCCCGCGCCCATCGGAAAGTTGTTCTCGCTGACCACGTGCGCGTACAGCTTTTCCCCGCCAGAATGCTGGCGCGCCAGCTCGCGCACGTGATCCAGAAAGCGCGCCACGCGGCGCTGGGCCGCCTCGCTCACCGGCTGACCGTTGATGCGCAGCACATCGTCGCAGCACAGCGCCGGGTCGAAGGTCACCTGCGTGCGGGCATGCAGGCCGGCCAGGTTCATCGAGATCGAGCCGTTGGAGGGCAGGCGCAGCGCGTTGTTGCGGTTGCCCCAGTATTTGATGAATGCGATGTT
>CAYTHO010000085.1:0-24779 GCA_964437595.1 uncultured Anaerolineaceae bacterium
GCGGCTGGTTGAACCAGCCGCAAGTCCCCAAGCCCCTTTTCATCAAGGCCCTTTGCCAAGAGCCGTTAAATTTCGCTTTCTATTCCTTATTCGGCCAGCTTCACGGCCTGGAGCGTATTCTGCATCAGCATGGCAATGGTCATGGGCCCTACCCCACCGGGGACCGGGGTGATGGCCCCGGCAACTTCTTTGACAGCCTCAAAATCCACATCGCCCACCAGGCGGTAGCCGCGCGGGCGGGTGGCATCCTCAACGCGGTTAATGCCCACGTCGATGACCACCGCGCCGGGTTTGACCCAGTCGGCTTTGACCATTTCGGCGCGCCCAACCGCCGCTACCAGCACGTCGGCCTGGCGGCAGACGCCGGGCAGGTCGCGGGTGCGCGAGTGGCAGATGGTGACGGTGGCGTTGGCGCGCACCAGCAGCAGCGCCACGGGCATGCCGACGATGTTCGAGCGGCCCAGCACCACCGCGTTGGCGCCGTTGAGGTTGGGGTAGAACTGTTCCAGCATGACCATGACCCCCGCCGGAGTGCAGGGGATAAACAGCGGTTCGCGCCCTTTCTGCGCCAGGCGGCCAATGTTCACCGGGTGGAAGCCGTCCACATCCTTTTCGATGCGGATGAGGCTGAGCACCCGTTCTTCATCCAGGCCGGCTGGCAGCGGCATCTGCACCAGGATACCGTTCACCTCCGGGTCATCATTCAGCCGGCGGACGAGATCATCCACTTCCTGCTGGGTGGCGGTCTCCGGCAGTGTATATGAGAAAGATCGGATGCCTGCTTCCTGGCAGGCCTTGTGCTTTGATTTGACGTATGACTGGGAGGCCGGGTTCTCGCCAACCAGAACGGTCGCCAGGCCCGGGATGGGCTTGCCCGCTGCTACTCGTTCGCCAACTTCGCGGGCAACATCTGCCCGAATCTGGCTAGCGATGGCATTGCCGTCGATGATTTTTGCGGTCATGATCTTCTCCTTAGTAATGAGGGCGTATAATTACTGATTATATCGCTATCGTAATCATAAAGTTTGAGCATATGCCGAGGAAAAAACGAGCGGGTCCGCAGAAGACTATTATCACCAATGAAGATAAGAGGCCAGCAGGACCGCTCGCGGCTCTGCAACCGTTCGTTGGCGCGGTACAGCGCTGGCGCTTTTTGTTCTTGAACCTGCTGCAGGCCGCGCTGCTGTGGCTATATTTCCAATCCCTGCACCCCGTTTTTCTTGATCAATTAACCAGGGTGTATACCACCCGGCGACCCAATATGATCGTGGGCATGGTGATCCTGAGCATGTATCTGCTAGAGATTACCGGCATGCTGCTCAAAATATCTTCCTTCAATCGAAACACCGTAACCAATCCGAACCTGTCACCCTGGGGATTAGCAATCAGCGGGTTCACAATCATGGGGGTCCTGGCCATCAATGCGATGCCCAGCTTTCTGCTGCTGCCGGCCTTTAACCTCGAAAAGAACACGAATCTGATTACAACGCTGGCTACCCTGGGCCTGCTGGGGCTGATCTTTGCCTGCTGGGCCCTGCCTACTGCCTTGCTGGGCGGGCAGTTTGAGGTAATCAGTAATATGATCGCACAACGAGCGACGGCGGTTAAGCTGCCAGCAGCGCATAAACCACCAGCAGCGGTCAAACTACCAGCGCGGGACAGGCAGTCCCCCATCGACCGGAAAGCGTTCGCCCTGGAAAGCCTGGGTGATTTGCTTCTGACGCTGTACGGCGCCATGGCGCTGACCGCGACATGGAATTTTATGCTGGCAATCTCACCACGTGAAAGATTATCACCAGGTTATCTGGCGTTCATGTTTATATTATTCGTGTTTATCTATTTATCCAGCCGGGCAATCTATTTTGTGGAAGAGATGCTTACCCGCCAGCCATGGTATGCGCGACTGATCTCTTTTTCCATCACGGCGGCAATAGCAACCCAGGCTTTGATGCTGTTATAAACCGCCATGCGAAATAAAGTTCGAACTGCTCCCTGAAATACGCTATAATCTAATCAGGGTTTTTCAATGAGCGTTTTGGATCTGCGTGATGGGCTCGCGCATACGATTATGGAAAAAGAAACGATCCTCATCGTAGAAGATAACCGGGTAAACCAGAAACTGCTTGTGACCATTCTGCGCCCGCACGGTTACCGGCTGCTTACCGCTATGGATGGCGAAGAAGCCATTGAGATCGCCACCCGGGAGCTGCCGCAGCTCATCTTGATGGACCTCCAGCTCCCGAAGGTGAACGGTTACGTCGCTACGCTGCGGCTGAAAGAAAACCCGAAAACAGAAAATATCCCGGTGATCGCGCTGACCGCGCATGCTATGCCGGATGAACGCCATCACGCGATACTGGTTGGGTTCGATGGGTACATCACCAAGCCGATCGACACACGCGCCTTTCCAAATCAGATTCGGCTTTTCTTAGAGCGGGAAGAAACCTAAGGTGCGGCTTACGCCGGGCCTGGTAAAGGAGAGAGATCGCGCATGCACCTTCAACTGGCGGCCTACCAGTTCCCGCTCATTCTCATAGCCGCGACCGCTCTGTTACTGATCCTGTACCTGTTTCGAATCAAACAGTTTCGGGAAGCGCGCCCGCTCATTTTTGTGCTGGTCACGGAGGTGGTCTGGTCGATTGGGATGGCGCTGGAAGCCACCTTTGGCAGCACGGGCGTAAAGGTTTTCATGCTAAAGGTCAGCCAAACCGGGTCTACCTGGGTACACGTGGCGTGGCTGATCTTTTTGCTGCAGTTCACTTACCGTGAAGCGCTGCAAAAACCGCGCCGCCTGCTCTTATTGGGCATCCTGCCCCTGTTCTTCACTATTCTGGCCTGGACGAACGAACTCCACATGCTTTTCTGGCGCTCGACAGCCTCAAACCCTGCGCAGCCGTTCATGCCGCTGGTGAAGCCCCTGGGACCGGCTGGGATTGCCAGCTTTGCCTTCGATACGGCGCTGGTGGCTGCCAGCGCGATCTTGATTGGGCGGAAACTGACCGGCGCGCGCCGGCAGTTTCTTGGGCAGATGGCGGTGCTGCTGGCCTGCACGCTCCTGCCCTGGGCAGGCAGGGTGATCGACCAGGTCACTCCCGTGGGCGCGCACCCCCTGATCATTACCCCGCTTTTCAAAATTCTGGCGGTCATCCTCTTTATTGTTGGCGTGATTCGCTTCCGGCTGCTGAGCTTCTTACCCATTGCGTACCAGAGCATGATCGACGGTATGCCGGACGGGATCCTGGTGCTCAGCATGGAAAACCGCATTGTCCATTTGAACCCGCTGGCGCAGGCCATCCTCGGCTTGCCGCTGCACGAGCTGGTGGGGAAGCCTGCCAAACAGGCGCTTTCCGGGTACCCCCAGCTTATCGAGCGGTGCTGTAGAGATGAGAATACCGTTTCGAGCGATGAAAGCACCTTACCTGCCAGCATGGGCGAATATTACTACCTGATCCACCAATCTACATTGAAAGACCGTTATGGGAATGCGATTGGCCGGCTGGTCGCCATGCGAGATGTGACCAAACAGGTGCATGCGGAAAACGCCTCCCAGCAGAACCAGCTGCTGCTGAAGCAGTCAGAAGAAAAGTACCGTTCGCTGGTGGAAAATATTAATGAAATTATCTTCACCATGGACAAAGACGGGCGCATCACATATATGAGCCCGGTGATCGAGGCTTTTACGGGCTACGCAGCGGGAGAATATGTTGGAAAACTGTACAATGAATGCGTCTTCCCGGATGACATCCCATCCATAGAAGCCAGTGTTGAGAAGTCGATGACACAGGACAGCCAGATTATGGACTTCCGCGTCTTCGACCGCAAGCACGAAATCCACCACTTGCGCGCTTATACCCGGCCTATCCTCCAGGATAACCAGGCAGTAGGCATTCAGGGGGTAGCCACCGACGTCACCGACCGGCGCAAGGTGGAAGAAGCGCTGGAACGGCGCGCCTCCCAACTGACCCTGCTGAATTACATTGGTGAGCAAATTGCCGCCATCATCGAGCTTAAGAATGTGATGGACAGCGCTACCCGCCTGATCCAGAAACATTTCGGGTTTTACCATGTGGCCATCTTCACCCCTAATTTCGAGCAGGGCGAGCTGCTGATGCGCTCTACATCGGGCGCTTTTTCCGACCTGTTCCCCGAAGATCACCGGCTGAAATTTGGACAGGGCATGGTAGGATGGGTGGCGATGAACAAAAGCGTCCTGCTGGCAAACGATGTGCGCCTGGAACCGCGCTACACCAACTTCTACCCGGAGAAAATCCTGACGCGCTCCGAGCTGGCTGTGCCCATCCTGGTGGGCGATAAGATGGCGGGGGTGCTGGACCTGCAAAGCCCGATGGTCAACGCGTTCGACGACAACGATGTGCGGGTGATGAAAACCATCGCGGACCAGATTGCCATTGCCATGGAGAATGCCCGGCTATACGAAGAGGTCCGGCGGCAGTTGAAAGACCGCGAGCACCGCGAAAATATGCTGCGCGTGCAGCGCGACCTGCTGGTAAAGCTGAGCGCGGCCAAAAGCCTGGATGAAACCCTCCAGCTTGCCGTTGAGAACCTGTCCGCCGAGCTGCGCGCCAGCCGGGTATCCATCTCGCTGGTGAATTGGGAGGCGCAGAAGATCACGCCCGTGGTCAGCCTGGGGTATCCCTTGAACCGGCCCGTCGCGCCAACCTTGCTGGACCGCAGCATTGCCGGGCGCGTGGTGCACAGCGCGCAGCCCATGCTGGTGCCTAACGTCAACGAAGAGCGGGATAACCTGGAATTCTCGCCGGGCACGCTTTCCCTGCTGTGCGTGCCGCTAATCGCAGATGGAAAGGTGATTGGGGTGATCAACCTGGAAAGCGGGCTGGTCAACGGCTTTTCTTATGAAGACATGCGCCTGGTGACCATCCTGGCGAACAGCCTGGTGATGCTGATCGAACGAGCCCGCCTGTTTGAAGAGGTAGAAAAAGCGCGCACCGAGCTGGAAAAGCGGGCCACCGAGCTGGAGGAAGCCAACGCCAGCCTGCGCGAGCTCGACCGCCTGAAGAGCCAGTTCTTGCGCAATATGAGCCACGAGCTGCGCACGCCGCTCAATTCCATCATCGGTTTTTCCGAGGTACTGACGGACGAGCTGGTGGGCGTGCTGAACGAAGAGCAAAAAGAGTTCACCCAGGATATTCTGGAGAGCGGCAGGCACCTGCTGAAGCTGATCAATGACCTGCTGGACTTTTCCAAGATCGAGGCCGGGCACATGGTTCTGCAGCCCAGCACGTTTGAACTGCGCTCGCTGTTTGAGGAACTACGCATCACCGTTTCGCCGCTGGTGGAGAAGAAATCGCAGATCCTGGTGTTCCGCTGGGAAGGCCAGCTTCCACCGATTACCGGGGACCACCTGCGCATCAAACAGGTCTTCCTCAACCTGCTGGGCAACGCCAACAAGTTCACCCCTGAGCGCGGGATGATCACCGTTACCTGCGAGCAGCCCGAACCCGACCTGCTGCTGTTCAGCATTCGAGATACGGGAATTGGCATCAGCGAAGAAGACCAGTCGGTTATTTTTGAGGAATTCCGGCAGGTCGATGGCTCGCTCACTCGCGAAGTACCCGGTTCCGGGCTGGGGCTGGCGATCAGCAAACGCATCGTAGAAATGCACAACGGCAAAATATGGGTAGAGAGCGAGCTGGGCAAAGGCGCTACCTTCTACGTGAGCCTGCCAGTTAACTGCCAGCAGCTCGCGCCCGAATCACCGGCAGGCTGAAGCAAAGCCCATGATATAATTTATTCAAACATGCGATCCTTTACTGGAGGCTGGCTACATGGAGATCACCACCACACAATATAAACACTGCGACCTGGTTAAAGCGAAGGGACGGGTTGACAGCTACACGGCCCCGCAGCTTGCGGATGCATTCAACCAAATTACGGAAAGCGGGCACTATAAGATCGCCTTCGATATGAGCGAGCTTGATTTTCTATCCAGCGCCGGTTTGCGCGTTCTGATCAACACGCAAAAAACGTGCAAACGTTATAACCGCGGAGAGCTGGTGCTGGTTAAGATCCCAGAGAACATCTACGCCGCGCTCGATCTGGCTGGTTTCATCCCGCTCTTCAAGATCTACGATGATGTGCTTGCCGCCATTGGAAGTTTCTAACGCCCGCAGGTCCGCTTACACAAGAACAAAATCCTTTCCAGGCCGCTACGCAAGCCTGGCAAGGATCGGTGATTTTGTGCGAAAAATAGCCCAGGACGCGGGATTTGAAAGCTTTGCCGTCTATTCGATCGAAATGGCGGTGGATGAGGCCTGCTCGAATATTATCGAACATGCCTATGAGGGGGAAGGCAAGGGGAATATCCGCTGCACCTGCGCGGTGACGGAAGAAGCCCTGAAGGTAACCATCCGCGACAGGGGCAAACCGTTTGACCCTTCTCAGATTCCCCCACCCAATTTGAGTAAAAACATCGATGATCGCCAGGCGCACGGCCTGGGTTTGCATTTTATCCGCAAATGGATGGATGAAGTTCAATTCCGATCCAGAGGAGCGGAGAATATATTAACGATGGTAAAACATAAGTAAGGCTCCGCATTCGCGAACCGCGCCATTGTGCAAGGAGAAAAACGCTTGATGGAGTATTCCAGGCAGGCTGCTGACCCTGAATGGAAACAGCTCCTGCGCCTGGGGGAGCAACTGGTCAACCAGTCCACGCCAACGGCCCAATGCGACCTGATCGTGGAAGCTATCAGCCAGTTGTTATCGGCTCAGGTCAGGGTGTGGCTGGCCAGTCCGCACTATCCCCTGCCGGGGGTCTCCGCGATGGAGACCTTGCCCGATGCTGCCGCCACGCCCATCGTTCACCAGGCGCTGGCCGAGCAAAAGATGCAGTGCCAGCCAGCCGTAACCGAGGCCGGGGCCAACCCGCCCGCGGGCGGGCCAAACCTGGTGGCTATTCCGCTGATGGTGAAGGAACTGACGCTGGGCGTGGTTCAGGTGGAGCGGGCACAGGGACCGGCCTTCAACGAGCACGATCTTAACTTTCTGGAGGGGCTGGTTACGCACGCGGCGGTGGGGATGGAGCTCACCCGCCAGGAAGCGCTGAAAAACTGGCGCCTGGAACAGCTTCACCTGGTGCGCAGCATCAGCGCGCAGATTTCCACGCTGCCCGGCCCCGACGAGCTGTATAAGCATGTTACCCGCTTGATCCAGGAGATGTTCGGCTATGATTATGTGGCCATCTTTACCCTGGATGAAAGCCGCAATACGCTGAATTTTCGCAGCAGCGCCAGCCGGGACCAATCGACCCCGCTACGGCAAGATTTTACTATCCGGCCTGGAGAGGGAATTGTGGGTTCCGCCGCGGAGACCGGCGCAGAGATTATTGCCGGCGATGTACGCCAGGAGGCGCGCTACCGCGCCGTCGATGTTTTACCAGGCACCCTGTCTGAGGCGGCCCTGCCGCTCAAGGTTGAAAGCCGCGTGCTGGGCGTGCTGGACCTGCAGTGCGAGCGGGTGAATGCGTTTCATGAGCGGGACCTGCTGGTGCTGCGCACCCTGGCGGATACGATCGCGCTGGCAATCGACAGCCGGGGGCTGTACAGCCAGTTAGAACGGCGGGCCGAGTACATCTCTTCGGTATTCGAAGTGAGCCACGCGCTGATCTCGATCCTCGACCTGGACGAACTGCTGACCGAAGTGGTGCAGTTGATCCAGAACCGGTTCGGGTACCCGCTGGTGGACGTGTACACGGTTCACCCGGGGCGGCGGCTGGTGATTCACCAGGCCGGGACGCAGCCGTCCGCGGCGGAATCGCCGGAGGAAAGCTATCACTGGCCGCTGGACGACCCGCACGGCATGATCCCCTGGGTGGCGCGCAGTGGGCGCACGCTGCTTTCCAATGACGTCACCAGCGAGCCGCTCTACCGCCCCAACCACCGGAT
This sequence comes from uncultured Anaerolineaceae bacterium, assembly GCA_964437595.1. Lineage (GTDB taxonomy): Bacteria > Chloroflexota > Anaerolineae > Anaerolineales > Anaerolineaceae > DSYU01. The sequence goes on from CAYTHO010000085.1 coordinate 7,926, forward strand.
CGACACGGAAACACGCTCTGAGATCACCGTTCCGCTGGTGGTGGGGGAAGAAATCCTGGGCGTGCTGGATATCCAGAGCCGCGAACCGGGCGCGTTTGACGAAAACGACCAGGCCCTGTTTGAAGCCCTGGCCGCGCCGGTGGCCGTGGCCATGCGCAACGCCAACTTATACCGGTCGGAGCTGTGGCGCCGCAGGGTGGCCGAAAGCTTCCGCGACGTGGCTAACTTGGTTACATCGAACCGGCCAATCAACCAGCTGCTAAACATCCTGCTGGAGAAATTGGAAAGCATCTTACCCTGCGACGCGTCGGCCATCTGGTTGATCCAGGAGGATGCCGCGGGGCAGGAAGAAAACGCGGCGGGCGACCAGGCAGACCGCCAGGAACCAGCGCCCCGCATCCGGCTGGCCGCCACGCGCAACCTCGATGAAGGTCGGCTGTTTGAGGTGCTGCAGGAAAAGTCGACCCACGATATGCTCCAGCGCCCCCTGCTGGCCGAACAGCCGTTAATCCGCCGCCCGGACGAGCCGCTGGGACCGCTGGGCGCCGCGAAGGGGTTCCGCTCTGATTATTCTTCTATCGCCGCCCCGATGCGGCTGAACAACCGCATGCTGGGCATCCTGACGCTGGCGCACCACCAGGATGGGCGTTATGGGAGTGAAGCGCAAGCGATCACGGCCACGTTTGCCAACTATGCGGCAGTCGCCCTACAAAACGCGCGTTTATATAATGAAGCGCAAGAGCAGGCGCTTATCTCGACCATGCTGCTGCAGATCGCCGAGGCCAGCCTCAGCATTATGAGTGTAGAAGACCTGCTGTCTACCATGATCCGGCTAACCCGCCTGCTGATGGGGGTCAGGAAGTGCACCTTCCTGCTGTGGGATGATGGGCTGCAGAATTTCGAGATGAAGGCGTGGTACGGCTTTGAACCCGCCGGAACGCCGCGCCAGTTATTCTCCGCCAGGCTGCCGGCCCTCTCGCGGCTGATCGCAGAGCAAACCATGCTGTACCTGGATGACCCGGCCATTGAGCTGAACCTGCCCGAACTCAGCCTGGGCGCCGCGCAGGGCCAGGAAGGGAGCAGCGAACCGGGCGCCGCGAATGCGGGGGTGATCATCATGCTGCCGCTGATGATCCGCAAGGAGGTGATTGGCGCGTTCCTGGTGGGGCTGCAAATGGCATCGACCCCGGGGGAAGAGGCGCGCTTTGACCCCAAGGCCCTGGCGATCCTGCAAGGCATCGCGCACCAGACCTCCGTGACGGTGGATAACCTGCGCCTGCAGGAAGCCCGCCAGGAAGAAGCCTACGTGACTGCCGCCCTGCTGCAGGTAGCCCAGGCCGTGGTGACATCCAGCGATTTGAATGATACCCTGGATACCATCGTCCACCTGCTGCCCATCCTGGTGGGCATCGAAACCTGCGTCATTTACCTGTGGGACGCGGCCAACAACCTGTTCCGCCCAACACAGGTATCCGCGGAAACCCGCCGGGAAGAAGAGGCCATCCTGGCGCGCGCCTACGCCCCCGGCGAAAACCAACTGCTGGACGCCCTGCGCAAGCGCGGCGAAACGCACATGTGCCGCATCCCGGACCCCAACCTGCCCATTGCCGATTGGGGCGGGCTGGACTGCCAGCCGTATGACGAGTTGAGCGAGCAGATCGAGACGCTGCGCGGCGACTGGGTGCTTGGGTTCCCGCTTTCGCTGCAAGGCCAGGTGATGGGCGCCATGCTGGTGCGGGAAACCAGCGCGTCGCCGGCCTTCTGGGAACGGCGCATGGAGATTATCCACGGCATTGCACAGCAGACCTCGCTGGCGATCCAAAACGATATCTTGAAGCAAGAAATGGTCGAAACCGAGCGGATGGAGCGCGAGATGCAACTGGCGCGGCAGATTCAGGAAACCTTCCTGCCAGACGAGCTGCCGCAGCTCAACCGCTGGGACCTGGACATGCGCTGGGAAACGGCGCGCGAGATCGGCGGCGACTTCTATGATATCTTCAAGCTGAGCGAGAACCGCGTGGGCCTGGTGATCGCCGACGTGGCGGACAAGGGCCTGCCCGCCGCGCTGTATATGACCGTCACGCGCACGCTGATCCGCGCCAGCGCCGCGGACGCGTTTTCGCCGGTCAAGGTGCTGGAAGAGGCCAACCGGCTGCTGGTAAACGACTCGACCGACTCGATGTTTATCACAGTGGTGTACGCCATCCTATCGCTCGATACGGGCGAGCTGCGCTATGCCAACGCGGGGCACAACCGGCCGCTGTTGTTCCGCAACAAAACGGGCCAGCTCGAGCAGCTGCCCAAGGGCGGCATCGCGCTGGGGATTTTGGAGGAACTGGGCCTGCAAGAACACCTGCTGACCATCGAGCCGGGCGACGCGCTGGTGCTGTATACGGACGGGGTCACCGATTTGCTTTCGCCCAACGGGGAATTTTTCGGCGAGCCGCGCCTGCACGAGGTGATCCGCGAGCACGGCAGGGAGCGCATCCAGGATATGCTGGAGTACCTGGATGACGCGATGATCGAGTTCCGCCGCGGGACCCCGCCCGTGGATGATGTGACGATCCTGGCGATTCGCCGCGAGCCGGTGAAGCGGGCGAAGAGAGCGCGCCGGAATGCGCGCGGGAATGGGCAAGAGAAACCTGCCGCGCCAGCCCAGGAAAAAGAAGATTAACCACGAGGCACGAAGGAAGAGAAGGGCCTGGGAACGAAAAGAAGAAAATCCGCGAAAGTGCGGATGGGAAGGTTACTCTTCGAAAAAGAGGGCCCACCAGAACTGCCAATTTTCCACAACGGTGGGTGTGGGGGTGGGAGGCTGCTGGGCTTCGGGGGCGAGGGTCTGGTTCACGGGGGTGAGGGGCACAACGAGTTTATCGCCAGGGCGGGCCATACGCGCATCATCCCGCGCCCAGTCTTCAACCGCCTGGTCGGAAGTGGCATAGGCGGCCCGGGTTTCCAGCGCGATCTTGGTGGCATTCAGGTACCCTACCTCGGTGCCCAGCTTGTCGCGCTCGCTGGATAAGCGGAAATATTCGTTCAGCCGGCTGTTCATGTTCATCATTAACAGGCCCAGGAGAACGACCACTCCGAGGACGATTATTCTTTTGCGGGCTTCCCAAAGGGTCTTCATCTTTTTTATGTTACCGCAGGTCGTTGCAGGAATCAAGCCAGAGGGACAAGTGAAAACTGCGCCAGGCACAAATTCTGCATCTTTAGAAAAAAAACAACCCCGAAGTGATGATCGGGGTTGCCCTTGTGATGAGTGCCGAAGGAGGGATTTGAACCCTCATGGGAGTACACCCACTACGCCCTGAACGTAGCGCGTCTGCCAGTTCCGCCACTTCGGCTCGGTTATCAAGTTCCTACTGACTTACGGAGAGTATTTTAAACCCTTTTCTGGATTTGTCAACCTTTTAAAAACTTTTTTACTGGATTTTTCTACGCTTTTATGGCTGGTTTTACTACTTTCCCATGAGTGACCATGCTATAATCGTTCGTGATAATCCAGGGAGTCGCATGAAACCGCTGTTTCCTCTTATTCTTGATTTAATTACCAGTTCCCAGGGCAGCCTTATTTATCACCTTGTCCTGGCGTTCTCAATCATCTCCAGCCTGCAGGCCGCATGGATCGGAAAGCAGACCAACACGCACCGCAACATCGGGCGGCTGACGTTTGGCCTGGTTATGCTGCTGCTGGGGCAAATTGTGCTATTTTTGAGCAGCGGCCTGGCCTGGCAGGAGCTTATCGATGAAAGGGTGCTGATTCCCTCTCTTGACCGGGCTGTGATTCTGTTCAGCCTGGTTTGGCTGGTGTGGCTATGGAATTTTCCGCAGCGAGCGAAATTAGGCGACCTGGTTACCGGCTTCCTGAACCTGGGCGTCATCATCCTGCTGGTATTCTCGCTGACCAGTTGGAGCGCGCAGGATACCAGCCAACCGTTCAACAACACGCAGCTCGATTGGATCTGGATGCTGGCTTCCCTGTTTGTCGTCTTATTAGGGATGGCCCTTCTGATTTTCACACGCCCGCAGGGATGGGGGTTTGGCATCGGCATGCTGGGCCTGAACCTGATCGCCATCGCGGCCCATCTGTGGTTTATCAGCTCGGAAGGTAACCTTTCCGGGTATATTCGGCTGGGACAACTGGCCTCCTTCGCGATGCTGGTGACCCTGCTCTACCGCCTCTCTCCGGCGGCGGAGGAAAACGCGAAAACGTACGTCCCGGCAGCCCAGGTGGAAGCGTCTGGCGCGGCTGCCCCTGCCCGAGCACAAGAACGCCGCCGGTTCAGTTCCAGCGCGCGCACCGTGCGGGCCTGGCTGGAGATGAACGGCGCCACGGATGGAGAAAAAGTGATTTCGGGCATGGCGAAAGGCATTGCCCACACCATGCTTTCTGATCTGTGCTTCATCGTCAACGGGCCTAATTATGGTCATATCGTTTTGCAAAGCGGATACGACCTGATTCGGGAAGAGGAAATTCAGGGCACGATGCTGGAACAGAGCCAGCTCCCAACCCTTTCCAACGCGCTGCAGCGAGGCAAGGCGGTGCGGATAACGAATATGGATTCGCAACCGCCAGACCTGAACACCCTGAGCACGGCGTTAGGTTTAAAGGAAGCGGGCAGCATGATGTACATCCCGCTGATGATTGGTGAAAAACCCCATGGCGGCATCCTGTTCCTCTCGCCGTATTCGAACCGGCAGTGGAGCGCGGACGATCAGAACTACTTATCATCGGAATTAGAGATGATCGCCACGATCCTGCAGCGGGCGCAGGTGCCAGAGGCGCGGCAGGCATCTGAGCGCATCGGTGAAACGATGCGCGCTGAGGTGGAAAGCCTGCGCCAGGAAAACCAGCGCCTGCAGATCGAAATTAACCAGGTGCGCCAGGGCGCGCCGGTGGAACAGCAGCCGCCGCAGGAAATGGACTTGAGCGCCCTGGTTGCGCTGCAGCAGGATGCTCAGGATCAAATTACCGGCCTGCAGGCCGAGAACGAAAGGCTCCAGGCGGCGCTGCGAGACCAGGGGATCACCGTGCTGTCCCCGGAAGAATTTGAACGTCTGGAAGCGGAACTGCGGTCCACGCTTCAGGAAATTGCCCTGCTGCAGAACCAACTGGCGGAATCGAACGCGCGCAATATGATGCTGGAGCGCGAGATCCACCAGACCGGCGGGACCGGCGAGGATCACGAAGTGGTGATCTCGATCGTCCAGGAGATCCGCCAGCCCATGTCGTCGATCCTTGGCTACACCGACCTGCTGATGTCGGAGACGGGCGGCATTCTTGGCGCGCTGCAGCGCAAGTTCCTGGAACGGATCAAAGCCTCGACCGAGCGGATGCACTCGATGCTGGATGACCTGATCCAGGTAGCGACGATGGGCGAGGGGACCCTGGAACTGCTCCCACAATCGGTAGACCTGGGCGATATCATCGATGGGGCGATTGCGGACACCAGCGCGCAACTGCGTGAAAAGAACATTGCGCTGCAGGTAGACCTGCCCGAAGCGGTGCCGCAGATCAACGCGGATCGAGACGCCATCCAGCAGATCATCCTGCACCTGCTGCAAAATGCCGGCGCGGTTACGCCTCCGGAAGGCACCGTTGGCCTGCGGGCGCGCGTGCAGGAAGATGACAATGAAGATTACCTGCTGCTGCAGATAACCGACACCGGCGGCGGCGTGCAGCCCGAAGACCTGCCGCGCGTGTTTTCCCGCCGCTACCGCGCAGACCTGCCCCTGATCGAGGGGCTGGGCGACACCGGCGTGGGCCTGTCGATTGCGAAGACACTGGTTGAGGCGCACGGCGGGCGCATTTGGGTGGACAGCGTAACAGGCAAGACCACCACCTTCAGCGTGCTGCTGCCGATCCATCAGAACGTGGTGAATACAACGCTGGAATGAAAAACTCGGGCCAGCTTCTCGCGGGACTCTTTACGGCTGCCGGTACAGCCATACTGGTGCTGGCAGCGGCATCGCTGGCTTTGCTCGAAGGTGGGGCGGCGGTCGCGCTGGTGGCGGCAACGTTTACCCCCGGCGCCCCTACCTTCACGCCGCTGCCGTCCATGATCGTGAACGTTCCGAAGCCGAACACGCCCACCATCACGCCGACCGAAGAAATCTTTTGCAAAGATACCCCGGGCGACTGGCTGCCCTACACCGTGCAGCAGGGAGAGAGCATCGCATCGCTGGTGGTGAAAAGCGGCACCACGACCGAGGCATTCTTAAAGGCCAACTGTTTCAAGAGCGAAAGCCAGCCCCTTGAACCGGGCTGGGTGGTATATCTGCCGCCCACCGCGCCATCCCCCACGCCTACCAACACGCCCACGCCCGAGCTTCCTACGCCGACCCTGTGCGGCGCGCCTCCGGGCTGGGTCAATTACATCGTCCGCTACGGAGATACGCTGTACAGCATCGCTAATTCGGTGGGCCTGACCACGGCCCAGTTACAGCAGGCCAACTGCCTGCCGGGCACGCTGATCTACGCCGGGCAAATCCTGCGCGTGCCGTTCCTGCCGCCCACCAGCACCCGCACGCCAACGCCGACGCCAACCCGCACAGAGATTCCGCCAACGGAAACCTTTACCCCAACGCCTAGCATCACGATCTCGCCCACGGTGACTACCCCGGCAGCGACCAAGCAGGATCAGACCATCACATTCAACGACCTGCCAGATCGCACGTACGGCGACCCGCCCTTCACGGTGACCGCTACGGCATCCTCGGGGCTGCCGGTGAGCTTCAACGCCTTTGGAAGCTGCTCCATTGCCGGAAATACGGTCACGATCGAAGGGGCGGGTGTGTGCACCATCACCGCCTCACAGGCGGGCAACAGCGCCTACAACCCGGCGCCGGACGTCAGCCAGATGTTTGCCATCGAAAAAGCCACGGCGGCCATCACCCTGGGCGCGCTGACCTTCACTTATGACGGCAGCCCGCACGCGGCAGCCGCAACCACCGACCCGAGCGGCCTGACGGTGAACTTCTCGTACGATGCCACGACTACGCCGCCGACCAACGCCGGAAGCTATGCCGTTGTGGCGGTTGTGGATGACGCCAACTACCAGGGCAGCGCCGCGGGAACCCTGACCATCAACAAGGCCTCGGCTACCGTTACGCTGAGCATCCCCTCTCCCGTTACCTATGACGGCAGCCCGCACGAAGCAGCGGCGACCACCGCGCCAGCCGGGCTGGCGGTGACCATTACGTATAATGGATCAACCACCGCGCCGACCGACGCCGGAACTTACGCCGTGGCAGCTACCGTGGCCGATGCCAATTACGAAGGCAGCGCCTCCGGGACGCTGACCATTGCAAAGGCAGCGGCCAGCGTAAGCCTGGGAACGCTGGACTTTGTCTTTGACAACACCCCGAAAACGGTTACAGCAACCACCACCCCTGGCGGCCTGAACGTTACGATCACCTACGACGGCGGGTCGACCCCACCCACGGCGGTTGGCACGTACACGGTTGTGGCGACCATCAATGATCCCAATTATGAGGGCAGCGCGAGCGGCACAATGACGATCTCCGAGCCGCCCGCGCCGCCAAGCTCAGACCAGAATTTCCGATCCGTTGGATTCCAACCCACCATCGTTTCATTCTGAGCGTTGAAAAAAAGTACAAACAAATTCTTTCATAGCTGCTGATATGAACAAATCCCTTACCCGCCTGACGTTCATCCTCCTACTGGTATCCCTTGCGTGCAGCCTGCCCTCCTACATGCAGCAGCAGGCCACGCCCGCGGCTGTTTCGCAGCTGCTGGTTACAGCCGACCCGAACGCTACGGTCACCCCCACCCCATTCCAACCCATTGGGCCAACTTCGACCCCGCTGCCCACCGAGACCCCCTTCCCTACGATCACACCAGAACCGGACCTGGCGAATATTCCGGGCGTGCCCACCCCCATCCGCATCAACCAGGAACTGCCGGAGGGGCTGGTTAATTTTCTCGTATTGGGCAACGACTGGCGGCCCAGCTCGGGTTTCCGCACGGATGTGATCCTGCTGGTTTCCATTAATAAAAGCAAGGGCACGGTGAGCGTGGTGTCGTTCCCCCGCGACCTGTACGTGACCATTCCTGGATGGGGTACCGACCGCATCAACACGGCATTTACCCGGGGCGGCTTCAATATGCTGGCGGATACCTTCGAGTTCAATTTCGGCGTGCGCCCCACCCATTACATCATGACCAACTTCCAGGGATTTATCGGCATTATCAACAGCCTGGGCGGGATTAATGTGAACGTTGGGCAGTACCTTTCCGATAAATGCGACCTGCCGCAGGCCGTGAACACCTACTGCACCGTTTATCCAGGCTCCGTGCGAATGGACGGCGCGACCGCCCTGTGGTACGTCCGCTCGCGGCATACCAGCAGCGATTTCGACCGGGGACGGCGGGCGCAGGAAGTGCTGTACGCGCTCTTCGCAAAGCTGATGAGCCTGGACGCCGTTGCGCGGCTGCCTGAGCTGTACACGGCCTACAAGAGCAGCGTGGAAACCAACCTGAGTGTAGATGTCATGGCGCCCCTGCTGCCGGTGGCGACCCAGGTATTAAGCGATTCCAGCCGCATCCACCGCTATGCGATTGGGCCGGGCCAGGTGAGCAACTACACCACCCCCGGCGGCGCCATGGTGCTCCTGCCCAATTATGAGGCGATTGCCGCCATCATCCAGCAGGCGCTGATGGGCGAGTAAACGCGGAAGCAGGCCAAACAAAGCCCGCGATACGAGCTGGCGCGGCATGCGCCAGGTTGGTCGGGTCGTTCGGCGCGCGGGGGCGGCAAAGGCAGGTATTTGCCTGTGAAAACAGCTGACTGGGTTTTTCCAAGCTGCCTGCGCTGCGCGTACGTAAAATCTAGCCCCGATTTGATTTGACAAATTTGGGTGATTTGTGTAGACTACCCATAGGTTTAACTATGCGAAAATCGATACGTTCTGGAGGCGTATGCCATTAGACTCCAAACCCCTTCCGGCGGCACATATTACTCCCCAAACCCCTCTGCTGCCTGCCATTCGTTCCTGGGAGATTTACCTGCAGGATCAGGGCAAGTCGCTGTACACCATTAAGGCGTTTATCGGCGATCTCCAGCTCATGACCAGCTATCTCCCGGCTGACCGGACGACCGGCACCGTAACCACCAACGACCTCAACCACTTTTTACAGTGGCTGCAGAAAGGCCGCGGCGTGCCGTGCAGTCCGAAGAGCCTGGCCCGCCGCATCACCTCGCTGAAGTCGTTCTTCCGCTGGCTGCACCAGGCCGGCGTGCTGGTGGTCGACCCGGCGGAAAAGGTGGTGCAGCAGTCGGTGATGAGCCCGCTGCCGACCGTGCTGACCAAAGACGAAACGCAGCGCGTGCTGGATACGGCCCAGGCCTACCGCACGGCCCGCAAAGCGGATGCGCGCCCGTTTACCCTGCTGGCCTTAATCCTCGGCACGGGGATTAAAAAGGGTGAATGCCTGGCGCTGACGCTCAATCACGTGGACATGGATGCGCCCAACGGGCCGATCCTGTTCGTGCGCTACACCAGCCCGAGCAACCGCTATAAAGAACGCAAAATTCAACTGGACCCAGCATGGGTAGAAGCGTACAGCGAATACCAGGCCCAGTATAAGCCAACCGACCGCGTCTTCCCGTGGTCTCCCCGCCGCCTGGAATACCTGCTCGAAGATATTGGCAAGGAAGCCGGGCTGGACAAGCACCTGTCCTTCGACATGTGCCGCTGGACGTGCGCGCTGGACGCGTGGGAGTCGGGCATGGAACCGGACAAGATCCGCCAGAAACTGGGCATCTCGAAAATCCAGTGGCGCGAGATCAGCCTCAAGCTGCGCCAGCTTTCCGGCGAGCAGCCGGTGGCGGAACAAGAGGTTGGCTAGTACAGTCGGGCGTAAATACCTATGTTGTTATTCGCCGGTTCCGCCCGACTGTTTTCGCCAGGCCTCCTGGCGCAAGCACCCGGCGCTGCGCGCTAACCATAGAGGTATTAATGCCGCCGGGTACTAGCGCCTGTTAAGCCCGCTCGCGCAGTATGCGCAAAACACTGTATGAGAAGTCATTCAACCATTTCGCTATATAGAAAACATTACAGCGATATCGAATTCGAGAGAACCGGGCTGTTCAAGTTTATAAGCGAAAATTACGCTTGCGGCGAAGTACTCTACCCAGGCTGTTTTACCCATATCACGCCGTCTTTTTACTTCCCGCACGTTGTTTACGTTGATCAAGACCCAACTGCGGCAAGTTTTTTCGCTGATGCGGCTGAAATCCTGCAGTTTGTGAATCAAAACAAGCAATATAAGCGGTCAGCCTATATTGAATTTCTTGCCTGCGACTATCTGCAAGAAATGCCGCTGGCAGAAGGGCGGTTTGATATTCTGCTTGCGCTCTACGCGAGCGGCATCGCGCATGCCTGTAAAAGGTATTTGAAAGCTGGGGGCATCCTTGTTACCAATAACTTTCATCAAGACGCAGAAACCGCTGCCCTTGATGATAAATATCAATTGATTTCCGTCGTGCGCCGCAACAAGAAAAATTATGCGCCAGTTTACAAGGATTCTAAGAATCTCGCGGATGCTCTAAAAAAAGCAGGCGTGACAAAATACCTTCGGCGGACATCGCAAGGTGTTGAATACACAGAACCGGATGACTACTTTATTTTCAGAAAGCGCATGGCATAAAAAGCTCACACGGCGCTTGCAGCGGGTGGATAGGAGAAGCGCTCCTATGCCGAGTCTACGCCCGCTCGCGCGCGGTAACGCAAGCCGTTATTCTTCCGAACCTGCAGGTTTTACCTGGTAGAGCCGCACGTGCAGCGCCCTGCGGGTATTTTTTTGCAGGCGGTAAGGGTGGGCCAGGCGGTAGCCGGGCACCCACAGGATGGCATCGCCCGCGGCAAGCAGGGGCCAGGCGGCGCGCGCCCGGCGGGGGAGCTTTTCGTTGATCCAGAAATCCGACAGTTTGAGCGACTGGCCCTCCATCCCCAGCGGCTGGAAGCGGTCGCCGGGGCGGGAACGGCGCAGGCCTAAAGGATCGCCCAGCGCGTCCGCGTCGATCCAGGCCTCCCAGGCGGATGCGCCGGACTCGGGGAAGCGCGGCAGGTCTGGCGGTTCGACCCAGCGCAGCGCCAGGCGCCAGCCCGGGGCAATCCTCACCTCGCCGGGGATCGGAAGATCGGTCACGGCCTGTTCCAACTGGGGCCAGCCGGCGTCCAGAGGCAGATCGCTGCGGGCGATCACCAGGCGGCCCTGGTCGATGTAGAAGCGCAGCCCCTGCCCCAGGTGGATGACTCCGTCTGGGAGGCGCGTGGCAAACCGAACAGAGGCTTCAATCATCTCGAAATCCACATCGTGCCTATCGCCAACCGCCCGGCGCAGCACGCGGCGCTGCAAGCCAACCGGCAGCGCCAGGAACGCTTCCTGGTGCAGCGCCACATAGCCGGGCCGCTGCTCTGCCAGGCAGCTCTGCCAGGCCTGGTCCGCGGCGGCCTGGAGCGCTTCTTCATCGCCAGCCAAAATTTGCGCCATGCGCCACAGGTTCTGGCGCGCCTGGGGCTGGTAGGCCTCCAGGGCGGGGATGATCTCGTGGCGGATGCGGTTGCGAGAATAGGCCGTATCCTGGTTGGTGGGGTCGAATACCGGGCGCAGGCCGCGCTCCTGGCAGTAGGCCAGCGTCTCCGCCCGCCAGACGTCCAGCAGAGGGCGGACGAGGGGGATGCGCGCATCCCAATCGGGCATCAGGCTGCGGTAGCGCATGCCCAGCAGCCCGCCCAGCCCGGAACCGCGCAGCAGGTGCAGCAGCACCGTCTCCACCTGGTCATCGGCGGTGTGCCCGACCGCCACAGCCTGGCAGGCGAAGCGGCGGGCCTGGTCGAACAGGAAACGGTAGCGAAGCTCGCGCGCCGCTTCTTCCAGCGAGAGACGATTTTCGCGCGCGTACCCGGCGACGCTGGCGCTGCCAGAAGTGAACGAAGCGCCGAGGGAAACCGCCGCGGACTGCACCTGGGCCGCTTCCTGACCGGATTCGGGGCGCAGCTGGTGGTCGAAATGGGCAGCGACGAGGGTAAAACCCGAGCGGGCAAGGGCATCCAGCAGGCACAGGCTGTCTGGCCCACCGGAAACGCCCACCAGGACCGGTTTTTCCGGGTCTAACTGGCAGAGGAGAAGAGCTGTTTTGCGCAGGGACTCGCATTCCATGGTTTTTTGATTATAATACCAAGTGCATCCCGGCATTTTCTAAACAGCAATTAATTGACAGTTTGAACCTGGAAGGGTATAATTGACCTTCGTGAATTCTAAAACTGGGAGTAAGGTGTGATGGAGTCAAGCGTTGCTGCGGACATTGACCGCACAATCGAAACAAATCAAGAGAACGATGTTAAACCCAAGATGCACTACTCCGGTACGGTGGTCAAAACCGGGCTGGCGGGTGCAATCGTAGACGTTGGGATTGGGCGACCTGCGGTAATGCACATATCGCAGATCGTCCTTGAAGCCCAGGAACAGCCCATCAAGCGTGTCGAAGACGTGCTCAAAGTCGGCCAGCAGGTGGATGTATGGGTCAAACGGGTCAAGGATGATCGGGTCGAACTGACCATGATCAAGCCGCTCGACCTGGAATGGCGCGACATCAAAAAAGGCATGACTGTGAAGGGCCAGGTTGTCCGCCTCGAGAAGTTTGGCGCGTTCGTTGAGATCGGCGCTGAACGCCCGGGACTGATCCACATCAGCGAAATGGCGCACGGTTACGTTCGCCAGCCCGCGGACGTGGTGAAGGAAGGCGATGAGGTTGAAGCGCAGGTGATCGATGTCAACCGCAAGAAGAAGCAGATCAAACTGAGCATCAAAGCCCTCCAGCCCGAACCGGTCAAAGAGGAAGAACTGCCGCGCGTCTTCACCGAGCCGCGCCTGCGCGATAAAGACAAGGATAAGGACAAGGAAAAAGCCAAAGCCCGCAAGCGGACCAAGGCTCCTCGCGCTCGTGGTGAAGAAGGCAACGTGGACGAGCTGATGGCGCAGATCAATGAGCCTGAAAAAGAGGCCGAACCCACCGCCATGGAAATGGCGATGCGCGAAGCCATGGAAAAGGCCATTGCTCGGAAGCAGGAAGACAAGGCTCGCAAGGCGAAGGGTATTTCTCAGCAGCAGGAAGACATTCTGAGCCGCACGCTCGAGAACAAAATCCAGTCCTGAGAATCCCCTGGGGTTGGGTAATTGCAAACCACTTATTTGCTCAAGGAGTAGACTCTCCTCAATCTTCTGGATACGGCCAAAATCATTTGGTGCGTCAGAGCTCTTGAGGGATTAGCGATTGTTTTTGTTGACTCCCACCCTCTCCAGTAAACGCGAAGAAGGTATCAATCCCTAATGTGCCATTAGGGATTGATTGTTTAATGAGGCCCCAGGCCGCGTATTGAGAAGCAATCTTTTTTGCAAAAGGCATGTAAGTGTGGTAAACTAGGCCAGGTACTTATTTTTCCAATTCGCCTGGCAAAGCCCTTCAACACAGGAGCCCCTTTCACTGCCGGGCGATTATTTGTGATGGTATGCGTATGCGATTGCGTTCTCGAGATTATCTTCTAGCGCACAAGCCAGTATCCACCAAACCGTGGGGAGGCGCCGGTCAAACGGCCCTCCCCACTCCTTTTGTATAGGCTTATCAGGAGGCATATTTTATGGCTACCAAATACATCTTTTTCACTGGCGGCGTGGTCAGCTCGGTTGGCAAAGGCGTAACGGCGGCAGCGATTGGACGGCTGCTCAAGGACCGCGGTTATGCTGTGGCCGTGCAAAAGCTGGACCCGTACATTAACGTAGATCCGGGTACGATGAGCCCTTACCAGCACGGCGAGGTGTTCGTGCTGGACGATGGCGCGGAGACCGACCTGGACCTGGGCCACTACGAGCGCTTTATCGATGTGCGGCTCAACCGGGTGTGCAATGTGACCACCGGGCAGGTGTACGCGGAGGTGATCAGCAAGGAGCGGCGGGGAGATTACCTGGGCGGCACCATCCAGGTGATTCCGCATATTACCAATGAGATCAAACGGCGCATTGCGATGGTGGCGCGCACCACCGGCGCGGAAGTGGTGCTGGTGGAAGTCGGCGGCACGGTGGGCGATATTGAGAGCCTGCCGTTCCTGGAAGCCATCCGCCAGCTGCGCAGCGACCTGGGCCGGGAGAATACGTTTTACGTGCACGTCACCTGGCTGCCGTATATTGGGGCCACGGCTGAGTTAAAGACCAAGCCTACGCAGCACTCGGTGCGCGAGCTGCGCTCGATTGGGATTTCGCCGGATATGATCGTGGCCCGCTCTGATTACCCGGTGGACCAGGGCATGGTGGAAAAAATCGCCCTGTTCTGCGACGTGGAAAAACGCGCGGTGGTGCCGATGGTAACCACCCAGGTGCTGTATGAAATTCCGCTGCTGCTGGAACAGGCCCAGGTGGGCGATTATGTACTGCAGCGCATGGGCCTGGAAGCTCGCAAGAAACCAGAATGGGCCAAGTGGGAGCAGTTGATCGAGGCGATCCGCCGCCCGAAACCGAGCGTTAAAGTGGCGCTGGTGGGTAAATACGTTGAGCTGCACGATGCGTACATCAGCGTGCGCGAGGCGCTTAAACATGCCGCGCTGCACCTGGGGGTGGAGATGGACCTTTCGTGGGTGCATTCGGCGGAACTGGAGAAGGGCCGCGGCTGGGATGTGATCGAAGGGGTGGACGGGATCGTAGTGCCGGGCGGATTTGGCAGCCGCGGCATCGAAGGAAAGATCCAGGCGGCTCATTATGCCCGCAAGAACAATGTGCCGTACCTGGGGCTGTGCCTGGGCATGCAGTTGATGGTGGTAGATTTTGCGCGGGAGATGCTGGGCAACGAACTGGCCAATTCCGCCGAGTTCGACCGCTCGACCCCCGAGCCGGTGATCGACCTGATGCCGGACCAGGAAGGCATCACCGATATGGGCGGCACGATGCGGCTGGGATTGTACCCGTGCAACCTGACCCCTGGCACGATCGCTGCCCAGGCTTACGGCGATCCGCAGGTTGAGGAACGGCACCGCCACCGCTTTGAGTTCAACAACACGTACCGCCAGCGCTTCGAACAGAACGGCATGCGCTTCTCGGGCCTGTCGCCGGACGGACGGCTGGTGGAGATTGCCGAGATCGAGGGGCATCCCTTCATGCTGGGCACGCAGTTCCACCCGGAGTTCTTATCGCGCCCCAACCGCCCGCACCCGCTGTTCACGCGGTTCATCCAGGCGGTATGCGAGCGGAGCGGGGTGAAAAGTAAAAGTGTGGGATCTCACACAAAAACCGCTCACACAAAATAAAACGACGGTATTATACTTACAGGGATGCTCACAACACTTTTGTAAAAAGTCAGCAGGCCTTTTGCTGATCCAATCTAATCTTTGAGGAAGAGACATGGACACAATAATTGAATCAATTGCCGCTCAAGAAATTCTTGACTCCCGCGGTAACCCCACCGTGGAAGTGGAAGTGATCCTGGAAGACGGCAGCTGGGGCCGCGCAGCGGTTCCCTCTGGCGCGTCCACTGGCATTCACGAAGCGCTCGAAATGCGCGACGGCGATAAGTCGCGCTACCTGGGGAAAGGCACGCTCAAGGCGGTTGAAAACGTCAACACTGAGATTGCCGAAGCCCTGGTTGGCTGGGACGCAGTTGAGCAGAAAGCCATCGATATGACCATGCTGGAACTGGACGGCACGCCGAACAAGTCCAAACTGGGCGCGAATGCGATCCTCGGCACCAGCCTGGCGGTCGCCAAAGCCGCCGCCAATGCCCTGGGCCTGCCCCTGTACCGCTATATCGGCGGCGTGTATGCCCATAAGCTGCCGGTGCCGATGATGAACATCCTCAACGGCGGGGCGCACACAGCCTGGCAGTCGACCGACGCGCAGGAATTCATGGTCATGCCGTTCGGCGCGCCCTCCTTCGCGGAAGGCCTGCGCTGGGGCGCGGAGATCTACCACGCCCTCAAGAGCGTGCTGAAGGGCCGCGGCTATGCCACCCTGGTCGGCGATGAAGGCGGCTACGCGCCAGCCCTCAAGGCCAACAGCGAAGCGGTGGAAGTGATTTTGGAAGCCATCCAGAAAGCGGGTTACAAGGCCGGCGAGCAGGTCTGCATTGCTCTGGACCCCGCGGCTTCTGAGCTGTACGATGAAGAAAAGAAGAAGTACATCCTGCGCAAGGAAGGCAAAGAGCTGACCGGCGAGCAGATGGTGGTCTTCTGGAAAAACTGGGTAGACCAGTACCCGATCATCTCGATCGAAGACGGCCTGGCCCAGGACGACTGGGACAGCTGGAAGCTGATGGTGCAGGAAATGGGCGACCGCATCCAGATCGTGGGCGACGATCTGCTGGTGACCAATCCGGAACGCGTCCGCCGCGCGATCAAAGAGAACGCCGCCAACGCGCTGCTGGTCAAGCTGAACCAGATTGGCTCGCTGACCGAGACGATCGAAGCCGTGGAAACCTGCCACCGCGCCGGCTGGCGCGCCGTCGTCTCCCACCGCTCGGGCGAGACGGAAGACGCCACCATCGCCGACCTGGTGGTGGCGATGAACGCCGGACAGATCAAGACCGGCGCCCCGGCCCGCTCCGACCGGGTAGCCAAGTACAACCAGCTGCTGCGCATCGAAGCCGAGCTGGGCGAGACCGCCGAGTATGCTGGCTGGTCGGCGCTCAAGGTGAAGCCTTCGTTCGCGAAGTAAGGCTTTTGATTTATAAGAGTAGGGTTTGGAGCTTCCTCCAAACCCTACTCTTTATTTCAGTGGGTCAACCCACCCCCGGCCCCGCCCAGTCTTGGGCGGGGAGGAAGAAAAATCGGGGAGTTTGAGGC
>CAYTHO010000086.1:0-15283 GCA_964437595.1 uncultured Anaerolineaceae bacterium
GCCCCAGCCCACCCCCACCGCGTACGACCCGGCCCGGCAGGCGGTGGAAGACTTCTTCGCCGCCCTGGACGAGGCGAACTACGATGCCGCGGCGGGAATGTACTCCAACTTCAGCCTGATGGTGGACGGAGTCACGCGCGGCGAGGCGGCGGAGGAATTGAAAGCCCAGGCCGCGCGCGGCGAAGGGCCGCTCAACGGGCGCGTGCTGGAAAGCCGTGCGTTCGATGAACGCACCAACCTGGTGCGCGTGCAGTATAAGACCGGCGCGGAGCCCGCGGAAGTCGTCAGCGAAGGCGTGATCGGCGGACCCTCGGCCCCGGGCGCGCAGCCCAGCCCGACCGTCACATTGGCGTCAGGTTCGGTGGACCGCACTCGCCAGGCAGAGATGGTGGCTACCAACGACGCCCGCCCCACCCCCACCCAGGCGAAGATCACGCCAACCGCCGCTGCCACTCCCAGCGCTGAAGAGGCGCAGGGTTACATCGACGAATGGTGGGCGGTGCGCCAGGAGAGCGGTCAGTGGCGCATCAACCGCGCCAAGTTGATCGACTATAAAACCCTGGACGTGCCCGCCCAGTACACCGGCGGGCTGACGGTCAAGCCGCGCCAGATCACCCGTTACAGCGATCACCTGCGCCTTACCATGCTGGTGCAGAACCAGTCCAGCGGCCTGATCGTGCTGGGCCAGCCCAACGAAGTGATGGCGACCTTCCTGTTCGGCGAAGAAAAGATCGAGGCCGAGCAGAACCGCCTGATCTTCGCCCCCCTGCAAAGCGTGCCAGACGCGGCCATCGAGGTGAAGGGGCTGTACGAGACCTACCCGGACGGGGTGATCATCCGCCAGTGGAAGACCGTGCAGGAGAAGCCGTGGTTTACGTTCGCGTTTGAATAAACGAGTTTTTTTCTCACCCCCACGCTCCGGCATTTTCTCACCCCCACGCTCCGGCGTGGGGGTGTTTTGTTCGGCGCTCCGCGCCAGCGCCTTGTGCTTCCCAAGGGGTCGCGCCGCAAGGCAAGCGCGGATCAGTTATTCTCAACCACCGTATTCAGTTTCCTGGCTAGTTCATTCAGGTTCTGCGCAGCTTTTTCGGTTTGCCGCGTTGACACTAAATTTTGATTGGTAGCCTGGTTGATATTCTGAATCGCCACGGCGATCTGCTCCATGCCAGCCTGCTGCTGGCGCCCGCCGCTGACCACCTGCCGCGCAATCTCCGCATTATCATTAACCGCATTCCCCAGGCTTTCGATGGCCTGGCGGGCCTGAATTACCCGCTGCAGGCCGGCATCTACACCCTTGTTGCCTTCTTCGGTGGCCATTACGGTAGCGTTGGTGGCTCTTTGGATCGCATCAATGATTGCCTTCACCTGGAGCGTTGCCTGGCGCGATTGTTCGGCCAGGCTGCGCACCTCTGCGGCCACAACAGAAAAGCCTTTGCCGTGCTCTCCGGCCCGGGCGGCTTCCACAGAGGCATTCAAAGCCAGCATATTGGACTGCGAAGCGAGATCGCCGACGGTGTTGATAATCTCGCCGATCTGCTGGGTCTGTTCTGAAAGCGCCAGCACATTCTCCGCAATCCCTTCCACCTTCTCTTTGATCTGGTCCATACTGGAAATCGTTTCCTGCACAGCGGTTTGCCCGGTCTTCGAAACTTCCAACGCGCGCTGCGAGGAATCATCCACGGCCTGAACCAGGGCCATCGTCTGCTCGGTAATGGCCCTCACCTCATCGGTTGTGACGGATGTTTGAGCGATCGCCGCGGACTGCTGCGAAGCGCCAGTAGCTTGCTGCGTTGAGGCAGCCAGAATCTCCGTCGCGGCGGTGTTGAGTTCTCTGGCAGCTTCGCGCACCTGGTCGATCAGTTCCATCACTTTTTGGCGCTGCGCGCGCTCGGCCTCTGCCTGCATTTCAATCCGCTGGTTTGCCTCTTCAATCTTCTCCAATTGTTCGTGTTCGGCGATGATGCGTTGTTGAATCTCGCGGCTGGACTTTTCGGATTCGTTGATATAACGTTCTTGAGAGTACACATTACCATTGACCAGGATCGTCAGAATCGTATAAATCAACCCGGTGATCATCAGGTTGATGATAATACTAAGGCTTTGGTTTTTAATCAACATTTGGGGAGCAGTGGGCGAATAGATGTAAATGGTCCCGGCAGTAATCTGAACAGCGCATACAACGGCGGTCAGTATTCCGCCTTTCCGGCCAAAGCCCATACTGGCAATTAGAATAGCAATCACAAAACCGCCCAGCGCGCCAAACCTGGCCTCGGGGACAGCCGTTAGAATATATCCAAACGTAATGATGATGGCGGCGATCGTTAGTGTTCCACCGATGGTCGGGTGTCCAGATTTCCGAAAGACCGGGTACAGCGCAGCCAGCCCTCCCATGAACAGGGCCAGCAATCCAGACATCAGCATCTGATTACTTTTTGCGCCGAACAACCAAAACAGCAACAAAATGATTCCCACAGGAATCATAAAGTAGGAAAAATACCGGGTGAACATGAGCATATACTGCTCGCGCCGGTTGCGGACGGTTTCGATATTCGACAGGGTTGTTTCATAAGATTGTGCGGTACGGATCATAATGATTTTCTACCCCAATAAAATCTAACTATTTCGTTGTGGGCCGTGGATAATTTATTATACAAAGTAACTCGCCGAAGGTGACTTAATTATGGGTAAAACTTTCCCCAGCGAATAACCGTGAAAAGAGTTCATGTGACAAATTTGACTCAACGGGTGCGTTATAATGCAGACATCACATCCTTCCCAGGGAATCCTCATGCCCACACTCACTACTTACCAGAACTTCCTCGACCGTGTTGAAGCATTAGGCTTTATGCTGCTTTCCGATATCCTGCCCGGCTGCCCATCCGTGGGGGCTGAAACGGCGCCCGCGGCCTGGCACACGGGCGATGAAGACAGCGACCCCTGGCAGTGGAAGGACCGCGCCGCCGCTGAAAAGTGCCTGGCGTACGGCTGCATTTTGGGCGGCAACAAGGGCTTCGTCACGGCGCGCATGTACCCGCTGTTCTACGCGGCCTGCCACCCGCCCGAACCCATGCCCGAGCGCTGGGCGGGCGGAACGGTCAGCCAGGCCGCATGGCAGTTGTGGCAGTTGTTCGAGGAACAGCGCCTGCTCAACACCGGCGAGGTGCGGCGCGCGCTGGGCGTATCGGCTAAGAACGGCGCCAGCCGGTTGGACGCGGCCATGCGCGAGCTGCAGGCCGAATATTACCTGACCACCGCCGGGGTGCGCCGCAAGCTTTCCAAAAAAGGCGAGCCGTACGGCTGGCCCAACACCGTCTACGACCGGGTGCGCGACTGGGCGCCAGAAGAATGGCTGCGCGATGCCGCCGGGTACCGCCCGCGCGAGGCGCGCGAGATGATCCTCGAGGCGGGGGTAGAGATGAGCGACGCCAGCCGGGACGCGCTGGCGAAGATGCTGGGGTTTTGATTTATATCTGGTACGGCGCGATGATATCGGTGAGCTTATTCGCCAGCCGGTTGAGGTTTTCGACGGCGGATTCGGTCTCCAGCGTGCTGGCCTGGTTTTCTTCGGCGATGCCGTTGATCTTCTGCACCGCCTCTGAAGCCTTATCGATGCTGGTGAGCTGCTGCTGGCTGCCCGCGGCAAGCTGCACCGCCACCTGGGCGATCTCGTCGATCACCCCGACCAGTTTTTCGATCACCTGGCGGGTCTGTTCCACGCACTCGATGCCGTTCGCCACGCCTTGAATGCCCTGTTCGGTGGCCTGCACCGAGGCCCGCGAGCCTTTCTGTACATCCGCCAGGATGCTGCGGATCTGCTCGGTGGCCTGCCTGGACTGGTCGGCCAGCGAGCGTACTTCGGCGGCCACCACGCCGAAGCCGCTGCCCTCCTGCCCGGCCCGCGCCGCCTCGACCGAGGCGTTCACCGCCACCATATTGGTCTGCGCGGCGATATCGTTAACCGTGCTGAGGATGCGGTTGATCTGCTGGGTCTGGTGCGTCAGCACCCGAATGTTGGCGGCGATCAGCTCCACCCGCTCCTGAATCTGGCGCATGCTGGCGATGGTGTTTTCGATGGACTGCGTGCCCTCGTGCGACACGTCCACCGAGCGCTCGGTCACCTGGCTCATGCGCTCGGCGTTCTGCGAGGCCCACACGGCGATATGTTTCACATCGCTGACCATCTGCGAGGTGCCTTCGATGGCCGAAACCTGCTCGGAAATGCCCTGCGCCTGGCGGGCGGTGGCGGTATGGATCTGGCTTGAGGCGGCGACCAGGTTATCGGAGGCGTCGCGGGTCACCTGGATCATGCCGCGCAGGCCGAGGGTCATTTCGTTGAGCTGGCGGCCCAGCAGCAGCAGGGGGTCGGCCTGTTCCGCGCCGACGTCATCGGCGCCTGGGCCAACCGCCGCGTCCAGGGGCACGGTCTGGGTCAGGTTGCCCGCTCCCACCTGCACCATATGGTCGATATAGCGCTGCACCACCCGCTGCAGGTGATCGTTGCGCTCCTGCAGCACCTGGCGCATGGCCAGCACGGCCTTATTTTCGTCGATGGCTTCATCCGCCACCCGGTCGCGCTCGCGCGTCACATCGTAAAGCGTGAATGCGGCCCAGCCGAGGGACAGCGTCATCGAAACCCACAATGAGAACGGATCGTTGTCGACCAGGGTGGGCATCAGGCCGGCCTGGTCCATCCACACATACAGCAGGCCCACGGCGATATTCATCCCCAGGATGATGAACACGGCGCGCCTTTTCAGAAACATCACCGCCGTCACCAGGGGGATGATGAACAAGGGCACCCCGGTGCTGCGCATGCCGCCCCAGATGTAGGTGCCCGCGGCGGCAATGCCCCACAGCATGACTACCAGCGCGTGCGAAGACTGGCGTACATACCCGCGGCGGGTAAAAAAGAGAATGACCACGCAGGTCAGCACCATCACCAGCCGCAGGATCAGCCCTTTGAGCAGCAGCGGCTCGGCCAGCCCGGTCAGCAGCGAAAGCGGAATGAGCAACAGCCCGGCCCATAAAATGGTGTTGAGCAGCCTTGCCGCGCGCGTTTTCTCCGCGTCGCCGGGGAAGATGGGCGGAGATAGCAGATTTTTAATCGCTTTCCAAAGTCTGTCCATAGCGGATTCCTGTCATAAAGCGGGCATAATCAAAATGCCCCAAACAATAAATGATTCCAGGGATCGAGGTTGATCCATTCTATTGGGAATAAACCATTGAAATCTTACAAAATTATATCCGCAAAAACGGGTTCTGGCCGGTAAAAATAGATAAATTTTTTACGCAAAACGCGGTTAAAATGACGAGCATGAAATCGCTTCCCGCATTCTTCCAGTTAGAAAAGTACCAGATAGCGCCGCCAGACGTGGCGCGCATGACGTTCCACTGCGAGCCTGAAGCCATCCACCCCGATGTGATTCTGATGCCCTGGTGGCAGCCGGATGTGTTCGGGTTGTGGCTGGACCCCATTCGCACCGTCGCGCCGAATATGGTGTTCGAAGGGGTGCACCAGGGCCAACCGGTCAGCATCATCCGCTCGGGGGTGGGCGCGCCGCAGTCCGGGGACGCTGCCCTGGCGCTGGGCTGCACCCCCTGCCAGCGCATCTGGTTCGCGGGTTCGGTGGGCGGCCTGCAGCCCGAAATGAACATCGGCGACCTGATGATCCCCACCCATTCCGTCTCCGGAGACGGTTTCTGCCGCTACCTGCAGCCGGGCTTCCCCGGAGAAGACTGCTTCCTGGAGCGCGTGTACCCGGATGAAACCCTCTCCGCAGTCATCGCGCGCGCCTCCACCCCGCTGGCCGCCGCGGCGGGGATCGCGCTGCACCACGGCCCGGCTTACAGCTCGGACAGCATCCTGGCCGAGTTCTGCCGGTTGGATGCCATCCGGAACGACCTGGGCTGCATCGGCATTGAAATGGAGACCGCCGCCGTTTTCAAAGCCGCCCGCCTGGTCGGGATTCAGGCGGCGGCGCTGTTCTCGGTCTCAGATGTGCCGGTGCGCAGCCAGTCGCTGTACGCCGGGCGCTCCGAAGCGGAGCGAGCGCGCCGCCGGGAAATCCGCCGCCAGGTGCTGGCAAAGGCCCTGCTCGACGGCATTGGGGCGGGATAAAGCACCTCCTTCCACACTTGCCAGATTCCATCCCAGATATATAATTTTATAATCTTATAGCAAACAAATCGCATAGCATGAGGGGGAGGAGGATTCGTATGCCTCAGCATCTTCTCTACCGCGTCACCTGCCTGCTGGTTCTGGCCGGGATCGTTTTGCTTCCCGCCGCCTCGCCAGCCCTTGCCGCCGCCGCCATCCCGGGCGTTCCTTCCGGCTGGTCGATCCAGGCGGTCGACTCCCCGCGCACCTTCTCCGCCATGGGGCCGCACGCCATCGCCGCGAAACAAGAAACTGACACCAGTTACTCCGTGCATGTTGCCTACGGCGGGCAAAATCTCTATTACGCCAAACGCAGCGCGAGCGGGGCCTGGAGCACTGAAATCGTCGACGACGGCTGGGGCATGACCGCCGCGGCGATCGCCATGAGCCACAGCGGGATCCATCCCTTCATCAGCTATTACGACCGCCCCAACGGCAACCTGAAGCTCGCCTACAACCTCACCGGAACCTGGAAGATCGTCGACTGGCTGGGGTACTCCAACCAGGATTTCGGCTCCGCTTCGGACATCGCCGTGGATAGCTCCGGCATGATTCACGTGGTCTTCATCGACGACACCCTGCACCAACTGGTTTATTTGACCCACGTGCCCGGCAGCAGCGTCGCGCCGATGTACACCTTTGCCACGGGCATCACCAGCGGGAACTTTTCCCTCACCCTCAACGCGGCGGGAACCCCCTACATCAGTTATTTCAAAGACACGGGCAGCAATACTGGCGGGCTGCATTACGGCCATTTGAACGCCAGCTACGTCTTTGTGGAGGATTGGAGCTACGCCTGCACCAACTGCGTCACCGGCGAGGTGAACCAGGCCGCGATCGGCAGCAACAATACCCTGGTCGGGTTCACGGTGCGCCATCCCGCCGCCGGTACCGAAGAGACGCTTCTCGCGCGTTACTATGCCAGCTCCTGGTACGTCTATACCCTGCACGAAGACCTGGCGGCCTCGCAAATCTCGATTGCCCCGTATTTAGCCGACAGCTTTACGGTGGCCTTCCAACTGCCGGGCGGGATTTATGTCGCGGAGTATGCCTCGGCGTCTGTGCTCAACGTCACCTGGCTGGTGCACGACGCGAAATATCCCGCCGTCGCGCGGGTCAACGCCTCCGGTTCGGTCTGGTGCCTGGTTTATCAGGACCCCGATACTGGCGATTATTCGCTGACCACGCGCACTACCGGAAGCTGGTCTGCCGCGCAAAACTTCGACCGTTCGAAGATCGTAGGGCGCAAGCCGGCCATCGCCGTCAAGAACGGCATCTCGCACATCGTCGCCTTCGACGAGACCGCCGAGGCGTTGAAATATTACCGCCTCGAACCGTCCGGAACCGTGACCTCCACCATCCAGACCTACGCTCCCGTCGCCGCGGCTGCCATCCAGCTTCCGCCCTCCGGCGGCGTGCGCGTGGGTTACATCGACGTGCCAAACCTGGTCTCCGCGACGGGCACGCTCGCGCCCCTGGGCGGAATGTCTTGGGCCAAAGAGAACGCCGACACGGTCCTGGTCGACGGGGACGAGGACCAGAAAATCGGCATGGCGGTAGACAGCGCGGGGCGCGGCCACTTCGCCTACCTGCGCCAGGGCGGGTATCCCACATACGCTTATTACGACGGCACCACGTGGCGGCATACGCCCCTGCCCAACGGCGGAACCGCCGACGGGGGGCGCTCCTATGCCATCGTCATCGGCGCTGACGACCAGCCCTGCTTCCTTTACACCGACGGCGACAAGTTGATGTACGCCAAAAGAACCAGCAAGAACGGCGATACCCTCACCACCTTCTCCTCAGAAGTCCTGGCGAGCGGTATCTCTGGCGGCGATGTGGCAATGGCGCTGGGCAAGCTCGGCCTGCCGCTCATCGCTTACAGCAATGTAGGCGTTCTCAAAGTCAGCCAGATGGCGCTATTGCTGCCGGGCCACACCTGGAACACCGAGAGTCTCACACCCATGCTCGCCTTCGAAGGTCTCTCCATGCAGACAAACTCGGCGGGGCTGCCGGTGTTGGCCTTCAACGAATTGAGCACGGGTTTGAAAGTCTATGCCAAACAAGCCAACGGCGCCTGGAGCGCAGCCGAGGTTGACCCGCAGGTGGGCATGTTCGTTGATCAGCTCGCCATCGATCTGAACAGCACGGGCAAACCCCGCCTCGCTTATGCCGACCCTACCTATGGCGACCTGCGCTACGCCTATCAACTCGACCAGGTCTTCATCCCCGCCGCGCTCAAATAAGGCGGGCTGGTGAGCAGGGCAGGGTTATCATGCCATATATATGCATATATCACCCACGATCGATTGGAGAATAGTATGAAACCCGCATTACTCGTCATCGACGTACAGAAACAGTTTTTCGGCAGCCCCACCACGGCCCAGTCGCTCAACAGCGCGATCGGATACATCAACGCCGCCATCGCGCTGTTTCGAGAAAAAGGCCTGCCGGTGATCTCCGTCCAGCACATCGACCCCGACGATCACCTGGTGCCTGGCGAAGAAGGCTTCGACCTGCCCGAGCACCTGTGCATCCAGCCCGGCGACCTGCACATCCAAAAAACCTACGGCAACGCCTTCAACAAAACGCCCCTGGCAGACGAACTGCGCAAGCAGGGCATCGACACCGTCATCATCACCGGCTTCTGCGCCGAATACTGCGTGCTTTCCACCTGCCGAGGCGCGGAAGACCTGGACCTCCAGCCCATCCTGCTGCGCGGCGCGATCGCCAGCGACACGCCCGAGCACATCCCGTTCGTGGAGGCGATCAACGAGCTGATCTCATACGAGGCCTTGAAGAAGTTGCTGGAAATGGCGCCAGCGCCATGACGCCCGCGCTGCCCTAACCGTTATCCGAACCTTATCCCACCTGGAGGCGTGATGACCATTCCAGATCCCGTTTTGTCCTGGCTGCTGGAAGAGAACGGCCCATCCATCAAAGTTCGCACGCTGACAGAACTTCTGGACCGCCCTGAGACCGACCCCGAAGTACAGGCGGCGAAAGCCTGCATCCCAGGCAGCAAGACGGCGGCGAAGGTACTGGCGCTGATCCAGCCAGGCGGCGCGTGGCCGCGCAAAGGGCCATCCGATAACTGCCCCGAGCTGGGCATCGGCTACCTGGGCGAGCTGGCGCTCGACCGCACCCACCCGCTGGTGGACTGCGCCGTGGAGATGTTTCTCTCCAAGCAGTATGAAAATGGAGCGTTCCAAGACAGTTATTCCACCATGCCGTGGAGCGCCCGGCCCTATCCCAACGACCAATCCTGTTATTACGCGCTGACCATCCGGGGCCTGCTGCGGATGGGCTACCGCGGCGACCCGCGCGTGCAGAAGGCGATCGATTTCTGCCTCTCGCAGGCCCGCTTCGACGGCGGTTATTTCTGCACCAAATCGTATGGCAAATCCACCACCAAATCCTGCATCCGCGGCAGTAAAAACGTGCTGCTGCTGTTCGCCGAGCTGCCCGAAGTCTGGCAAACCGCCCCATGCCAGCGCCTGGTGGCATATTTCCTCGACCGCAGGGTCTTTTTCAAGCGCAATCACCCAGACCAATACGTCACCGGGCAGCCAGGCATGATCTATCCATTCCATCACCTCCTGGGCCTGGTGGAGCCGCTGTACGCGCTCAGCAAAATGGGCTTCGGCAGCCACCCGGCCCTCGCGGAAGCCTGGGCGCTGCTCGAAGAAAAACGCGACGAGCAGGGGCGTTATTCCCTGGATTGGAAAATGCCCAAATGCGCGTTCGACCCTGGCGCGAAAGGCATGCCTAACCCCTGGATCACCCTGTATGCATACCTTGCGCTGAAATATCGAGACCGGCTGCGTTAAACAAATTGCAAGGTGAAATCTTTATACCGGCCTGCCAGGAAATCCCGTGGTTTTCAAACTGCGATTCGTCTTGGAGAAAATTCCCGTGACCCCTTCTTCCCCTTATTCAAAAGAAACGCTGTATGCCGCCGGTAAAACCCGGCGCTTCTCCGGCGACGATGCCATCCAGGTGGCGATGCCGCTGGGCGGGATTGGCGCGGGCTGCGTGTGCCTCAACGCGCAGGGCGGACTGCAAGATTTTTCGATCCGCAATGCGCCCGCCACCAGCGCCCTGCCGGACGGGCACGCCCCATCCGATGCGGCCTTTGCCACGCTGTACTTCCCGGAGCTGGGCCTGGCGCGCCTGGTGGAGGGTCCGCTGCCCGCCGGGCGCATCTACGACCAGGGCTTGAAGGGCCAGGGCGCGCGCAGCGGGGGCCACGAGGGCCTGCCGCGCTTCCGCCATGCGGAATTTCAGGGCGAATATCCGTTTGGGAGGGTGGAATTAACAGATTCCGCCGCGCCGGGCGAGGGCCATTCCCCCGGCGAAACCGCCGCGCCGCTGGCGGTGACCATCACCGGCTTCAACCCGCTGATCCCCCTGGACGACAAAAATTCCTCCCTGCCGTGCGCGATCCTGGAGTACACCTTCCGCAACCCCGGCGAGCAAGCCGTCCCCTTTGAATTTGGCTACCATATCTCGCACTTCGCTATGGGCGCGGACGGTGGCTATGCGAAGACGAGGAATGGGGTGGTAGAAGAGGGATTGGGGAATAGTCAATCGGTGAGCAGTGAGCAGTCAATCAGGGAAACAGGCGCAGCCTTCCGCTTCCCCCTTCCTTTCAGGGAAGGGGGACCGAGGCGGTTAGGTCCTCTTCACGATTCGGGCGCGGCGCAGGAGCAAGACGACGCGGAGCGTCGCGGAGGGGGTTCCCACGGAGACCGTGGGAACCAGGGTGCCGCCCTCCGCTTCCCCCTTCCTTTTAGGGAAGGGGGACCGAGGGGGTTAGGTCCTCTTCACGGTACGCGCGGCCTCTACCTATATAATGAAGAAGACCCCAACACAGCGGCCTTTGGCTCGTGCGCGCTGGGGGTGATCGGCTTCGAGCCGCTGGTGAAGGCCATGTGGTTCCGCGGCGGCTGGTTCGACAGCACGACGGTGCTGTGGAAGGAAGTTTCCACGGGGACCTTTACCGAGAACGACGGGAGCAAAGCCGCCGGTTCCGAGGGCCGCAACGGCGGCTCGCTGCTGGTGAAGCATACCCTGGCCCCCGGCGAAACGGTGACCATCCCGGTGGTGGTGGCGTGGTACTTCCCCAACGTGCATTACGCGCACGGCGAAGCGGGGCACGGCGAGGCCCAGGCGGAAGCGTGCGGTGCGGACAGCGCCTGCCATGCCGAAAAATCCGCACCGCGCTGGAAGCCGTATTACACCACCCTGTGGAGCGACGCCCGCGACGTGCTGCTGTACGTGCAGCGCAACTATGCTTCCCTGCGCGCCCGCACCCAGGCCTTCCACGACGCGCTGTTTAGCTCGACGCTGCCAGCCTACGTGCTGGACGCAGTCTCGGCCAACCTGGCGATCCTCAAGTCGCCGACCGTGCTGCGCCAGGCCAACGGCAATATGTGGGCCTGGGAGGGCTGCTTCCCCACCTGCGGGTGCTGCCACGGCTCATGCACGCACGTGTGGAATTACGCCCAGGCCATCCCGCACCTGTTCCCCCAGCTAGAGCGCACCCTGCGCGAGCAGGAATTGGAGCGCTCGCTCGACTCCGCCCCCGATTCGCCCCGGCGCGGGCACGTCACCTTCCGCTCGGCGCTGCCCGACGGCCCCACCCCGCATACCTTCCACGCCGCCTCGGACGGGCAGTTGGGCGGGATCATGAAGGCCTACCGCGAGTACACCATCTGCGGCGACCTCGACTGGCTGGCGCGGCTGTTCCCGGCCCTCAAGCTGAGCCTCGACTACTGCATCGCCGCCTGGGACCCCGACCGCCTGGGCGTGCTGGTGGAGCCGCACCACAACACCTACGACATCGAGTTTTGGGGCGCGGACGGCATGTGCAGCAGCTTTTACCTGGGCGCGCTGGCGGCGATGGAAGCGATCATCAACGCCTTGAAAGAGCGCGCCGGGGCGGACTGGCAGGCCCAGGCGGCGGCATACCGCGAACTGGGCCAGCGCGGGGCAAAATACATGGACGAGCACCTGTTCAACGGCGAATATTACCAGCAGAAGGTGCAGCTTATGGGCCTGCGCGCCTCGCCCACCGAGCAAGACCTGGCGGCGCTGCGCGAGGCCAACCCGGAGGAGCACGCCCTGCGCGTCAGCGAGGGGCCCAAGTACCAGTACGGCGCGGGCTGCATCTCCGACGGCGTGTTTGGGGCGTGGCTGGCGCGGCTGTGCGGGGTGGAAAGCTACCAGAACCGCGAGCATATCCGCGCGAACTTAAAATCGATCTTCGCCCACAACTTCCGGCCCAGCCTGTGGGAGCACGCCAACACCCAGCGCCCCGGCTACGCGCTGGGCGATGAGCCCGGGCTGCTACTGTGCACCTGGCCCAGGGGCGGCAAGCCCACCCTGCCCTTCGTCTACTCCGACGAGGTGTGGACCGGCATCGAGTACCAGGTGGCCTCCCACCTGATCGCCGAGGGCCTGGTGGACGAGGGCCTGACCATCGTCAAGGCCCTGCGCTCCCGCTTCGACGGGAAGACGCGCAACCCGTGGAACGAGTACGAGTGCGGCAGCTACTACGCGCGCGCCATGGCCTCTTACGCCCTGCTCATCGCGCTGAGCGGCTTCCGCTACGACGCGCCAACCAAGACGCTGTATATTTCGCCGAAATTGGAGGCGCGCCCGTTCACCTGCTTCTTCTCCACCGCCAGCGGCTGGGGGACGGTCACGGTGGGGGAAGAAACCGTGGAGGTGAAGGTGGTTGAGGGCAGCCTGGAGGTGAAAGAGGTGGTCATTTTGTAGGGGCGCAGCGGGACGAAAAAGCGTCATAACCATCCTCGGCTGCGCTGCGCCCAAACGGTATTTGCGCTGGAGCTACGGCGTGGACGACCTACCCCGGGCGCAGCGTGGGGGTAGAACGGCACAGGTGCCTGAAAGTCCCGCTGCGCCCCTACCGGGTGGCGGGGTAAATCTTCACCGCGATTTTGGAGAGAGATGCCTGGCAAATATCAACATTTCCTGTGCTACGGCCCCATCCGGCTCATCATGGAGAGGGTGTAATTCACCAACCAGCACAATGCGAACATGGACACCACAGCAAACGGCGCCAGCACCGTGTACATGGCCTTGTTCCTGCCAAACTTCTCCACCGTCTCGACCGCCAGCACAGCCAGCACAACCGTATAGACCACCAGGGCCAGCGATAGGGGCACCAGGCAGCTCGACAACAGCGCCATACTGCCGCCCGCGACCCTGGAAAGGCTGCTGGCCAGCGGCGTAAACAGCGAGAGCAGGCCCGAGATGAAATTGATGGGCGCCAGCACCGCGCCCAGGCAGTACACCAGGTCCCGGTAGTTTCCCACGCCCCGCATCTGGGCGGCGATGCCGCGCAAAATCGCCGCGCCCAGCGCCAGGCCGGCCACCGCCATCACTATGTTGGTCACCGCAAGCCCCAGCGGGCTGGTGAGCAAACCCAGGTTGCCGACCCCAAACAGGTCCACGCCCCTGAGCAGGTGAACGCCCCTGGCCAGGCTGAACACCACCCGCAGCAGGCCGAAGGCCGCCCCGACCGCCGCGACCCAGGTGAACGCGCGCGCTGGCCTGGCCGTCGGGTCCGCCAGGATGCGGCGGAAACTGTCGCCGGAGGGGTGGGTGACCACCCGCAGCCATACCTCGTACCACGGCAGCGGTTTCGGTGCCGCCGGTTCAGGCACCGGAGAGGAGTCCACCCTACCGGAAGAAGATCCGAAATTCATGTCGCCCATCGCAGCCCTCCAGCCGTACGCGAGGATCGTACCACCAGCCCATTGAAATTATATAAGACTTTATCGAATGAGAGATAGCCATATATATCTGCCTTTATGGAATATATACTTTACTTTTTGCAATATATGTGCTACAATGGATACAGCCGAAACAATGGAGCCTACGAGATGGAAGATATCGAGATTGAGAATCGAGTCAAACTGGCGCGCGTTGAGAAGGACCTGACCCAAGAACAACTGGCGGAACGGGTGGGGGTAACCCGCCAGACCATCGGGTTGATCGAGGCTGGGAAGTATAACCCCACCCTCAAACTGTGCCTTGCACTGGCGAAGGTCACAGGCAAGCGGCTGGATGATCTATTTTGGATCAAGGGAGAACGGTAAGATGAAAACACAGATGATGGACGAACGGACCGAGCGGATGAATGGGCAGGTCTCATTCTTATTCTTGCACCTCACTCAGATTGGATTGGCCGGGCTTCTCTTCTACAAGCGCTACATGCAGGGCCTCCCTACCAGCGAGACAAACCCGCTTGCATGGCTGCTTGGGCTCTCGATCGGCGGGTATTGGGCGCTCCGGCTCTATTTGAGCGGCATCCTGCCGGTGCTGTCTTTCAAAAAGCTGCTGGCTATCTACCTGGTCGCGGTTGCGTTGATCTCTGTCCCTACCTATTTTATCCATGGCCTGCCCGAACCGGAGCGGTGGTATGAGGTGCTTTTCCCGTTTATCGGCGTGGCTGTGGTAGTAGGGTTTTATTTTCTCGTGTCGTATTTCGGCAAGCGCCGCCTGGAAAAATATCTTTCATCGTAAAATTCGCCGCGATATGCCGTAGGGGACGAAGACAGGCGCCCAGGGATGGGCGCCCTACATCCCGTCGTTTTGTAGGGGCGTTTCGCGAGCCGCCCGGCCTATGCCAGGAAGCCTGTCGGTCGACGGCAGCCGATGGGCGCGCCGGCGCGACAGAAAGTCGCGGCGCGCCCATCGGTTGTTCGCCAACGCTGCGAATGGCCCTGGCCCCTACTTGCTCAGGGTGGGTAGGAAGGTAAAGAACACGGCATCGTTCGCCAGGATGGTCAGCGTGGCCTGTGACGGCGCGCCGATGCCGGCGTTGGAGGGCGAGCGCAGCCCCAGCGTGAGGGTCTCATCGCCTTCCTTCAGCAGGTCCTTGGTGATGAGCACGCGCAAGGTCTGGGTAGTTTGCCCGGGCGCAAAGGTGACCGTTTCGCCCACGGCAGTGTAGTCGGCGCCAGCGGTGGCTGTGCCGTCGCTGGATGCGACGTACACGCTGATCTCCTGGCTGGATGTCTTATCCAGCGCCAGGGTGATGGTGGCAAACCCCGCCCCTTCCTCAACGCTGTACGTGCTGGACTGGAAGCGGAT
>CAYTHO010000086.1:15383-17942 GCA_964437595.1 uncultured Anaerolineaceae bacterium
TGGTGGCAAACCCCGCCCCTTCCTCAACGCTGTACGTGCTGGACTGGAAGCGGATGGACGGCAGCGTTGAACCGCCGTCGTTATCCACAATGGTCAGCACGGACTGCGAGGGCTCGCCGATGCTGGCGTTGATGGGCGAGCTGATCTTCAAGGTGACCGTCTCGCTGCTCTCGACCAGCATATCGTCGGTGATGGGCACGCTGAAGGTCTGGGTGGTCTCCCCAGACTCGAAGATGATCGTTTGGCCCACGGCGGTGTAATCGGCGCCGGGGGTGGCGCTGCCCCCGTTCGACATCACGTACACGCTGATCGTCCGGCTGGACGGCGTATCCAGCGTCAGGGTGATGGCGGCAGACCCGCTGCTTTCCATGACGCTGTAGCTGCTGGACTGGAAGCGGATTGAGGGCGGCGAATAGACGTCATCGTCCAGGATGTTCAGCCAGGCCGTGGAAGGCACGCCCAATGAAGCATTCGCGGGGTCGATCAGTTCCATCACAATATCTTGCGTGGGTTCAGGCTCGCTGTCGTTTACGATGGGTACGGTGAAGGTCTTGCTGGTTTCACCGGGGCCAAATACCAGGGTGCCGCTGGCGGCGGTGTAGTCGCCGGGGGCCGCGGCCGTGCCATCTGCCGTGCGGTAATCGACCGTAACCGTCTCGGACGGGTCCGGCGGGCCGCTGAGGGTGACGGTGATGGTGGCGATGGGGGTGTATTCATGGATGCTGTAGGTGGTGGCGCTGAACCGCACGGTTGGCAGATCGTCGTCGGTGATCCAGAGGGAAGCAGCGGCGTTGGCGCCCAGGCTGGCGTTGACCGGCCCGCTGAGCGTCACCACGATGGATTCCGCGGCTTCATCCACGGCATCCTCCAGAATGGGAACGGAGATTTCCTGGCTGGTCTGGCCGGGCGCAAAGGTGAGCGTCCCGCTGGCGGCGGTATAGTCCAAGCCAGCCGCGGCGGTGCCGTCGCTGGTGGCATACTGCACGGTGACGGTGTGGATGGAAGGCGCGTTCAGCGTCACCGCCAGTTTCGCGCTGCCAGCGGCTTCCCCGGCGTGCGCCTCCGGCGATGCGAAGGCCACCTGCGCCGCGGGCATGGTAAAGCTGCCCTGCGCGGCAAACGTCGACCCGGCAAAGGCCTGGTCGACCGCCTGCACGCTCCAGGTATAGGCCTGCCCGGCCTTTAAACCCGCCAGCAGGAAAGACCGGTCCGCGCCGGCGTTGCCGGTTTGGGGAACCCTGCGGTAGCCCGAACCGGCGGAGGCGGGCGAAACCACGTCGGAGGCCCCGCTGGTGGTTCCCACCCGCACATTATACGAAAGGCCTCCCGGCGGCGTTTCAACGTCGGCGGCGGCATCCCAGGATAAGCGCGCTGAAGACGCGGAGACAACCTCGGCGGAAAGTCCATCCGGCGCGCTGGGGCTGCCGTTGGGCAGGGATATATCATCGACGTTGCGGTACACTCTGGTATCCATCAACCCGGTCAGCAGCAGGTCCAGGCGGCCATCGTTATTCGCGTCGCCCCAGGCCAGCGACCCATCCTTCCTCACCCCCAGCGAGGAACGGATATCGGTAAAGACGCCCGCGCCAGCATTGCGGTACACTTTTGCGGGCATTGCGTTGCCCCCGGGAATTTGCGCGCCGACGATAGCGATATCCAGCCGCCCGTCGTTGTCGTAATCGCCCCAGGCCACCGAAGCATTGCACACCCCGCCGATGCCCGTGTTGATCTCGGTGAACGCGGCGCCGTTATCATTGCGGTAGAGGGTGGTGCGGCACTGCGCGGTTCCGCTCTGGCCCGCGCTGCCCGCCAGCAGAACATCTGGGTCGCCGTCGTTGTCGTAGTCGCCCCAGGCCACCGAGCTGTAGCGCGCGCCGGTGGCCAGGAAGCCGCGCTGGAAGGTGTTATTGCCGAGATTCTTGAAAATGGCCAGGGACGTCTCCGCGCAGGTGCTGGTCGTACAGCCGGTCACCAGCGCGTCCAGTTGGTTGTCGTTATCGTAATCAGCCCAGGCGGCAGCCCCTTCGTACAGGTTAAGGGTGAGGGGGGAACCGTTTTCATCGAGGAAGCCAACCGGATTGAACGCGCCCCCACCCGCATTCTGGTAAATTCCGGTGACGCCCGGTTCGCCCCCGCTGGCCCCGGTATGGCCGAGCAGCAGAACGTCGAGGTCGCCGTCGTTATCATAATCGCCCCATTCGGCGTCACTGCGCCCCACGTTGGGCAGCCCGCTGACGGCGGCGTCGCTGAACGCGCCGCCATTGTTACGGTAGATGCGCGTGAGGCGCGTGGTGCAGTTGAGGCTGGAGCAGCCCGTAATCAGTAAGTCCAGGTCGCCGTCGTTTTCGTAATCGCCCCAATCGACCGAGCCGCTGTACACGCCCGACAGGCCCGCGCTGACCTCGGTGAAGGAAAAACTGCCGTTGCTGCGGTAAATTCTGGTGAAGGGGTCCGCGCTGCTCGCGTCATGGCCAATCAGCGCGATGTCCAGGTCGCCGTCACTGTCGTAATCGCCCCAAACCGCCTCACTATATGCGGCATCTGCCAGCCCGGCCTCCA
>CAYTHO010000086.1:18042-24034 GCA_964437595.1 uncultured Anaerolineaceae bacterium
TCGTAATCGCCCCAAACCGCCTCACTATATGCGGCATCTGCCAGCCCGGCCTCCACATCGACAAAGTCATCCTGCACATCTAACTGGTAGATGCTGGTATTGCAGGCATACCAGAGCGAATTGGCGCCGTAGGCCAGGTGCTTCCATGCCGCAGCGGTGCAGGATGAATCGAGACTCGAAATTTCGGCAGAGGCAAGCTCGACGCCGCCGGTCGTATAGCGGTAGAGCCAGCCGTTCAGGTCGCCAGACCACAGGGCGCTGCCGTCATACGCCATGCCCCGTGGAACGCTTAAAACCGGAAACAGGAAATTGGTGATGGGACCGAATTCCCGGGAAAATGTTTGGATGGTCCAGTTGTTTTCAGTAAGGTACAGGGTTCCATTCACCCATTCGAAGGCCCTGTTCATGCCCGCTCCGAACGAATGGGATTCGATCACCGTCATATTCCCATCCAGTTTATGCAGGCCCGTAGAATAGGCATGCGCCCACAGGCTGTTCTCGAACCAGCCCAAATCGGTGATCGAATCCAGCAGCGGGTCGTAGGTGGCCACAACGCTGCCGGTTTGATCCACCCGGTAGATAAAATTATCATCCGCGACCCACAGCGCGTCACTGCCGTAGGCCAGCCCGCGCACAGTTCCCACCAGCCCTGGGATGGTGATGGTATGGATCACTTTGTAGTAGCCAGCGGCGCGCGCCGGGGCGGGGCTGGCAAACAACGAACCCAGCACAACGATGATGGAAAGGATGGAAAAAAAGATACGGAAATTGGTGGTAGTGATTTTCAAAATGGATCTCCTGCTGTGATGTATGTTTATTTGGACGGCGCCACCCAACAAAAAAAGAACGCCCCAGGCGCAAGATTCAGAGACGAATTTTCGCGGCGCGTGGATGGCGTATGGAGGTGGTTCAAAGACATGACAGATCGACGGTTTTTTAGTTTTGTTATTTGCCCTTACAAGCAAAATAATAGATTGGTTAGACGAAAATTTAATAGACCTAACCTATTATAACGGATTTAGGGAAATGAGCCAGAAAAGAAAAATGTTCGCGCCGTTTACCCAAATATCGCCTTAACGCCGTTGAGGAACGCTTTCGCCATGTTCCCGGCGCTGTGGCCTTCGCCGCCGTGCGCCTCGTGAAACAGGCGCACATTGCGCAGGTGCTGCAGTTCGACCACCACGCGCGAAAAGCCCGGCAGAAAATCCTTTTCCTGGCCCCCGGCGGACAGGTACAGGCTCACCGGCGGGCGGTTGGGCGGACTGGCGTATTTGCGCGCGCAGTCCACGAAATAGGCGTCCGCGCCGGGCCAGGTGCAGCTTGCGGCGATGTGGCGGCGGAACATCCCCGGCTGGTTGAACAGCATGTCCAGCGCGAAGAAGCCGGAACCGGAGAAGCCGAACAGCGCGCGCTCGGCGGGGTCGGCGCGGTAGGCGCTTTCGATGAGCGGGAAAAGCTCTTTCTGGAAAAAGTCGATGTACTGCGCCTGGCGCGAGACGCGGCCCGGCTCCTGCATGGGTTGGGGCAGGTAATCGCGCTCGCGCAGGTCGCCAAATTCGGGCCAATCCGCGATGCCGTGGTAGGCGATGCCCACCACGATCATCTCCGGCGCCTCGCCGCTGCCCACCAGGGTGGGCATCAGGCCCGCCGCCATGGGGAACAGGAATTCGCCGTCCAGCACGTACAGCACCGGGTAGCGCCGGTCGGAGCTGGTGTAGCTGAAGGGCAGCCAGATGCCCAGGTCGTAGGCCTGTTCAACGTACCGCGACTGGATGACGCGGGCCTCGGTTTTGAAGATGCCAAAACGGGGAAGGGAGTCGGGAGTCATGGGAAACCTCGCTGGTTCGGGCAGGCTGGGAAAGGAATTATTCGAACATGCCGTTCAACTGCGCCATTTCTTCCGCGCTCAAAACGATCTCCGCCGCCGCCAGGTTCTCCGCCTGGTGCCGCGGGTTGAACGACATGGGGATGGTGATCACCCGCGGCTGCATCGCCAGCCAGGCCAGCGAAATCTGGTGGGCGCTTGCCCCGCGCGCCTGGGCAATGGCCTTGAGCGTCTGATTGCCCGCCGTAAAGCGGTGCTTCACCGGGGTGTAGGCGGTCAGCAAAATATCATTCCGCTGGCAGTACGCCAGCACGCCGTTCTGCGCGTACTTGCGGTCCGGGATGCTGTGCGGAACCTGGTTGGTCAGCAGGGGCGTTTCGGACAGCGCGGCGGCCTGTTTGAGCAGCTTGAGATTAAAATTGCTCACCCCCAGCCAGCGCACCTTCCCCTCGCGCACCAATTGGTTGAGCGCTCGGAAGGTATCGGCCAGGTCCATGCCCACCTGCGGCCAGTGGATCAGGTACAGGTCCAGGTATGCCATCCCCAGCCGTCGCAGGCTGTTCTCGCAGCAGCGCAGCACATCCGCGTAGGCCAGGTGGTCGGGCTCCACCTTGGAGGTGATGAACAGCTTCTCGCGCGGCGCGCCGGATTCGCGCACGGCCCGGCCCAGCAGCTCCTCGGCGTGGCCATCCGCATAGTTCTCGGCGGTGTCGAAGTGGGTGTAGCCCAGGTCCAGGGCCGAACGCAGCGCCAGCAGCGAGGCTTCATCCAGGGACGGATCCGGGCTGCCCCGCCCGCCGATGGTCCAGGTGCCAAAGCCGATCTTGGGGATTTGCAGGTTGTGGATCGTTTCGTAAATCAAGGCATCACCATGCGCGGACTTTTTTGATATGGAAGCGGAGCGGCACGGAATAGTCGTTTGAGAAACTCTCCGGCGTCATATTGATGTGCTTGATGCCCTGGCGGTACTTTTCCAGGTACACCGGATTGTCGATCGCGGGCGGCTCGCCTTCGGCCACGCGCAGCTCGCCGGTGAATACCGCCACGCCGCCTTCACCATCCGCATCGCAGTTCAGGTTCAGGGAGGCTTTAGGATTTGCGGCCAGGTTGCGCAGTTTGTACGAATCCGCCTGCGAGTATAGGAAGAAGCTCTCCCCTTCCCAGACGAACCACACCGGCGTCGGCGTAGGCATGCCGTCGGCGCGCACAGTCGTCAGCCAGATTACCGTTTCTTTGCGCAGCCGTTCGGCCAGTTTTTGTCCTTTTTCACTGTCCCAATCCATCATTCTCTCCGTTGTATTCGAAAGATAAAAGTGGCAGATGAATTATAACCACGTTTGGTGTAAAATCATCCCACAAACCTGACTGATACCGAAGGACTCCCTATGACCTCCTCTTCCTCCCCAAGCAATCCGAACGAGAACCGCAAAGCCCTACCGGTCTGGGCGCTGTGGATTCTGCACACGCTGCGCCTGTTCTGGTTGGCCTGCGCGGCGCTGCTGGTGGTGGCGGTTTGGGGCCTGATCGCGGGCTGGAACACGCCGCGCCAGTGGAGCGATGGATTCTTTTACGCCGCCGCCATGCAGGTGATGGTCGCCGGGATCACCCTGATCGGCTCGCCCACCTCGCGCCAGGTGCAGGACGCTTCCGCGGCGCGCTATGTGTCCGGCGGCGATGTGGATGAGGTTCAGCAGCAGTTGGTTGTGGATAACCTGCGGCAAATGTCCTTCGGCGTGCGGGCGTTTTTTGGCGGGATTTTCACCGGGTTGATCTCGCTGGTGATGCTGCTGCTGGGGCGCTGAACCAGCCCTTTATTCCTGCATGCCTCCCACAAAGCGCTGGCTGGCGGCGGCGGAAACCCGGCGCGGGGCCAGGCGGTTCAGCCACACCATCAGCGCGTTGAAGAAGCCCGGGACGACGCTCGCGCGGCGCTGGAGCATGGCCTGCACGCCGATGCGCGCCACGTCGGCGGACTGCATCATCATCAACCGCTGGAACGGGCTGTGCCGCTGCTGCCCGGCTACCTGGAGGAATTCGGTGGCGGTCACGCCCGGCGAGACGACCGTTACCCCCACGCCGGTCTTGCGCAGCTCGTAGCTGAGCGCCTCGCCCAGGTTGAGCACAAAGCTCTTGGCCGCCGAGTAGCCGGCGTAGCCGGGCGAGGGCTGAAAGCCGCCGATCGAGGAAACCAGCATCACAAAGCCGAAATCGCGCGCCAGCATATCCTTGAGGAACAGCTTGGTGAGCTGCGCCACCACGATCATATCCAGGTGGAGCATTTCAGCTTCCTTCTCCCAGGGGATACGCATGTGCGCGCCGTACACGCCAAACCCGGCGTTGTTGACCAGCACATCCACCGCGCGCCCGCTGCCCGCCGTGCGCTGGTAGAGCTGCTCGCCCGCGCCGGGCGCGCCCAGGTCGAGGGCGATCGTATCCACCACCACCCCATAGGCCTGCTGGATCTCCTGCTGCAGCGCCCGCAGGCGGTCTTCGCGGCGGGCCACCAGCACCAGGTTGCAGCCCCGGCGGGCCAGCTCGCGGGCAAAATCGACCCCCAGCCCGCTGGACGCCCCGGTCACCAGGGCAGTTTTTCCGCGCAGTAGGTTATCACGATCAGCCATCATTCCTCCCGTTGAACTACTTCACCGCTGCATCCAATGGCGTCCGCCCCGGTACAGCATTTTCATTCGCCAGCAGTACCGCATTCTGGCGAATCTCTCCTAACAAAAGATCACATCCGCCGGGGCGATGTAGAACCTGCCGATCTGGTAATCGGCATAGGTGACCGTGCGGCGCTGTTCGTAGACCTTGACGTTGGCTTCGTCCCGCGAGCGGTGCTCGATATAGAAGGCATGGTCACTGCCAATGCGCCATTCCTGATCGCGCGGGATGTGCAGGTTCTCCAGCGCCATCTGCTCGGGCGCAAATTCGATGTACGCCCCACGCCCGCCGATCACCACGCGCAGATATCCGCGCGCCAGCAGCGTGCCGCTGGAAGAGCAGATGCGCGCGCCTTCTTGCCCTTCGAGCGGGATCAGGCAGCCGGCGCGGTCGGTGACGGGGAGGGGTGCGGTAGGTTCCATGCGAAAGAATCCTTGCGGAAGACAGTTCACAACGATTGTACACCCTATCAAAAGGAATCGACCACAGATGAACGCAGATGCACGCAGATAAGAGGGAAAATCTTTATCTGTGTTTATCAGCGTTCATCTGTGGTGATAAATCTTTACTCTTATAAGCAGCTTGTACCTACGAGCTAAATCTCCGCTTTGCCCTTTGACTCGCCGGTCTCCTTGTCGATCACCCTGGTGGAGACCCCCGGCAGCTTCACCCCGCCTGAGTTCTCTCCCTCCGGCCTCGACGTCATCCGCGCCC
This sequence comes from uncultured Anaerolineaceae bacterium, assembly GCA_964437595.1. GTDB lineage: Bacteria > Chloroflexota > Anaerolineae > Anaerolineales > Anaerolineaceae > DSYU01. The sequence goes on from CAYTHO010000086.1 coordinate 23,243, forward strand.
CCGCTTTCCTGCCCCGCTCCAGCAGCGCTTCCACGTCTGTCACCTCCCCCGCGAAGCGGTAGGCCATGCGCAGCAGTTCCGCGTCGTCGATGATGCACCGGTCGCGCAGGTCCGCCAGGGCGCTCATGCTGCTCGTCATTGCCACGGCCAGCGCGGCATTATCCCGCGCGGATAGGTCCGCCCCGGTCACCTGGATTTGACTATCTACCTTCACCCGCGCCGTTACCATCTTCCGCCGCCTGACCACCACCCGCGCCAGGTCTCCCACCAGCCAGCAGAAGAACTCCTGCCGCTGCTCAAAGTGCCGGTAGGTTGGCCCGCCCGCGGACTCCGCCGTGCTCTTGGTGCTGCTCTCCGGCTCGGCCAAAAAGTGCAGCGGCAGCCCAGCCCCCGCCGCCAGCATTTTCTTTAGCGCGAGTCCATCTTCCCCCGCGTCCTGACTCTCAAGCTGCGGGTTCAGCACTTCCCAGCTCTCACTTTCATCCACCACCAGGAAGCTCCCCGGCGGCGGCGGCGTGGTCGCCAGCGCGGACTGGCGCGCGGCCCGTTGATTTTCGTCCGCCCAGCGCCCTTTCACGATGAACATAAAAGCATTCCGGTAGCGGTTCAGCCGCGCCCGGTCTTCCAGCCAGGCCGAATAACGAGACAGCCAGCGCAGCAGGGGGGCCAGGTCGCTCTCACCGCGCACCGCGCCCACCGGCCGGTTGATGGCGTAGTGCAGCATCACCGCCGGGAACGATCCATCCAGCCCCCGCCCGTCCGCGCTCACTTCATATGCCGCCCACACTTGCG